>JBGVRX010000016.1:0-3986 GCA_045128835.1 Bacilli bacterium | reverse complement strand
ATCATTAACTCTGTAATTTTGTTTTCTTCTTATATGATCTACTTTAGCTTCTAAATGCCTTTCTGTTGCTATTTGATTATAAAACCATAATTTAAACATTCCGGCATCTAATTCTCCTGTGTAAATGAAAACATTATAATCCTTTTCTAGTGCTGGTATTAATGTTTGATATAACATAGTAGATTTTCCGGCTGCTCTTTGACCACTCCATACATTTAATGATGGGAATAAATATCCACCCATTGCCATATCTATAGCATTATTCCCTGTTTCTACTCTATCAAGTTTAGATATATCTGTAACCTCTATTTCTGATATATCAATAACTCCATCTAGCGGAACTTTTTTAGCATTATCTATGAATGATTTTACTATTTCTGGGCCAAATTCAACTAGTTCTTCATTGGCATCTTTTAACTCATGTTCTACTATTGAAAATTTATATTTATCTTCTGAAAATTTATTTAAAAGTTCTTTTTGCATTTTATATCCTGCTTCATCGTTATCCATGTATAACACCCACTCATTAATCTTTTGTATTTCTTCCCAACATAGATCTATCCATTTAAAGTTATTGCATCCCATAGGAACTGATACTACATTATCAAACCCAGCTTGAATAACACTTAAAGCATCTATCATTCCTTCTGTTAAAATAACTGGTTTAGAATAATCTATGTTATCTATATTCCATAAAACTGGCTTTCCATCTTTCTCTGGAACTTCTTTTGCTTGTTTATCTCCCTTCTTGTAAAATATGTTTCTAAATTTAGTAAATACGTGTTCTCCGTGATAAGTAAATTTAAATGCTGCTACAGTTCCGTTATTAAATGTTGCTGCACTTACATATTTTTCTACTACTTCGTGTCCTATACCTCTTTTAAGGAAATATTTTAATACTTCTTCTGTAGGAGTTAATAATTGTTTAGTTGGTTTTTTATATGGTTCTGATATTTCTTTTTTAATTCTTTTGCCGTGCATTTCTGTATAATAATCAGCTTCAACTCCAAATTTATCACATAGTTGCTTAAATGTTCCTTGTCCTGCTGTACATGATCCTCTTTGGCATTTATAAACGTGTTTCTCAAAATTTAATCCAAATGTATATTCATCTTTATTATGTCCTCCCCCACACACTGGGCAATATTGGGGAGTTATTTCATCCCCTTTTATTTTGTATCTGCCACAAAAAGCATCAGCAAATTCTTTTTCATTCATTTAATCATCTCCCATCAAATTCACTATTATTTAGTCCAAAACTTATGCTTGGCTTATTGTATTTTCTATTGCAGTAATCATGCACATCTTTGTGTTTTTCTTTATCAAAGTCTGGTAAATTAATTAATATATAATATAGTGATAATTTAGGACTAAATTTAACTTTTTTTACTGATGCTATAAAGTCCTCATCTCTTAATTCTTTAAGTTCTTCATACCATAATTTCAACATATCTACTGGTATTTTATCAATTTTTATTCCATGAATTGAAAGTAATTTAACCATTTCGTCTTTGAATAATTGTTTATTTAACATATATATCCCTCCTAAAAATCAAGTACTGTTTCCCTTATTTCTTTTTCATCTTCTGGAGCTCCATTTACACTCCAGTTTTTTAATATTCCTTCAATGTATTTATAACTTACAACTTTAGTTCCGTTTTTAGTTCCTGCATCTACTGCTTTTTTTACTGTATCTTCACCATGTATTTTTACTTGATCTGAAAGCAAATCAATTGAATCAGCATCTAAATTAATTCTATTCCTCCAGAAATACTCTATTATGTTAGTATTATTTATATCAGTATTATTTATATCAGTATTAGTTATATTAGTATTATTATATACACCCCTTTTAGCATCACATCCTTTTAGCATACCATCCTTTTTGCATACCATCCTTTTAGCATAGCATCCTTTTTGGGGGGTATGGTCAACAGTCATTTCTTCTCCGTCGGAAGTACAATTTATTAAACTTGGAGTTGATGTATCAGCTTCATCCAATAAATCATACTCATAAGTAAACTTCCCTCTTTTGGTCTTATCAGGTATTCTGTATTGCTTTAAATACCCAGCATTTTTTAATTCTTTCCAGCCGCTATCAAAAGCCTTTTCACCATCTTTACTATGTTTTATTAAATGTGTTTTAGATAATTCCCAATTTTCTAATGTTATATATCTTAGTATAGTCATATATATTCCTTTAGCTTTATAACTTAAATTAGGATCATCTATTAAATTATTAGACACTTGTGTAAATCTTATTTTTTTCCTGAATTTCATTTTGCTTTCTTCCATTTCTTTTCCTCCTCAATAAATTGCTTTTATACCATGTTATTTTATTCTCTATTTTAGGTTATCAGCTAATATAGTTCTTATTAAGTCTGATACCGTTAATTTTTTATCTTCAGCTTTTTCTTTTAAAACTTTAAATTCATCAGATGTAACTCTAAAAGTTACTCTTTTTTCTTTTTGATTTTTAACTTCAAATAAATTATTCATACTATCCCTCCTAACAATTATATTATAACATTATGTCGGACTAGAGTCAATAGAAAAACAACATAAATTTTTCTGAAAACATAACAAAGATAACATAAAAAGGAGGTAAAAACCTCCCTATAATTTATAGTTGATCTTTTCTTAATTCTGATTCATCGTTTATTATATCTTGCAATACTTTCTTTAAAAGTATAACTTCTTCTTCTGAATTACATCTAGCAAATCCTTCTCTAACACCCTCTGAAACCACGCTAATTGGCTCTGTAACCTTATTTATTAATTTGATAAACATATAATCCCTCCTATTTAACCTTAGCCCCTAAACGGCTGCAAACGCTATTATAATCTTCTATTGATAAATCTTCAATTTTATCTTTCCCAAATTCTGCTTTAATTACTTTCTTTATCTCTGGTTCTTTTATTCCTGCTTTTAATCCTATTGCAAGTAATCTACCTACTTGTTTAGCTGATAGTTTACCAGGAGTGTTATTACCGTATGTGGCTATATTAGCATCGTCATCAATGCACTCACATATTCCTAGCAATGCAGCTAATTGGTATCTTTTACTATAAGTTATGCAACTCCCCATAGATTGTGGATCATTTTTTTGTGGTTTCATTTTTAATACTTCGGTTTCTATCATCTCTCCACTTTCATGGATCAGTTTAGTCTTAACAAATATATATTCTCCATCCCCTGTAGCTTCCTGTATAACAGCTAATCCATTCTTAGCTAATATTGGTCTTGCTGTTTCCAATATCCCATCTAAGCTGATGTAAGTTGATTTAAAAAATGGATTAGAACTATCTGGCTTCATACCTTTGAATTCTGATTGAAATTTGACAAAAGCTTTACAAATGTTTTCCATTATTTCATTACCTCCTTGATGACTTTTGATCTAAGGCGTTCGCTGGTAAAATAACGATAATTAATAATCATCTTATCTGTTGTTCCATACATCATATTTTCATAGAATAAAGTTAATTCTCCATCTTTTAAACTATGATTGATGTATCTGTAACCTAATTCTCTTAATTTTTCTGATGCTATTTTAACTGCTTGAAATTTACACATATTCTCAATCTCCTTTTATAATATACCATAATATGAAATATTTTCTTCTTTAATATAAAGTTCTGTATTTGCTTTATAACCATAATCATTTAATTTTAACCAAGTATAATCAATTGTATCTGTTTTAAATGATTTAAAATTTTCTTCTGTTATTTCAAATTTAAAATTATCTCCATTGTTCATTGAAATTAATATTATCATAAATCTCAATCTCCTTTACACTTTAATTAGTTTTAACTGAGTATGTTGTTTTTTCTTCTTCAGTTACAAATGGAAGGATCTCACCTGTTTCAGAATCAATTATAATACCGTTATCTGCCTTTATAAGCTTTTTTACATCATTCTTGGAGTATTTCTTCACTACTTGTATTAAATCGTTGTGAGAGCCTTCTAGATAGTTTAGCATAGTATC
>JBGVRX010000015.1:0-53547 GCA_045128835.1 Bacilli bacterium | reverse complement strand
CCTTGTCTAAACATAGCGTTTTCACTAAATCTTTCAGCGATAATGTCCTTTGCTCCATTTATTGCATCTTCAGTAGTTTTTACTTTGTCAGTAATATATTTTTTGGCTTCTTCTTCAACATCAATGTTATTGCACAGCATTAATGTGTCAGCGAAAGGCTCTAATCCATTAGCAATAGCAGTTGTGGCTCTTGTTTTTTTCTTTTCCTTGTAAGGTAAGTAGATGTCTTCTACTTCGCTTAATGTTTTACAAGCGTTTACTTTTTCTACTATTTCATCTGTTAATTTATCTTTTTTCTCGATAGCAGATAAAACTTCTTCTTTTCTTTTTGCTAATTTTTCTTCGTATTCATAAATAACAACGATATTTCTAATTTGTTCTTCATCTAAATTACCTGTTACTTCTTTACGATATCTGGCAATGAAAGGAATTGTTGCGCCTTCTTCTAATAAAGCTAAAACCGCTTCGATTTGTTTTGATCTTAAATGTGTTTTTTCTTCTACTAATTTAACTAAATCTTCATTCATAATATCTTCTCCTTATACACTTTTACATTATACAACTTTTTAATTAGAAAATACTAATCTAAAACAACTATTTTATCAGTTAATTTGTTTATAAATTCTAAATCATGACTTATAAGCAAACATGAAAAATTCTGTGATTTTTGTAAATCTCTTAATAAGTCAATAATTGCTATTTTTGAAAAGTAGTCAATTGAAGAAGTTATTTCATCTGCGATTATTAATTTTGGCTTTCTGATGATTGCTCTAGCAATTGCGATTTTTTGCCTTTCACCACCACTAAATTCATTAGGATAGCAAAATCTTTTATTTATATCTAAGCCAACTTGTTCTAAGACACGAACAACTTCTTTATCTCTTTCTTCCTTGTTTTTAAAGGATAATCCTTCGGTTATTATATAACTTATATTCATGAAAGGATTTAAACTTGAGTAGGGATCTTGAAATATGTATTGAATATCACAAAGAGGAATATTGTAGTTTATTTCACCATTATAGTATTTGTTTAGTCCTATAATTGTTTTTGCGATAGACGTTTTTCCAACACCAGATTTTCCTATTAATGCAATAATTTCATTATCATAAATTGATAATGAAAAACTGTCGATAATTGTGTTTTTATGATTTTTGTTTTTATAATAAATATTCAAGTTCTTTATTTCTAAGAGTTTCATGTAATTTCACCTCGTTTAGTTGAAATTGTTTTATACAATTTTTATCAATTAATTCTACCCGTTTAACAAAATGTGTGCTTGTTATGTTTTCTGTGATGTTTTGTGAAGAGATATATTCAAAGGATATTTTTTCAACGTTTTGATAATATCTTAAATAGTCATACAGTATTTCCATGGTGCAGGGATGTCGTGGTGAATTTATAACTTCGTCTATCATTCCAAATTCAACTATTTCACCTTTTCTCATAACAGCTACTTTATTGCATAAGAATTTGATTTCATTAAAGTCGTGACTTATTAAAATAAGAGTAAAGTGATATTTAGATTGCAAATGCTTTAAAAGATTTAAGATGTTTATTTTCGTTTCTTTATCTAAAAAGGAAGTGCATTCATCTAAAATCAAAATTTGAGGGTTGCATATTAAAGATATACATAAACAAATTCTTTGTTGCATGCCTCCACTTAGTTGGTGAGGGTATAAATTATATACTTTTTCAACATCATCAATTCCAACTTCTTTCATAAATTCCAAACTTTTGTTTTTGGCTATAACCTTTTTTGTTTTGAAATGATAAATCAACATTTCAGAGATTTGTTCGCCTATTTTCATTAATGGATTTAAGTAACTATTAGGGTTTTGAAATAATAAAGATATTTTCTTGCCTCTATATTTTTGATTGAGTTCTTTGTTATTGATTAAAAGATCTTTAAATTCTATTTTGGTGTTTGAGTCGGTGATTTGTATTAAACTTTTGGCTAAAGTAGATTTGCCATCTCCAGACTTTCCTATTATTCCAAGGCAATCTCCTTCATTTAAGTGAAAAGTGATATCTTTTAAAATGTAATGCTTTGTCTTATTATGTGTATAATAGGATGATAAATTGTTAACAGTAAGCATTTTAAAATTCCTCCTTTTTAAAACTTTTTGAGATTACTTTCCCTATAAATACAAGACATAGATTTATAATGAAAAGAATTAGAAATGGAAATAAGAATAAATATGGATAAGAAAAATAAAGGTTGTATGAAACTGAATTGTATAAAAGTAATCCTAAACTAACGTTATTGTTTCCTAGAGAAAACCCAAAGTAAGATATGGTGATTTCAATAGCAATTATTTGCGGAATGCAAAGAGCAATCCTATTTGCTAGAATTGGTAAAATTGAAGGAAGATAATTATTTTTGGCTGCTTTAAAAAGAGAGGTTTTATAAAGTTTACTTACTTTGTTATAGTCTTTAGATTTAAGAACTAATATATTATTTCTTATTATTGTCGCAGTGTCTATCCAACCAAATAATACTACGACAATAAGTAGAGGAATGAAACCATTGCCAAGTAAGGATATAATGATGATATATAAGAATATTAGTGGTATGTTTTCTGTTAAGTTTTTTATTACAAACATAATATGATTGAATTTGTCACAAAGTCCCCATAATACACCGAGTATTGTCCCAATAATTATATTTATAAATGCAGTTACTATTGCTAGTAGTAAAGTTTTATACGCTCCGATGAAAATCATATGAAATTGATTTTGACCAAATTCATTTGTGCCAAAAGGATATTGTAGTGAGGGTGATAGAAATGAAGCATCTAAATTTACACTTAAATAGGCGTCAAGGTTAATAAAATTATTAAATATAAATCCTGTTAGGAAGATAATAAATAAGATGGAAAATGAAATTATAAATGACGGTGTTGTGAAAACAGTTTTAAAGAAATTTTTATAATAATTTTTTGTTATTAGTTTATTGTCTTTCATTAGAATTCACCTCCATTGCATAATCGTTTTTCTTTACATAAAGTATAGTTAAGATATCACCAATCAAATATGCACAGATGGATAAGAAACTGAAGAATAATAAAAGACCTCTTATTAAGTGGATGTCTTGTAACTTTATTGCTTGTATTAGTGTTTGCCCAATTCCAGGAACATTGAAAGATATTTCTAGTAAATAATATCCACAAAAGCACATCATTAGTGAATAAGGAATAGTGCGGATAAAAGGGATAAATGCATTTCTTAATACATGTTTATATAAGATATAATTTTCAGAAAATCCTTTGCTTCTTGCAAATTTAACATAGTCTTTATTAAGTTCAATTGAAATATATTTTCTAACAAAATAAGCTATAGTAATGGAACTACTTATTGTAACTGCTGTTAGTGGTGGGATATAGGTTAATGGATTGTTTATTTCAAATAAAACAGGAAAATTAAAAACAATCATGAATAGGAGAATAAATAAGTAAAAATAAATAATTGATGGGATTATACTTATAAAAGAATAGATGATGTTAAATATTTTGTTTGAGGTATTATTTTCATTCTTTGCTAAGAAAATTCCTAGTTGAAAACCTATAAGGCACTGTAAAACATAAGCGATTATTCCTATTATAAAAGACACGCTACTTTTCTCTTTTATTATGTCGATTACAGGGATATTTTTCATATACAATAGTGAATTATTTAAATCAATTATTAAGTATTTGTATGAAGAACATTTAAATTCATTGTTATCAAGATAGGTAGCGGAGCAAACTTTTTTAGGGATTGGTAACAAAGAGTAATAGAAGTCTAATAATTTAGTAAATAAATTTCTGTTATCTATGTTACTACTTTGTTCAATAAAATATTTTTTAGGAACTAATTCTGTTATTAAGAAGATTGCAGTAACAATAATAAAGAACAAAAATATGGCTACTAAAATTTTCTTGATTATTTTTATAAATTGCTTAGAGATTAGTATTTTGTGAATTTTAGAGTTTTTGAAAATTAAACCCATTATAAGTATTGTTAATAAAATAGTTATGAACATAAAGTATAGTATCATTTTTGGCTTCTTCCTTTTTCATATTCTTCTTTTAGTTTATCGATGTCATTTTGAGTGTATTCTTGAGTCCTTTTCTTTTTAAGTTTGAATTTAAATGGACTTAAACCATAAGATGCTTTCATACTTTGATAAGGAGCCAAATTAGATACAATAACTTTGTTTGTAGAATCTTTTAAGCAAAGCGGTAAAACTAAACCTAATTCAAAAATTAATGAGTATTCTAATTCAGCACACAATTTGAAACGTGTATCTAAATCTTCTTCTTTATAATATTTGTTTATTTCTTCTAATTTTTGAACGATAAAAGAACTGCTTGTATGATTTAAATATGGGTATAATTCTCCTAGTGAAGAGAAGGCTTCTAGGTAAGTTGTTGGGTCAATATAATTAGGATATAGTCCAAGTATGGATAAACTGTATTCTTTGTTTTTAGCAGCATAAATAAAGTCGTCGTGTGTTTGTAGAGATGAGTTTAGAGTTAACAATATATTTTTGTATTCACAATTTGTTTCGTTCATGTCACATCCGTTTAAAATATTGTTCCAGTTTTGTATTCTTAATGTATCGTATTTTGCGTAATCTTGAGAAAAGTAATATGAAAATTCGAGTTTTATTGGTAAATTTTCTTCAGGTATATTTAGTTCATTAAGTGCTAGTGATAAATAGTGTAAACTTTTAGTTTGATTTAAAATTAAGTCATCGCTATTTATTTCATTCTTAACTGTATCTAGAGATAAATTATTTTTTGATGCAAATTCGTCTAAATAATAATCGTTATAATCTATAGAATCTAAATCGACAAAATTTCGAGGGACAATAGAAGAGGATAAATCATTTAAATAAGAAAGATTATAACTGCTTCTAGATAAACCGTGAATTAACGATAATCTAAAATTTGTGTTTTGTAATGCATTATTGGCAATTTGTATTTCTTCCTTACTAAGAGAAGTTAACTTATCATTAGTTCTATTTTGATTAAACACAATATAGTAAGTTGTGAAATCATTTGTTTGAGATATAGCGTATGTATTATTCGCATAAGGAGATGAAATATTGCCAGTCCCATTTGGTCCAACAACATATTTATTCCAACCTTCACTGTCATAAGAACTAACATAAAATTCATCGATATTTCCTAATTCGTAAGATAACCTAGAATATCCGCTTGATGGATAGTTAATCATTCTATTAAATACAATTTTATCAATATAAACTTTATCTTTGTCCCAATAATTTTGATTTTTTATATATTCAATCTTACTTGAATGAAAGTAATCGTTTAATATGTATGCACCATTGTATAATAGAGTCTTCTTGTTTATTCCAAAGTTGTTGAATCCAATCTCTTTTATGAAAGATTCAGATGTTGGAAGAAATGGACAAAAAGTTAAAGCACTTAGAAAATAAGAGCAGGGTTTAGTTAAAGTAAATTGAAGTTCGTAATCGTTTATTGCTTTAATTCCAACATTAGAAAAGTCTGAGGTACATGCATTATTATTGCAATAGTCGAAAGCATTTTTTATGGTTTGATAATAGTCTAATTCATTATTAGGATCATTTATTAATAATTTATTTATCTTACTTTCTATATCGTTGTAATTAAAATCTTTTGTAATTGTGTAATTATAATAACTTAGAGCGTTATCTATTAACATTGTTGGTAAACTATAATTATTGCTATTTGTTTTAAAATTTAAAATATATTTAATTGTTGTTACAAAATCATGAGCAGTAACAGTGGAATATACATCACCTTTATAATCACTCCAATAAATATTTTCTTTTAAATAGAAAGTCCATACTTGTTTGTTGTTGATTATTTCGCTTTTCCATGATTTAGCAATTGAAGGAACAATATTCCCATATTTATCATTTTCTACTAGACCATCAACAAAGTTGGCGATATGTGTATAATCGCTATGTTCATTTGTGACAATATAGTTGAATGTTGTGATATCTGATTCATAAAAGTTTTTATAAGTTATTAGTGAGTCTTCTTTTTTAGAGCAACCAAAACAACAGGCTATACAAATGACAAATATAATGTTGAGAATAAAAAAGTTCTTCATTGTTATAAAAACATCTCCTATAATTAACGAATGAAATTGTAATCAATTAAATAGCGCAATAATCATTAGTTGACTTGATGTTATTTAATTAAGTAAATTTTAACAATTATTAAAATTTTTAATTATAATTAAAACTTCAAAAAGTTAAATAAATTTTATTGTATTACCAAAAATATGATATGATAGAAATGGTGATTTTATGGAGATTGAATTGCTTGCTCCAGTAGGGAGTTTTGAGGCGTTTAAAAGTGCACTTAATAATGGTGCGAATGCTATATATTTAGCAGGAAGAAGATTTGGTGCTAGAGAAAAAGCAACCTTTAGTAATGAAGAATTAATAGAGATTATAAAAGAAGCTCATATAAATGAGGTTAAGGTTTATGTTACTGTTAATACTTTAATATACGATGATGAACTTGAAGATGTTTTTGAGTTCGTTGATTTTTTGTATAACAATGATTGTGACGCTATTATCGTTCAAGATATTGGGTTGATTACGTTAATTCATAATATGTATCCTGATTTTGTTATTCATGCTTCCACACAAATGAATACAATGACATTAAAACAAGCAAGTATGTTAAAAGATATGGGCGTTTCTAGAATTGTTGTTGCAAGAGAAACTAATATTAAATTAATTAAAGAAATTATTGAAAAAGTGGGAATAGAAGTAGAGGTCTTTATTCATGGAGCAATGTGTGTTTCTTATTCTGGACAATGTTTGTTTTCATCGTGCTTATTAAAGAAGAGTGGAAATAGAGGAGAGTGCTTGCAATTATGTAGACTACCTTATTCTTTGTATAAGGAAGATGAGAAAATAGTTGATAATGAATATTTATTAAGTATGAAAGATTTAAATACAATTCATCATATTAAAGACCTAGTTGATGCAAGGATTACTTCGTTGAAAATTGAAGGTAGATTAAAAAGTGGTAGTTATGTAGGAATGGTTACAAAGGCATACAGAAACTATTTAGATAAATATATTAGAGAAAAAAACACTTTTGTAGACGCTAGTGATTATAAAAAATTAAAACAAGTATTTAATAGAGAATTTACAAAAGGATATCTTTTTGATGAGAGCAATTATGAACTGACTAATACTCATAGGCCTAACAATATGGGAGTTCGAATTGGAAAAGTTATAGATGCTAGAAATGGTAGGGTTTATATTAAACTAGATGATGAACTATCACAAGGAGATGGAATTAGAATTGTTGGTAGTGAAGATGTAGGCTTTACTGTTAACAAAATGGAGGTTAATAGACTTCTTGTTAATGGTGCTCAAAAAGGGCAAATAATAACTCTCAACGTTAGAGAAAGAGTAGAAGTTAATAGTTTTGTTTATAAAACTAATGATATTAAGTTAAATGAAGAAATAGAAAAGATTGGTAAGAAGAAATTTCCTGTTAAAGCATTTGTAGATGCTCATATAGATTCAAAACTAAAAATACGTTTTAAAGATAACTTAGGTAATAAGGTAGAAGTGGAGTCTGATTATGTGATAGTTAAGGCGAATAATAGCCCTACTAGCAAAGAGAAGATTGAACAACAATTATCTAAATTAAATGAAACAAACTATGTGCTAAATGAAGTGGAAATTGATTCTGATGACATGGTTCTTATTCCAGTGTCTATTATTAATGAATTGAGAAGAAATTTGGTTGAAAAATTAAATGAAAAAAGAAGTGTTGCTAATATTAGAAAAGGTAAACAAAAATTGAATTTAACAAGTCCTAAATTAAATGCAGAAGATTTTAATTTGAATGTTAAAGTTAGTGATGATGAGCAATATGATATAGCGCTTAATTATGTTGATAACAATCATATTTATTACAAGAAAAAAGAGACTATATATTCATACCCAAGAATTAGTGAAAATAGAATAAATGTAGAAAATGAAAATGTATTAATTAATGAGATTCATGATGTTGATGAAAACAAAAATATGATTGCAAATTATTATTTGAACTGTACAAATATTTTTGCTTTATACACGTTATATAAGTTAGGCTTTAAACGCGTTACTTTATCTATAGAACTTAGTAAGACTAGAGTGTTTTCTCTTATAAAAAATTATGAGAAATATTTTAACGAAAAGCCAAATGTTGAAGTTGTTGTTTATTCAAAAACAGATTTGATGATCACTAAATATTGTTTGATAAGTAAGTGCTTAGGAAACAATAGTAAAGAGTGTGGAGAATGTTTAAAGAACAAATATTTTTTAGAGGATAGAAAAGGCTATAAAATTCCTCTTGTTAGAGACTATTTCTGTAATTTAAGATTACTAAATCCTAGAGCGTTAATGTTATTCGAATATATTGAAGAAATGAAAGAAAATGGTGTTAATTGCGTAAGAATAGAATTTACAAATGAGGATATTCAAGAGTGCACAGATATTTTAGATTCTTATATGGGGAAAGAAATTGAATTAGATTCTAGAAAGTTCACTTATGGATATTTTAAAGAAAAGGAAGAGTGTTAATTATGGGTCAAGATAAAATAATTATAACTGGAGCAAGAGAGAATAATTTAAAGAATATAGATGTTGAGATCCCAAGAGAAAAACTAGTTGTAGTTACAGGAGTAAGTGGAAGTGGTAAATCAACGCTTGCTTTTGATACGATATATGCAGAAGGTCAAAGACGATATGTTGAGTCTTTAAGTGCGTATGCTAGACAATTTTTGGGAGGGGTTAAGAAACCTGATGTTGACTCTATTGAAGGTTTGTCTCCATCAATTTCTATAGATCAAAAATCGACATCTAATAACCCTCGTTCAACAGTAGGTACGGTAACAGAAATTTATGATTATTTAAGATTGTTGTACGCTAGAGTTGGACATCCTTATTGCCCAGTTCATGATGTGGAAATAAAGTCTCAAACTATTACTCAAATGGTAGATAGAGTAATGTTATTAGAAAATAGTACAAAATTAATTATTATGGCACCAGTTGTAAAACAGCAAAAAGGAACACATAAGGACTTATTGGAAAACTTATTAAAAGAAGGATTTGCTAGGGTAAGAGTTGATGGTGAAAGTTTACTAATTGAGGAAGTTGGTGAACTAGATAAAAATAAAAAACATGACATAGATATAGTTGTAGATCGTTTGATTAAAAAAGATGATTCTAGAGATAGATTATATGATTCTTTGTCTACTGCTGCTCATTGGGGAAATGGACTTGTTGTAGTTTCTTATGATAATAAAGAAGAGTTGTTTTCTGAACATTATTCATGTCCTAAATGTGGATTTTCTTTGCCAAAACTAGAGCCAAGATTATTCTCTTTTAATTCTCCTTTGGGGGCTTGTGATGAATGCCATGGATTAGGAATAAAGTTAGAGGTTGATGTTGATAGATTAATAAAAGATTATAGTTTATCTATTAATGAGGGTGGAATTAATTATTATAAAAATATAATTGATAGCGAAAACATAGAGTGGCAAGAGTTTGCTAAATTATGTGAGATATATAATATCGATAGAAATAAGCCATTAGGTGAATTTAGTGACGAAGAAATGGATATTATTTTAAATGGCTCTAAAGTTCCAATTGAGTACACGATTACTACTAGAAGCGGAAATAAAATGAATCGTGTAGGAATCGAGGGAGTTAAGAAAAAAATAGAGCGTCTTTATAACGAAACCAGTTCTCAAATGATGAGAGATTTTTATGGATATTATATGGGAGAAGTTGAGTGCCCTAAATGTCATGGAGATAGATTAAATGAATTAGCTTTGTGTGTTAAAGTTGGTAAATATAATATTCAAGAATTAACTAAATTATCCGTTAAGAAAATATTAAATTATTTTAATGAGTTAGATATGTCAGAAAATGAAAAAGAAATATCGAATTTATTAATTAAAGAAATAACTAGTAGATTAACTTTTTTAGTTGATGTAGGATTAGATTATTTATCATTAAATAGAATGGCTTCAACTTTGTCAGGTGGAGAACTTCAAAGAATTAGATTGGCTACACAAATTGGTTCAAGACTTACTGGTGTTTTATATGTTCTTGATGAACCATCAATTGGTTTGCATCAAAAAGATAATGATAAACTTATTGCTACTCTTAAAAAGATGAGAGACTTAGGTAACTCTTTAATTGTTGTAGAGCATGATGAGGATACAATGCTAGAGTCTGATTATATTATTGATGTTGGACCTGGTGCTGGTGTTCATGGAGGAGAAATTGTTGCTGCGGGGACTCCTAGTGAAATCATGAAAAATGAAAAGTCTTTGACAGGCAAGTATTTAAGTGGAAAAGAAAAAATTAATATGCCATCAAAAATTCGTGAAGGGAATGGCAAAGAATTATTTATTAAAGGTGCTGAGTGCAATAACTTAAAGAATATTGATGTTAAGATACCTTTAGGAAAATTAGTTGTAGTAACGGGAGTAAGCGGTTCGGGAAAATCAAGTTTAATAAACGATACGCTTTACAATACTGTTTATAAGAATCTTAATAAGAATGCTAGATTAAAAGCAGGAAAGTGTAAAGAGATATTGGGCCTAGAACATATTGATAAAGTAATTAATGTTTCTCAAGAGCCAATTGGGAGAACCCCAAGAAGTAACCCTGCGACATATGTAGGAGTATTTGACGATATTAGAGACTTATTCGCCTCTACCGCAGAAGCAAGAGCAAGAGGTTATCAAAAAGGAAGATTCTCATTTAATGTGAAAGGCGGAAGATGCGAACGTTGCCAAGGTGATGGAGTTATTCGCGTTCCTATGCATTTCTTGCCAGATGTTTATGTAACATGCGAAGAGTGTCATGGAACAAGATATAGAGAGGATACTTTACAAGTTACTTATAAAGACAAAAATATTCATGATATATTAGAAATGACAATTGAGGATGCGTGCAAGTTCTTTGAAAACATTCCTTCGATTAAAAGAAAATTCCAAACTTTAATTGATGTAGGATTAGGATATGTAAAAGTAGGACAAAGTGCCTTAACTTTATCTGGAGGAGAAGCTCAAAGAGTTAAACTAGCTAATGAACTTCAAAGAAAAAGTACAGGAAGAACGTTATATGTTTTAGATGAACCTACGACTGGTTTACATATTCATGATGTTAAAAAATTAATGAAGGTTATCAATAGAATTGTTGATAATGGAGATAGTGTGGTTATTATTGAGCACAACTTACATGTAATAAAATTAGCAGACCATATAATTGATTTAGGACCTGATGGTGGAGATAATGGTGGAAGAATTTTATGTGAGGGAACTCCTCAAGAAGTAAGTAAATGTAAGAAAAGTTATACCGGTGCTTATTTAGCAAAATTATTTGAAAATGAAAAGAAATAAGTTAAACTTGAAGTGAAGGAGGAATTTTAATGGATTTTTTAGCATACAGCCCATATGTGTTTGGTACAAACATAACATGGTATTCAGTTATTGTATTGACTGGTGCGATAGTCGCATATTTAATAAGTAAATATTTTTATTCTAAAGATGAACTATCAAAGGAACATCCTGATTTGATGGAAACTTTATTTTTAATAGCGTTTCCTTGTGGTTTAATAGGTGCGAGAATTTGGTACATTGTTAGTGAACTAGATTATTATTTAGCAGATCCAATTTCCATGCTTAAAGTATGGGAAGGGGGACTTGCTATTCAAGGTGGTGTTCTTGGAGGTATATTGGCTGGTTACTTGGTTCTTAAGTTTAAAGGGCTTAGTGGAAAGTTTAGAAGATTAGTAGACTTTATTGTTCCTAATATTTTGATAGCTCAATCTATTGGAAGATGGGGTAATTTCTTTAATCAAGAAGTGTATGGTGAATGTATCGAACGTGCTTCAGTTTCTTGGATTCCTGATTTTATTTTGGATAATATGAATGGAGGAAGGATTTATTGTAGAACTGGGTATGTTGCTACTCCTCTATTCTTATATGAAGGTTTATTGACTTTACTTGGATTTATTATAATTAGTATTGTTGTTAGAAAATTATTTACTAAGAAGGTTGATGGAGAATTGGGTGCTATGTATTTAATTTATTACGGGTTAGTAAGAATTATTATGGAGCCTTTAAGAGAAGAAACATACATTATGAGAATATTCGGTAATTTATCACAATCTGTTCTTATGTCTGCGCTATTTATAGTAGCGGGAATAGGTGTTATAGTCTATTTAGAAATTAATAGAAAAAAATTATATGAAGCTCCAAAAGTTAAAGTGGAAACAAAAGAGGAAGTTGCAAATGAACAAAGTGCAAGTTGATTATGATTTGATAATTATAGGTAGTGGCCCTGGTGGAATGAATGCATGTCTTTATGCAACTCGTTCTAAACTTAAAACTTTAGTTATTGAAAGAAATTGTCCGGGTGGTAAAGTTGTTAAAGCAACAACTGTAGAGAATTGGATTGGAACAGAAAAAATAAGTGGAGTAGATTTATCGTTGCAAATGTTTAAACATTCGTTTTCTTATGGTGGGGTTTATGAGCAAGGGAATGTTTTGGATGTAGTTGATTATAATGATTATAAAGAGGTTGTTTTAAAAGATAAAAAATATAGATGTTATGCAGTTATAATTGCTATAGGAACTAGTGAGAAAAAAAGTGGCTTTATTGGTGAAGAAAAATATTATGGTAATGGTATTTCTTATTGTGCAGTTTGTGATGCTTCTTTATATAAGAACAAAACAATGGTAGTTATCGGTAATGGTAATCATGCATTAGAAGAAACTTTATACTTAACAGATTTTGCAAGTAAGATATATTTGATAAATGAAAAAGATCACTTTGAAGCAAAGCAATCTTTGATAAATGATATTGAGTCAAATGATAAAGTAGAAATTATTCATAATGCAATTGTAAAAAAAGTTAATGGAAAAGATACTGTTGAAAACTTGGTTATAGAAGTTAATGGTGAAGAAAGAAATATTAATACAGAAATTGTTTTTCCTCTTTTAGGAGATTCTCCGGATACAAAGTTTGTTGATAAATTAAAGATAACTAATGAAAAAGGATATGTTATTGTAGATGAATTTAAACAAACAAAAATAGAGGGTATTTATGCAGTAGGTGATTGTACTACTACTCAATTAAAGCAAATAGTTACCGCAGGTAGTGATGGTGCAATAGCGGCAATTAACGCTTACAAGTATATTCAAAAGAAGAAATAAAAAAGAAGAGAAATAGTTTTAAGTCTATTATCTCTTCTTTTTTTTATAATGCTAGTGATACAAACATTGAAATTGGAATTGAGAATAAGTTTCCAATAAAAATACTGTTTATAATTAAGTATTTTACATCTGTTATATTGTATGCAAATATATCTAGTTTGTAATTAAATTTTTTTGCTATTATAGCTACCGCGATTAATGAAACTAATATTGTTCCACAAGCACAAAATATAAAGTTTGTATTGTCTCCTTTAAAGAATAATAAAGTAAATAAGAAAGCGAATAAAAGGTTAGTTGAAATTGTAGCAACGTAAGTTAGTGCTTCTTTTAATTTCATATATTGTATTTATTAAGATTGAATATATGCGGGTTTTTTTATGTTGCCTTTTATTTTTGTTTTCTCTTTTACAATACTTCCGTTTTCTATAATTGCATCTTCAATAACACTGCCTGCTTTTATGTGAGCATAAGAGAATATGATTGAGTTATTGATTACCGCACCCTCTTCTACGATAACGTTTCTTCCTAATATTGAGTTTGAAACTGTACCATTTATGTTACAACCGTTTGTTATGTAACAACGGGTTACATCGGCTTTTTTACCATATATTGTAGGAGTTGTGTTGTACTCTCTTGTATAAATAGGATTGTTTTGATCAAATAAAGTTTTATATTTTTCTTCATTTAACATTTCTAAACTATACTCAATATAATTTTCCATTGTTCTGAAGTATCTCATAAATCCTTTGTGTTCATAAACGTTGATGTCTTCTAATCTTGCTAAGTAACTTATAACTTCTTTTAGTGTAGGAATTTCATCATCTGGATCGAAGTTTTCTAAGATTTCAATAAGTTTAGTTCTGTGGATGATAAATGTTTCCATGTAAACGTTAGGATTAGCGTCATCTTTTTTGAAATATTTGAATTTAGTTCCTGTTTCATCAAAATTCATTTTGTCTACGCCAGTAAATTTATCTAACTCATCAGCGCAGTTCTTGTACGCAACAGTCATAACTTTACCACTTAGAATGTGAGCTTCCATCATTTTTTGATAATCAATGTCAGAGATGATGTCACAAGGTGCCACAACAACAAAAGCTTGATTGTAGTGGTATAAGAATTTTTTGTTAGTTAGAAGTGTATTGAAATCCGTGTTTAGATAGTTCTTCTTGCTTTCTAACTCGTTGTACATTAAATTTATACCACCAATTTGTGTGTTAACTGACCATTCTTTAGCACCTAAACTTAAGTGTTTGAATAAAGATGTTGGTTTGTTTTTTACTAATATTTCAATGTTGTTTATGTTGCAGTTTGTAAATCTAGATAAAACAAAATCTATAAAATAATATCTTCCTAAGAAAGATGTTGTTTCAATGTTTTTTCTTTGTGTTAAATTTCCAAAGTTTGATTCTGTATGAAGATTAACTATACCTAGTATCTTATCCATATTAGATTTCCTCCTTGTGAACTAAAAGAATTTCTTTTTCTTCAGTATTTATTTTTTCGTTGCTCTCTATAGTTATATTGTTATTAACTATACATTTTTTTATTACTGCGCCATCTTTGATTGTACAGCCAGGAAGGATAACAGAGTCTATAACTTTAGCTCCCTTACCAATTTTTACATCTTTGAATATTACAGAATGTTTAACTTCTCCTTCAATGTAACAACCTTGATTTATTAAACAGTTGTTAATTTTTGCGTTTTCTGAAATATATTGAGGAGCAGAGAAAGAATCTTCAGTATATATTTTCCAAGCAGACTCAGGACTTAATAATCCTAATTTGTCGTCATCTAATAAGTCCATGTTAGATTGCCATAAACTTTCAACTGTTCCAACATCTTTCCAATATCCTTCGAAAGGATATGCAAACATGCGGCAACCTTCTGATAACATTGTAGGAAGAACGTGTTTTCCAAAGTCGTGTTCTTTTCTTTCTGTATGATTGTTTTCTTTTTCTAAGTATTCTTTTAATTTGCTATATGTGAATATATAAATTCCCATAGAAGCAAGAGTACTCTTTGGCTTAGCTGGTTTTTCTTCAAATTCAACAATTGAGTAATCTGGATTAGTGTTTATAATTCCAAAACGGCTTGCTTCTTTTAATGATACATTGATTGCTGCAATTGTGATGTCAGCACCTTTACTCTTGTGGAAATGAAGCATTTTTGAATAATCCATTTTATAAACGTGGTCACCAGAAAGAATAAGAACGTATTCAGGATCGTATTTATCGATGAAATCTAAGTTTCTATATATTGCATCTGATGTTCCGTTGTAGAAATAACATTCATCACCTTTTTGACCTGGTGCTAAAATAACGCATGAGTTTCCATTTGCATCAAGTCCCCATTTTTGGCCGCTTCCGATATATTCTGTTAAACTAGCTCCTTCATATTGAGTTAGTACACCAACAGTTTTAATTGTTGAGTTAGCACAGTTAGATAGTGGAAAGTCTATAATTCTGTATTTTCCACCAAAATTAACTGCAGGCTTAGCAACTGCTTTAGTTAGTTCGCTTAAACGGACGCCCTTACCTCCCGCTAAAAGCATTGCTATAATTTCTTGTTTCATATTAATTATTTTTCTCCTTTCAAAATAATAAAATAATTGTGATACGATTTCATAATAACACAAAATAATGGGAAATGCTATTTTTTATCTATTTATAATTAAAATTATAAAACTATAGTTACTTTCATTTTGTTGTGCTACAATTAATAAGTAATTATTATTATAATTATAGAATAAAATAAAATATAGTAGCGAGGAGAGTATTGTTGATGTTTGAAAAAAAGAGCATAGAAGCATGTGAAAAAGAATTACAAACAAGTTGCGAAAAAGGATTAACTTCCGAAGAAGCTAAATTAAGATTAGAGAGAAATGGAAAGAATGCATTGGATGAGGGGAAAAAGAAAAGTATCTTTTCAATATTCCTATCACAACTTAATGACCCAATGATTTATATCTTGTTTGTGGCAATCATTATATCTATATCATTAAAGGAAATAAGTGATGCGATAATAATAGTGGCGGTTGTCTTATTAAATGGTATTATAGGAACAGTTCAAGAATCAAAAGCAGAAAAGGCGTTAGAAGCTTTGAAAAAAATGTCTTCACCATCTTGTGTTGTAATAAGAGATGGACATCTTGTTGAAATTAAGGCTGAAGAACTTGTTGTTGGTGATGTGGTTGAAATAGAGGCTGGTAGAACAATACCTGCAGATCTTAGAATAATTGAAAGCAACAACTTAAAGATTGAAGAGGCATCTTTAACAGGTGAGTCAGTCCCAGTTATAAAAGATGCACGTGTAACATTTGATAAGGAAGTTCCTTTAGGCGATAGAATCAACATGGCGTACATGTCTACTAATACTGTTAATGGTAGAGGCGCTGGTATAGTTGTTTCTACAGGGATGAATACTCAAGTTGGTAAAATCGCTAGTTTGATAAAAAATGAAAAAGATGAAATGACGCCGTTACAAAAAAGACTTGCTGATTTAGGTAAGTTGTTAGGTGTGCTAGCTGTTGTGTTGTGTGTGGCATTATTCATTATAGCGTTAGCTCAAGGAAGAGATGTACAAGCAATGCTTATCAGTGCAATCTCTTTAGCTGTTGCAGCTATACCTGAAGGATTGCCTGCAGTTGTTACGATTGTGTTAGCGTTAGGTGTTCAAAGAATGGTTAAGGTAAATACAATTGTCAGAAAACTTCCAAGTGTTGAAACGTTAGGTGCTGTTAGTGTTGTGTGTAGTGATAAAACAGGAACATTAACACAAAATAAAATGACTGTTGAAAAAATGTTTTGCTCGAATGTCTTAAGTGATGTTGGTGATAGCAAAGGTTTTGAACTTTTAATAGAAGGTCTTGTTTTATGTAATGATGCTGTTGCTGATGATAATGGTGTTATTGGAGATCCTACTGAAGTTGCTTTAATAGAGTTAGGTAAAAAGTTCAATATTATGAAAGATGTTGCAAATGAAGTGCATCCTAGAATTAATGAATTGCCATTTGACTCGGATAGAAAAATGATGTCTACAATGCATAAATACGAGGAATCAACAAGGTCATATACAAAAGGTGCTATTGATAATATTTTAAAAAGATGTAGTAAAATATATGATAATGGTGAAGTAAGAAAAATCACTAAAAAAGATTTAGAAAAAATGGATGAAGCAGCTCACAATATGTCTTTAGATGCTCTTAGAGTTTTAGCTTTGGGATATAAAGAAAATAGTGAATTTAATGAAGAAGAATTAATATTTGTTGGTTTTGTTGGAATGATAGATCCGCCTAGACCAGAAGCTAAGGAAGCTGTTGCTACTTTTAAAGAAGCGGGCATAACAACTATTATGATAACAGGCGATCATAAAGATACAGCGTTTGCTATTGCTAGAGATTTAGGTATAGCAGAAAGTATAGATCAATGTATAAATGGTGAACAATTAGATAAGTTAACACAAGAAGAGTTGAATGAGAAAGTTTTAGGATTAAGAGTGTTTGCGAGAGTTTCTCCAGAACATAAAGTTATGATAGTTAAAGCGTTTAAGGCTAATGATAAAATCGTTTCAATGACAGGAGATGGAGTTAATGATGCTCCAAGTTTGAAAGCTGCTGATATTGGTATTGCTATGGGTATAACTGGAACAGATGTTGCTAAAGGTGCGGCAGATATGGTTCTAAGTGATGATAACTTTGCTTCTATTGAAAAAGCAATTGAAGAAGGTAGAACAATTTATGCCAATATTAAGAAGTCTGTATTATTCTTGTTGTCTAGTAACTTTGCTGAAGTAATTGCTATGTTTGTTGCAATTTTAATTGGATTACCGGTTCCTTTAATTGCAATACACATTTTATGGATTAACCTATTAACTGACTCAGTTCCGGCTTTAGCTTTAGGTAGCGATCCTAAAGACAGTGATGTAATGAAAGATAAACCAAGAAATCCAAAAGATTCGTTATTTGCACACGGCGGTATGAAGTTCACTTTATTCTATGGTGCATTAATTGCTTTAATTACTCTATTTGCGTTTTTAAGTGTTCCTATAGCAGAATTAAGTAATTTAGGAACATCAATCAGTTATGGTGCTATTAAAGATATTTTAAATAACAATCCAGATGTTTTAATGAAGGCTCAAACGTTTGCGTTTGCGGCACTTGCTGTTAGTGAATTGTTCCATGCGATTGGAATGAGAAATTTGAAAAAGTCTTTTATAAGAAAAGATATATTTAATAATAAATTGATGGTTGTTGCTTTAGTATTAGGTATTGGTCTACAAGTTCTAGTTACGGAAATTCCTTTCTTAAATGATTTCTTTAAAACAACACAATTAGCATTTACTGAATGGTGCTTTATTTTAGGAATATCATTGATGACTTTGGTTGCTCATGAGTTATTGATTGTTGGGGCAAAGATTATTAATAAAATAAAGAAATAGGCGTTTGCTAGATTATATAAAAAATGAATTAATGAGAAAACGTGGGGTTGATGTCCACGTTTTTTTTGTTGCCTCTTTCTTTTATTAATTTAATTTTGTTGACATAAAAAGTTTGTACATATACAATACACATCAGCTAGTGTGTGACCTTTAAGGTTTAAAGCAATTGCTTTCCACTAGCTTTTTTGTTTTTGTCTTTAAGCAATTTTTCGATTTCTTTAAAATCGGAACTGCTTAATTTATATTTTTTTAAAGTTCTCCTCTGGTTTTAATGGAGCTTTTCTAACATACTTTCTTATATAACTAGCTTTAGTGCTGCAGATATTGCTTTTTTGTTTTCTATGTTTCCCGTGTTTTTTGTTGAAATAAAATGATTCATATATAATGAATGCGGCTAGTGCGCGTGCTCTTGTTTCGTGTGAAGCAGTTGCTTTTAGTTGGTTTTTGTTTTCTTTGCTTTCTTGATTTTCTGAATTTTGATTTTTATTGTTTTCCATTTTTAATTACCTCTTTCTCTATTTTTTATTGACATATAATTAAATTAAATTTACAATAACCGTACACAAAGCAAATGTTTTACAAAACATTATGTCGACTTTTGTTTCGACTTATGCACCGTGTTATGAGATAAGTTAATTCTTATCTCTTTTTTTATATCTTTTTCTTAAATGAGATTGAACTCTAGACCAATCATGTGAACCTAAAGTAAATTCTTCTGTTTCCGAAAAAAGCTCTTTTATCTTTCAAGGTTAATTTTTTGCCTGTGATTCTACTTCTTTCAAAAACTTGCGAATCTACGCCAGTTCTTTTTTTTAACTGTATCTAGTAGCGTTTATTTCTTTCAAAAATAAATCTATATTTTTATCATTATCATCAAATTTTTTTGTAGATTTTAATTTAGAAACACCAACATTGTTTCCAACTTCCTTTACAACAACGTAATTTCCGTGTTTTTTGTATCTTTATCTATATATTTAGTTTCTGCACGATAAACTTTGCCTAAATTTCCTTTTTTTGCTGTAACTCATATTTTTTTACTTTCTTTTACGAAATTTATTTTTTTATAAAAATGTGTCCTGTTTTTATCAGCACATGCTTGAGCATAACCTCTTAACAATAATCTATCTTCTATTGAAAAACGTTTGCCTGTATAAAAAAATAATCTTCTTATCTTATTTGATTTGTTTTATTAAATAGGTGAATTAGTTAAAAAAATATTGTCGTGGATAAAAATGATCTTTGAGCCAATAATTGGGCAAGAAACTTTTTATAAAAATATTTTGACTTATTCGGGTGGTTGCGCTTTGAGGATTGCAAACGAGTATTTAATGATTTGAATGCTTTCTGTAAAAAAATACGAAATAGAAATAAAGCGTGAAGGGATTGCGGAGTTGAGTTTGCACTCGTGGGAATAAAATTAATTATTGTTCTCAATATGCTTTCAATACATCGAGGTGAGTGATTGCTTTTTTATATCATTCACTCTTTTTTTGATTGAAAAATACATTTAATTAAGGGGTTTCACATGAAACCAAAACTAATAATTGATTAAAAAAGATAATAAAATGAACGTTAATTTGAGTAAAAATACAGCTTTTTTGGCGCCTTTTGGGGATTGGTTTTGTGCATTTTTACTCTTGTGCGAAACAAAAATATTTTTTTGGTTTTTTTTGCAACCTAGCGCCTATAAAGATAAATCTAAAAATAAGATTTATTGTTTTTTTGAGATTTAGTAGTATACTCTGTATACTACTACTTTGATAAAATAGCACCATTTTTGCTTATTTAAAATTAATTGCAAAAAAAGTAAAAAATTTTCTTGACAAGTGCCTTTGGGTACTATATAATCTTTGTTGCATGTGCAGTGAAGTGTGAGGTTGCTGACACGCCCACAAAGGTTGTCATAACCCACCCGGGATGTCAGGTAATTCACGTTGAGCACTTGTCTAAGCCAGATTTTAGACGAAGGGGGAAAATGATTATGGCAAAAACAAACAAGATTCGTATTAAGTTAAAAGCTTACGATCACAAAATCTTAGATGCTTCATCATTAAAGATTATTGAAGCAGCTAAAGCAACAGGAGCTAAAGTTGTAGGACCTGTTCCTCTACCAACAGAGAAACAAGTTTATACAATCTTAAGAGCTGTTCACAAATATAAAGATTCTCGTGAACAATTTGAAATGAGAACACATAAAAGATTAATAGATATCGTTAATCCTACAGCAAAGACAGTTGATACATTAACTAGATTAGATTTGCCAAGTGGTGTTGATATCGAAATCAAACTGTAATTAATAAGGAGGAAAGCAAGGTATGAAATCAATATTAGGAAGAAAAGTTGGTATGACTCAAGTTTTCACTACTGAAGGTGCTATGATTCCTGTTACAGTGGTTGAAGTTTTACCAAATGTTGTTTTACAAAAGAAAACAGTAGAAAAAGATGGTTATGAAGCTCTTCAAGTTGGTTATGAAGAAAGAAGAGAAAATATCACATCTAAACCTTTAAAAGGAATTTTTGCTAAAGCTAATACAACAGCTAAGCAATTTGTAAAAGAAATTAAAGGTGATGAATTAACTTCTTATGAAGTGGGACAAACAGTTACTGCTGATTTGTTCAAGGCTGGAGAAGTTGTTGATGTAATTGGTACATCTAAAGGTAAAGGTTTCTCAGGTAGTGTTAAAAGACACGGAAACAAAATTGGTCCTAAAGGACACGGTTCTGGTTACCACAGAGGTGTTGGATCAATGGCTACAGTTGGACGTACTAACAACAGAATTCACCCAGGAAAGAAAATGCCTGGACATGATGGTGACGAAAGAGCAACAGTTCTAAACTTAGAAGTTGTTTCAGTAGATGCAACAAAGAATGCTATTTTGGTAAAAGGATGTATCCCAGGACCAAATAGAGGATTAGTAACTATCAGAAGTGCTGTAAAAGCTCAAAGAAAAAGTCCTAAAGCTAAAACTTTAGTTAACTATTCTGAAAGTACAGAAGCAGCTGCTGAGTAATAACGGGAGGTTAAAAAATGAAAAAAATCGATGTGTTAAATCAAACTGGTTCAAAAGTTGAAGAAGTTGAATTAAATAAAGATGTATTTGGTGTAAAGCCAAATGACAGCGTTGTATATGATGCTATCCAAGTTTATATGTCAAACAGCCGTCAAGCTACAGCTAAAACTAAAAAGAGAGATGAAGTAAGCGGCGGAGGACGTAAACCTTGGAGACAAAAAGGTACAGGAAGAGCAAGACAAGGATCTACTCGTTCGCCACAATGGAGAGCTGGAGGAATTGTATTTGGTCCTACTGGAGAACAAAACTTTGCAATCAAACAAAACAGAAAAGAAGCTAGATTGGCTCTTAAGTCTGTATTGAGTGAAAAAGTTAATAATAAAGACTTAATATTAATTAATGAAATTAAATATGAAAAGCCACAAACAAAGAAAACTGTTGAATTGTTAAAGGCTTTAAATACAAAGAACAAAACATTGTTTGTTGTTAGCGAAGAAAGTGTTAACTATGAAGCTTTATTGTCAATGTCAAATTTACAAAACGTAATGGTATTGTTCGCTGATGAAATAAATGTTTACGACATTACAAATAGCGAAAGCGTTGTAATGACTCTAGATGCAATGAAATCAATCGAGGAGGTACTAGCATAATGGCAAAGAAAGCAAGCGAAGTTGTAGAAACTGTAGCAGAAGAAACAAAACCTGCTAAAACTACAAAAAGAACAACTAAAAAAGTTGAAACAACAGAAGAAACAAAAACAACTAAAAAAACAACAGCAAAGAAAACTTCTAAAAAAGCAGCACCTGTTAAAACTGGTAAAGCTACAGTTAAAAGTTATGATTGCATAATTAAACCTATTCTTTCTGAAGAAACAATGAAGAATATGGAAACAATGAACAAAATCACTGTTCAAGTAAATAAAACTTCAAATAAAGTTGAAATCAAAAATGCGTTTGAAGCAATCTTCGGTGTTAAAGTTAAACAAGTAAATGTTTCAAATGTTAGAGCTAAAGATAAGAGAGTTGGAAAATATTCTGGTAAAACAAGTTCTTATAAGAAAGCTGTTATTACATTAGCAGAAGGTCAATCTCTAGAATTGTTAAAATAATTTAAATTAAAATATAGGAGGAAAAAAGATGAGTATAACAACATATAAACCAACTTCAAACGGTCGTCGTAATATGACTACATTGAAGAATGAAGAAATAACAAAAAAGACTCCTGAAAAATCACTATTAGTTAGCAGCAAAAGAACTGGTGGAAGAAATAATCTTGGAGTTATAACTTGTCGTCACATGGGTGGAGGACACAAAAGAAAATATCGTTTAATCGATTTCAAAAGAAATAAAGATGGTATCGTAGGAAACGTAGCTTCTATCGAATACGATCCAAACAGAAGTGCAAACATTGCATTAATCAACTATGTTGATGGAGAAAAAAGATATATTCTTGCTCCAAAAGGATTAGAAGTAGGAAGCCAAATTATCTCTGGTAACGAAACTGATATTAAAGTAGGAAATGCATTAGCATTAGAAAATATTCCTGAAGGTACATTTATCCACAATATCGAATTATATCCTGGTAAAGGTGGTCAATTAGTAAGAGCTGCAGGAACAAGTGCTCAAATCCTTGGTAAAGAAGGTAAATATGTAATTGTTCGTTTAACTTCAAAAGAAGTTAGAAAGTTCTTAGGAACATGTAGAGCTACAATTGGTGTTGTAGGAAATGAAGACTACAGCTTAGTTAAATTAGGTAAAGCTGGACGTACAAGATGGCAAGGTGTAAGACCAACTGTTCGTGGATCAGTAATGAACCCTAACGATCACCCTCACGGTGGTGGTGAAGGTAAGAGCCCTATCGGACATGATGCACCAAGAACTCCTTGGGGCAAACGTGCATTAGGTGTTAAGACAAGAAATAGTAAAAAGGCTTCTACTAAATTAATAGTAAGAAGACGTAACGGTAAATAAGGAGGATAAACGAGATGGCTAGAAGTTTAAAAAAAGGACCTTTCTGCGATGGACATTTAATGAAAAAAGTTGAAGCAATTCAAGCATCTGGAAAGAAAGAAGTAATTAAAACGTGGTCAAGAAGATCAACAATCTTCCCACAATTCATTGGCTTAACATTTGCTGTTTATAACGGTAGAGAACATATTCCAGTTTATGTAACTGAAGATATGGTTGGCCACAAATTAGGAGAATTTTCTCCAACAAGAAAATATACAGGACACAAAGGTCATACAGCTGAAGATAAAGCAGCAAGTAAGGCTAAGAAGTAGGAGGTACACATATGGAAAATATAATTGAAGCAAAAGCATCTGTTACTAACGTTGGTGTTACTCCAAGAAAAGCAAGATTAGTTATCGACTTAGTTCGTGGAAAAACAGTTTCAGAAGCACAAGCTATTTTAAAGAATGTAAATAAGGCTGCTTCTCCAATCGTTTTAAAACTTATTAACTCAGCAGCAGCTAATGCAGTTAATAATCACGGAATGAGCCAAGATAAATTATTCGTTAAAGAGATTTATGCTAACGAAGGATTAAAAATGAAGAGATTTATGCCTCGTGCTAAAGGTAGAGCATCAGGTTTAGTTAAGAAAACTAGCCACATCAATGTGGTAGTTGCAGAAAGATAGGAGGAGCGAACACATGGGTCAAAAAGTTAGTCCAGTTGGATTACGTATTGGTGTAAATAAGGATTGGGAATCTAAATGGTATTCAGAAAAAGATTTCGCTACTTACTTACATGAAGATATCAAAATTAGAAAATTATTAAATAGCGAATTAAAAGATGCAGTTATTTCTAAAATTGAAATTCAAAAAACAAAAGACAGCGTTACAGTAAATGTTGTTGCTGCTCGTCCTGGAGTTATTATTGGACAAGATGGTAAGACAGTTGAAACTCTTACTAAGAAAATAACTAAAATCGTTAATGGAAGAAATGTTAAATTAAATGTTGTTGAAGTTGAAAATCCAGATTTAGATGCAAAAGTTATCTCTAGATGGATCGCTGAACAATTAGAAAACAGAGCTTCATTCAGAACAGCTCAAAAGAAAGCTATGCAAAGAGTTATGAAAGCTGGAGCAAAAGGAGTTAAAACTTTAGTTTCTGGTAGACTTGGCGGAGCTGATATCGCAAGAAGCGAAGGTTATAGTGATGGAGTAGTTCCTCTACATACATTACGTGCTGATATTGACTATGCAGTTAGTGAAGCACACACAACTTACGGACGTTTAGGTGTTAAGGTTTGGATCTGCCGTGGTGAAATCCTTCCTACAAAGAAAACTAAAAACGTTGAAGAAGCGAAAGGAGAGTAATCGACTATGTTAATGCCAAAGAGAGTTAAATATAGAAGACCTCATAAAGTATCTTATGAAGGTAAGGCAAAAGGAAATACTGAGTTATCATACGGAAGTTTTGGATTACAAGCAGTTGAAGGTGCTTGGGTTACAAACAGACAAATCGAAGCAGCTCGTATTTGCTTAGCTAGATATACAAAGAGACAAGGAAAAATTTGGATTAGAATTTTCCCACATTTGTCAAAATCAAAGAAACCATTAGAAGTTCGTATGGGTGCTGGTAAAGGTGCTCCAGATCAATGGGTTGCAGTTGTAAAAAACGGAACAATTTTATTCGAAATGGATGGAATTCTTGAAGAACAAGCTCGTGAAGCTTTAAGATTAGCATCTCAAAAATTACCAATTAAATGTAAAATCGTAACAAGGAAGTGTGGTGAGTAATATGAACGTTGAAGAAATTAGAAATTTAGAAACTAGCGAAATCGAAAATCAAGTAAAAGATTTAAAACAACAATTATTTACTTTGAGATTCCAACACGCTACAGGACAATTAGAAAATCCAAACGAGTTAAAGAAAATACGTAAAACTATTGCTCGTATGCTTACTGTATTAGAGCAACGTAATGCGCAATAGTGTTGAGGAGGTAAAGAAAGATGGAAAGAAATAGTAGAAAAGTACTAACTGGCACTGTTGTGTCTGACAAAATGGATAAAACAATTACTGTTTTAGTAGAAACTTATAAAAATCATCCTTTATACCACAAAAGAGTTAAATATTCTAAGAAGTATAAAGCTCATGATGAAAATGGTGTTGCCGGAATTGGTGACACAGTAAAAATTATGGAAACTAGACCTTTATCTGCAACTAAACATTTCCGTTTAGTAGAAGTTGTTAAAAAGGCTAGTATAGCATAAGAGCAGGGAGGATATAGAAATGATACATAATGAAACTAATTTAGTTGTAGCAGATAACTCTGGTGCTCGTAGTGTAAGAGTTTTTAGATTATTAGGCGGATCTTTTAGAAAGAAAGCTAATATCGGTGACATCGTTGTTTGTGCTGTTAAGGATGCAATTCCTAACGCAGCAGTAAAAAAAGGTGATGTTGTAAAAGGTATTATCGTTCGTACAAAATATGGAATTAACCGTCCAGATGGTTCTCATATTAAGTTTGATGATAATGCAGTTGTATTATTAAAAGCTGATGGTTCACCTCGTGGAACACGTGTATTTGGACCTGTTGCTAGAGAACTTCGTGAAAAAGGTGCAGGATGTATGAAAATTATATCTTTAGCATCAGAAGTATTATAGGAGGTAAGAACACTATGAGAATAAAAAAAGGTGATAAAGTAGTAGTAATCGCTGGTAGCGAAAAAGGAAAAGAAGGTACTATTACAAAAGTTCTTCCTAAGGAAGAAAAAGTAATCGTTGGTGGATTAAACATGGTTAAAAAACACGTTAAACCTAATCAAGCTGAACCTGAAGGTAAAATTACTGAAAAGGAAGCTCCAATCCACGTATCAAATGTTGCGTTAGTAGATCCAAAAACTAAAAAAGCAACAAAAGTTAAATATGAAATTAAAGATGGAAAAAAAGTTAGAGTGGCTAAAAAGTCATCTACTGTAATAGCGTAAGGAGGTAAATTATGGCTGAAACTAAGAAAACAACTACTGCAAAGACAACTGCAGCAAAAACAACTACTAAGAAAACAGCTGCTCCAAAAGCTAAGAGCACAGTAACAAAGGATCCTTCTGTAAGATTAAAGTATAAATACTTAGAAGAAGTTGCTCCTGCATTAATGAAAGAATATAACTACAAATCAACAATGGAAACTCCAAAAGTTGAAAAAGTTGTAATCAACATCGGTGTTGGTGATGCAACTAAAAATGCAAAATTATTAGAAGAATCAGTTGCTGAATTAACTGCAATAACTGGTCAAAAACCAATTATTACAAAAGCTAAAAAATCAATCGCTTCATTCAAATTAAGAGAAGGAAACCCAATCGGTTGTAAAGTTACTTTACGTGGAGCTAGAATGTATCAATTCTTAGATAAATTGATGACAGTTTCTATGCCTCGTATTAGAGACTTCCACGGTGTTTCTAGAAACTCATTTGATGGAAGAGGAAACTACACTTTAGGTGTTAAAGAACAAATTATTTTCCCTGAAATCAATTACGATCAAGTAAACGTAATTAGAGGAATGGATATTGTAATCGTTACAACGGCTAATACTGACAAAGAAGCTTTAAGTCTTCTTGAAGGTTTAGGTATGCCGTTCACAAAATAAGGAGGACTAAACAATGGCTAAGAAATCAATGATAGCAAAATATAACAGACCTAAGAAATTTAAGGTTAGAGAATATACTAGATGTGAACGTTGCGGACGTCCTCATTCAGTTATTCGTAAATTCAAATTATGCCGTATTTGTTTAAGAGAATTGGCTTATGAAGGTCAAATCCCTGGACTTAAAAAGGCAAGTTGGTAAGAGAGTAAGGAGGAAATAAAAGATTATGGTTATGACAGATCCAATAGCAGATATGCTAACAAGAATTCGTAATGCTAATCAAATGCGTAATGAAACAGTTGCAATGCCTTCAAGCAAAATCAAAGTTGAAATTGCTAAGATTTTAAAAGAAGAAGGATATGTTGCTGATTACAGCGTTAGTTCTGATGACAAAAAAGTATTATCATTACAATTAAAATATAACGGTTCAGAAAGAGTTATCTCAGGAATTAAACGTATTTCTAAACCTGGTTTAAGAGTTTATGCTCAAGCTGATGAATTACCAAAAGTATTAAACGGTTTAGGAATTGCTATAATTTCTACTTCAGCTGGTATCATGTGCGATAAGAAAGCAAGAAAGTTAGGCACAGGCGGAGAAGTTCTTGCTTACGTTTGGTAGGAGGTAATAATATGTCACGTATAGGAAATAAAATTATTACTTTACCTGAAGGCGTTAGTGTTAATGTAGCAGAAGGAAACTTAGTTACAGTTACAGGACCTAAAGGTACTCTTACTAAAAAATTCTATGACAAATTAACTATTGAAGTTAATGAAAATACATTAAAGGTTTCAAGACCTAATGATGAAAAAACAACTAAACAATTACACGGAACAACTAGAGCATTATTAAATGGTATGGTTGAAGGTGTAAATGCTGGATTTAAAAAAGAATTAGAGATCAAGGGTATCGGTTACCGTGCTCAATTAGTTGGTCAAAACGTTGTATTAAACGTTGGTTATTCACATCCAGTAACAGTAGTACCAACTGCTGGTGTTAAATTCGAAGTTCCAAGCCAAACTGAAATTATCGTTTCTGGTATTGATAAAGAAGCTGTAGGTCAAATGGCTGCGGAAATTAGAAGTGCAAGAGAACCAGAACCATATTCAGGTAAAGGTATCATGTACAAAGGCGAATATGTTCGTCGTAAAGTTGGTAAAAAAGCAGGAAAGAAATAAGAGAAAGGTAGGATGAGTATATGATTAATAAAGTATCTAAAAACGTAACTAGAAAAAGACGTCACGCAAGAGTTAGAGCTAAGGTTTCTGGAACTTCAACTTGCCCACGTTTAAATGTATTCCGTTCTAATTCTCATATTTTTGCTCAAATTATTGATGATACAAACGGAACAACTTTAGTAAGTTCATCTTCTTTGGCTTTAAAGTTAGAAAGTTCTTCTAATGTTGAAGCTGCTGGTAAAGTTGGAACTGATATTGCTAAGAAAGCTTTAGAAAAGAATATAACAAACGTTGTATTTGATAGAGGCGGCTATGTATATCATGGTAGAGTTAAGGCTTTAGCAGAAGCTGCAAGAGAAGCAGGATTAAAGTTTTAGAAGGAGGGTAAATGAATGAAGAAAACTGAAGAACAAGTAGTTGAATCTGAAGTAACTGAAACTGTTGAAACAGTTGTAAGTGAAGAAAAAACAGAAAAGAAAAGTAGAAGTGCTAAAAACACAAAGAAAAGTGCACAAAGACCTTCTAGAAAAGAAAAAGATAATCGTTTCGAAGAAAGAGTAGTTGCTATCAACAGAATTTCTAAAACAGTTAAAGGTGGTAGAAAAATGCGTTTCTCTGCTTTAGTTGTTGTTGGAGATGGAAAAGGTTATGTTGGATTTGGAACAGGTAAAGCAAACGAAGTTCCAGATGCAATTAAAAAAGCATTAGAAGCAGCTAAGAAAAACTTATACAAAATCCCTATGGTTAAAGGTGGAACATTCCCTCACGAAATCATGGGTGCATATGGTGCAGCTAAGGTATTTATGAAACCTGCTCCAGTAGGTGCTGGAATTATCGCTGGTGGACCTGTTCGTGCTGTATTAGAATTAGCAGGAATTAAAAATGTATATTCAAAAGTATACGGTTCAAGAACTCCAATAAATGTAGTAAGAGCTACAATTAATGGTATTGAAAACATGAAGACAGTATCAAAGATGGCTGCTTTACGTGGCAAAGATCCAAAAGAGATCTTAGCTTAAACTATTAGGGAGGTGCAATACAGTGAAATTAAACGAACTTAAAAGTGCAGAAGGATCTAGAAAAGTTGCTAAAAGAGTAGGTAGAGGTTACGGTTCTGGATTAGGTAAAAATAGTGGAACTGGTAGTAAAGGTCAAAACTCTCGTAGTGGTGGAGGAGTAAGAATCGGTTTTGAAGGTGGACAAACTCCTATTTACCGTCGTTCTCCAAAAAGAGGATTTACTAACTACACAGAAAAAGAATATGCAACAATTAATGTTGGTGATTTAGAAACTTTGAGAGCAGGAAGTAAAGTTACTTTAGAAAGTTTAAAAGAAAAAGGAATCTTAAAAACTAAATATACAACACTTAAAGTATTAGGTAATGGTAAATTAACTAAGAAATTAACAGTTGTAGCTAATAAATTTACTAAATCTGCTGAAAAGGCAATTGTAGATGCTGGTGGAAAAATAGAGGTGATTTAATATGATACGAAAATTAGTCTCTATCTTTAAAAATAAAGAAGTAAGAGAGCGTATTATATTCACACTTGGGATAATACTTATATTTAGATTTGGTTGTACACTTATCGTTCCTGGAGTTGATTCAAGTAGTATCACTTTCAGTGGTAGCGACATATTTAGCATGATGAATGTATTGGGTGGTGGAAACTTACAAAGTTTCTCTCTGTTTGCATTAGGTATATCTCCATACATTACGGCTTCCATAATTATTCAATTGTTATCAATGGGAATTCTTCCAAAACTTGAAGATTTAACAAAACAAGGTGAAAAAGGAAGAAAGAAAATTGATAACGCAACTAGATACTTAACTTTGTTACTTGCAGCGGTACAAGGTTATGGAACAATTCTACTTATGAAGAATAATTATGGACTTACACCAATCGGTGGTGGAGAGTTCGGAACTTGGGATTATATCTATATAACAATCATCTTAATTGCAGGATCTATGTTTACTATGTGGCTAGCTGATAGAATTACTACTAGAGGTATCGGTAACGGTGTTTCTATGTTGATATTCGCAGGAATTATGGCAAGTATGCCAAACCAATTCTTAAGTGCTTATTATAGCTTTGTTAATTTAAGTGGAACTAGTGCAGAAATGTTCTCTGGTTTCGTTAAATTACTAATATATGCATTATCTTACGTTGCTGTTATTATCTTCGTTGTATTTATTGAAAACAGCGTTAGAAAAATTCCTTTGCAACATTCCCAAAACGCAACACAATTTAAATCAGTAGATGTTCATCATCTACCTGTAAAATTGAATCCATCTGGAGTTATGCCTGTAATATTTGCTTCATCATTTATGATGGCAGTTGTTACAATAGCTTCAATGTTTCAAAACAGTCAAACAGCAATGAAAATAGCTTCAATATTCAACTATTCTACTAAAGTAGGTGGTGTATATTGGGGATTAATAATTTATGTAGCATTGATTATTATGTTCACTTTCTTCTGGACTAACATGCAAATGGATTCAAAGAAGCTAAGTGAAGATTTAGCTAAGAATAACTCTTTCATTCCTGGTATTAGACAAGGAAAAGAAACAGAAAGACATTTATTCAAGGTTATTAATAGAGTAGCATTTGTTGGAGGCTTAGTGCTTGTAGCAATTGCAGTATTACCTATTTTACTACCTATCTATTTTGATTTGGATTCTTCAATAGCATTCGGTGGTACTAGCATCATTATCATAGTTGGTGTTGCCGCTGAAATTTATGATCAAATCAAATCAAAAATGGCTAGTAAAGAATATAAAGGATTTATGTAGGAGGCAACTAAATGAATATTATTTTCTTAGGACCTATTGCTAGTGGGAAGGGTACCCAAGCATCAATCGCGGCTAGTAAGTATAATCTTGAAGCAATCTCTATCGGAGAATTGTTAAGAGAGAGAAGAAGAATAGAAGATGATATAGGATTAAAAATTGCTTCCTTGCAACAACAAGGATTACTTGTTGACGATGATATAACATTGCAAGTTTTAGAAGAAAAAGTTAAAACTTGCAATGAAAACATTGGTATCTTATTTGATGGATATCCAAGAACATTAAATCAAGCTAACTTGCTTGATGAATTATTAAAAAAATATAACAGGAAGATTGATAAAGTTATCAATCTAGAAATAGACGATGAGGCTATTGTAGATAGAATTGGTGGCCGTCTAATTTGCAAGTGTGGTGAAACATATCACAAAACTAGCAAAAAACCTGTAAAAGAAAACATTTGTGATAAGTGCGGTGGAACATTATATCAAAGAGATGATGATACTGAAGAAGGTATCAAAAAGAGACTTGAAGTGTACCACACTTATGTAAAACCTCTTATTGGTTTTTATACAGATAGAGGTTTGTTAGCGAATGTAAACGCGCTTCAAACTATTGATGCAATATCATTAGATATTGAAAAAATACTTGGAGGTATAAAGTAGTGATTACTAGACGAAATGAAAAAGAAATTGAGTTATTGCGACAAGCCGGCAAAATCGTTGCTATGACTCACGAATATTTAAAACCATATGTGAAGGCTGGTATTTCTACTAAAGAACTTGATGAAATGGCTGAAAAGTTTATTCGAAGTCAAGGTGCGATCCCGTCATTTAAAGGATATGGTGGATTCCCTGGTAGCATATGTGCATCTATTAATGATGTGCTAGTTCACGGGATTCCTAATGCAGCCCATATCCTTAAAGATGGTGATATTATTTCTATCGATATTGGTGCGAACTATAAAGGATATCATGGAGATAGCGCTTGGACATACGCTGTAGGAGAAGTAAGTGAAGAGGCTAAGGAGCTAATGAGAGTAACTGAAGAATCTTTGTACAGAGGTCTTGACCAAGTGAAACCAGGAAATAGAATAAGTGATATTTCAAATGCCATTCAAACTTTTGTTGAGGCTCATGGCTATGGTGTTCCTAGAGATTACACTGGTCATGGAATAGGAACAAACTTACATGAAGATCCTATTGTTCCAAATTTTGGAATAGCAGGAAGAGGACCTAAGATTGTTTCTGGAATGGTAATAGCTGTTGAACCTATGGTAACGTTAGGAGACTATCATACAAGAACGCTACTTGATGATTGGACTGTTAAAACAATTGATGGGAAGATAACAGCTCATTATGAGCATACAATTGTTGTTACCGATGAAGGTTATGAAATTTTAACTAAAATCTAAGAGGAGGTTAATCTAGTGGCAAAAGAAGATGTAATTGAAATTGAAGCTATAGTAGTCGAAACTTTACCTAATGCACAATTCAAAGTAAAGTTAGATAACGGGATGGTGATTTTAGCCCATGTTTCTGGTAAAATCCGTAACAATTCTATCCGCATTTTACTAGGTGATAGAGTCACAGTTGAGATATCCCCATACGATTTAACACGTGGGCGTATAAAATATCGTTTTCCAACTAATTATAAACCAAATTAATGCTTGGTTTATTTTGGAAAATGTAGTAAAATTATTAAAGTAATGTATAAGGAGGAAGGAACTATGAAAGTGAGACCTTCAGTAAAACCAATTTGTGATAAGTGTAGAGTAATTCGTAGAAAAGGTCGTATTATGATCATTTGCGAAAACCCAAAACACAAACAAAGACAAGGTTAATTTAAAGGAGGAAAAATTTAATGGCACGTATTGCTGGAGTAGATATACCAAACGATAAAAGAGTTGTTATATCTTTAACTTATGTATATGGTATTGGGAAACCTTTAGCTCAAGAAATCTTGAAGACTATAAACATCTCAGAAGACAGAAGAGTAAAAGATTTAAGCGAAGAAGAATTAACTATGATTCGTAACGAAGTTGCTAAATACAAAGTAGAAGGTGACTTACGTAGAGAAGTAGCTTTAAATATCAAACGTTTAAGCGAAATTGGTAGTTACCGTGGTTTAAGACACCGTAAAGGTTTACCTGTAAGAGGACAAAGCACAAAAACTAATGCTCGTACTCGTAAGGGACCACGTAAGACTATTGCTAATAAGAAGAAAGCATCACAATAAGGAGGTTAGAAGAAAATGGCTAAAGCAACTAAAACAAAGACTGCTATTAATACAGCAGCTAGAAAAAAACGTGCTCGTAAAAATGTTGTTAAGGGTGTTGCACATATCCACTCAACATTTAACAATACTATCGTTACAATAACTGATGAGGCTGGTAGCGTTTTAACTTGGTCTAGTGCAGGTGCATTAGGTTTCAAGGGTGCAAAAAAATCTACTCCTTATGCAGCACAAATGGCAGCAGAAGCTGCAGCAACAAATGCTAAAGATTATGGAGTTAAAACTGTAGATGTAAATATCAAAGGACCTGGTTCTGGTAGAGAAGCAGCTGTTAGAGCTCTTCAAGGTGCTGGATTAGAAATCGCAGCAATCATTGATGCTACACCAGTTCCACACAATGGTTGTCGTCCACCTAAACGTCCTCGTGGATAATATTAGGTAGTTAATAAATCTAAAATTTTTAGTAAAGGAGAAAAAACGATAATGAGAAAGTTTGAAAAACCAAAAATTATTCCATCAAATGAAGTAAATGAAGCTAATTATTTAAGAGTTGCTATCGAACCTTTAGAAAAAGGTTTCGGTACTACTCTTGGAAATGCTTTAAGAAGAGTATTATTATCTTCAATTCCAGGTGCTAGCGTTTATGCTATTGAGGTAGAAGGTGCTAGACATGAATTCAGTTCATTAGATGGTGTTAGAGAAGATGTTACAGCAATCGTTTTAAATCTTAAAGATCTAATCTTAAAGATTGACGATGAAGATAATGTAAAGAAAGAATTAAAAATTTCTGTAAAGGGACCAAAAGTTGTTACTGCAGCAGATATAGTTTGTCCAGGAGATGTAGAAGTTGTTAATAAAGATTTATATTTAGCAACTGTAAGCACTGGTGGAACATTCAACATGACTATCTATGCTAGAAATGGTAGAGGATACGTTACTGCTGAAAACAATAAGGGTAGTAAGACACATTTTGGAATTATTCCAACAGATTCTAATTATTCTCCAGTTACAAAAGTTTCTTATGAGACTGAACCTACTCGTATTGGACAAAGCGCTAATTACGAAAAATTATATTTAGACGTTTGGACTAATGGTGGTATGTCTCCTAATGAGGCTATCGCTGTAGCTTCAAAAATTTTAAATGAGCATTTAAGTTTATTATCTGATTTAAGCGATTTAGATAAATATGAATCAGTACTTCAAGAAACAATTGCTCCAGTTGTTAATAAGTTCAACGATATGACAATTGAAGAATTAGATCTTTCAGTACGTTCTTATAACTGCTTAAAGAGAGCAAATATACAAACTGTTCAAGAATTAATATTAAGAACTGAAGATGATTTAGGTAAAGTTCGTAATATGGGTAAAAAATCTATCAAAGAAGTAAAAGACAAAGTTGCAAACTTAGGTTTAAGCTTCAAAGATAGTAACTAAGGAAGGAGGAAGTTTAAATGGCACGTAAAACTTTTCACGGTAAAGTTGGTGTAAAATTTAAAGCTGGATATACAGCTAGCAAAAGAAAATCAATGTTACGTAATGTTGTAACAGATTTAATCGTTTATGGTAGAGTAGAAGTAACTTTAGCTACTGCTAGAGACTTAGTTGAATTAGCAGATGAAATGGTTACTTTAGGTAAAAGAGGAGACTTACACGCACGTCGTCAAGCTGCTGAAGTTGTAAGAAATGTTTTTGTTGATAAAGAACAAACTAAGACAGCTTTACAAAAATTATTTGACGAAGTAGCTCCTAAATATGCAGATAGAAATGGTGGATATGCTAGAGTATTAAAGACTGGTAATAGACGTGGAGACAATGCTCCAATGGCTATTGTTGAACTAGTTTAATCAATAAAATGGTATAAAAAATGGCTCAACAAAGAAAAATCGTTCAAAAAAATAAAATTAGCAGAAGAGAACAAGAAAGAATAGATGCAAGAAAAGCTGCTGATAAAGCTAGTTTTTCAACTATTGCTATGCGTATCTTTATAGTTCTAATTTTAGCTGCAATGATTATAGGATTAGCTATTCAAATTATCGTTTACAAATAAGCACTTATTAAAGTGCTTTTTTTGTTACTTTGCTGAAACCTTGCTTTTTAAAGTCAATAATAGTATAATAAGCACCATGGGAGTGATTGTTAAAATGTCTGATGAGCTGAAATGGTGTTTGATTATAGGAGCGAGTGTCGTTGCATTATTGAGCATCATAATTCTTGTAGTAGTTTTAAAAAAGAAAGGAAAGGCTAAAGAAAATACTGAATTTCCTGAACTGCTAGAAGCATTGGGCGGAGCTGAAAATATTTCTAACATAACTTTAAGTGGCTCTAGAATAAGTTTGAATTTCGATAGTAAGAAGAATGTTAATAAAGAGCAAATTAAAGAAAATGGCGTAGAAACAATTGTTGTTGCCAATAAAAAAATTACGTTAGTAATAGGAAGAAACGCTCCAGTTATATACAAATATTTACAGGCAAATGTTAAATAAAAGGAAGTATAAACTTTATACTTCCTTTTTCTTTAATTAAATAGGTTTATTATAATAATATGGCTGTGGATAATATGGTTGGTAGTATACTGGATATGTATATGTGTATTGTGGTCTTCCTGCAAAATATCCTATGGCTGCACCACCTAGAAAAGGTATTAGCGGCCAAATAAATCTTTCGTCATTTTCTTGGTACAATGGTGGTTGAAAAGAATTCATATTGTAGCGTCTATGCATATTAATTTGCCTCCTTGCTACAATAGTTTATTCTTATCCTATATTAAATGTTAAAGAAACTTTTTAGAATGCGATTTAACTTAGAGACTGGTAAACCAACGATACTATTGTAATCACCGGCTATTTCTTTTATAAATAAGCCTGCTTTGCCTTGTATTGCGTATGATCCGGCTTTATCTATATATTCATTGTCGTTTAAATATTCTTCAATTTCTTCTTCTGTTAATTGATAAAATTCAACTTTGTTTACAGATGAAAATGAAATGGTCTTTTTTCCTTGTACAACACAAACTCCAGTAATAACTTGATGGGTGTTTCCAGAGAATGAACTTAGCATGTTTTTAGCGTCTTCTTTACTTGTTGGTTTGCCATAAATTTTGTCTTTATAGACGATAATTGTATCAGCTCCTATAACGATATCATTTGGTCTGTTTTTTGCTACATCCAAGGCTTTTTTTGTGGCTAAAAATGCAGCGGCATCAGACGCTGTAACATTGTCAGGAATGGTTTCATCTACACTACTGACTTCAATATCGAAGTTTGATGTTAATAAAGATAATAATTGTTTTCTTCTAGGAGAAGCACTTGCTAAAACTAACATATTAAATTTTGAACCTTTCTTCTTTTGTTTCTTCATATAGTTCTTGGATGATTTTGTTATTTAAGATGTACTTGAAATATATAAATAGAATTCTAACAACGTATACAAAACCTAAACAAGTTGCAAATATTTCTCCATTGAAACCATACAATGAAGAAACTAGTATTGATACAACTATACATGGCAATATTGATGTCATTGATATTTTAAAACATTCGCTAAATTTAAGGCCTTTCTTTCTTTTAAATAAATAAGAACCTTTTAGAATAATACAAGTAACCGCTACTAATAGTAAGAATGAAGTTAATGAAACTGAAATGCTAGCAAGAACTTCAGAGTGTAATCTAGAACGAGAAATATTTAAAACAAAGTTTTCCATTTCTTCTGATAAAGATTCAGGATTGTTAGCGATTTTTTCACTAATCTCTTTGAAACTAAATCCTTCAAGATTTGAGTAATCTCCGATAATTTCATAAACAGTTGCTTGTTCATTTATGTGATCTCTTTCTGTGTATCTTAAGTGAACTGAGTTAGCAAATAGCATGATTAAGTTATCTGTGTCTTTTTTCTTTGTATATTCAACAGAAACATCGATTGCTACAGCATCTTGATTTACTATTACTGTGTATTTAATATCATCGCCAATAACTTTATTGAAAGTTGAACTTTCTTCATCACATACTAGAACAGCATCTTTTACAGAACAGTTCAAAGAACTAGTGAATATTTCGCTCATTGGTTCTTCTATTTGTGGGAATTTCTTTATCAATGTTTCGCCAGTTATTGAACTAGAAGAAACTATTGGTGGTAAAGCTAAAGATAGTATTACAACAAGTAATATTAATAAAGGAATCCAAATTGAATTTTTCCTTCTTTCAAATAAAACTCTATTGTTTATAAAAGACCTAAAAAAAGTTTTTTGATTGTTTGTATTTTTTTGATTCATATTATCACTTCTTTCTTTAAAAATTTTAATATATTTTAGGTAATTAAACAATATTTTATTGTTTATATAGGTGGGTTTTGATAAAATTTTCATAGGAGTTGATGATAATGCGTAGAAACACAATTATAACTTTTATTTTTGTATCTTTCTTTATGGTTCTTTTTGGAGCTAAAAATATTAAAGCAAGTGAAAGTGTTGCACTTTATAATGATGAATTAGGATATTCATATTCAAACAGTTCGACATCTTTTAAAATATGGTCTTCTAGTGCTTCTTCAATTGAGGTTGTAGTAGAAGGAACTGTTAATAAAACGCAATCTTTAACAAAAGATCCTAACACTAATGTTTGGCTTGGTTTTGTTGGAGGAGACTTGTCAGGGTGTGAATATACGTATACGATAAGATATGAAGATGGAACTGTATATGAGAATGTTCTTGATCCATATGGATTCTATTTAAATGAAGATGAAACAAAAAATATGATTTTTAGTGATACACTAGTTTCTTTTGATGAATGGTATAATATTACTAAACCTTTAGATATTAAAGATAGAAGTAAGATTATATATGGAATAAATGTGGATACTTTTAGTAGTTCATCAAGTTGGGATGGTAATGAAAATTACAGAGGTAAATTGATGGCTTTAAGTAGTTCCGGAACAACATACAATAATGCTGTAACAGGATTCGATCATATTAAAAATTTAGGTGTTACATATGTAGAATTATCAAGCATTTCTAATAAATCAAATCCTTTCGTTGTTTCTGACAAATATGTTTATGGTGAGTTTGGCTATTCTGGTAATAGGGAAATGAAATCTGTTGTAAATACATATTATCTTAATAATTTGGGAATTATTTTGACATTCGATTATACAACATTTAGTAGTGAATTAGCAGATAATTTTAATAAGATAGATAAAGCATACTTCACATCAAACACAACCTTTGATATGAGTACAGCAATGGCTAGAAAATATGTTAAAGATATAATTTTATATTGGGCAGAAGAATATAAATTATCTGGTATAAAAATTGAAAACATGGGGACTTATGATGTTAATTTAGTTAATGAAATTTCTTCTGGATTATTAGCTATAAATGAGAAAATTGTTATTTACGGTAATGGAAGTTATTCTGAATTGAATAATTTAAAAGCGGGAGAAAACAATTTAACTCAATTAGAGAATGTTAAAATGCTTAATGGAAGTTTTAACTATGCAATGTTAGGCGATGTTACAACAAAAGATAGCACAGGTATACTTGCGGGTAATTTTAGTGAAGATGTAATCGAAAGTTTAAAATTCACTTTATTAAGTAGCACTAATAATGGACAAATTAATTACGATTTAGTTAAAGGCATAAGTTATAAAAATTCATGGGGCAATGAAAGTTCATATCAACTTGTAAACTATTTTGGTGCAAAAGAGGGGCTATCTATTTATGATAAGTTGTTCATAAACAATTTGTCAGGAACAAAGCTAATAGAACAAAAAATAATTTTAGGATTCGGAACATTAATGGTAAGCGGTGGAATACCTTATATTGAAGCAGGTAGTGAATTCTTGGCTTCTTATCAAAACTTCGATAATACAGAAGATTCTATATGTACTTCAGAAAACGCATTGTGTTTCTATAGTAGTTCTGATAAAAAAGTGTTAGATTGGAGTTTTGCTTATAGAAATGAATCTATTGTTAATTCTTTTAGATCTTTAGTTAATTTTAGAAAATCAGATAACACTTATATTCAAGAAAAAACAAATATTATAAAGAATAATGTAAGTATATTTGTTGGGGAAGACGGAAATATAGGTTATGAAAGAAAATACCCTAATGCTTATGTTAATGATGTTGAAAAAGTTATTGTTTTATTCAACTATTCAAACAATTTATATAATATAGATAAATTCGATGGAGAAGGATGGCAAAAATCTTATCAATATAATCAAGCCTCTAAGGATGGAAGTAAAGTAATGATGCCTGCGAGTTCAATCTATATGGCATCTAAAACATGTCCACCTAAGGTAAATCAATGGGTGATGTTAATTATCGTTTTAGGTGTTATTGGTTTATTATATTCATTTAATATTTTCATGAATAAAAAACTTGTAGAAAACAGAGGATACGACATAAATGATATTAATAGAAAATACAGACCATTTATAAATAGAAATAAGACTAAAGACTCTACTAAAGAAAACGAAAACACGGAAGAAAAGAGCCATAGTGATAACAAAGAAGAATAAAAAAATAACCCAATCGGGTTATTTTTTATTGCTCTGTATGTTGTTCTTGTTTTGGCTTTCTACCTGGACGATTATCTCTTTTTATGAAATTATAATTTCCAGAATCACCACTTTCAACTTTATTCATAATTACAGGAATAATCATAGGATTTCTTCTTGTCTTGTGGAATAAGAATGTTGAAACAGTACTTTTTATAGTATTTTTAATTTCTAAGAATGTTGTTTTTTCTTTTTTAAATAAGTTTTCTAATGTTTCATTAACTAACTTTTCAATTTCTGTGATAAGTTGACCGTTTTCTTTTATGTATATGAATCCTCTAGATAGTACAGATGGTTTTGTTAATAATGCATTATTTTTTGAATCAATGCTTATTAAGATTGCTACAAGTCCATCGTTGGATAATAGTTTTCTATCTTTAATTACTGCAGTAGATAATCCGTTAGTGTCATGACCATCAACATAAATATCATCAGCTTGAATTCTTCTATTTGTAAGAGTGACTTTTCCTTTATCCATGCAAAGAACATCGCCATTTGCTAAAACGAATGTGTTTTCTTTTTTTACACCAACTTCTTGCGCTAATTCTGTGTGAAGTTTTAACATTCTATATTCACCGTGAATTGGCATAAAGTATTCTGGCTTAATCATTTTTAATACTAGTTTTAATTCTTCTCTTGCTGCATGCCCAGATGTATGAAGATTTGCTAAAACAGAGTTTGTAAGAACTGTTGCTCCTGCTCTACTTAGATTGTTAACAACTTTATTTATATTAGCGGTATTTCCAGGGATTGGGCTAGATGAGAATATAACTGTATCACCAGGCATTAATTTTATATGTTTGTGTTGCCCATTAGCAATACGAGATAATGCTGCCATTGATTCACCTTGAGTTCCTGTGCAGAAGATTAATACTTCATCAGGACGAAGTGTGTTAGCCATTTCAGGAGATATAAAGTAACTGTCTGGACATTTTATGTATCCTAATTGTCTACTTAATAAAATGTTCTTTTCCATTGATCTACCTAAAACTAATATTTTTCTTTTGAACAATACTGCTGCTTCAACAACTTGTTGAATTCTATGAACATTAGATGAGAATGTTGCAACAATTATTCTACTATTTGAATTTCTAAATATATCGTGTATAGAAGAAATTACAGCTTTTTCACTTAATGTCATTCCTGGTACTTCAATATTTGTTGATTCACTCATAAGTAGTGTTACATTTTCTTCACCTAATTTAGCTATTTTTAATAAATCGATATCTTTACCAACAGGTGTTAAGTCAACTTTGAAATCTCCAGTTTCTACTATTTTTCCATTAGGTGTATCAATTACGATTCCTAAACTATCAGGAATTGAGTGTGTTGTGCTAAAGAAAGAGAATAAGAAGCAGTCAACTTTAAAGTTACTGTTTTCGTCTATTTCTACAATTCTACATTTTCTTTCAAATTTATGTTCTTCTAATTTGTTTCTTATGAATGCTGCTGCTAATTTTGGGGCATAGATACATGGAAGTGTAATGCTTTTTAGTAAAAAAGGAATTCCACCAATGTGATCTTCGTGTCCGTGTGTGATAATTAGCGCTTTAACTTTTTCTTGATTTTCTATTAAATATGAATAGTCAGGTAAAACATAATCAACTCCTGGAAGATATTCATCACCAAACATAACACCAGAATCAATAACTACAATTGAATCACCGTGTTGGATACAATACATATTTTTACCTACTTCACCTAAACCTCCAAGCGCAAAAACTAAGGTTTTGGTTGAATTATTAACCAAATCTTTCATTCTTTCTCTCCTATCTATAAAATTATTATAATTGTGTAAAACTTTTTTGTTTTTTTTGCTTTTACTATTATATTATTAACATTTAATAAAGTAAAGAACTTTTATATATCTTTTTAACGAACAAAATGGTAACTATATATACTAAAAAGAATATACTCTAGCAGTATGTATTTAATATATATAGTACATATAAATATAAAAGATAAAAAAATGTTATATCTAGTGTTGTCAAGGTGATAAATGTGTGATACAATGTATAAGCGCTGGTTCCTTAGCCAAGTTGGTAAGGCAATTGACTGCAACTCAATGATCGCCGGTTCGAGTCCGACAGGAACCTCCAAAAACAATACTTTTAAAAAAAATGAAAAAAAGTATTGAAAAATTATCTGCCATTTGGTATTATATTTAGGCATTTGTGAACGGAATGTAGCACAACTTGGCAGTGCATCTGGTTTGGGACCAGAGGGTTGCAGGTTCAAATCCTGTCATTCCGACCATTGTTTGTGGGGTCATAGCTCAGCTGGGAGAGCACCTGCCTTGCACGCAGGGGGTCAGGGGTTCGATCCCCCTTGGCTCCACCATTTTTTTTAATTTTTGTGGCGGAATAGCTCAGTTGGCTAGAGCATCCGGTTCATACCCGGCAGGTCGTAGGTTCAAGTCCTATTTCCGCTACCATTTCTATGGACCCTTAGCTCAGTTGGTTAGAGCTCCCGGCTCATAACCGGTTGGTCGTAGGTTCGAGTCCTACAGGGTCCACCACTTAATATACTGGAGGAATACCCAAGTGGTTGAAGGGTCCGGTCTTGAAAACCGGTAGGGGCTGAGAGGCCCGCCAGGGTTCGAATCCCTGTTCCTCCGCCAGTTCTTAATAAATTTTATATATCGCGGGGTAGAGCAGTCTGGTAGCTCGTCGGGCTCATAACCCGGAGGTCGTTGGTTCAAATCCTTCCCCCGCAACCAGGTTCTGTGGTGTAGTGGTTAACATGTCTCCCTGTCACGGAGAAGATCGCGGGTTCGATCCCCGTCAGGACCGCCATTTGGCTCGATAGCTCAGTTGGTAGAGCAGAGGACTGAAAATCCTTGTGTCGCCAGTTCAATTCTGGCTTGAGCCACCATCTTGAGTTTTAAACCTAGAGTAATCTAGGTTTTTTATTGCTAAAAAATTGTAATATAAAGAAGGAATCAATTTTTGTTGATTCCTTTTTTATTATTAATCCTTTGTTATTATTTCTTTTTTATTTAAAGCAATTGCTAAAAGTAAAATTCCACTAACTAGCAAGAAGCCTACAAATAACCAAAGAATAACTACATCTTGTATAAATGGTTTTGCGAAGCAGAATGTTCCGAATGTTACTAGTGCGATAGATATTGCTAAATACCATACTGGATAATATTCTTTGCTGTCTGCTCTGTGATAATAAGCTCTAAATAATTCTATTGTACCTCTTGTCCATAGTGCTAAACCAAATATTTGACAAGCTCCTTGAACGTTGATTATTTTAAATTGTGTAAATACACATCCTAAAGCAATCAAAGATAAAAGTACAAATTCTACAATAGTTAAAACTTTTATAACTCTTTTACCGTGGTTAAGCTTTTTGGCTAAATAACAAGCTAAGTAACAAATAATGCACGCGGCAATTAGTAAATTAACAATTGCTTTACCCCATCCGCCCCAAGGACAAGCTTTCCACCAACTCCAAATTGGAGCAAATAAAGCAGCGGCTAATAAACAGATAATACCAAGCACTAGGCATACTGTTTTATTCTTTAATAATTTTTTCATAAATTGTATTTCCTCCTCAAGAAAATTGTATACTGAAATTATATTTAACGCAACAAAAATTATAGAATAAAACAAAAAAGGAAACTTAATCAATATTGTAATAAATTATTATAAATAGTATAATTTAATTGAGGTGAGAGACATGATAAAATTGAAGTTTTTTAGACAAACATTAGATATTTTGACGAAGATATTTTTTGCTTTTATCATTGTCTTTTTCTTTTATTTCATGGGGAAAATATTCGATGATTTTGCATATAATTATTTTTTGTTCCCATTAGTAGCAATTTTAACTATTTTTATTTGTGGTGTTAATGTAGGAAGATCTTTAGAAAAATTGAAAACAAATGAATCTATTGGCTTTTTTACAAAGAATATAAAGAAAGAAACTATTGAAAAAATGTCTGCGACAGAAAAAACAGAATTCATTATAAAAGACACTAGTAGAATTGTTACAAACAAGAAGATTTTAAAAGAGGTTCAAGATGGGGATAAAATACATCTTAAAGTGTTTAATTATAATGATTTTGAAAATGATGAAAGTGAGTAATTGAATGAAAAAAGTAGGTATAATATCGTTAGGTTGTAGTAAAAATTTAGTTGATTCTGAAATGATTTTGGGATTATTTAAAAATAAAAAGAGCATTTGTTTTGTTAATAAAATTAGTGAGTGTGATTTGATAATTATAAACACATGTGGTTTTATAGAAAGTTCTAAGCAAGAGGCTTTGGATACAATTTTTGAGTGCATAAATACAAAAAAAGAAACTGCAAAAATTCTAGTCACAGGATGCTTAGCTCAAAGATATAAAAAAGATTTAGAAGAGAGCATTCCAGAAGTGGATTATTTTATGGGAATAAATGAGTATAACAAAGCAGGTGAAATCATTTCTGATTTGTTAGGTGGATTAGAATTAAATGATAAGAAGTTAAATGATAGAATTAAATATTCTTTAACTCCAAAGCATTATGCATATATAAAGATTGCAGAAGGATGTAGAAATAATTGTACTTATTGTGCAATTCCTTTAATAAGAGGAACATTAGTGAGTAAGGATAAAGATATAATTTTAGATGAAGTAAAACTCGCTATAGAAGAGGGTAAAGAAGAGATTATTTTGATAGCCCAAGACACTACTGGATACGGTTACGATAAAAACGATAATTATTATTTAGTAGACCTTCTAAAGGACATTTTAAAAACTGAAGCAAAACAAATAAGAATGTTATATTTATACCCGGACGAAATAACAGATTCACTTATTGATTTAGTAGCAAATAATGATAGAATAATTCCTTATTTTGATATACCTTTACAACATATCAATAATGATTTGTTAAAACATATGAATAGAAGAGGAACTAAAGAAGAGATAATTGACATAATTTCTAAAATAAGAAATAAAATAAAAAACTCTATTATTAGAACTACTTTCATTGTTGGGTACCCTTCTGAAACAGAAGAGCAATTTAAAGAGTTGTGTGATTTTATAAAAGAATATCCTTTTGATCGTTTAGGAGCATTTACATATTCTAAAGAAGAAAATACAAAAGCTTATGATTTTGATAATCAAGTAGATGAAGAGGTAAAAGAGAGACGATTAAAAGAATTAATGGATATTCAAAAAGATATTTCTTTAAAATTAAATAAAGAGAAAATTAACGATGTATATGATGTTCGTGTTGAAATATTCAATCCTTTAACAAAAATATATAAGGGTAGAACTTACATGAGTGCTCCAGATAATGTTGATGGATATGTATATTTTACTAGTGACACTAAATTAAATGTAGGAGAATTGGTAAGAGTAAAAATTACAGAAGCAGATATTTATGATTTAAAAGGCGTTAAATTATAGGTGAAAGCATAGAATTGTAATGAGGTGCATTATATGCATGCAAATTACAATTTAAAACAAGAAAAAATTATTAAAAATATTAGAAAGAATTTGTTTAATTTAGACCCCGAGATAACTTTACAGTATTTGATGTGGTTAGAAAAAAAGACTATCTATTTTAGACAAAGTGTATTAAAAGTTAGTTATTCTTCTCAACCTGATGATATTAAACGAGGGGATATTGTTTGGGCTGAATTTGGGGTTAATGTTGGAAATGAATTAAGTGATGTTTTTACAAAAGGTCATTATGCACTAGTTTGGGCTGTTGATTTGGGTAATGTAGTGGTTATTCCTTTAACTAGTAGAAATTCCTATAACTCTATGCTTTGTCTGGATTTAGGAATTATAGATGGGTTGAATGATGATCATGTTAGTAAATCTTATTTGAAACTTGATGCGATAAGATCAATTAGCAAAAGAAGAATTGGAAGAATGCCTAATAAACCACAAGGGAAACTAATCTTAAATGAAGAACAACTTAATAAAGTTAAAAGTCATATATATAATTATTTTGTTAAGGAAGATGTTAGCAATTATTCCAGTGAATTGGAACTATTAAATTATATTGCATATCATATAGACAACTACTAGAAAGAGGCTTATTTTGTAAGCCTTTTTTGTTTTCAAAAAAATTTATTAAAAAAATTTAGTGAACTGAAAAAAAGTTGTGGAAATTATAATAAATCAATGTTAAAATTTAGCAAAGAGAAAAGGAGTGGGATTATGAAAGATGGTTCAAGAATAAGTAAAATTTTATCAAAAATGGAGTTTGGTGCATTGGAACAAAATTTGGAGTTGTTGGAGTATGCTTTTGATGATTTAAGTGCAGTATCTAACAGAACTGGTAGAAATTTAGTTCAAGAATTAGTTAGTAGGAAATATGATGAAAAACAAGTGTTTTTGGCTATTAGAACTTTGTTCAAAAAAGCTAAATTAGATCCAAATCACGTTGATAAAAACGGCTTGAATTTCATTCAAACAGCAATTAATACAGGGTACAGTCAACAATTTATTTGCGAATGTATTAAATTAACTGTTCCACTAGGACTAGAAGTTAATCATAAAGATGCTGATGGAAATACAATAATTCATAGTGCCATTCTTGCTACAAATTATAGAGATTCAATCGCAGATATGTTAATGATGTTAACGGCTAATGGGTATGATATTGAAGAGAAAAATAACGAAAAGAAAGATGTTTGCTACTTGGCAATGGAATCCACTAAATATAAGAAAATGAAAAAAATGGAAGTAATAAGTTCATTATATGAAGAAGTATCTAGACCAAAGAATTTAGTTATTCGCAAAACCACTAAATCAAAAAGATAATAAAAAAGGTTAGGTTAATCCCAATCTTTTTTAATAATGTAATATAATTTATCATTTTATATTTTTGTCTTATTATTTAATTGACAAAAAATTGCTTTTTTTAAATAATAAAAATAATCTATTGCTGCTTTAGTTTAGTGGTAGAACGTTGCCATGGTAAGGCAAAAGTGTAAGTTCGATTCTTACAAGCAGCACCATGTGATAACAAAACGCACACTTTTCATTGAATAGTGTGCGTTTTTTATTACATTTAAAATGCTATTTAATTTCCTCAACGATTGATTTATCTACAACTGTATCAAATAATCCTATTCTATCTTCAGTATGTTTCTCTATACCCGTATATGTTAAACTCCTATCTTCATATCTCCTAAATTGAAGTATAGACATGTTCATTCTTTCACTATTGAATACATTATTAGATATTAATAAATTAAAATCATTTATGGTTAAGCCTGTTACCTTTTCAAATAATTTAGGAACAACTTTTTGTATAATATCAATTAAAGTTTCTTCCCTATAATCAGTAAGATACATAAATATTGGTATCCTAGTAGCAAACTTAATCAATTTTTCCTGAACCTGTTTTCTCAATGATTTGTATTCTTTTTCTTCATCACTTAATACTTTCTTTTCTTTAGTAGTTAAAGCAATATCCTTGCTTTTGAGTGATTTTACTTTTTCAGCCTTATTTATAATTTTCTTGAATATATCTTTTCCCAATGCTCTAAAGCCTTCTATTTTCATTATTGCGTCTAATACATCCTTATTGTTTAAGATGTTTGATAATGTTTTATTGTCGACATTGACCAATAATGCAGATTGCCATCTTCTAGCTAATAATGTTGCGCTCGTACCACTTGAAACAAAATCTAGTATTTCACTAGCAGAAACTTGTTTCATTGTTGCTCCATCATATTGCAATATAGGTAAAAAATTAATAAACTCACTAACTTTTTTAGTTGATGATTCATTAGACTTTACATTTAACTTATCAGCATAATCTACTACTTTTGATAATGCTCTGTTAGGAGCAAAATCAAATATGTAACAATTTTCTTTTAATATCATTTTCTTTTGTGATTTTTCATCAAATAGAGTCCAAGGAGATTGTATTCTAAAAGCACTTTGAAAATATGTTTCAGGAGATGTTAAATTTCTAAGCATTAATATACCACCAAGCGGTTTAATTGTAACTCCAGTAGTCAGTTTACCACATGTTAGAATGATGCTTTTAGATTCTAATGCATTATCACCCATTGCTTCTTGAACAGGTGGCAATGCATCTACACCGTTTCCTACATTTTTACCGCTACAATTTATGATTTTATAATCATGATAAAACACATTACATCTTTGCTGTAATAAGTTTTCCATTGCATTACAAGAAGCAATATTAGGTAAATACCACATAGTATGATTACATAAATTCAATAATCTAATATCACTAAATGGCAATGGTGGATTTGTTGCGTCAGGATCATTTGTTCCTGCAATCTTTTCTGCTCCCCTAATTATATCTAACCATTTTTGTACTGATTCTTCATATACAAATCTATATTCATTATCGCTTGTTTTTTCCGCTTTAAAGAATTCACTTAAATCAAATTCATCCTTTCCATAATCAGTAACTATATTAATAACAGAAGATGGCAATTGATATGTCATCATAATTATTTGAGGAAGTTCTAAATAAGGATTATTTTCTCCTACATAATTCTTTTTGGCTTCTTGCTCATCTGCATAAGTCCAGTTAAATATTTGGTCTTCCATAAATTCTCCACTAGTTATTGCTTTAAATGGAGTTCCACTCAAATACAAATAGTGTTTACCAGTAATAGGCATGTTCTCTTCGCTAAAATCTTCCATTAATGTCGTATATCCTTCTTCTTCTAGAATATCCTTTTGTTCTTTTAGTAATTTCTTATCTATTTCATCACTAGAGTCAGCTAATTTCTTGCTATTTTCATTCCATGCTCCAAAATGATATTCATCAAAAATAATTAGGTCCCAATCTGTTGCATGTACCCATTCATTTTTTGCCTTGATACCGCCATTAACATTTTTTCCTAAATAATCTTGAAATGATCCAAAACAGACTATTGGATTCTTTTTATTACATTCGTTAAATTTCATACCAGTTGGAGATACAAATTGCCATCCCTCAAAATCCAGATGGTGATTTAAATCATCTTTCCATGCATCTTCTACAGCCGGTTTAAATGTTAGAATCAACACTCTTTTACACCCCATTTTTTTAGCTAATTGATATGAAGTAAATGTCTTACCAAATCTCATTTTCGCATTCCATAAATAATGAGGAATTCTACCACTTTTTTCATCATCAAAATCTTTAAAATATTTATATGTTCTATCGATAGCCTCTTGCTGTTCAGGTCTCATCTTGAAATCTAACGTTCTATTCTCTACGTTATCAATTCTGTTTTTTACTGCAATGTATGCCGATTTAACATCATCTAAATTACATTCAAACCATTCACCTGCAGTATTGATAAATCCTTTTTTAGTCAAATATGCATGTATATCTGTATCATAAAAAGTAGAACCATCACTTCTCATTGCACTATCTTCAAATATAAGTTCCCATGTTTGTATGGGTCTTTCTATTGGATATTGCTCTTTTATTCTTTCAATAGCTGTCCTTGAAGTATAACCAATTTTAATCTGATTAGGAAATGCTGTATCTTTATAAGCATATATTTTTGGAGTCTTTTGCTCCCTATTTGGAAATAAATTCATATTAATTACTCCATTCTGTTATCATCTTTTCAATTAAATCTATTTCGTCTTCCGATAAATTATATTTTTTATATAGTTCTCCATCTGACCATGATTGGTTGAAATTTTGTAATGGAACAAATCTAAATTTATCCTTTGAAACATGAATGCTTGTCAGTGACAAAAACAATAGATATCTGACAAACTTGGATGATAAATACTTCAAACAATTATCGCATTCTTTTTCGCTTTTAAAATTTCCCGCCAAAAAATATGTAAACGTACACACTTCATTCGGCTTTAGTTTTATCAATTTGGCTAAAACCTTTCTTTGGCCTTCTTTATTTGCACTAGCTGCACTTCCTGAAGTTGCATAACTTATGGCAACATTATAATTATCTATGTATTCTTTCCCTTTTATTATCTTATCTTTAGAAATAAAGCCTATACCTTCGCTTGAATATAATGTATAATCGTTTAGATTTTCTTCTTCGTTTCCCCTTACAAATGAATTAATTCCAAAAGGGCTTAAAGGGCTCATAATAGTGCTAATGCTCTTCTCTTTTAATTTTTCAATTTTTTTAATTATCGACAATCCTATATTTGAACGAACAAAAACTTCATATTCATCCAAATCTCTAATAGCAGTGCTGTATTTCCCTTGATCTATTGCAGTATATTTACATGGACCGTTGTATTCTTTTTCCCATAAAAAATAGTTAACACCACCAGCAATCACTACACCAGGGAAGCATTCTTCTGATTGTAAGTAATCCACTATATGTGATATTCTTTTATCTGATAACATAGATTTTCTAAAATCATCCAAGCCTATTCCTCCGGCAAAATACCTAGAAGGAGTAATCATAACCAAATATCTCGGATTCAACTTTTTTGCTTGCTCTATGAATTTATTATAAATTGGTGTTGCCTGTGCTTGCCCTCCACCAGTAGACAGTTGATATGGCGGATTTCCAATAATTACATCAAATTTCATTTTAAATATCTCCTTTGGTTTATTTGCATGAATAAAGTAATATGCATGCTGTTCTTTTGAATTTTTAAATACTTCTCTACTAGCACCACATTTAATACATTTCCCGCTTTTATCATATTCGTGGCTAGCAACTTTACTATAGATGTTTCCAAATTTAGTTGTTTCATCAAAAGTGTTTACAACACTATACTTACCAGTTGGATGTCTAGAGCAATATAAGGTTCTTCTAGTCATTTTAGCTGTCAAATCAGTTAATGGAATGCCAAATAATTGTTTTGTCATAATCCAATTAACTCTTTCTTGCAAATCAGGAATTTCATTTTCCAATCCTTTAATTAGTCTTTTGGCTATTTCTCTTAAAAATACTCCTGATTTGCAGCATGGGTCTAAAAATGTTGTATGCTTAGTTTTAAATAATTCTTGTGGTAATAAATCTAACATTTTGTTGGCTAATTCTGGTGGAGTAAATACTTCATCACTCGATAAATTAGCTAAACAATTTAATATATCTGGATTTCTAGTTGTATCATTATTCATATGCTTCACCCACCTTTAAAAAATGAATACTTGGATATATTTTTATTGGTTGGCAAACACTCTCATACACTTCATCCCATACATCATCATTGTCAAATAAACTTAGTTGTCCTTCATTTTCTTTTTCATTAATTCTATATGATTCTGCTTCTAATAAAGTAGATAATGTAAAATCTCTTCTTGATACTAAATCGCCATGGAATCCCCATTCAGCAAATGTCAAAGGCTTCTTATTATTATCTTTAAGTGTTAAAGCATCACCGCAAATAATATTAGTGGTTAATAAATATTTTATTGATGATAAGAACATATCATCATCTTTATGTTCTATTTTCTTGTATATATCATAGATAAATTCAAAAAGTCTACTTCTACACTCCTTAGCATTATCATCTAGTAATTCGACTCCATAAATGCTAGATACTGCAATCATTGTGTTCTTTTTAAATATGTAATTATCACCTTTACTTTTTTCTTTAACAATTTTCATTTTTCTATCTAATATAGCAATTAAAAAATTTCCATCTCCACAAGCAGGTTCTAAAAATCTTGAATCTAATCTCTCTGTTTCATGTTTTACTAAATCTAACATAGCATTTACTTCCCTCTCATTAGTGAATACCTCTCCATGATCTGCTACTCTTGTTTTGGATTTTATTTGTTGTTTTGTTGCCATATTACCACTTCTACTTTCTAACCATTGAATTACTTAATAGGTGATTAGAATAGGTCTTGCTTTTAGCAACGAAAAACAGAATATTTCATTAGATTGAATTATTTCGTTTTTTTTGTTAGTATATATGCATAGATTAAGTAATTAGATGTACAAAAAAAGACTAGATTTCTCTAGTCTGTATCAATCAATAAATTCATTTTTCTAGCTAATTTATTCATAGCTTCTTTTTTTTGTCCCATATTAGAATGAACATATGTATTTAATGTAATAGTTGGATTAGCATGTCCTAATAATTCGCTTAATGTTTTAATATCTACTCCTATCTCTAACACCCTGGTAGCGAATGTATGTCGTAATGAATGAAAACCATAATGTTTTATACCTAATCTTTTTAGTAATCTTTCCAACGACTCTTGATAAGACCTATTTTCTATTCTCTTACCGTTTGGTCTTGATATTACATATTCGCTCCTATTTTTTTGATATTTCTTTAATTCTTTTAATATACCGATAACCAATGGATTAATAGGTATTTCCCTACACGATGTTTCTGTTTTAGGAGTATCTATGATAACTTCAGTTTTACCATTTCCGACTGCAACTCTACACACACTTCTTTTTACTGATATTATTCTATTTTTTAAATCAATATCAGACCATTTTAACGCTAACAATTCTCCTAGCCTTAATCCTGTATATAAATCAAGAATTATACCATAACAATAATACCTTCTTTTGCCTAGAATATAATCCTGTAATTTTCTTTGTTCTTCCTTAGTTAATGCATCTACTTTCCTAGCGTTGTTATGTTTAATGCTTATATCAATTTCTAGTCTTTCATTCATATATCTTCTTTTGTAAGCGTATTTCAAGCCTCTATTAACAAATCCAATAATACCTTTAATAGTAGAGCTAGATAGTTTTTCTCCATTAAGCATATTTCCTTTTTCATACTTATCAATCGCATACTGATTAATTATAGTTTGATTTAGTTCTTCTAATTGATATTCTCCAATACTACCTTTTATATGATTATGAACTGTTCTTTTATAATCCAAATAAGTCCTTTTCTTTAGAGCATATTTTTCTTGCTCTAATTTTTCATTTACTACATCAATAAATTTCATAAACTAATCCTTTTTCTTAATTGATTTGATTTTCCAACCATGTTTTTTACATCTTTGTCTAAAAGCTTTATATTCATTATGAAGTTTATCTTTTCTCTTTTGATTCTTCTCATTTTTAATTTCCCATAACAAGAAATGATTCCATACATCCATATCACAATATACATCGCTTAATAAATAATCTTGGTGTGTATCTAAGAATTTTTCTATATTTTGATACTTTCTTTCTCCTAAACTTCTTCTAGTTGACTGGTAGTCCTGTAAAATCGACATCTACATCACTCTCCTTATTTTTTTTCGATTTCATAATTATGATACGTAGAGAATAAATTAGATATCAAATGGTATTATAAAAACTGGTGAAAAATAAAAAAGGAGTGTTAAATACTCCCTATTCTATACACAAAATACAATTTATTTTAATTTACAAATAATAGAAAAACATTGATAGAAATTAATAATACGTATATTTTCGAATTTGTTGGTCGAGAGGTTCATGCTGCACCATATGAATTTAAAAGAACTCCTGTTTTGAAGTGATTTAATAAAAGTAGACAAAGAGTAAAAAAACTCAGTCTACTTTTTTTGTTATACTAGAATAAAGGAGGAAAACAACATGAGCAGACCAAATGGAACAAAAAACATAATGCGAACACCAGAAGAAAAAGCAA
>JBGVRX010000014.1:0-26251 GCA_045128835.1 Bacilli bacterium | reverse complement strand
GATCAACCTGAAAGAAAAAGTCTGGTGACAATGGCACTGTGGACACACCTGTTCCCATCCCGAACACAGAAGTTAAGCACAGTCGCGGTGAAGGTAGTTGGCTTTGGCCCGCAAGAATAACTCGTTGCCAGGCTTTTTTTTGCCTTTTTTTGTTTAAATAAATATTATATATTTTTTGTTGACAACATATTGCTGGTGGAGTATAATCTACTTGCGTTGTTTTGAGAGCCTGTTGGGCTTTTTAAAATAAGGTATATTGACACACCTGGAGTTGTGTGTTAGGAAAGGAGAAATAAAATGCCTACATTTAGTCAATTAGTTCGTAATAGTAGAACTAAAAGTGAGTACAAATCTAAAGCACCTGCATTAGGTAAAGGAAGAAACTCATTGAAGAAGAAAACTATTGAGACAAAGAGTCCACAAAAAAGAGGAGTTTGTACACGTGTTGGTACAAAAACACCTAAGAAACCAAACTCAGCTTTAAGAAAGTATGCTCGTATTAAGTTAAGTAACGGAATGGAAGTTACTGCATACATCGGTGGAGAAGGACATAACTTACAAGAACACAGCGTAGTTTTAATTCGTGGTGGCCGTGTTAAGGATTTACCAGGAGTTAGATACCATGTTGTAAGAGGTACATTAGACTGTGCTGGAGTAAATAATCGTAAGCAAGGTAGATCTTTGTATGGTACAAAGAGACCTAAAGCTGCAAAATAATTGAAAGGAGGAAATAAATAATGCCACGTAAGGGTTATATTGCAAAAAGAGACGTGTTAGCAGATCCTATTTATAATAGTAAATTAGTTACACGTTTAATTAATAAATTAATGGTAGATGGTAAAAGAGGCGTTGCTCAAACAATTTTATACGATGCTTTTTCAACAATCGAAACTAAAACTGGAAAACCAGCTAATGAAGTTTTTGAACAAGCAATGGAAAATGTAATGCCTGTATTAGAATTAAAAGTTCGTCGTGTTGGTGGACAAAACTATCAAGTTCCTGTTGAAGTTAGCGAAGAAAGAAGAAAAACTTTAGGATTAAGATGGTTAGTTAACTATTCTAGATTACGTAGTGAAAAGAGCATGGTTGAAAAATTAGCTAGCGAAATTATTGATGCTGCTAATGGTACAGGTCAATCTGTTAAGAAACGTGACGATGTTCATAAAATGGCAGAAGCTAATAAAGCATTTGCACATTACAATTGGTAATTTAAGGAATAAGGAGGAAAAAGAATGGCAAGAAGTGTTTCATTGGAAAAAACAAGAAATATTGGTATAATGGCTCACATTGATGCTGGTAAAACAACTTGTAGTGAAAGAATTCTTTTCTATACTGGTATTAACCATAAGATTGGAGATACTCATGAAGGTACTGCAACTATGGACTGGATGGAACAAGAACAAGAACGTGGTATCACTATCACATCTGCTGCTACAACTGCTTACTGGAAAGAGCACAGAATCAATATTATCGATACACCAGGACACGTAGACTTCACTGTTGAAGTTGAAAGATCATTACGTGTACTTGATGGTGCCGTTACATTACTTGATGGTAAAAACGGTGTTGAACCACAAACTGAAACTGTATGGGGTCAAGGTGTTAAATACGGAGTTCCTCGTATAGTATTCGTAAATAAAATGGATGCTATTGGTGCTGATTTTGATATGAGTGTTAAATCATTACATACAAAATTAGGTGCTAATGCTCACCCAATTAACTTCCCTATCGGTTGCGAAAGCCAACTTAAGGGTGTTATTGATATCATCGAAAGAAAAGCTTATTACTATGAAGATGAAAAAGGTTTAAAAGTTAGAGAAGATGTAGTTCCTGCTGATTTAGTTGAAAAATGTGAAGCTTATCGTAGTGAATTAATCGAAGCTTTAGCTGAATTCGATGATGAAATGATGATGAAAGTTCTAGAAGAACAAGAAGTTACAATTGCTGAAATTAAATCAACAATTAGAAAAGCTGTTTTAACAGGTAAGTTCTTCCCAGTAATGGGTGGTAGTGCTTATAAAAACAAAGGTATTCAACCTCTATTGGATGCTGTAATTGAATATTTGCCATCTCCATTAGACATCCCAGCTGCAAAGGGTGTTGATGAAAATGGTGATGAAGTTACATTAACTATTAGTGATGATTCTCCATTTGCTGCTTTAGCATTTAAAGTAGCAACAGACCCATTTGTTGGTAAATTAACTTTCTTTAGAGTTTATGCTGGTAAAGCACAATCAGGAAGTTATTTAATGAACTCAACAAAAGGTAAGAGAGAGCGTTTAGGAAGAATTCTTCAAATGCACGCTAACCAAAGAAAAGAAATTACTGAAGTTTATGCAGGAGATATCGCTGCTGCTGTAGGATTGAAAGATACTACAACTGGAGATACTCTATGTGATGAAAATCACGAAGTTATTCTTGAAAAGATGGAATTCTCTGATCCAGTTATTCAATTAGCTGTTGAACCAAAGACTAAATCTGACCAAGAAAAATTAGGTGTAGCTTTAGGTAAATTAGCTGAAGAAGATCCAACATTCAAAGCTTATACAGATAATGAAACAGGACAAACAATCATTGCTGGTATGGGTGAATTACACTTAGATATCATCATTGACCGTTTAAGAAGAGAATTTAAAGTAGAAGCTAACGTTGGTGCTCCTCAAGTTGCATATAGAGAAACTATTAGACAACTTGGTGAATGTGAAGGTAAATTCATTCGTCAATCAGGTGGTCGTGGACAATATGGTCACGTTTGGTTGAAACTTGAACCAAATGAAGGTAAAGGTTATGAATTTGTTGATGCAATCGTTGGTGGTGTTGTTCCTAAAGAATACATCAAACCAGTTAACGAAGGATTACAAGAAGCTTTAACTAAAGGTATCTTAGCTGGATATCCAGTTATCGATGTAAAAGCAACATTATTTGATGGTTCTTACCATGATGTTGACTCAAGCGAAATGGCATTTAAAATTGCTGCTTCAATGGCTTTAAGAGAAGCTGCTAAATTATGTAAACCTGTATTATTAGAACCTATTATGAAGGTTGAAGTTGTTGTTCCTAGTGAGTATCAAGGTGATGCTATGGGTGATATCAACTCAAGAAGAGGTAGAATCGAAGGATTCGAAGCTAGAGGTAACTTACAAGTAATCGATGGTTACGTTCCATTATCAGAAATGTTTGGTTATGCTACTGATTTAAGATCATTCACTCAAGGTAGAGGTAACTACACAATGACATTCTACAGATATGAAGAAGCTCCTAAGTTTATTACAGAGCAAATCATAAAGAAGAATACAAATAATCAATAATTTTATTGATTTTAATAGAAATTTGCTATATCATATTTATAGTTTTTAAAAACAAAAAATTAAGGGGGAAAATTTAAATGGCAAAACAAAAATTTGACAGATCTAAACCACATGTTAATATAGGTACAATTGGTCACGTTGACCACGGAAAAACTACATTAACTGCTGCAATTGCTACTAGATTAGCTAGTAGATTCGGAGGAGAAGCTAAGAACTACGCTGAAATCGACTCTGCTCCAGAAGAAAAAGCTCGTGGTATTACTATTAATACTTCACACATCGAGTACGAAACAGCAAAGAGACACTATGCTCACGTTGACTGTCCAGGACATGCTGACTACATCAAAAACATGATCACTGGTGCAGCTCAAATGGATGGAGCTATCCTTGTAGTTGCTGCTACAGATGGACCAATGCCTCAAACAAGAGAACATATCTTACTTTCTCGTCAAGTAGGTGTTCCATACATTATCGTTTTCATGAACAAATGTGACATGGTTGACGATGCTGAATTATTAGAATTAGTTGAAATGGAAGTTAGAGATTTATTAAATGAATACGACTTCCCAGGAGATGACACTCCAATTATCAAAGGATCAGCTCTTAAAGCTCTTGAAGGAGATGCTAACTGGGTTGGTGCTATCGATGAATTAATGGATGCTGTAGATTCATATATTCCTGAACCAACAAGAGATACTGATAAACCATTCTTAATGCCTGTTGAAGACGTTTTCACAATCACTGGTCGTGGAACTGTTGCTACTGGTAGAGTAGAAAGAGGAACAATCAAAATTAATGATGAAGCTGAAATTATCGGTATTAGAGATACTAAGAAAACAGTTATTACTGGTATCGAAATGTTCCGTAAATTATTAGACTTCGCTCAAGCTGGAGATAACATCGGTGCATTACTTCGTGGTGTTAACCGTGATGAAGTTCTACGTGGACAAGTATTAGCTAAACCTGGTACAGTTAAACCACACAGCAAATTCAAAACTCAAGTATACGTTCTTTCAAAAGAAGAAGGTGGAAGACATACTCCATTCTTTGCGAACTATCGTCCACAATTCTATTTCCGTACTACTGATATCACTGGTACAATCAAACTTCCTGAGGGAGTTGAAATGGTTATGCCTGGAGATAACATCGAAATGGAAGTTGAATTAATTCACCCAATCGCTGTTGAAAAAGGTACTAAGTTCTCTATCCGTGAGGGTGGACGTACTGTAGGTGCTGGTAACGTTACTGAAATCAACGACTAATTTATAAAAATTAATTATTAAATTTAAAAAGAGAATCAAGCTGCAGATTCTCTTTTTTGCTTTGTAAAAATGTCTTGCAAATATATCTATTAATGCTAAAATATTATTGGAAGGATGATGCTTTGTGAATAAAAGTAATATTAAAAATAATATTTTAATTTTGGGAGTTTTATTAGTAGGAACATTTTCTGTTTCTATAGCAAATTTATTTAAAGGTTATTATTGTGCGGTTGCGGCTTTAACTGTTTTATTTAGTACAATTTATTTATTTGACACACTAGATAAAAATAAGTTAGAAGAGAATAAACCTAATTTGATCATGATGGGAACAATTACATTCTTTGAATTACTTTTCTTTATCGTTAATGATATATTTGGAAATTCTGTTTATGTAAGCGGGAATGTTGGTTTTATGGGCGGAATGGTGATTTTTTCTCAATTATTCTCTGTTGTTGGCGCTATTTATTATGTGTTAAAGAATGTATTATTTACTAAAAAAACAGCAACAATTGAAGTTATAGAGGCTCCAAAAGAAGAACCTGTAACTGAAGAAAGAGTTGAAGAAGAAGTTGAATACGAGGAAGAAGAACACGTAGAAGAAATAAAGAAATTACCTAATGGAAATTTTAGAAGTGAAGCTCCTTTTATGGAAGAAGAAAAATAATATTTAGTTAGTGAAAAAACACTTGACTTTATGAATGAAATAATATATTATTTCTATCGGCAATATGCCTTATTGTAGCCCCGGTAAAGTTACAAATAGGTATGAAGGAGGAATTTAGTCATGCAACGTCAGACTACTATGATGAAAAAAGAAAATATCACTCGTAAGTGGTATGTAATTGATGCTCAAGATAAGCCACTTGGACGTCTAGCTTCAGAAATCGCTGAAGTATTAACAGGAAAGAACAAAGTTACTTATACTCCAAATGTTGATTGTGGAGATTACGTAATCGTTTTAAATGCAAAGGCTGTAAAATTAACAGGTAATAAATTAGAAACTAAGAACTACTACAACCATTCACAATTCTCAGGTGGATTAAGAACTAGAAGTGCTAAAACTATGATCGAAAATTATCCTGTTGAAATGTTTGAAAGAGCTGTTTGGGGTATGTTACCTAAAGGCAGACTTGGAAGACAAATTTACAAAAAATTATTCGTATACGAAGGAAATGAACATCCACATACAGCTCAACAACCTGAGACTTTGGATGTTAAGTTATAGGAGGTAATAAGATGGCAGCAACTAAGACTACTAAGAAAACAGTAGAAAAGAAACAAAAAGTTCAATATTGCGGTACAGGTCGTCGTAAAAGCTCTGTAGCTCGTGTTAGATTAGTTCCAGGAACTGGTGTAATTACAGTAAATGGTGTAGATGTTAATGAATATATGCCATACCAAACATTAGTAATGGATATCAAACAACCTCTTACATTAACTCAATGTAGTGATAAATTTGATGTTTTTGCTAACGTTAACGGTGGAGGAACTTCAGGACAAGCTGGAGCTATCCGTTTAGGTATTGCTAGAGCATTATTAAGTGCTTCAAATAACGAATACAGACCAGTATTAAAAGCTAATGGTATGCTTACAAGAGATGCTAGAAGCAAAGAACGTAAGAAATATGGTTTAAAAGCAGCAAGACGCGCTCCACAATTCTCAAAACGTTAATATACAGTTATATTCAAAAGAAAAGCCGAAAGGCTTTTTTTTCATACAATTTTATTTAAAATCATAATAATTACTGTGGTGATTTATAGTGAAATATAGTCAAATTGTTATTTCAATTACTGTTATTTTAATATGCATTTCTTTAGTATGCGGATACACATTAGTTAAATCACAAAATTATCGCGAGATTCTTTTTGGTAAAATTATTTATGTGGATCCAGGTCATGGTGGAAAAGATAATGGAACTAGTTTTAATGGTGTGTTAGAGGATGAGATAAATTTAAAAATTTCAGGATTTATTATAGAGCAATTAATAGATTTAGGAGCACATGTTTTAACTAGTAGAACAAGTGATTATGACCTTTCAAATATTTATGATAAGAATAAAAAAAGAAGTGATTTATTAAGACGAGTTAATATGATTAATTCAAGTGAACCAGATTTGTTTGTGAGCATTCATTTGAATTCATATCCCTCTAAAACTGTTAAAGGTGGACAAGTGTTTTATCAAAAAGGAGAAAACAGTAAAATACTAGCTCAATTTATACAAAACAATTTAAATGAATTATCTAATGATAAATCAAAAAAAGTGAAGCAGGGGGATTATTATATTTTAAACAAGACAAAAGAATTAGGGGTTTTGGTAGAGTGTGGATTTTTAAGTAATGCAGAAGAGAGAGATAATTTATTGAAAGAAAGTTATCAAAGAAAAATTGCGAGTAAAATAGTTAGTGGAATGATTGAGTATTTTAATAATTTAAGCAATTGATAAATTTAATTTATTTAATTATAATTGTTGTGGGAAGTGATATTGTGAGTAAATGTAAAATATGTATAATAGGTGGCGGTGCATCAGGATTATTTGCTGCATCTTTGCTTACTGAAAGCAATATCGATTTGACTATATACGAAAAGAACAACAAATTGGGAAAGAAGATTCTAGCAAGTGGAAATGGAAAGTGTAATTTTTCTAATGTAGGAGCATTAGAAGGCAAATACAATAATGAATTTGCAAATAATATTATTTCTAAATTTGATGTAAATAGAACCCTAGAAGAATTTTCAAATATGGGACTAATTTACAAACATGACAATCAAGGTAGATGTTATCCAATAAGTGAGAGTGCTACTAGTGTCTTGGATTGTTTAAAAGAAAAATTAAAAAATGTTAGAATTTTGCTTGAGAAAACAGTTGATAGAATTGTGGAAGAAGGCAACATGATTGCTGTTTTTAGAGATGGTAAAAAAGAACTTTATGATTATGTTATATGTAGTAGTGGTAGTGTTGCTTCAAATTTAGGAAGTGATAAAGCATATTTTTATTTAAAAGATTATAATGCTAAGTTTAGTGATATTAAGGCTTCGCTTGTTCCGCTTGTTGTTAAAGAGAATGTTAAGGAGCTTTCTGGAGTGAGAGTTAAGTGTGAAATGAAATTAGTGGATGATAAAAATAATGTTATTTATACAGAAAACGGTGAAGTTTTATTTAAGGATAATGGAATAAGTGGTATTGCTGTTTTTAATGCCTCTAGTTATATAAATAGAAATTCTTCTAAAGGGTATAAAATTATTTTGGATATTAGCAATAATTTAAGTGATTCAGAGTTGAAAAAATATTTTTCTAATAAAAATAAAGATAATTTATTTAAAGGCTTTTTAAATGATAAAGTGGCAGAATATATTTATAAAAAAACAGGATTAAGGAATTGTGGGAAACTTGATGATTCTATTACAAATAAAATTATTTGTGCGATTAGAAATTTAGAGTTTATTGTTAATGGATTATATCCTGTGCGTGATGCTCAAGTGTGTTCAGGTGGAATATGTTTGTCAGAAGTGAATAGTGATCTAAGTTTAAAAAAGAATAAAAAAATATATATAGCAGGTGAATTGTTGGATATTGATGGTGTTTGTGGGGGATACAATTTGCAATATGCTTGGTCAAGCGCAGGGGTTATTGCAGAAAGTATAAAAGATAAGTTAAATAAAAAAGAGTAGAATACTCTACTCAATTATCTTATCTATAATTCCATATTCTAGAGCTTCTTCAGCGTCTAGGAAATGGTCTCGTTCAGTGTCATTTTCAATTAAATCTAAGGACTTGTTCGTGTTAGTGGCTAATATCGAATTAAGTCTTTTTTTAACTTTTAGTAATCTATTTGCCATTATCGATATGTCTGTTGCTTGTCCTTGACCTCCTCCTAGAGGTTGATGAATCATTATTTCACTGTTAGGTAAAGCGTATCGTTTACCTTTTTTTCCTCCGGAAAGCAAGAAGGCACCCATACTAGCGCACATTCCTACACATATAGTGGAAACGTCGCATTTTATGAAATTCATAGTATCATATATAGCCATTCCGGCAGTTATGCTTCCTCCAGGTGAATTTATATATAAATAAATATCCTTTTTTAAATCTTTAGAAGATAAATATAGTAGTTGCGCTACAATAGATGCAGCGGTACTATCGTTAATTTCTCCAGTTAATAAAATAATTCTTTCATTAAGAAGCAAGGAAAAGATATCGTATGCTCTTTCTCCTTCCATGGTTTTGCTTATTACTGTAGGTATAATATTCATTTGAATTCCTCCTCTTTATAAATATTGGAAAATATGTGAAAAATATACCAAATATTTTTAGATTGAAGAATTTGATTTAATGGTTTAAAATATAGGTGTTAGCTTGGAGGTTTAGTTATGGATAAAGAATTTAAAGATGTTTTAAAAGAAGCTAAAAAAGATAATTTTGATGCTAAAATGACTGTAGCTGCTAAATATGAAGAAGAGGAGAAATATAAAGATGCTTTTCGTTGGTATTTAGAGGCAGCAGAGAATGAAATTCCAAGTGCACAATTAAAAGTTGGAGATTATTATTTTGAAGGATTAGCAGTAAAACAAGACTATACAAAAGCAATCTATTGGTATAACAAGGCATCTAACTATGGTAATGCAACAGCTACTTCTAAATTAGCTTTTTTATACAAAGAAGGTTTAGGTGTAGAAATTGATGAGAAAGAAGCATTTATGTTATATAGTAAGGCTGCTACTCTTGGAGATGTTGAGGCAAAATATAATTTAGGAGTTATGTATAGAGGTGGAGTTGGAACAGAGAAGGATGATGAAAAATCTTTTTACTGGTTTAATGAAGCAAGCGCTGAAGATCATTTAAATGCCAAGGTTAATTTAGGTTATTGTTATTGCAATGGAATAGGAACTAAGATTGACGAGAAAAAAGGCGTTGAGTTATATAAAGAGGTAGCAGAACTTGGTAATACTACTGCTTTATTTAATTTAGGTATGTGTTACAAGAGTGGGTATGGAGTTAGCCAAGACTTAGAAAAAGCTATATCATGTTTTGAAGATGCTGGTAAAAATGGTCATGGCAGGTCGTTTTATGAGTTAGGTTTAATTTATGAAAACGATGGTGAATTTAGAAAAAATATGGGATTTGCTATAGATTGTTTTCAAAGAGCTGTTGAAAACGGGTATTATGAAGCAGCAATTAAACTTTCGAGTATTTATTTAGAAAAAGGCGAAGAAGAAAAGGCTTTGATATGGTTAGAAAAGGGAAGTAATGATATAAACGTTCAATTTGAATTAGGAAAATATTATTTTGATGGTAAATACTTTGAAATAAATTATCCTAAAGCTTTAAGATATTTTAGTGAAGCTGCTAAAAAAGGACATGCCCAAGCACAATACTATATTGCTATAGCATATTTAGAAGGATATGGTGTGGAAGTTGATGAAGAAAGAGCAATAGAATGTTTGAAAATATCTAGTGAAAATAATTGTTTAGATGCAATAATACTTCTTTCTAAATATTATGAAAGAGATGAATTAGAAGAGACAAATGATTTATTGTTGAAGGCTGCAGAACTAGGTGATGCGTTATCTATGTATAAATTAGGTTATAATTACTATCATGGTAGATTAACTAATAAAGACATCGAAAAAGCTGTTTATTGGTATCAAAAGGCTGCAGACAAAGACAACGCCCAAGCTCAATGTAATTTAGCTTTATGTTATTTAAACGGTAGAGGATTGAATCAAAATGTTGATTTTGGTGTATATTGGTTAGAAAGAGCTGTTAATAACAATTCTTCAATCGCCGCATTAAATTTAGCATATTGTTATGAAGATGGAATTGGTGTAGAAAAGAATGAATATTTAGCTTTGAAATATTATTTGAAGGCAGCAAATCAAGATAATGTTGAAGCACAATTAGAGGCAGCTAGATTGTATAAAACAAGAGATGCAAATCAATCAATCTATTGGTATCAAAAAGCAATGATTAAGTATCCAGATGAAGCATATTTAGGATTAGCGGATATTTATATTAATGAGAATTTTAGCGATGATACTCAAATTAGAACTTTGTTAGAGTGCGTAAAAAATAAAGACAGTGAAAGATATTTACAATTAGAAGAAAAATTTAGAAAATACATAATGGACAGAGCATCTGTTTAATGAAAAAGGCTACTATTTATAGTAGCTTTTTTGCTTTCATTTATAGGGTCAAATAATTGACCATGGAATATTATTGAATTATAATTAAATTGTGTTAAAAAATATTAAAAGGGGGAAATTAACATGGCAATAAAAGTTGCAATTAACGGTTTTGGACGTATTGGTCGTCTAGCATTTAGAAGAGGAGTAGATACAGGTGAATTTGAAGTAGTAGCTATCAACGATTTATCTAGTGCTAAAAACTTAGCTTATTTATTAAAATACGATAGTGCACAAAAAATATTCAAAGGACATACAATTGAGTCAGATGACAAAAATATAATTTTTGATGGAAGAAAGATTCCAGTTATCGGAGAAAAAGATCCTAACAACATTAAATGGTCTGATTACGGTGCAGAGATTGTTTTAGAATGTACAGGTCGTTTCAGAGGAAAAGAAGATGCTGGTGTACATGTTAGCGTTGGTGGAGCTAAAGGTGTTGTAATTAGTGCTCCTGCTGATAAAGAAACTCCTACATTTGTATATGGTGTAAATGATAATGAATTAACTAAAGATATGACAGTTATTTCTGGTGCAAGCTGTACAACTAACTGCTTAGCTCCAGTTATGAAAGTTCTAGAAGAAAAATTTGGTGTTGAAGGTGGATTCATGACAACTGTTCATGCTTACACAAATGACCAAACTACATTAGACTTAGTTAAAGAAAAAGACTTCAGAAGAGGAAGAGCAAGTGCTGCAAACATCGTTCCTACAAGCACAGGAGCTGCAAAAGCATTACACTTAGTTTTACCTTCAATGAAAGGAAAATTACAAGGTGGAGCTCTTCGTGTTCCAGTAATCGATGGTTCTTTAGTAGATTTAACTTTAACTTTAAAAACAAACGTAACAAAAGAAATGATTAATGAAGCAATGAAAGAAGCTAGTGAAACATACTTAAAAGATGTTTTAGGTTATACAGAAGACCAAGTTGTTTCAAGTGATATTATTGGTATCGATAATGGTTCTTTATTTGATGCTACACAAACAGTTGTTTTAGAATTACCAGAAGGAAAGCAATATGTAAAATTAGTTGCTTGGTATGATAACGAGTATTCTTATACTTGCCAATTCATGCGTATTGCTAAAAAATTAGCTGAAGTTCTTAAATAATAATTGAAAGTAGTACTCTTTCATAAGAAAGGAATTAATCGATGAAAAAGACAATTAAAGATATTGAATTAAAAGGAAAGAAAGTTCTTGTAAGAGTAGATTTTAATGTTCCTTTAAAAGATGGCGTTGTTAAAGATGATAACCGTGTAAAGGAAGCTATTCCTACAATTAAATATTTAGTTGAAAAAGGTGCAAAAGTTGTATTATGTTCACATTTAGGTAAAGTAGATCATAAAGATCCTGTAAAATGTGAAGAAAATAAAAAGAAAAATGATATGAAATTTGTTGTTTCAACTTTAGAAAAATTGTTAGGACAAGAAATTAAATATGTTGATGAAGTATATGGTGCAAAAGTTGATAGTACACTTAAATCACTAAAAAATGGTGAAGTTATGCTTCTTCAAAACACTAGATATGAAAAAGGTGAAAGTAAAAATGATGCCGAGTTATCTAAAAAGATGGCTAAAAATATTGATGTGTTCGTTATGGATGCATTTGGTAGTGCACACAGAGCTCACTCTTCAACATATGGTGTTCCTGAACTTTTAAATAAAGAAGGAAAAGAAACTGCAATTGGTTTCTTAATGGAAAAAGAAATTGAATCTTTAACTAAATGTGTTGAAGCTAAAGAACATCCTTATGTAGCTGTTCTTGGTGGTGCAAAAGTTAGTGATAAGATTAACGTTATCGAAGGATTATTAAATAAGGCTGATAAGATTATTATCGGTGGAGCTATGGCTTATACATTCCTAAAAGCTAAAGGTGTTGAAGTAGGAAAGTCTTTAGTAGAAGATGAGCAAATTAGTTTTGCTAAAAAGTGTTTAACTAAGGGTAAGAACAAAATCATTTTACCAATAGACCACATCGTGTCTTTTGATATGGAAAGTGATGAAAGCATTCCTACAATTAATGAAAATATACCTCTTACTTTCTATGGATTTGATATAGGTCCAAAGACAAGAGCTTATTATGATAGTGAATTGGCAAATGCTAAAGTTGTTTTCTGGAATGGTCCTATGGGAGTTTTTGAAAAAGAAATGTATGCAGAAGGAACAAAGAAAGTTTGCGAAAGCATTGCTAATTTAAAGAAAGCATTTAGTGTTATTGGTGGAGGAGATAGTGCTTCTGCTGCTAAACAATTAGGCTTTAAAGATAAGTTTAGTCACGTTTCAACTGGTGGAGGAGCTTCACTAGAAATGATTGAAAACGATGGTGTTTTACCTGGAATCGAAATAATTCAAGATAAATAAGGAGATTTTTATGAAAAGAAAAATACTTGTTGGAAACTGGAAGATGAACAAAACTATTGCAGAAACGATAGATTTTGTTTCAAAAGTTAATAATAAAGCAATAGAAGTTGCAAAAGAAGAAATTATCGTTGGTATTGCACCTTCATTTATATGCTTACCGATTTTAAAAAAATTAGGTACAGGAATTATTACATTTGCTCAAAATGTTCATTTTGAAGATAACGGAGCTTTTACTGGTGAAGTTAGTCCTGTTATGTTAGAAGAAATCGGAGTTACTGCTAGTTTAGTTGGTCACAGCGAAAGAAGACAATATTTTGGTGAGACAAATGAAACTTGTAACAAGAAAATGAAAGCATTAGAAAAACACGGTTTTAACTCTTTATATTGTGTAGGAGAAACTCTTGCAGAGTATGAGAAAGGTAAAACTAAAGAAGTTGTAAAAAAGCAAGTTTTAGAAGGAATTGCAGGTTTATCTAAAGAATATATTTCTCGTTTAACTATTGCCTATGAACCAGTATGGTCAATAGGAACCGGTAAGAATGCTACAAAGGAAATTGCTAGTGAGGTTTGTGGATATATAACAGATGTTATTAGTGATAAATATGGTAAAGATGTTGGTGAATCTGTTTATGTGTTATATGGTGGATCTGTAAAACCAAATAATGTTAAAGAATATGTTGATGATGAAAACATTGATGGCGCATTAGTTGGAGGAGCATCATTAAAAGCTGATTCATTTATTGAAATGATAGATAATTTGTTAGAGTAGATTGAGGTGAGAGTATGGGAAAAAAAGTTGTTCTATGTATAATGGATGGTTTTGGAATAAGAGATGAAGTTGTATACGGAAACGCCATCAAACAAGCTCATACTCCTAATCTTGATTATTTAAAAAGAGAATACCCAAATATTTTATTAGAGGCAAGTGGTGAACAAGTTGGTTTACCTGAGGGCCAAATGGGGAACAGTGAAGTTGGACATATGAACATAGGGGCTGGTAGAGTAGTCTACCAGTCTTTGTCGTTAATAAACAAAAAGATTAAAGAAGGAACTTTTTTTGAAAATGAAAAATTGCTAAATGCTATTAATCATTCAAAAACTAATAATTCAACATTGCATGTATTTTGTTTGCTAAGTGATGGTGGGGTTCACTCACATATTAATCATTTATTAGCGATGATGGATATGGCAAAAAAAGAAAATGTTCAAAACTTGTATTTGCATATGTTCTTAGATGGTAGAGATGTTGCTCCACAAAGTTCTAGTAAGTATTTTAAGGTTGTTGAAGAAAAGATTAAAGAGTTAAATTTAGGAGTAATAGCCTCTATTTCTGGTAGATACTACGCGATGGATAGAGATAAAAATTATGAAAGGGTTTATAAGTCTTATCAAGCAATGGTTGATTTAAAAGGTAATTCTTTTGATTCTCCAGTAGAATATGTTGAATCTGAATATGCAAGATTAAAACAAGATGGATGGGATAGTTCAGATGAATTTGTAATGCCTGCATATAATAAAAATTTAACAGAAGGAATAAAAAATAATGATTCAATTATTTTTATGAATTTTAGACCAGATAGAGCGATTGAAATATCAACAATGATCACAAACGTGGAGGAGATTGCTGATAAGGTAAATGTAGAAACAAAATTAGAAAATATTTGTTATGTTTGCATGATGAAATATAGTGAATCAGTAAAAGGAGATATTGCCTTTAAATTAGATGAATTAAATAATATTCTTGGTGAATATTTAGCTAATAAAAATTACAAGCAATTAAGAATTGCAGAAACAGAAAAATATGCCCATGTAACATTCTTTTTTGATGGAACGAAAAATTATGATGGTGTAGAAAGAGCACAACTTAATAATTGTGATCGAATATTAATTAATTCACCTAAAGTTGCTACATACGACTTGAAACCAGAAATGTCTGCTTATGAAGTATGCGATAAATTAGTTGAAGCTATAGAAAGTGAAAAATATGATGTTATCATTGTAAACTTTGCTAACTGTGATATGGTTGGACATACTGCTGTTTGGGATAGTGTGGTAAAAGCTGTTGAAGTTGTTGATGAATGTGTTGGTAGAGTTTATGAAGCTAATAAAAAGGTTGGAGGAGTTATGTTAGTTACTGCCGATCACGGTAATGCTGATATTGTATATGATTTGGAAAATAATTTGGTTAGTAGTCACACTACAAGCCCCGTTCCATTTATTGTTACAGATAAAACCTATGCCTTAAAAGAAAAAGGAAAACTTGCAGATATAGCTCCAACAATTTTATATGTTTTAGGAGAAAATAAACCTGAAGACATGACAGGAGAAAATCTAATTATAGAAAAGGGGGAAAAATAATGTCACAAATTAAAGGTATTTTTGCTAGAGAAGTTTTAGACTCTAGAGGAAACCCAACTGTAGAAGTTGAGGTTGTTACAGTTTCAGGAGCTTGGGGTAAAGCAATCGTTCCAAGTGGTGCTTCAACTGGTGAAAAAGAAGCATTAGAATTAAGAGATGGCGATAAGTCTAGATATATGGGTAAAGGTGTATTAAAAGCAGTTAAAAATGTTAATGACATCATTGCTCCACATATCGTAGGAATGTTAGTTGATGATCAAGTTGCAATTGATAAAGCTATGATCGAATTAGATGGAACTCCTAATAAATCTAAATTAGGTGCTAATGCCATTTTAGGTGTTTCATTAGCTTGTGCACACGCTGCAGCTAACTTCTATAATTTATCTTTATATAGATACTTGGGTGGATTTAACGCAAAAACTCTTCCAACTCCAATGATGAATATCATGAATGGTGGAGCACATGCTAACTTCTGTACAGATATTCAAGAGTTTATGATTATGCCTGTTGGTGCTCCTACATTTAGAGAAGCATTAAGAATGGGTGCTGAAGTATATCATAACTTAAAGAACGTTCTTAAAGAAAAAGGTTTATCAACAGCTGTTGGTGATGAAGGAGGATTTGCTCCTAAATTAGAAAATAATGAAGAAGCATTAAAATGCATCATGGAAGCAATTACAAGAGCAGGATATACTCCTGGAACTGATGTTAAATTAGCATTAGACGTTGCTGCAAGTGAATTATATGATTCTGCAACTAATACATATAAAGTTGATGGAAAACAATTAATGGCATCTGAATTAGTAGAATACTATGATTATTTAGTAAAAAAATATCCAATCATATCTATTGAAGATGGATTGGATCAATTCGACTGGGATGGATGGAAACTATTAACTGAATTATTAGGTGATAGAGTTCAAATCGTTGGTGATGATTTATTCGTTACTAATCCAGCAATTTTAAGTGAAGGTATCAAAAAGGGTATTGCTAACTCAATTCTTATTAAGTTAAATCAAATCGGTACTCTTACTGAAACTTTTGATGCAATGGAAATGGCTAAAAAAGCAGGATATACTCCAGTTGTTTCTCATAGATCAGGAGAAAGTGAAGATACAACAATTTCTCATGTAGCAGTAGCTTTCAATGCCGGACAAATCAAAACCGGTTCTCTTGCTAGAACAGATAGAATTGCTAAGTATAATGAATTATTAAGAATCGAAGAAGAATTAGAAGCAGCAGCTAAATATGCTGGTATAAATGCATTCTATAATTTAGATTAATTTTTTAAAAAAGATGAAAATTTGCTTAATGTAATTCCATATTTTTAAAATAAAATCTTTAATTACACTCCAAAGAGTTTTCTTTGGGGTGTTTTTATTTTGTTCAATATAGTTAGATACAACAACATTTGATTCTATGATTAATTCTTCTCTATTTTCGTATTCATATTTTATTTTTAAAGTATATGTTCCAGGTGTAGAAAAGTTATCACTGTAAGTATTTTCTAAAATTGAAGTGTGGATAACTTGCTCACTTTCTATATTATTTAACTCATTAACAATTGTTATTAGTTCTTCAACAGGAACTTCAAATGATGAATTTACGCCAATAAACTTTTGGCTTATATAAAAGATTGGTTCATCGATGTCTTCTGTGACAATATTTAAAATAAAAGGAAGGGAAGTGTTATTGTTTTTATCTGTTGCAACTACAGTTACTTGATATATTCCTACTTTATAATAATTGCTAGAGTATGTATCTGCGGTTATTTCATAAGTAGGAGAAGAATCTATATTGTCAGTTATTGTTAATTGAGATAGTATAGTTTCTATATCAAGTAAAGTTTTAACATTTATTGAATATGAAGAATTCCCACTTATAATAGGCGCGATATCATCTACTATTTTTATAGAGACTACAAAAGGTTTACTTTCGTTATTTGAATTATCATAAGTTATAAAAGAAATGTCAAAAGTTCCTTCATTAGTTTTATTAGAAGAATAGTTATCTGTTTTTATTATTAAATTTTTTAGGTTTGTATCATAATTGTCTGTTATTGTAAGAACATTTTTTATTTGTTCTGTGGTTAGTGGGTTAGACATGTAACTGATTAAAGAAGATTGTCCAGTTATTATAGGGGAAGTAGAATCAATGACTTTGATATTTATTGTTAGTTTTGCTATGTTACCACTTTTGTCTGTTGCAGAAAATATAATTGAATATGTTCCTAATGTGGCGTAATTAGAAGAATAATTATCTTCAAAAACTTCTACTTCAATTACTCCATCCACTTCATCATAGGCCGTTATTTTTGATTGTATAGAAGCAATAGAAATCTTTTCTTTTACTTTAGCTATTATTATGGCGTTTGTTTCATCTGTAGCAATTATTGGAGGTAATTCATCTAAAGAGATGTAAGTTGCTGTTATTTCAAATCCATCTTTATTTAGTAAAGTGGGAATTTTGAATAGATTTCTTGCTCCAGTATATATTTGTTTGCTATCTGCTAATAATTCGTTATTGTAATAGTAACTAGTTGTTCTACTGCTTAAACTGTTTTTATTTATTCCTCTTTCATAAGTTGGAGCGTTTCCTGTAATTCTTTCACAACCATTTTTGCCTTCTATTAGAGAATAAGTGTGATAGTAGTTTTCTGTTGCTACCATCGCATCGTTGTATAAGTTCTCATAGGTTGCGTGGTACCAATAGAATGGGGTTTGTACTTCATAAATTAAATTTTGTTGAGTAATAATGCATGTTCCAGTTTCGGCACTTATTTTTACCACATTAAGTAATATAAAAAATAAAGCGAATATAAGTGTGTAAATAAATTTTTTCATAATATATCATCCTTTCAATAATATATTAAGGATGAGTTTTTATTTGTAACGAATAATTTTTTAGTATAGGTTTCAACTTTGATAAATATAATTTAAAAGGTGATTCTTATGCAGGTTGTTTTATCTTTATTTAATAAATATGGAATTTTAGTTTTATTTATACTTGTGCTTTTAGAATATGCTTGTTTGCCTCTACCGAGTGAGATATTACTTCCTTTCCTTGGTTATGTTACGGACTCTAATGATTATAACTTACTTGCAGTAATATCTCTTAGTGTCATAATTGGATATTTAGGTTCTCTAATTTGCTACTTTGTTGGTTATTATGGAGGAAGTGTCGTATTTAATAAGATATATAATAAGTTTCCGTCTTGGAAAAAAGGATTAGATGCGACATATAATTTTTTTTATAAAAATGGAAATTTATCGGTTATGATTGGTAGAGTAATTCCTCTTTTTAGAACATATGTTTCGTTTTTTGCAGGCATGTTTAAACAAAGCTTGTTTAGATATTCTTTTTATTCGATATTAGGGATAGCGATATGGAATTTTGCTCTAATTGGAGGAGGATATCTTTTAGCTAGTAATTGGAATGTTATTAGTGAGAATTATAAGAGTTATAAATATGTTATATTTTTAATTTTGTTAATAATTATATTTTCGTTTTTTGCTTATAAAATGTATAAAAAAAGAATAAAAACAAAAAATATTAATGGTGATTGAATGTCATATTTTAGTTATCACGGGAGAAATAAAAAATTAATTAAAAGTGGTCTTCTAAAAAACTATTTTTATTTAGATGGTGATAATAAAAAAATGTTGATTTTAGAATTTGAAGATGGCAGAAAATTTCCTGTTAAAGAAGAAAGGTGGAGGGAATATGATGAATTTATTCAAAAATATTATAGGGGGAAACTTTAGATGAAAAGAATAATTAGTTTTTTAACTTTAGTATTTAGTATATTTGCTATTGGAGGGTGTAATAATAAGGGACAAACAAATGTTTCAAATGTAGAGTATTTAGCTCCAACTAGTAAAGAAAATATAGCACACAATTTAAAAGTTGCTTCAAAAGAAATCAAAAGTGTATCGTTTAATGGTGGAGTTAGTATAGATGGTAAGACATATGAATTTAGTGGTAAGGTAATTGTAAAAGATACAATAGCGAATAGTTTATTATACATAGAGTTTGATAACAATCATTTATATTTAAAAAATGGTAATATTTATCTAAGTTATTTTTATAAGAATACGAATGTAGTAGTAAAGGATAGTGTGGATAACTATGTTAAGGAAATATGTAATATTTTATCTTCAAAAGGAATAGTAGTTAGTTATGAAAAGATTAAAGATGTTATTAATAATAAAACACTAGATGATGTTGATTTTAATTCGATTAGTGAAAGAGTAAGTAAGATTAGTGATGGATATGAAATTAATTATAAAAATTTAAACTTGAATTTAGATGACACATATTTAGTTAGACAATTATCTTTTAAAAAAGATAATATTTCACTAAATATTAATTTTGATTATAGTGGTGTGAAAATAAACATTCCATTAGGGTATGAAGTTTTTAATGTTAATATTTTAAGTGTAAAAAATTTATTGAAAGTAGATAATCTTTCGGAACTAATTAAATAATTAATCCAATTAGTTGTAAAAGAAACACTTTAATAGTATGATTTTACTAAGGAGTGATGATTAATGGTTAAATGGATTATTATTGGTATAGTTATCGTTTTAATTATTGCATTAGTTGCATGGCTTATTAAAACATACAATAAGTTAGTTAAAGCAAGACTTAGAGTTAAAAATCAATGGAGCCAAATTGATGTTCAATTAAAAAGAAAATACGAATTAATCCCAAACTTAGCAGAGATCGCTAAAGGTTACGCTAAACATGAAGGTGGAATCTTCGAAGCTTTTGCAAAAGCTAGAACAGTTTATCAACAAGCTAGTTCTGAAGGTGACATCAAAGGTGTTGCTAAAGCAGATTCTATGTTAAGTGGAGCTTTATCTAGATTGATTGCTGTTTCTGAGCAATATCCAGAATTAAAAGCTAATGAACATTTCTCTAAAATTATGAGTGAGTTATCTTCAACAGAAGACAAAATTGCTTATTCAAGACAATTCTACAATGATGTAGTAACTACTTATAATACAATGAGAGAAGTATTCCCTAGTTCTATTATTGCTAGTATGTTCAGTTTTAAAGAAGCTCAATTATATGAAGCAGAAGAAGCAGCTAGAGAAAGTTTAAAATTACAATTTTAAGAGAGAAAAAGAATATCTGAAAAATGATATTCTTTTTTTGTGCAAAAAAATGATTAATGATTTTAAATGAATTATATAAATGATATACTGATTATATAGGGAGTTGATTAAAATGAGTATGACTTCATCAATATACAGTGCTGAAGAAAAATGGGAAATAACTAAGAGATTTAGAGATATTTCTCCTGAAGAAAAAGAATTGTTTTTAAAAGGCGTTATAAAAGATTTAGAAAATGCTAAAGTATTGGCAAAAGAGGAGTTAAAAGAATCTGCAACTAATCAAACTAGAAAGGTTGTTAATGGTATAACTGCGGGATCTTTAGGGGTTGCTGTTGTCGGTTTTGGTGCTGCAATTGCCGGAAAAATGCTAGGTGCTCCAGTTGAGTTTGTTGTGGCATCTTTTGTTCCACTTGTTATTGGCTCTGCAGCAGGACTTGCTGGTGTGGTTACTTCTCCATTTGTTAGTTATTCTGATGGTGTAGAGAAAGTTAGTAAAAAGAAAATGAAAAAAGCAGATGAAGGAATTAGACAAGCAAAAGAAGAATTGAAAAAGACAGGAAGAAAAGGGAGATAATTAATGGATTATATTGAGATAAACGGTGGGGCAAAATTTCTTGTTTTGTCAACGCATGTTTTAAATGAGAAAAAATATTTATTTTTAGCAAGTGTTTCAGAAAAACCAGAATATATATTTGCTGAATTTTTTGATGGCGGAGAATTAGAAGTTGTAAAAGATGAGGAACTTATTAAAGAATTAGTAGTGCTAGCAGCAAAAAAAGTTGAAAAAATGTAAAACTATTGGCTTAGCTAATAGTTTTTTGCTTGATAAAGGAGAGAGATTAAATGGAAGAATGTTTATATAAAACAAGAGTTAGTTTATGGAATTTAGATATATTTTTATATTTTATTATTGATGTATTTGCTTGGTTTATTCATTATGCACTAGGGATTGTTTTTTTTGTTTTTTTAGTGGGGTGGATTGTTAGTGTTATAGGAATGAGAATATATGTTTATAAAGATAGGATTGAGTATAAAGCTGGTTTTATTTTTAAAACTTTTACTAAATCTATGCCTATAAATAAAGCAACAACAATAACTTATAGCAGTGAGCTTTTAGGAAAAATATTCAATTATGGCGATATAGTTATAGGAACATATAATGACTTAGATGGATTTAGACTAAAAGGTGTAAAGAATGCTAAAATGCTATGCGAAAATGTTAAGTTATTAATGTATAATGAAGTGAAATAATGAGAGGATTAATTATTAAATCTCCTTACATCGAACTTATTTTAGAAGGTAAAAAGAAGTGGGAGATACGTGGAAGTAACACCAATATTAGAGGTAAGATAGCTTTAATAAAAAGTGGAAGTAAAAAGATTTATGGTGAGGTTGAACTAGTAGATTGTCTTAAATTAGATTTAGATAAATATAATGAGTATCATCAAAATCTTTATGGGACAAAAGTAGATGAGTTACCATATAAAAACACATATGCATGGGTTGTTAAAAATCCTTATATATATGATGAGCCAAAAAGTTATATTCATCCAATGGGGGCAATAATTTGGGTTAATTTAGACAAATGATAAATTTCCCCTTTTTTATTTACAAAAATGTAGTACAATTATATTGTGGGTGATGCAAATGAAGAAATCATGTTTAGTTTTACAAGGTGGCGGAATGAGAGGTATGTACACTAGTGGAGTGTTAGATGCTTTCATGGATAATGGTGTTTACATAAATAATATTTATGCAGTTAGTGCAGGGTGTTATAATGCCCTTTCTTATTTATCAAGACAAAAGGGAAGAACATTTAGAGTTAATACGACATATTTAAATGATAAGAGATATATTAATATGGCTAAAGTTCTTACTAATGGAAATGTTTTTAATGTGGATTTTATTTTTAATGAAGTTAATAATGAATTGGATCCATTTGATTATGATGCTTTTGAAAAGTATTGCGATGAGTTTTATGCAGTAAGTACTGATTGTGAAACTGGAGAAGCGGTATACGCTAGAGTAAGAGATTTAAAAGAAGATGCTGATTATGTAAAAGCAAGTGCGGCATTACCTTTATTTACTAAACTAGTTAAAGTTGATGGGAAGATTTTGACTGATGGCGGAGTAGCAGATGGTATACCTTTAAGAAGAGCAATTGAAGATGGATTTACTAATAATGTAGTTGTTTTAACTAGACCTAAAGGATATGTTTTAGGTCCTACTAAATTTGCTAAACTTTATAAATGGAAATATAAAAAATATCCTAAACTTATTGAAACAATGGAAAAGAGAATTGAACTTTATGATAAGTCAATGGAACTTGTTGATAGATTAGAAGAAGCAGGAAAAATAATCGTTATAAGACCAGAGGAAAACTTAAATATTTCTCATTTAGAGAAAGATATGGATAAAATTAGAGATATTTATAATTTGGGTTATAGAGACGGAATAAAATATATTGATAAAGTTAAGAAATTTACTAGTGAACCTAAGAAGTCAAGATAGTCAATTACTTGATAAAAATAGTGAAAAGAGGTATCTTATTAGTAGGTTTGAATAAATAAGAAATGCTACAAAGGAGTTTTAAGTATGAAGTGTTTGTTTATATATAATCCACTTAGTGGTAAAAATAAAAAATTAATGAAGAAAATGAACTATATTGAGAAGAAATTAAAGGAAACATACGATGTTGTGGATATCGTTCCTACTCAATATGCAGGTCACGCTATAGATTTAGCAAGAGAAGCTTGTGGAAAATATAATGTTCTTATTTTCTCTGGAGGAGATGGAACTTTTAGTGAAGTTGTAAAAGGAATAGGAGAAAATAAAAAAGCTCCTACTTTAGGTTTTATTCCTTCTGGTACTGTTAGTGATATGGCAAACAATTATAAAATTCCTCGTAATATAAAGAAAGCAATAAATGTATGTATTTCTGGAAACAAAACAAAAATTGATGTATGTAAGATTAATGATAGTTATTTTGCTTATGCAGGGGCTTTTGGTACATATGCGGCAGCTCCTCTTAAAGCAACTCCTAGAATGAAAAAAAAATTTGGGAAAGCAGCTTATTTTATGGAAGGGGCTAAAGAATTATTTACTGTAAATTCTCATAAGTTGGATATAACTGTTGGTAAAAAAAGATTTACTCAAGATTCTATTTTGACTCTTGTATTAAATACAAAGTCAGTCGGAGGATTTTCTAAATTTAATTATCAAAACAAATTGGGTGATGGCAAGTTTGATGTTGTTATTGTAAAGAAACCAGAACTTGCAAATCCTATTAATATTTGGAATTTATTTGTTAAAGGTGTAAATACTTGTATGGATAGTGATGATGTAGTAGTATTCAGTGCTAATAATGTTTCCATAAAAGCGGATAAGCATGTTGATTGGAATCTTGATGGTGATTTATATAGTGCTAAAGATGTTGATATTAGTTGTTTAAAAAAGCGATTGTCTCTTTTTGTTCCTAAAGAGTAATCGCTCTTTTTTTTACATTTGTTATAAACAAAGTCTTTTCAATTTATTGGAAATTTGGACATAAAATAGTAAACTAAGGACAATAGAGGATTATTGGCTGTTAATGAAATGGAGGATTTACTATGTTTACTATAGATGTGTCCAAAAACAAAAATAAAAGCATGTTAACTAAAGTATTTAGTTATATTGTTTTAGTATTTGCTTTTTTATTAGTAGGAATGATTAATGAGAATAGATTGGTTAACGCTGCATGTGGTGGTGGAGTTTGCTCATTAGAACGTGTTGAGGGAAAAAATGATGGTTCTTATGCGACAATTTTTTATACTCAATCAGTTTACTACATACATAAAAGCGGGACTTCTCTTTACTATAATAGAAATCAATTGTCAGGTATAACAATTGAACGCGTTGGCACAGAAAGTGGCGGAACGGGTATTTGCAATGTTGTTGTAACTATGAGAAGATATAATTCATCTGGGACGCAAACAGGAACAAATGAATATAAAAATGACAGTGATATAAATATAACTGTAGGGAATGCTTATTCTTTTGATTTTTCAATTAAATTCAATCATGGATTTGCTTGTGTGAGTAACACAGTAAAAACAACAAGTAGATATTATGTTTATGCTGATGGACAAGCTCCAACAATCGTACCTAGTTATAGCAGTAATTGGACAAGTAATAAAACAGTAACTGCAACAGCAACTGATTATCCTGGTTCATATTATGCTTCTGGAACCCCTTCTTATCCATTTACAGTTACAGCGCCTTCATATGTTACATCCACAACTGATACAACATATAGGAAAGTAACATTGACGGTCGACCAAGATGGTCAAACATCCATTTCTATTAAAGCGTGTGACCTTGTTGAAAATTGCGCAACCAATACATTTACTGTTAAGATAGATACAACGCCACCTTCGTTTGCTTCTCGCTCTCCAAATGGCAGTACAACGTGGGCAAAATCTAGAGATATTACTATCACTTATAATGATACGTATAGCGGAGTTGTGAAAATATATCGAGTGTATACCACCTCTTCTAGTGGTACTACACCATCATCAAATATGTATCAGGATACAACTAACGGATCGATAAAAAATACATTAACTCATGTGGGTAAATACTATTTGAGTACATATGCAGTAGATGCGGTTGGGAATACTTCTGCAGTTGTAACTTCACCTGTTTACTATATAGATAACACGGCTCCGTATCTTAGTAGTAGAACATCTAATGGAAGTTCTGGTTATGCGCGTTCTTATTCGGTAACCGCAACATATACTGATTCGTACAGTGGCGTAGGTTCTGTAGAATATTGTTGGAATACAAGTAGTACAGCATCAAGTGTATCAAGTTGCACATCTACCACTAGTACAATAAGCGGAGTAACTGGTACATATTATTTACATACGAGAGCTAGAGACACTGCTGTTAAAGGTAGTTCTAGCTCGGATTACAATTATTCTAGTTGGAGCGTGACAAATGCCTACTATTTGGATAATACGGCGCCAAGTTTTTCATCTGTGTCACCTGCTAGTGACACTACATATACGCAATCAAAAAGCATTACAGTATCTTATAGCGATAGTCATAGTGGAGTAAAAAGTATATTATATTGTTGGACAACAAGTATGGGAGGATGTACTCCGGGAACAGAAGTTTCTAGTACTGGAAGTACAACAATAACAAAAAGCGGAGTAACCGGAGTATATTATTTGTCAACATATGCATTTGATAATGCTGGGAATTATTCTAATGTTGCAACAAATGGCCCTTATTATTTTGATAACACGCGACCAACGGTGTCGGTCTCTCAAACCAGCAATTCGTCATACGTAAAAGGAGTAAGTGTAACTTTGACTACTACAGATTCACATAGTGGACCAAAGAATACATATTATTGTTGGAGTACAAGTAATAGCAGTTGTACTGGTTCTGGATCAAGGCCTGAAGTTTCATCAATAACAGCGACATTGACAGGAGTAACTGGAACATACTATTTATTTTATGATGCCCAAGATAATGCCGGGAATTATGCTTATTCAGGTTTTGGTGTAGCAGGCCCATATTATTTAGATAATACATCGCCAACATTTTCATCAAGAACATCTAACGGAAATACTGCATGGGCGAAATCATATACTGTAACAGCGACATATACAGAAGCG
>JBGVRX010000013.1:0-4647 GCA_045128835.1 Bacilli bacterium | reverse complement strand
GTGTCTTTTTTCATTAACTTTAAACTCATATTCTTCTCCTTCAACTTTACCTAATACAGCTAAAGCAAGAGGAGCAGTTTCTGCAATTTGATTTAATTCCGGATTAGCATCACAATGAGGAATCATAACATAAATTATTCTACCAGGTTTAGATGGATCACTGACTGGCTTATATTCATAATAAACAGGAAAAATAGTAGATGTATATTCCCCTTTATTATCTTCTACTGTTACGGTATCGTGAACCTTTATTGTTTTAGTTGGATCTCTATAAATTATAGGTTTCTTAGGTTCCTTTTTAGGTTCTTTATTTGGTTTGCTATCTGTGTTTGAATCATCAATTATTTCTCCATCAAATCCTAATTCGCTTTTTAATTTTAATATAGTTTCTCTACTTAAACCTTCTATTTTCTTCCCTGAAAAAGGATCTATGCTATTTTCCAAGCATCTAAGAATTAATGACACTACACTAATTGGTTGAGGAGATGGTTGTTCTGGCCCTTTTGAAGGCTCTGGTTTAATGGGTTCTGGTTCTCTTGTTCTTTTATATCTCCTCCATTGATATTCATCTATTTGATATTGTTTTACAATCATTTTAATCGTAGAGATTATTCTTTCACCATACTTTTCTGCTTTAACTTTACCTATACCATTAACATTCATTAATAATTCTTTTGTTGTAGGAAGATTTACCACTATTCTTTCTAAAACTTTATTATCGAAAATATAATAAGGCGTTAATCTCTCTAGCCTAGCAAAATAAGTTCTAACATTAGCTATTTCTTCACTAAGTTGAATTGAAATTCTTCTGTATTCTTCACTTGGTTCTATTTTGGTATTTGGGTTTTCTACAAATCCAATAACATCTTCCTCTAATTCTTCCTTTACCATCTCTTCATCCAGACTATTATTTTGAGTAAACAAATAAACCCTATAAATATTTTCTATAGCTTTAAGAATTATATTTGTGTTTTCTTCTATAAGTAAAGCCTCTATTCGTTTTGATTTTTTTGAATACTCAGTTCTTGCAACAAAATTGATGTTACCATTCTTATCACAAAAAATATAAAACAAATAAAAATCTTCAAATTTACCAAAACCTATTAGTTTTTGATTTATATTAACCTCAAGATGTAATTCATTCGCTTTAGCTAATACTTTTTTATAAATAGGATTATCTTTTAATTGCTCGATTAGTTCCATAATTTTAACCCCCTAAACGCTAATTTAATTTTAACATTTTGCTAGTCTACAAACAATATATTAAAAAAGTCTTATTTCGCTTTCGCTACTTTAAGACTATCTTTTTACTTATTATATTCTTTAATAAAATCTTTGTAGAATACTACACATTCTCCAACATTATTAATCTTAATGTGTTCATTAACATTATGAATAGATTTATATTGTTTACTATCTAAATCAATAGGTGCAAATCTTAATATTGTAGGTGATACTTCACTTAATCTTCTAGCATCTGTTCCAGCAGTTAAAAGAAAAGGAGAAACAATAACATCAGGGAAGTTAGAGTTTAATACTTTCTTTACTAATTTATAGTTTTCCATATCACTATTTGAAGGAGTACAGTAATCAACAATATCTACTTCTACTTCAATATTATATTTATTTGCTATTTCTTTAAATTTAACAAGTTCCTTTTCTAGTGTTTCAATTCTTACACATCTAAAGAAAGCTGTTGCTTCAACTTCTTTTTTATCATTTGAAGTTATCTTTGTAAATGATAATGTCGTAGATAACATTGCTTCAATTACAGGACTAACTTTAGGTAAGATAAATAGAATTAGACCTTTAAATATTTTAAAGTTAGAAAATAAGATTCTAAGAGGAAAAGGCATATAAGGTGCGTGATTAACAAATAGTTCTTCAACCTCTTTAGAAAAACTCTTTTTAAACATTTTAGATTTTTTTACATCTCTAATAAAATAAGACATTCTTTCTACTGGACTATCTTTTACAGGGTTTAATCCAGTATGACCTTTTACTAAAGGTTTAGCTACACATTTAAAACTGTGTCTGCCTTTTTCGTGCACTGCGATCATTGCACTCTTACTTGTAACACCAGGCATTTGCTTTTCTACAATTGCTCCACCTTCATCTAAAATAACATCAAAAGAAATATTATTTTCCAAGAAATATTCTTTAGCAAGAACAATTCCAGGACCACTTACTTCTTCGCTATTAGATGATGCAATATAAACATTAAAACCATCAAATTCATAATTTTCTTCTAGTAATTCTTCTACTGCTTGAAGTTCTGCAAATAAAGGTGTTTTTGTATCAATGGATCCTCTAGCGTATATCGCTCCATCATGGATTTGAGCTTCAAATGCAGGATACTCCCATTCACCCTCATCTAAAACAACATCATGGTGAGACATTAACAAAATATTCTTAGTTGCATTCTTGCCGCTCACTTTAAATACTAAGCAACCATCAAACATCTTTAACTCACCATATTTGTGAATTAAAGGAAACTCACTTTTTAATACTTCTCTAAAATTTTCGAATTCTTTTTCATACTCTTTATTATCAGTATATACAGTTTTACACTTTAACATTTTAGATAATTTATTAACGTACACATTAAGAGTTTCTTCATTTACATTTTTTCTTACTTCACTAGTAACAGTTCGTTTTTTACTAGCTAAAGCTGCTACTAAAAGAATGTAAATAACAAATAAACAAACCATAGCTAAAAGAGCATATAAAACATAACAAAACATAATTAATTAATCTCCTTTTCCTTATTATGTTCTTCAATAGTTTGAGTAACTGCTTTATCGTTATAAATCATAAAGAACACAACAGAAATAATACTAAACGCACACGCAAAGATACCAGTTAATTTAATACCTAATAATCCTACTGTTTCTCCCTCTAATGCTCCAATTGCAAGTACACTAGAAACAATCATCATAGCTACTGCATAAGCAATCTTATCAATGAATGTTTTAATCGCTGAGAAAATACCTTCTCTTCTTATACCACTAACAATCGTATCTTGCTGAATAATATCCGATAATATTGATTGAGGAAGGATATTAATACATGCAAATGGAAATGAAACAGTTAATCCCATAATAATACCTAATACTAATTCATAACCAGGAACTAATGCCGCAATATCATTTGCAAAGAAAATAAATGTAAATACTGCTGCAAATATACAAGATCCTATAAGAAGAGGTGTCTTTTTATTAAACTTCTTAGATACCTTTACAATTAATGGGAACAAACAAATTGAAGCCACAATTGCAATAGCCATAACTAAGAAAGACAAAGACTCTTCAATATTTAATAAAATAGTTATGTAATATAACATTGAAGTTTGGAAGAATGCCATTGAAATATAACTAGCTAAATCTCCTAAACTAAAAATAATAAAGTTCTTGTTTTTCAAAACAATACCAAATGATTTAAAAATAGAATCTGTTGGATGTGATGTTTCACTAATATAATCTGGCTCATGGAAAGCGAATGCTGAAATTAACAAACAAATTCCTCCAACTAAAGCAAAAATACCAAATACTGTCCTCCATGCTGTTATTGGATCCATTCCCATTCCTTTAAAGAAACTAACAAATAATGTAGTCGCATACATTACTGCACTTGAGCCCATAAAGAAAGCTGTACTAATTGCATAATATCCTACTCTCTCTTTTGGATCAGGAATAATCTCTGGAACTAATGCACGATGTGGAATAAAGAAGATTGTATAAGCCGTATAATAAAGCACTAAGAATACACCAACCCAAATGGCATTCCAAACACTACCTGGATTAAATGGTGCCATAAATACTAAGAATACACATAAAGCATACGGTATTGCTCCTATTCTTAAAAAAGGCATTCTTCTACCCCATTTAGAAGTACATCTATCTGATAGTTGCGCTACTATAGGATCGCTTATTGCATCTAATACCTTTCCTATCGCTGTAAGTAAAGCCATTATAGTAATGAACCCTAAAAATTTATTTTCAGGCAATAGCGATAATATACCTGACTTAGCAGTAGGTTGATAAAAGTATAATAAGTAGTTACCAATCATACCATTAAATAAACCCTTTGCTATATCTGCAGTAAAGAATCTACATATTCTTCCCTTAGATAACTTTTTCATATAATCACCCCATTAAAAACAATGATATCATTTATTACTTTTATTTCCTATTTAATGACGTGTTTATTTTAGACATTATTGAATTAGGCCACCACTTCACATTTACACAAAAGCTAAAAAATCACTTAAACCAATTAGTGATGGAAAAACAATCGCTGAACTATTAAAACTTATTGATGAAGAAATAAAAAAAGGATAGTAACCACTATCCTTTTTTCATTTCCTATTAACATTTATAATCACAAATAACTTCACACGTTAAATTATTTTTCTTTACTAAATCCCATTCTTCTTTACTACCTGCATAATATATCGTTTTTAAAGAAGTACACCCTTCAAAGGCCCTTCTACTTATATCTACAATTGTTTTAGGAAGATAAACAGTTTCAAGTAACTCACAATCTAAAAAAGATCCTAAACTAATACTTTTAACACCTTCATTAATAACTAGCTTCTTTAAAGAACATCTTTCAAAAACAAACGGCTTTATTTCTTCAATACTTCCA
>JBGVRX010000012.1:0-37998 GCA_045128835.1 Bacilli bacterium | reverse complement strand
CGCTTCTGTATATGTCGCTGTTACAGTATATGATTTCGCCCATGCAGTATTTCCGTTAGATGTTCTTGATGAAAATGTTGGCGATGTATTATCTAAATAATATGGGCCTGCTACACCAAAACCTGAATAAGCATAATTCCCTGCATTATCTTGGGCATCATAAAGTAAATAGTATGTTCCAGTTACACCTGTTAATGTTGCTGTTATTGATGAAACTTCCGGCCTTGTTCCTGTTCCGGTACAACTGCTACTGCTCGTACTCCAACAATAATATGTATTCTTTGGTCCACTATGACTATCACTCGTTGTTAATGTTACACTAACCCCTTTTACGTATGATGAATTACCTGTAGAAGATAAAGAAACTGTTGGACGAGTGTTATCCAATTTAAATACATTTGATACCGACCATCCGCTATAATTATTGCTTGTCGATTTGTCATATGCCCTTACATGTAAATAATAATTCCCAGTTACACCACTTATTGTACTAGAACTTGATGTACACGTAGACACGCTTGAAGCTGTAGAACTTGTATTCCAACAGTACTCTACGGCATTTACCCCACTATGTGCATCTGTATATGTTGCAGTCGCGCTATGAGATTGAGCATAAGTACTATTTCCATTTTGGCTAAACGAACTAAAACTAGGTGCTGTGCTATCTATCCAGTACGCGCCTGATGTTGTTATACTTGAAGTATGCCCCACATTATCCACAGCATATGCTCTTACATACCATTTACCGCTTGACGACAAAGTTATACTAGCGCTAGAACTACTAGCTGATTTATATGTTGATGGCGTGCAAGTGCTTTGGCTCGCCATAGTGTTATATGTACAATAATAAAACCCTTTTACTCCACTATGACTATCTCCAGATGATAATGTTACCGTTTTAGATTGTCTCCATGTTGTATCTGACGTCGTATATGACGGATTATTTGGCGCTGTATTATCTACACTATAAGCGGTTGAATGCATGTACATATCATAATTTCCAGCATTATCATATGCCCAAACATACAAATAATAAGTACCTGATGAAACTGATGAACTTGCTGGTAAAGTAGCCCTATTTCCAGGAGTGACAGACTGCGCAAGCGTGTAGTAAGAACTTCCTGAATTCAAGTTACTTGCCGTTCGCGAAGACGATGAACTAATGGCAATTTTGGCATAATTTAATCCTGAATGATTATCGTATGGAGAGTTAGTACCAAAATTAACATATATATCATTTGGTTTTTTCCACCCGCTAGGATTAGCTAAACTTGGTATATTCAATACCGGACCAGTATTATCCAAATACGCAGTGACGCCCTTACTTCCCGACGTCCGACCTTTAGAATCTTTTACGCAAACCCAAAAAACATACCATCCGGTTTTCCCAGAACCTATTGTTTGAGAAGTACTGGAACTGGTGTTAGAAAACATATAATAAGTACTTGTATTTGTAGTTGTAGTATATTGACAACTTTCATAAATATAATAATCGGGATTTCCACTTGAATCTTTTTTTACCCATTGATAATAATAGCTACTAACGCCATATCCATAAAAACTTACACTAACAGCATGTGTTTTAGCATAGTTATTATTATCAATGGAGATTGAAATACTAGGACTAACAAAATAATACGCTCCGACTGATTTTCCTTTATCAGCACTGTTATCGTTACAATCATCCACATATAGTTGGAAATAAATAGCACTTGAAAAAGAAACATAGCCCCCTCCACCATTATATTCTCCACTCCACGAATAAGGGCCACCAGAATCATCTCCTGTGAAAGAAACAGACTTACCTTCAGTTATAGTAACTGTTAAACTTTTAACATCCGTATTATTTGCACCTATTCCCAAAAAACCACTAGAACATTTATACTTAGAGCCATCTGCTTGCGAATTTATCATACGAGATACCACATGCGAATAAGACTTTGATCCACATGAAGAAGTAGAATTGCATGCGATTATCATCCACCCAGAAATACCTTTGTCATCGCTCATAGTAAAAGTTATGGATGAGTTTGAAACAGAAATTGATGACGTAACTGCAGATTCTGCCTCTACTTTTTTATCAGCATTAACCATTCCTACAAAGAAAAAAGCAAATATTAAAACAACACAACCTATTATTGTAGACATTAAATTTTTAAGTTTATTCACAGAAGTTTTCATGGGGATCACTCTCCTATCTTTATACTAAAGATAGCCCTTTTGTCAAAAAAATACAATATATTCCATAAACTTTGTTTATAACGCATAAAAAAGGTTAGCATTACCTGCTAACCGATAAATATTTTAACCCAACATCATTAAGTAAAAACACAACTTTTTTATTAGGATTTTCCTTTAAAACTTTAAGTGCTGCAGATAAATTTGCACCACTACTAATTCCTGCATACAATCCTTCTAATTTAGCTAGTTCTTCCGCCATTTTCAAAGATTCTTCACTACTTACATAAATCTCTCCATCACACAATCCTTCTTGTTCAAAAGGAATTTCCTTGAAGTAGCCGCCTCCTTGTATCGAATGATTTTTTTGACTTGGAACAACTTTATAACACAAGCAATCATGATCTTCTTTTAATCTTTTAGAGATCCCTACAAAAGACCCACCAGTACCAACATAATCAACAAAAACATCAACGTTTTTTAAATCTCTTATAATCTCTTCTCCGGTTGAATAATAATGTGCCCAAGCATTATCTTCATTACTAAATTGATTAACTGGAAAAGCGTCTAATTCTCTAGTTAAGTCCTTAAATCTTGCTTCTACTTTTTCCATATCTTCTTTAGTAACGCCTTCACTATTACTAACTTTATCTACAAGTTCAACCTTGCCTCCAAAAGCTTCAATCATTTTAACTCTTTCAATGCTATTTCCTTTAGACATAACAGCCACAAAAGGATACCCTAAAATAGAACAAACTAAAGCAAGACCGATACCTGTATTCCCACTAGTTTGCTCAATAACTGTTTGTCCTTTTTTTAATTTACCCTCTTTAATTGCTTTCTCAATTATATATTTTGCTATCCTATCTTTTTTAGATAAACCTGGAGAATAAAATTCTACTTTTGCATACAATTCTCCCTTAACATTATACTTCTTTTCAATGTTATGCAATCTAACTAATGGCGTATTACCGATAGTATCTAAAACACTATTAAAAATCATCTATAATCACTCCTAAATTAGTATATGAATTTACTAACTAATTACTCACTTGAACTTTAGCAAATTCTTCTACACCATTACTAGAAAAATAGATTATAAAATAATCTATTTCGTCTTCCTCAATAACCGTCAAATTAACACCTTTTAAAAGTTTATTCCCTTCATTTTCTTCACCAGATTTTACTAAAGAATATCCTTTATTTGCTACTATTCCAAAGCTTGGAAAAACTTCCATATTTTCTTTGCTACAAGCTGCATCTAAAACTAATATTTTAACATCACTTTTAGTAGAACTTACTCCATCAAAAGTAACAATATATGTATACTTAGAATTACCATTATCAATCTCTTCTATATTAATATTTACATCATCTAAATAATTATTAAATTCTTGTCTTTCTACTAGTTTTGCATAATACTCTTTATAATCATTTTTCACTTCTTTTTTATCAAAGAAAATAAAATATGCTCCTATAAGAAGAAAGAAAACAACACCTATAATAATATACCTTCTATACATCTTTATACCTCCTTAAAGAACATCTACACTTAGTATATAACAAAAATAAAAAAATTACATTTTTTGCCACTTACTTTAATAAAAATATTGCGTTTTTTCCTTAATCTTTGTAAATAATAAGCGCACTAAAACAATATATCTGCTCCTTATCCATAAATCCAACAACACTTAGACTATATTTAATATCCACGATTTTATCTTCCTTAATATTTTTCAAGAAATTATTTATCCTATCTTCTAAATCTAATTCATGATTAGCGTCAAATGCTTTAACTTTCATATTTAATATCACCAATAAAAATATACTAGTTTTAATTGTCTTTTATTGTCAAAAAAAGAGGTGAATTCTCACCTCTTAAATAGCAACGATATTAACGATTTTGTTTTTAACAACAATGATTTTCTTTAACTCTTTACCTTCCATGTTACGTTTAACATTTTCAACTTCAAGCGCATATGCTTTAACTTTTTCATCATCTTCATCTACATTTACTTTAATAGTACCTCTAAGTTTACCATTTACTTGAACAGCCATTTCTACAGTATTAACAACAAGTTTAGATTCATCATATTTTGGCCATTCACTAGTTGCTATAATTTGCTCACTTCCAAGAATTTCATTTAACTCTTCACTAATGTGAGGCGCAACTGGATTTAAAAGTTTTAAGAATCCTAAAGCATATTCTTTAGGGAATACCTCTTGTTTATAAACTGCATTAATGAATATCATCATTTGGCTAATTGCAGTATTGAAGTTTAATGTTTCATAATCCTCGCTAACTTTCTTAACTGTATAATGATAGATATACTCTAACTCTTTATTTTCTTCATCTTTAATTTTTCCTTCTTCGTTATATAGTCTCCAAACTCTATCTAAGAATTTTTTACTACCTTCAACACCGGTTTTACTCCAAGGTTTAGAAGCTTCTAGAGGCCCCATAAACATTTCATAAAGTCTTAAAGTGTCTGCACCATACTCACTTATAATATCACTAGGGTTTACAACATATTTAGGGAATCTTTTACCCATTTTAATTCCATTTTCACCTAAAATCATACCTTGGTGAACTAATTTTTTGAATGGTTCTTTAACTGGAGATAATCCTTTATCAAACAAATAATTATTCCAAATTCTAGAATACATTAAGTGTCCTACCGCATGCTCTGGTCCTCCAATATATAAATCAACTGGCATCCAGTGCTTTAACAACTCATAATTAGCAAATTCTTTATCATTGTGTGGATCAATATATCTTAAGAAATACCAGCTACTACCAGCACTTCCTGGCATTGTAGAAGTTTCTCTATAACCCTTAATTCCATTTTTAGAATACACTTTCCATTCTTCAGCATTCTCTAATGGAGCTTTGCCGTTATGCCCTTTATAATCACTTAATTCAGGCAATACTAATGGTAACTCTTCATCTTCAAGTAACATTTCTTCACCATTCTCTAAATGAACGATAGGAACTGGTTCTCCCCAATATCTTTGTCTTGCGAAAATCCATTCTCTAAATCTGTAATTAGTAGTTTTTCTAGCAATACCTTTCTTTACTAATTTATCAGTAATCGCTTCTTTTGCTTCCTCTACAGTTAAACCAGTAAACTCTTCTGAATTAATAAGTTTACATCCTTTTCCTAAGTAATCTTGTTTTTCAAATGCACATTCGCTAACATCTCTACCCTCAATTACTTGAATCATATCTATGTTGTGTACTACTGCATACTCAAAGTCTCTTTGATCGTGGCTAGGAACAGCCATAACTGCTCCAGTACCATAACTAGCTAATACAAAGTCTCCAATGAAAACAGGAACTTCTTTACCATTAACAGGATTTATAGCATAAATGCCTTTCAATGGACACCCACTCTTACCTTTATTTAATTCAGTTCTATCCATATCAGATTTTTTCAAAGTCTCTTCAATATATCTCTTTACTTCACTCTTGTTTTCAATTCTAGGCATTAAAGTTTGAACTAAATCACAATCAGGTGCTAAAACCATAAATGTAATACCATAAATAGTTTCAATACATGTTGTATAAATAGAGAACTTACCTCCACCAACAATATCAAAATCAACTTCTACACCTGTAGATTTACCGATCCAGTTACGTTGCATTTCTTTAGTAGATTCAGGCCAATCAATTTCATCTAATCCTTCTAATAGTCTTTCTGCAAAAGCAACTTGGTCAATACAAAGTTGTCTCATATTCTTTCTAACAACAGGGTATCCACCTCTTTCACTTTTACCATCAATAACTTCATCATTAGATAATACTGTACCTAATTCTTCGCACCAGTTAACAGGCATATCAACGTATTTAGCATATCCATCTTTATATAATTGTTTGAAAATCCATTGAGTCCATTTATAGTAACTAGGATCACTAGTACAAAAAACTCTTGACCAATCATAATCAAACCCAATTTCTTTTAATTGTTTAGTAAAATACTCAACATTCTTTTGTGTGAAACCATTTGGATGATTCCCTGTTTGTACTGCATATTGTTCTGCTGGTAAACCAAAAGAGTCATACCCCATTGGATGAAGAACATTAAATCCTTGCATTCTCTTCATTCTACATACAATATCACTTGCAGTATATCCCTCTGGATGTCCTGCATGTAATCCTACTCCTGATGGATATGGAAACATATCTAAAGCATAAAATTTAGGCTTTGAAAAATCCCAAACATCAGTTTTGAAAGTTTCGTTTTCCTCCCAATATTTTTGCCACTTTTTTTCTATTTCAGTAAACTTATAATCACTCATACTTTATCCCCCTTAGTATTTTTCAAAATAAAAAAGCTCCTATAAAAAATAGGAACTTCTTAAACTATATTTAAAAAGCGGTACCATCCTAATTCATAGATTGCTCTACACACTTAATTACTATTAACGCAAGCTAACGATACTAACTTATCACTAGTATAGCTCCAAAGCAAGTTCCCTACCTATTTGTTCTAATTTCCACCAACCATTAGATCTCTATATCAAAATCAATAAGTACTACTCTTCTTCTCAGCAGATGAATTAATTATATCATCTTTCTACGATTTGTAAATCATTTTAATTTTTTATTTAACCTCTTATCTCTTGTACCTCCAAAAAACTCTTTCATCGCACATATTTTATCACTAAAACAAACTAAATAAGACTCCTTATATCTAGGGAATCTAAAGAAAGTAACCGGCCACATATGAGATAAAATAATATCTTCTTCAATCTTATTTAATTTTCCAAATTCTTTCCTAGCATTTTCTAGTGCGATTTTAGGATGAACATATCCATGATTTAAATGTTGTTTCTTATTTTCTCTCCAATCATATAAATAGAAATCATGGAGTAAAGCACCTCTTATAAGAGAGGTCAAATCAATCTTCAAATTTAATCGTCTAGACAAAATAAAACATTTAGTAGCAACATTGATACTATGCTCGTAACAATTCGCAAATCTATGCTGCTTTATATCTTTCATACTCTTGAACTTATCAGTCTTAATAATTTCTAATACAATACTTTTAAACTCTTCATATTCCTTATACGTTATGTTCCTCATTCATTATCTCTCTTTTATTGTTTATTCTATTTTTTACAAATAACAATGAAAGTATTACTAAAATAATGATAATTCCAAAAGAACTTAATGATGTTAATAAATGATCTTTTAAAACATATGCTTCTGTATACATTAATTCCGTACTAATAGTTAACAAATGAAATGGATTAACTTTATTAATACGAGGAACTAAGTCTAATATCATAAAACCAAAATAACTCAAAATAACAACAAGATATGATTTACCACTCTTTTTACATATACAACTAGACAATAAAGAGAAACCTATTGTCACAAGTAATAACAAGTAAATATAAATCAAAACTACAAATCCCCTTAATCCCATTATTTGATTAAAGAATAAAATATTTAAAACCACAAGTGCTGCTACACTCAAAATATAGCTTAAAGTTACCAAAAGAACTTGGGCAACAAAATGTGATAAAACAATTTCATGGTCCTTAACACCATTCATTTTTAAAGTTTGATATGTCCCTGTAGTCTTTTCTTTAGTTATAGTACTAGCAAACATAATAGCAACTAATAAAACCGTAACCTCTCCCATATTAGCAATAAATTGAACATAAGAGTCTGCTACCGTACCTTCTTGAACAACATACATTCCGCTCATTTCCATACTTCCAAGTAACAGTTTGTACAATTCAGGTAAGAACTTTGCAGTTAATGCACTAATAATGCTTATTGCTACAAAAACCAATCCAAAAATAATAATTCTTTTATTTCTTATCATCTCTAATAAATTCTTCTTAAGTAAAATTATAAAATTACGCATTTTTCTTAACCTCCCTTAAAAAGATTTCTTCTAAACTTTCACTCTTATTGGTGATGCATTTTACTCCTACAGCATGCTTTATCAATAATTCAAAAACTTCTTTTTGGAGTTTTAAAACGTCATCACATTCAATCTCTAAACAATCTTGAATTCTTTCACTAAATCTAGTTGAATAATTAATATCTTCCCTTACTTTTAATAAATCTTCTCTACTATTAAACATGACTAATAAAGTCTTCTTTTCTAAAGCTAATTCTTCAATTTTATTATTTAAAATAATTTTTCCTCTATTTATTAAAATAACCCTATCACATACTCTTTCTATATCATTCAAAATGTGTGAAGAAAAAATAACTGTTGTTTTACCCTTTAAAGATAAAATAATATCAAACATCTCTTTTCTTCCAAGTGGATCAAGAGCAGATACCGGTTCATCTAAAATTAAAACATCAGGTTCATCAATTATAACAGAAGCTATACCTAATTTTTGTCTTAGTCCTCTAGATAATCTTCTCACTATCTTATTACTATGACTTTCAAGATTTAACATAAGTAAAACTTCATTTATTCTATTTTCTTTATCTTTAGAATAATTATTAATTTCTAAAATGAAATTTAGATACTCTTTAACAGAATAAAACTCATAAAACTCCGGAACATCTTGAAGATACCTAATTTTCAAATTACTATCATGCTCAACAAAACCATTATCACATTTAACTTGATTCATTATAATTTTCATAATTGTTGTTTTACCTGCTCCATTAGGACCTAGCAAGCCACAAACACAGCCTTTTTCTATTTCAAAACTGGCATTATTAACAACTAAATTATCACCATACAATTTAGAAACGTGTTCTAATTTTAATATAGTATCCATAAAACGCCCCCTCATTATTATATTTTTACCCTATAAATTTTAACACACGACAAAAAAAAGATAAATATGAATCTAATTAAATTTATCTCTTATTTTTTCTTTAAAGTTTTACACTTGGCTTTATTACAATTTTTAGAATAAGGGCAATTCCAACAAGGATTTCCTTTGTTTTTTATAAATGAAAAATAAATTACCGCAATAACAATAGCGGCTAATAATATAACTAGCAAAATATCTGTGAAAGTCATAGTATCATCCTCCTATGATTAATGTACCTATAATATATATTAATACAGAAATAACCCAAGCCACTACACATTGTAAAAGGACCGCTAATAAAGTCTTTTTTAAACTACCAAATTCTTTTTTCATTGCTCCTATTGCCCCAAAGCATGGGGCACTAAACAAATTAAAAACAACATATGCATAAGCCGAAGCTGAAGTGAAAAAGCCAAATGAGGAACTTGTAAACAAGGAAATACTACTTAACGTATCTTCACTCATATTACCAATTACAGCCATAGAGCCAACAACTTGTTCTTTCGCTACTAGCCCTTGAACTGCACTTACTGTCGCTTCCCAACTAAACTCTCCTAACATCGGATAAAATACCCAAGAAAAACTTTTTCCTATGCTTGCTAAAATGCTATTCTCTACTTCAACTCCATACTCAAATCTCCAAGAGAATGATAATAAAACCCAAATAACAATAGAAGCAACTAAAATAACAGATCCTGCCCTTTTAATAAAAGAAAAAACTTTTTCCATAACATCTTTAAAAACATATTTTAAACTTGGAAGCTTATATTCTGGCAATTCACTTATGTAACTATTAGACTCATTTCTATAAATAAACTTCTTCAATAATAAGGACAATAACAAGATAACTAATATAGATAAAAAATATAAAGACGCACTAACAAGTCCCGAACTATTTGGAAAGAAAAATTCTGCAAACAAGGCAATAATTGGAAGTTTAGCGCTACATGGAATAAAAGGCGTTAATACTATGGCCATCTCTCTTTCATCCTTATTTTCAATAGTTCTAGTCGCCATAATACCTGGAACACTACAACCACTTCCAACAATAAAAGGAACTAAAGTCTTACCACTAAGTCCAAATTTTTTAAAAATCATATCTAAAAAGAATGAAATTCTTGCCATATATCCACTAGTTTCAAGCAATGATATACACATAAACAAAATAATAAGCTGAGGTATAAAATTTAAAACAGCTCCAACACCGGCAATTATACCATCAACAATCAAACTAATTAACCAAGGCGAGGTATTTATTTTTTCCAACATTAAAGAAATCTCATCCCCAAATGAACCAACAAAGGCATCTACCAAATCAACAGTAGCACTACCTATCACTCCAACTGACAAATAATAAATACCAAACATAATAAAAGCAAATATTGGTAAAGCAAACCATTTATTTAAAAATACCTTATCTAGTTTCTCGCTAATATTCACCTTTCTTTTTTCAACAACAAAACACTCTTTTTTTAACTCACTTATATATTTATATCTTTGATCTGCAATAACAGAATCCATTTCTTCCTTTTGATTTATTCTAATTTTATTTAAAAGTTCTGTATTATTCTCTATTTTTCTTAAATACTCCAAGTCATTTTCTAAAATTTTTAAACTTATAAACCTTTTATTAGATTCAACACTTTCGCTAATCAATTCTACAGAACTTTCAATATCACTAGAAAAAATTTTTTTACTATTCACTTTAACATCTTCAAATGACTGTTTTAATTCTTCGACACCTATATTTTTTAAAGCAGATACCTTTACAACTTTAACCCCTAACAAAGTTGCCAATCTATTTACATCAACTTTTATACCTTTTTTATCCAACAAATCCGCCATATTCAAAACAACAATAACAGGAACATCCACTTCTAATAATTGAGTAGTCAAATACAAACTTCTTTCAATGCACGATACATCTATAACATTAATTATTAAATCACATTGCTTATTTAAAATAAAATCTCTAGTTATCCTCTCTTCTTCACTATAAGGAGTAAGTGAATAAACCCCAGGTAAGTCTACAAGTTCATTTTCACTATCTTTTATTATGCCAAATTTCTTTTCTACAGTAACTCCTGGCCAATTTCCTATTTTTTGATTCATGCCTGTAAGTAAATTAAATAACGTTGTTTTACCACAGTTTTGATTACCCACTAATGCTATTTTCATAATTTACTCACCTCGACATCCACCAAATCAGATTTTCTTAAACACAACTCGTATCCTCTAAGTTCAATACACACAGGATCACCGAAAGGAGCGACTTTTTTTATAATCACCTCAACACCTTTAGTAATCCCCATATCTAACATTCTTTTTCTCAAACTTTTATTTGAATGATTAACAGAAATTACAATGCCCTTTTCCCCTTTTTTCAAACCACTCATTTTCATAGTAGACACCCCTTCAAGTTAACCTAGGTTAATTTTTTACAATTATATTATTTCACTTAAATCTAAAAAGGTCAACGCATTTAGTTAACTTTAGTTAACTTTTGTTTCTTTTTCCTATTTTATAAAATAATAATATGGTATACTTTATGCATAAAGAGGTGCTTATAATGAAACTTTTAACAGATTCTAATGAAGATTATTTAGAGACTATATACATTTTAAAACTAAAACAAGGAAAAGTTCGATCAATTGATATAGCCAAACATCTAAACGTATCAAAACCAGGAGTAAACAAAGCAATGAATGTTTTAAAAGAAAATGGTCTAATAGAAAAAGATTCTTATGGAGAAGTCATATTAACTTCAAAAGGTGAAGAAATCGCAAGAAAAATTTATGAAAAACACCTAACAATAAAAGAGTTTCTAATAGAACTAGGAATAGATGAAGAGACTAGCGAAATAGACTGCTGCAAAATAGAACACGTGATAAGTGAAACCACTTTTAAAGCAATAAAAACTCATTTAGAAAAAATCAAAAGATGTTAACAAATTAAAAAGTTGACGGCCCAAAAATCATTGACAAAAATTTCTATAATGATATCATGAAATTGTAGGTGATAATTATGTCTATAGAAAAACTAACAAAAGAAAAACAAAGAATTGAAGAGAAAATCCAAAAACTTCAATCAATGAGCGAAACCCGTGATAAGATTGAGGGATTCGGAGACACAATGTTGTCAAGTTTAGAGTTTATTCCTGAAGTACTCCCTGCTGCATTTCTTCCTGCTATGCTTGGAATTGAAATGTACATGGATGCAATGGAAAGTGAAACCAAAGGACAACGTATAGCAATGTGTGCATTATCTACACCTTTAGCTGTACCAAGTATTGCCTTAACTGCTGTACTAGCTGCTCCTATCGCAGCAATAGCACTTCCTACAGGCGCAGTAATGGGAGGCGTAAACTCAGCAAGAAAAGCTGCAATGAAGAAAAGAATTGAAAAAATGCCTCAAGCTCTAGCTAAACTTGAAGAAAAGAAAGCTGCTATTGAAAGAGAAATTGAAAAAGAAAAATTAAATTCACGAAGATAATAAAAAAGCACCAATCGGTGCTTTTTTCATATTCTATTTCTTATCAGCAATATATTCTAAACAAGAAATTGCATTTTTAAAGTAAGGTATTTCACTTACGCTTTTTATAATGTCTTTTTCATCTAAACTAGGAACACTAATTTCAAAACAATATATTCCATTATTCCCTTTATTAAATAGTTGAATATCATAAGAATAACCATCTTCCACCAAAGCTTTGCAAATGCTTAAATAATATAATCCTCTAGATTCATTAATATAACCATGATACAAACTACTTAATATTGCAGTACATTCATAATCTTCATCACTAGGATCACCATCAATAATTTCATTCATTTCATTGATTTCATCATAGTATCTTCCAAGTTCGTCTAAGAACTCCTCATCATGAGCAGAATAATCAAAAAAGTTAATGACGGAAACTACATCTCCATCTTGAACCCCATAAGATGCTACACACTTAACAAATTTATTGTTTACAATACCAATTTTATCGTAATTACTTTCATCAATTTTCTTCCATTCACTAGGAATATTAATCATAATTCCACCCCTACTTTTCCAATTCTAGCAATCAAAAAGTAAAAAGTCAATCACCTATAACTTAAACATGGAAAGTTACTTCCCCGGAATATACATTTAAATAGTTAGAATTAACGTATACTTTCAAAGAATTATCATCATTAATATCAATAACTTCCACTAATTCTCTTTTATTATCTATTAATGCATACACTTTCTTACCTTTTAAATAATTGTTATCTCTAACAACCTTTAAATAATTTCTTTTATCATTTTTAATATCATTTATCATAACAATAAATTCATTATAAATTACTTGCCTTATTTCATCTAAATCAATTTTTTTTCCTAACTCTAAGCACATAGATGTCGGCTCATTAATCAAGTCATTAGTGAACTTTTCCGAATTAACATTAATACCTACCCCTATAATTAGAGCCTCAATTCCTTTCCCGCAAGAAACACTCTCTAAAAGTATTCCTGATATCTTTTTTCCCTTAATGTAAACATCATTTGGCCACTTTATAGAAACATCATCAATATTAAAATTCTTTAAACATTTATAAACACATACTGCACTAGACAATGATAAATCACTTGTTTTATTGAACAATACTTCATCATTAATTAAAATAGAAAATAATAAATTTTCTCCTTCTTCACTACTCCAAACTCTTCCATTTCTACCACGGCCATTCTCTTGATAATCAGCAGAAACAAACGTTAAATTATCGTATTTATCATAATTCTCTTTTAAATATGATGAAGTAGAATTTATATGTTCAAAATGTATTTTTTTCAATTTATCACCCCTAAAATAAAAGCTCTGTAAACAGAGCCTTTTTTCTTATAAGAACAAAAGCATTAATGCCCCTGCTGCTACTGCAGAACCAATTACTCCCGCAACATTAGGACCCATCGCATGCATAAGTAAGAAGTTACTAGGATCCTCTTCTTTTCCAACCTTTTGAACAACTCTAGCTGCCATAGGAACAGCTGAAACTCCCGCTGCACCAATCATTGGGTTAACTTTTCCTTTTGTTAATACACACATAAGTTTACCTGCTAAAACTCCACTTGCTGTAGCAATTGTAAACGCTAGTATTCCTAATCCAAATATTTTCAAAGTTCCTAAAGTTAAGAAAGTATCTGCACTTGCTGTAGCACCTACACTTAACCCTAAAAGAATTGTAACAATATATAATAAAGAATTTGATAAATTCTCTGTAAGTTTAGGAACAACTTCAGATTCCTTTATTAAGTTACCTAGCATAAGACAACCAATTAATGGTGCACATGAAGGAACTAATAATATAACTACAATAGTAACAATTATTGGAAACAAAATCTTTTCTGTTTTTGAAACTTCTCTAGTTTGTTCCATCTTAATTATTCTTTCTTTTTTTGTAGTTAATAGTTTTATTACTGGAGGTAATATAACCGGAACTAAAGCCATGTACGAATAAGCAGCAATTGAGATAGCACTTAATAGTTCTGGAGCCATTTTAGAAGTAACCAAAATAGCTGTTGGTCCATCCGCTCCCCCAATTATACCAATAGAAGATGCTTCCATCTCATTAAACCCTAACAAGATTGCACCTATAAAAGTAATAAATATACCAACTTGAGCTGCCGCACCAAGAAGCATTGTTTTCTTATTAGCGATAAGTGGTGCAAAATCTGTAGTAGCGCCTATACACAAGAAAATTAAACATGGATATATTCCTAATTTTACTCCATAATATAAATAACCAAATAATCCAGAGTAACTGTATTCTGTTATTGATGAAGGATTATCTAAGGTCGAATATCCCGTTTTAACAAACAGTTCCTCTCCTGCACCTGGTAAATTTACTAGTAACATTGAAAAGGCTATTGGCAAAAGTAAATATGGTTCAAATTTTTTCTTAATAGCTAAAAACAGTAAAATACACGCTAATGCAATCATGATAAGGTTTTTCCATCCACCATCAGCAAAAAACATAGCAATACCCGTTGATTTAGCAAATTCCACAAAAATATCAATAACTTTACCCATACTAACACCTATTTAAATTTTACTAAAACTTGATTAGTTTCGGCAGTTTGTCCTTTACTAACTAGAACTTCTACAATTTCACAATCTCTAGGAGCATTAACTTCATTCTCTAATTTCATTGCTTCAATAATAACAAGAACATCACCTTTTTTTACTTTTTGTCCCTCTTTTACTAAAACATTTAAAACATTCCCTTGAATTGGAGATAGAATCTCTTCTCCATCTTTACTGCTAGTTACAACTTCTTCCTTCTTAACTTCTTCTTTACTAACAAGAGTCCCTGCAGTTTCTTCAATTGCTTCTAATTGAACGTTATATGTCTTACCATTAATCTTAACTCTATAAGTCTTCATTATTTATTCCTCCTCCCTAGTTATCTTAACTAAACGAGCATGTTTATTAGTCTCTCTATAAAAATCCATAGATGCCACAATTGTAGCAACTACAGCATCTTCATCTTCTTCCAAAATCTTATTTTCTTTTCTTGGCTTAATATTTCTTTTTACATCTATTTTCATAATGATTTTAGAAAACAAACTAGCAATTGCAATTATCAAAGCCAAAACAAGAAATACAATTATAATAGAAACAACAGATGTAATAATTGAATCCAAAAATCCAAATTCATTTCCCAGTGGTGTATACACACAAACACCTCCTAAGCTGAAACATTTATAGTTTCTACAATTTCATCTTCTTTTCTTTTTTGTAAAAACTTAATTGCCACCTCATTAAATAAAGCAATACTTAAAACATCTTCATCAGATTTAATTAAATCTTTATATTGCTTCTTTAAATCAGCAAATTCAGGTTTTAAATCATCTGCAGGTCTATAATCAATAACTTTATCACCACCGATAATTTTCTCTTTAATTTCTTCATTCACTGGTGAAGGAGACATACCATATTTACCGTGTAAATACTCATTAATTTCTTTAGGAACTAATTTGTATCTCTCACCCGATAATATATTCATAACAGCTTGAGTTCCTACCATTTGTGATAATGGAGTTACAAGAGGAGGATATCCCATATCTTTTCTAACATTAGGAACCTCTTTTAAAACATCATCTAACTTATCTAAAGCGTTTTGTTGCTTTAATTGATTAATTAAGTTAGATAACATTCCTCCCGGTATTTGATATTTTAAAATATTAGGATTACATGTTAATACTTTAGGATTTAATAAACCATTCTCTAAATATTTATCCTTAACCTTTTGAAGTTTACTCGCCGCAGTAATTAATAGTTCCTCATCCAAATTAGGAGCGTATTCAGTTCCTTTTAATGCATAATTAATTGATTCAGTACAAGGTTGTGAAGTACCTCCAGATAAAGGAGATAACGCAGTGTCAATAATATCAACACCAGCTTGAATAGCTCTTAAATAAGTCATTTCCATTAATCCACCAGTACAGTGAGAATGTAATTCTATAGGTAGTTTTGTATTAGCTTTAATACTAGTAATCAAATTATAAGCATCTTCAGGTAATAGAACACCTGCCATATCTTTAATACATAAAGAATCTGCGCCCATACTTTCTACTTTTTTAGCTAACTCAACATAATATTCTACTGTATGCACTGGACTTGTCGTATAACTTAATGCTATTTGACATTCACCTTTATACTTCTTAGTTGCTTTAACTGCACATTCTAAATTTCTGATATCATTTAAAGCATCAAAAACACGAATAATATCAATACCATTTTTAATTGCTTTCTCAACAAATTTTTCTACTACATCATCAGCATAGTGACGATACCCTAATAAATTTTGTCCTCTAAGCAACATTTGAAGTTTAGTCTTTTTACAAACTTTTCTTACTTTTCTTAGTCTTTCCCATGGATCTTCATCCAAAAATCTTAAACAAGAATCAAAAGTTGCTCCACCCCATATTTCTATAGCGTAATATCCAACTTTATCTAACTCACTTAAAGATAATAAAACCTCTTCAGTTGTCATTCTTGTTGCAAATAAAGATTGATGGCCATCCCTTAAAGCGGTTTCAACGATTTTTACTCCCATAATATATTCTCCTATTTTATTTCTTCAAGAACACTCTTAATTGCTTCTAAAGCTTCTTCTGGAAGTTTATCCATTCCTTCTAATTTAGAAACAAAATCAAATCTATCTTGCATACGATTTTTTACATTTTCACAATATTCTTTATCTTTGAAATTAGGAACATAACCATCTATCTTATAATATTCTAAAGAAGAGAATGGTCCAAATTTTTCAAATTTAGCTTTATTATTAACAATATCTTCAATTAATCCAAGAGTTACTTTTGGAGTTACTTTAGCTTCTCCAAAGAATCCTGTATTAATTATGTAACATTCAACCTTTAAATTTTCAAATAAAGATTTAAATGATTCATAGTCTTTTGCTAAAGAATATAGTCTAAATGGATTAGCATAAGGAACGATAACTAATTGATTAGGATCCATTCCTGGAACATATTCAGCCGTAGATCTCTTTGTTGCAAGAGTTGCTCCCATAGCAGATGCTAAAGAAGAATTAGTAATTTTTACTACTGGCGGTAAAGAATTATCTTTCATAATCCAGAAAATTGCATCTGTTGGTTCATTAAACATATACTCTCTATTAGCAGTAGCAAACTTAGATTTAACAGTTCTTCCATTACCGTTTAAAATATCTTCAGTTACTGGAACGATATGTCCATTTTCATCAATAGTAGCACCACAGTTTTGAACTGTTAAGAAATATTTAGATTGATCATTAGTTAAAGGATAATCTTGAGTTTTATCAAAATATGAAGGCTCTAAAGAAACTGAAGAACCATTTGAATTATTAATAATAAAGGCATCATCATGTAAAACAGTTGTATCCATTTTACCACCATGATTACTTAAAGTAATTGTAGATTTACCTGAACCAGATAAGCCAAATACAGAAACAACTTTCTTACTTCCATCTTCAAAGTTAAATCTCTTTTGCCCACCATGACATGCTGTATATCCTTGTCTTTGAGCAATAGACCATCCTAAAGTAAGAGTACCTTTCTTATGTTCTCCAAAATATCTCATTCCTAATAAACAAGCACAGTTATACTCAGAATCAAATAAAGCTAATCCCTCTGGATAATCAGCTGTATAACAATCTGGATCAGAATAAATAAAGATATCTCCTTCTTCAATTACTTTTGATTCATTGTATAATTTTGTAGTTTCTTCATCAGCAATTTGGAAGTTCAACAACCAAGAATAAAGTGTGTTCTCATATCCTTGAGGAACTAACAAATGAGCCTTAACCATAAATTCTTTATCTAAACCAATGTAAGCTGTCGCATGATACATTGTTTTTCTTGAACTGTTAAATAAAATTTCTCTTACTTGTCCTGCATATTTTTCTCTATTAGTATCATCTACTAACTTTCTAAGTCTTGCTTGACGACCTGTAATAAAACCATCATTAAATAACAAAACTTTAGCATCTTTAGGTAACCCTAATTCTTTTGCTCTAACAATTGGTTGATCTGTAACAATTGTTCCTGGGCACTTCTTAGCAAGTTCATATGCTTGCTTTAATGTTTTAACCTCAACAACAGTATTACGATAAAAAGCAGTTTCAATCGTAGATCTTAACTTACTATAAACTTTTGGACTGTTTAATCCAATTTCTTCTTTCTTTAATTTACTTCTAGTAGCCATAATTTTTCCCCCTTAAACTATAATATTATTTATCATAAATAAATAATAACGCTAATTTTATCTTAGCACTTAAATATTAAAAACCCTACTCTTTCACAAATAAATTAAACTAATTAAATAAATATCACCAAAAAGCCATTTTATTCATATATTCTAATGGTGATATTTATGAAAATTGGTGTTTTAACACGAGAAAGCATTTCCTCTTTAAAAGCAAAAACTAACGGAATTCCTTTTGCATATTTAGAAATATTTAATAAAGAACATTTTCCAATTATAATTGACAGTTCCATGAAGTTAACAGAAGAAAACAAACAACTTTTATTAGAACAAATAAAAGATATAGATGGTTATATTCTTCCTGGTGGAGAAAAAATAAGTGAAGTAGATTTATTTATTATTGATTACTGTTACCAAAATGATATTCCTTTACTTGGAATATGCTTAGGAATGCAAGAAATAGCCTATTATTTTGATAACAAAACAATAAAAAAACTAAATACAACAAAGCATTTTAATTTAGATGAAAATTATGTGCATCCTATAAAATTAAAAAGAAATGGTTATCTTAATAATTTGCTAAAACTAAATACTTTAAACGTTAATAGTAGACACAATTACCATATACAAAACAATAAAAACTATGTAATAGAAGCAAAATGCAATAAAGTAATTGAAGCCATAAAAGTAAAGAATACCAAATATATTCTAGGAGTACAATTTCACCCCGAAATCATGAAGGAATATGATAATAATGCAATCATAATTTTAAATGATTTCTTAAAGCAATGTTTAAACAAAAAAAGCGAGTAATCTCGCTTTCTTTAAAACATAAATTCTTTTTTTAAACTTCTCATAAACAATTTATCTAATTCTTCTTTAGGATCTTTGTTTTCATATAAAATGTTATACACTGTTTGACATATTGGAAGTTCAACATTTTTTTCTTTAGCAATATTAATCATGGCTTTAACAGTGTAGTAACCTTCTGCTAATGATGCATATTCTTCTTTTTTTACAAATAGTTCTCCAAACATTCTATTGTGACTATGTTTACTAAAGACTGTAGCCTCATAATCTCCTAAATGACATAAACCATAAGCAGACATCTCATTGCCGCCCATAACTTTAATAAATCTAGAAACTTCTACAGTCCCTCTAGACATTAAAGCCCCTTTTAATGACGATAAATTAAAGCCATCTAACATTCCTGCGGCAATACCAATAACATTCTTACTAGCAGCACCAATCTCATTGCCGATTAAATCACTACCATAATAAAAACGTATTAAATTGCTAGAAAATTCCTTTACAAGTCTTTCTTTTACTTCTTTGCTTTTAGAATCTATAACCATGCAGTTAGGAACCCCTTTTACGAATTCTTCAACATGTCCCGGACCTATCCAAACTGCAACATTACTTGTTTCATCAATAAACTCTTCTACAACTTCACTAAGTCTTTTTCCTGTAGAAATTTCAATTCCTTTCATACATAAAACGAAAGTTTTGTTTTTTATACCTAAACTTGAGATTTCACTCATTAAGTTTCTTAATCCTTGTGAATTTATAGATATAACAATAACATCATTTTCTAGCGCTTTTTCTAAGTTGTCTTCTAGCTTTAAACTATCTTTTAAAACAACCTTGCCGTTTGTTCTTGTATTTTTAAAATTAATAAAATCTTTAGATGTGCTTCTTCCATATAAAGTTACATTTTTTCCTATTTGATCTAAATAGTAAGCAATGAAACTCCCCCATCTACCACATCCAATTACTGTAATATCCTTCATCTTTTCCTCCAAAAATAAAAAGTGAATTGCTTCACTTTTTTACTCTACGTTTTTCTTACAAATATAAAGCATATGAGCTGTATATCCAAACAACTCTTCTCTTTCACATCTTGCTAAGTGATATGCTAAGTAAGCTCCATATTCATCTTCATTAAATGCATCAATTTGATCTGCTAATAGTTCAGAAATACCATCTGCAGAAACACTAAGAACTTTACTAACTTCTTCTTCGTTTACCATATTTTCAAAATCTTTTACATTTGTTGTATAGAAGATTTCTTCTTGTAAAGGTTTAAAGTTGAAATCACCATCACATAATTTCTTATATTCACTAATGTTTCCTTTTTGAACCATATAACGTGCAAATACAGCATCATTTGTAAGATAAGCAAAGATAATTATACCTCCAGGCTTAGTAACTCTTACAGCCTCTTTAATAGCGCTCTTCATTTCTTTTTCGTTAAAAATATGATACATAGGACCTAATGATAAAGTAACATCAAATAAATCATCAGTATACATACCTAACTCAACAGCATCACCTTGTCTAATAGTCAAATTACTTTCGCCTTCACCATTGATTTTTAGCATTTCTAGGTTATGCTCACTTAATTCAACCGCTTCAACTCTATACCCTTTTTTCGCTAAATAAATAGAATAAGTACCTGTACCTGCACCTAATTCTAAAATTCTATCTCCCTTTTTTGCAAACTTCTCAATATAATTCATAGTAGTTATAAATTCCACTCTACGATGAGGAGCAGCAAATCTTTCATCATCTTTATAATTATTATAATACTCTTTTACTATTTCTTCTCTATTGTCCTTCTTTGGCATCAATATCACTCCCATTATTAAGATAACACATTACTTGCAAAATCCAAACAATTCAACTTATTTTCCTTTACAACTTTTTTATCTGCGTTAAAATATTCGTGTAACAGTTTGGAGGTTTTATTATGATATATTTAAAATCCTTTTCCTTATTATCTGCTAGAGATGAGCACTTTATAACAACAAGTTATGATACAAGAAGAATCTATAATACCCCATATCCTCTCGGATTATTTCCACCTAGAGAATTTGAAAAAATAAACTTTGATAATATAACGATATTTTATGGCGGTAACGGTTCTGGGAAAACAACATTATTAAATATGATCGCAGAAAAAATACATGCCGCTAGAAAAAACAAAATAGATAAAGGTAACTATTTTAAAATATATGTAGATCAATGCAATGAAGAATGGAATAACGAAAACTTCAACGATATAAAAATGATATCAAGCGATGATATCTTTGATTATCTATTAGATATTCGTGCAATAAACGCTAACGTTAATAGAAAAAAGGAAAATCTAAGCCAAGAATGGTTAGAAGCAAAATATAGCAATATCACCCAAAATTCTTTAAGTGATTATGAATCTTTGAAAAAAAGTTGTGATGCAAGAAGTCAAACAATGTCTTCTTTCGTAAGAAATAGATTAGTAAACAATAATATCGTTGAACAATCTAATGGAGAATCCGCCTTAATGTATTGGCAAAGAGAAATAACCGAAAACAGCATATATATTCTAGATGAACCCGAAAACAGTTTATCTGCAGAAAACCAAATAAGACTTAAACAATTCATTGAAGAATCGGCTAGATTTTATAACTGTCAATTTATTATTTCAACTCACTCACCTTTTTTACTAGGATTGAAATTTGCTAAAATATATGACCTTGATTCAGTGCCTGTAACAACAAAAAAATGGACTGAACTACCAAACGTTTTAACCTATTATAACTTTTTCAAAGAAAATGAAGAAGAATTTAAAAAGCTAGGCAACGCCTAGCTTCTTTTATTTCTTTCTAACTTCTTTAACTTTTGCTTTCATTCCTGCCACTAATTCACCATAAATTTCTTCAAATGGTTTTTCATAAAATTTTTCAATATACGGAATGTATTTATCATTATCATAGAAATCTATCCAATGATCCCAGTGACTACCATCAACACCATAAACTTTTTGTTGAACTTCTTTAATCTTTTCAAACCATTTTTTTATTGTCTTACCTTCATGTAATGCATATGGTTGCATACTATAAAGCAAGAAGTTTTCACTATCTGCAATATAATTAATTCTCTTTTTATTTTCCATCCACATATTAACCGCTAATTCTTCTCTTAATTCAGGATCACAATCCATTTTCCCATGAATCATCATCTCTACCATACCAGCAAACTCAAAAGAAAATAAATTATTTAAAATTGTACCAATATTATCCCTTGTATTAATAACTCCGCAAACTTTAAATCCACTATTACTTTCTTTAGTAATCTTAGCTTTTTTATATTTATTAACTCTACTATCGTATTCAAACAATAAATCAAGTTTATAATCATCATCCAAATAAGCCCAAACATACATAGAGAATAAAGACATAATTTCTTCCATTGTCATACCTTTTATATCTTTCTTCATTGTTTCTTTGGCTATTTCCATACATTTCTTTTCGATTTCTCTTTCTTTATTGTTTGATTCAAAAATCTCAAATACTCTTTTTTGCATTTCCTTCATATTGTTAACATATTTTTCTTCATCAGAAAAATATATCATCAATAAGTTTTTAAATGGTCTAGCATATAAAATATACTCTACATCTTCGCCCATTCTTTCTTTTACTAACTCATATGCTTTTCTAGTTAAACTAAAACCAGTCATAAAAGCATCTCTCTCTACTGGTTGATAATAGTACAATCCAGCATTTTCTCCCTCTGTAGATATATAGTTTCCATATCCTCTAGGAGATACCAAGAAGTTAAGTTTCCATAATTTTCTATCTTCTTCACTAACGGTCTCATATCTAGATAAGTTTTTAGCAACCGCTCTACGTTGGAAATTATGTCTTAACTCATGGAATAAAGTATCCATAATGTCATATTGACTGCTTTTCTCAACAGCATCTTCATTGAAGTTAACCAATCCACCGATATCATAATAAGATCCACTATAATGTTTGTTTCTCTTATCACCTTTTAATTTCATATCTCCAATTTCTAGAATTTCAACGTATTTATTAACAAACTCTTGTAAAACAGCTATTCTTTCTGCTTTATTTAATTTTTCCCAGTTAGATGTATGAAATTTGCATAATATATCAACAAATTCTTCATTAGCAAATAATCTATCATAAACCTTATCGTATGCAAACATTATTTGCCACCCCCAAACTTCTTACTAACTTGTGCTTCTAGATAATCAAATTGTTCTTTCTTTACTTCTTCAAATGTTTTGTTAAATGTAAAAGCTAAGAAAGCTTCATATTTAGAGAAATCTCCTCTTGGTAAATAAGGTAAAGCATCTTTAAAATACTCTCCATTTTTAATTGCTGAATAAATCTTTTTATAATAATTTTCAATCATTATATTTTTATATTCATAATAACTTAAAGCATTTTCCAAATAAGGAACTGCTATACAACACTCTTCATCTTGAAGTTCAATAATATACTCATAGCATAATTTAGCGTCATCTAAAAACTTCTTATCTTTAATTTCAGTGCATAAATTTTCTCTTAACTTAACATTACTAATATAAGTAATTAAGTTCAAAAACGCTTCAGCATAAGAATTAACAAGAACAAGTGCTCCACCAATATATATAAACTTACCATGTTCTTCGTGTTCTCCAACCGTAAACTCATTTAAAATTTCATCTAAATGTTTACATCCTTTTAATTCTCTCTCTAACATTTTTCCAAACAAATAGCAAATTGTCTCAGCATTACAAACAGGCATTATCTTTGTATTAAAGTAAGAAAAGAACTCTTCATCACTAATCTTATTGAAATTAACATTTTCCAAATAATCAAAAAATTGGTCCATTCTAGTTTCTTCTTCTTTAAATCTAGCGGCATTCTCTTCCATCTTTTTAAATGTTTCTTCAGCCTTGCCTTTTCTCTTTTCTGCTTCGAAACTATTTAGCATCAAACCAGTAACCTTTTCTCCAATATATTTATCCATTCCATGAGTTCTATGCATATATTGCAAAAGTTTAAAAATCATATCATTAGCAACTTTTTCCGCTTCAATTGTAATTGGTTGCAAGTAAAATTCTTCGCTTGTTCTAGGCAAGAAATTCTCCTCTTGTCCTGTAATAGACTCTTGGCTATTAATTTCCATTCTTCTTCCAAGTTCTGTTTTCAAAAAATCCGCATCACCAATCATCGCTAAATTGTTAACGATTGATAACTCAAACAAATAGTTTGTAATTATATTGTATGGGTTATATGTCTTCTTAAATAACTCTTCATTAATCAAAATACTATCTTCCGTAACAATAACATTTTGGTGTTCTCTCGAATCAAATTCACAAACCTCTATTTTCAACGGAAATAAAGGCTCTACATCATGAATAATTCTTTGCAATTCATTAAATATTTTAACTCTTTTGTTAGGACTAGCTTTTTTCCAATATTCTTCTTTTAACAAAGGCAAATACTTTAAAAACTCTTCATCTCTATACATTCTTTTTTCAACATCTTTAAAATCCATGCAATCAACTCCAGTACCCAAATTATACCATTGAGTCAATACTCTTACAACAAAAATTTTTGGCACAAAAAAACCTTAAATGATTAAACTTAAGGTCTTCTATCAAATTGAAATTTATACTATTTTATTTAAATCTTCATTAATTACTTTACCATTAAATCCTATTAACTCATCCTTTAACATTCCTTCTGGTAAATCATTCATAAAAAATATCTTTTTCCCTAATCTAAAGGCATCATATATTTCTAAAAATGTTGCACCACCTATATAATTTTTTTGCCCATTTTTATCGTAATTAACAACTAAAACTGCATCCACACCACTTATAACTTCTTCACTATGCTTTATCATACTAGCCTTCCATTTAGCGTGTTCTTCTGTTCCTCTATATTTAGCTTCAGTCTCTGGACAATCATAACAATTGGGTAAAGTAACTTCGTGATTCATACTTTCTAAATCTTCTTTAATCTTTCCAACTTTACTATAAAAAGCCTTACTACAAATAACAAATATTTTCATATTATTTTCTCCTTAAAAAATTCTTGAACATTTCTTATAATCTTTATAATTATCATAAACAAACGCTATAAATTGATCTCTGTCCAATTTAACTCCTCTTTTAGGAAAAACCTCTAAACAATTATCAATTTTCTTATTCTTGTTTAATCTCTTTATTATTTTTTTGCACTGTATCTCTCCATCAAATAAAGTATTATGACTATCTTCTTTATAATTATTATGAAGATGAGTACATAATATCTTATTTGCATATTTCTCTAACAAATAAAATTCATTATCATAACAATAAGCATGTCCCAAATCATAACACATACCTATATTATTGATTTCACTTTCTAATATTGTTCCTAAATTTCTATTATCTCTAACATTTTCGAAGCATAAGCATGTTCCTGACTCTTTATATTTTTCCATTAACTCTTTGAGTTTAATTATAGAATTAGCGCTAACAAGAGGCGCTTCATTGCCCTTCGAAGCATGTAAAACCATGAAAGGAATATTTAACTCTATACATTCTTGTAATTTCCCTTCCACATACTCTAAGTACGAATCTATATCTTCACTAATAAGATTTGATATTTTATAATCCACATGAACTTGATTAACTTCTAAACCTATATCTCTAGCATACTCAATTATTTCCTTATATGATTCATTATTAGACATATAGTTATCATCTAAATATAAACCAACACTAGAGAAACCACATCCTTTATAAATTTCTAATCTCATCTTATAATCCAAATCAGAACATTCATTTAAATCATATATTCCTACCTTCATTAAATAGTCCTCCTTTTACTTTTATAAAATTGTTCTTAAAATCAAATAAATTAAATATAAAGCATACATACTAATCAACACAACACTATGTTTTCTTGTTAGTTTACCCTTAATAACAAAAGCAAAAACCAATAATGTTGCTACTACTAAAACTATTAAGTCAACTATCATATAACTAGCAATACTAAATGGAGCAATAACTCCTGCTGTTCCTAAAACAAATATAATATTGAAGATATTAGAACCAATAACATTACCTAAAGCCATATCATTTTCACCCTTTTTAGAAGCAATTACTGTTGTAACTAATTCAGGAAGTGAAGTTCCTACTGCTACTATTGTTAAACCAATTAAACTTTCTGCTATATTTCTATCAATTGCAAGAGCATCAGAAATATTTAAAGCAATACCCTTGGCGCCATAAACCACTAATTCACCACCAAGTGCAATACCCGCTACACTTAATAAAACTAATACTATAGGTTTTAACATTTTAATATTTTGAGTACTTTCTTTTTCTTCTTGTTTTAACTCTTCTTTATTATCTCTTTTAACATTAATAATAATGTAAGCAAAATAAAAGAAAATCAAAATAACTAAAATTATAGATTCCCATCTTTTTATTTCATTACTGCCAAACAAAAAGGCAAACAAAGTTAATAAAAAAGTAATAAACATCAAAACTATATAATCTCTTTTACTTTCCTTTTTATAAAAACAGGTGCAAATAAGCACGAAAAAGATAAAACCAATAACAAATTAGAAACGTTGCTTCCAACCACATTAGAAAACGCAATATTGGCATTTCCTCCATTCATAGCTACTGCAATACTATCTGATACTGATACTGCAAACTCAGGAAAACTAGTACCAATTGCAACAACCGTAAGTCCTATGATTAATGGTGATATTTTAAATTTCTTAGCTATCGTTGAAGAAGAATCTAAAAAGATATCACAAAACTTAACTAAGCAAAATGCTCCTAAAACTAAAGATATAATAAAAACAATGATTTGAAGTGGAGCCCCTAAACCACTAACAAAATAAAAATTCATACAACCACCTCTAACATTGATTGTATCATATTATTTATATTTAAATTATAGTTTCACTTACGATAAATATTATTTTTTATGTTTCTTTATTACCTTCATAGTTTTCTCTTCTGCAAGAGCTAAATTCATTAGTTCATATTTAATTTCATCTTTACTCATATTTTGAAGAGGCAATATAACATTATCTAAAGTTATTACCCCTTTCTTATCATGAATAATCTCATAATTATCATCTTTGCAGCAATTAGTTCCCATAAAAACCTTCTCGTGTTTAGGGTATTTAAATAATAAAATTTTTCTCTTATCATTTTTATCTATACTTCTACATATCGTAATAACATCATCTCTACTATCATATAAAGACACATCAAAAATTTCAAACCCATATGTTTTTAATAAATACAATAAAAAGGGTTTTCTTTGTTTCTTGTTAGCACCTAAAAAATCATAACCATTATTCAAACACAAATCTATCCAGTTAGCTACTAAAAATGATCCTATGTTCAAATCTCTATATTTTTCACTAACCTTTACACCTATAAAATCACTCATCTTATAATCAAAATCTAAATAGAAATACAAATACCCTTGTTGAACTAGTTCACCATTAATATTAGTAAAAATATTCAAATAATACTTAGGTCTATTAGAGCCATCATCGTTTGCTCTTTTAATATACAAGTCTTGACTATACTCCCCAGAAAAATACCCACTAGAGTACAAAAGAGTATCCCCACATTTCATATTTTCTAGTACACCCATATATCTCACTTCCTTGTATATCTTTTACTTAATTTTAACATTCACAAATCTTTATATCAACGCTTATTTTAAACCAAAAAATTCATTATTAAATTAACAATCATTTCTTTTTCCTCAGGTCTACTACAAGCAATTAAAATAGTTGTCGCTGCTAAAGCTGAATCACTTATAACTTTTTCACTATTCTTGTACAACATATTATTCTTATATAAAAAATATAAAAATATAGACGCTGCTATTCTTTTATTGCCATCATAAAAAGAATGATTCTTAGTTATAAAATATAGTAAATTCGCTGCTTTCTCTTCTCTAGTCTTATAAAGTTCTTCCCCAAAACTAGTTTGATAAATAACATTAATACTTGAATTAAACGAACCATCTCTTTCTTTACCAAACAAATCACTTTCAAACTTCATATTATTTATTATTTCTTTGCATTCTTCATAAGTTATCTTATAACAATCCTCATTACCTTTAGGTTTTTTCAAACATTGATGATCATAATCATCTAACAACGTTAATGCTTTATCATAACTTGATAACACCTCTAAAATTTCTTGAATCATAAAACCACCTCATACCAATATCATTATAATAAAAAAAGAGTCTTTCGACTCTCATAAGCATAATTATTTCTTTAATTTATTGAATACGGCGATTTCATTAGTAGCAGATTCTTCACAATCTGAACCGTGAATTACATTTTCAGTCATTCTAGGTTCTTCTCCTAACATAGCAGGAACATCACTTCTAATTTGCTTAATAGCAGTTCTCATTGTAGTAATAGCTTCTTCTCCATATACTACCATCCCATAAGCTTTATCAGAAGTAATATAAGTTTCTAATTCTTTATAGAAAGGTTTAGCATTCTCATAACTTCCACGGAAATGTTCAGCGTAATGAGTTTGAGCATCACTTGCTGAATAAGTTATAAATGAACTATCCTTGATTTCTAACCCTAATCCTTCAATTCTTGATTTTACTAATTCGATTACTGAGTCATAATTAGCAAAGTGTGGTTTTACCATAATATAAGTTGTTTGTTTCATAATTTCTCCCCTTTTTCGTTAAATTCTATAGTATTTATCTAATAAAAGCAACTGTTTTATATTAAAAGAACATCCCGCTTATAAAAATTTCCACTCCTATACCAATAAGTATTATACCACCCAATATTTGAGCTTTACATCCTAACTTATCACCGAACTTCTCTCCTACATAAATAGCACAAAAACAAATAAAAGCAGTAATTATTGCAACTATTCCCGTACAAACAAGAGCCTCTACAACATTATAATTAGCTATTGTAAATCCAACAGATAAAGCATCAATTGAAGTGGCAATAGCCTGAACCAAAATCATTTTAAAAGTTAAATCTTTATAACAGTCACAATTATCTTTTTCGCACTCTTTACCTTCAATTATCATTCTTATCCCAACAAATAACAAAAGAAGCAATGCAATAATAGGAATTACCCATTCTACCTCAGATAAAATAGCGCTCCCAACAAAATATCCGATTAAAGGCATACCACCTTGAAACAACCCAAACATTACCGCAATTAAAATAACCTTCGAGAATTTCATTTTAGGATATTTAAGTCCATCAGCCATTGATACAGCACAGGCATCCATAGCTAAACCAACTCCTAATAAGAAACTAGTTAAAATAACTCTTAGCACACGATCACCTCTCAAAAAAAAGACTTATACTAAACCATATTAACATAAGTCCATTTTCTTTCAATTAATTTTTAAATAGTTTTAACATAACATCTGCGACGTTTATGTTGAACCGCTTCAAATGATTTCCATTGATTAATAATAGCATCATTTGTTTCTAAATTTAAATTGGTTTCACAATATTCTATACCACCTTCAGTTAACATTTTCATAACTTGAGCAAGTATTGCAGAACCAATCCCTTTCATACGGTATTCTGGTAAAACTCCAATTAAACCTAAATCTAATACTTTTGGATTTTTAATAGCCTTTAAAAGTCTAATTAAAGCCAAAGGTGTTAAATGACCTTTAGACTTTTGAATAGCTCTAGCAAGAGATGGGAAACAAATGCCAAAACATACAACTTTATCATTCTCATCTACAATTACCGCTACATTTTTTAGATTAACAATTAATTTAAAGTTTGAAATCATTAATTTTCTCATTCCTGGAGTAAAAGGAACAGACCCATAAATATCTACATAAGTCTCATCAATAATATCAAAAAATTTATCTGCATATTTCTTTAAAAAATCATTAACATTCTTAGCTTCACCAAATTTAAGTTTGTATCTTCTCATCATAAGAGAACTCAATCTTTCTAATCTATCATCTTTAACTTTAGGAGCATACAATTTACTTTCAATCCAGTCAACTTCTTTAACAAAGCCATAGTTTTCTACTAATTTAGGATAGTAATCATAATTATATTGCTCTTCAAAAGTAGATAATTGATCAAAACCTTCAATCAATAATCCTTCCCTTTCTAAATCAGAAAACCCCAATGGACCTACAACAGTATCCATTCCTTTGTCTTTAGCCCACTTCTCTACTTTCTCAAACAAAGCATTAGCTACTTCTTGATCATCAATTGAATCAAATCTAGTAAATCTAACTCTCTTTTCATTGTTTTTTTCATTCGCAGCTCTTTGAATAATACCCGATATTCTTCCTACAATTTTATTATCTTTATATGCATTAAAATATATCGCTTCTGCTTGATCTAAATACATATAATCTTTTCTAAATATCTTCTTTTCATCACCATATAGAGGTGGAACAAAATATGGATTACCTTCATATAAATTTAGGGGAAAATTCAAGAATTCTCTTTGCTCTTTTCTTGTTTTCACTTCTCTTACTTCTACCATAATGCCTCCTATTTGTGTTTAGCGTAGAACGCTACACCAACCGCATCTGGCCCACAATGACTTCCTGCTGTAGGATTTACAACAACGTATTCAATTCTTAAGTTGTCCCCATATTTTTCAACAAGAAGATTGCCTAATTTATTAGCTAACTCAAGTGAATCAGTATGTCCAATAATAACGCGATGATTATAAATATCAACACTTAAATCTTCGACGTATTTAACTAATTTATTTAAAGCTTTATTTCTTCCTCTTTCTTTTGTTATATTAGTCATCATTCCTTCATGATCCATATAAATTATAGGCTTAATTCCTATTATTGTTCCCATTACTGCACTAACATTACTAACTCTTCCACTTCTTTTAAAGAAGTCTAAGTTATCCGCAAAAAAGTATGTTGCAAAATGATCAATCTCAGTATTTGCCCATTCCATGATTTGTTCAAGAGACTTTCCTTGCAAGTACATATCCCCAATTTCTTTGACGATAAGATTACTTAAAATAGTTATACCTTTCGTATCTATTGTATATAACTTTCTTTTTGGATATTTCTCCTTTAACTCTTCATATGCAATATTCATAGCATTAAAAGTACCACTCATTGCCTTAGAAAAATGAACATATAAAATATCTTTACCATTCTTAAACTCTTCTTCAAAATATTCAATATATTTAACTGGACTAATCGCACAAGTAGAAGGAAGAACTCCATCCCTTAAAGATCCGTAAAAACTTTCATAATCAAAAACTTCATAATCTTCGTAAGGATATACTTCCTTGCCATCAACACAATAAGGCATACTTATTAATTTATATCCAAACTTTTTAGCTTCTTCTAATGTTATATCTGTATCTGTATCTGTAAATAATGTATACATAAAATTACCCCTTTACTCTAATAAAATTGTTATTTCACTATAAAATCACTGCCTTCAATTGACAGTATTAATATTTTACTAAATGCTGTCTTTTATTGTCAAACAATGTCGAATAAATAAAAATAAAAAGGTCAGTACAGACCTTTCAAGAATAAAACATTCTTATTTATCACACTAATAAAATCATTTCACCGCTACAATTCCATAATATCTTCTAATTAAAAGAATCCCTTTTTCAGTGTTATTTTCTTCAATATATCTATCCAAAACATTTAAATCAAAATCTATTTTCAAATCTTCATTTTCTCCTTCTTCAGAAAAATCCATTAATATTGGAGTTTTAAATAACAACGCTAATAAATCCTCTTTACTTCTATAATATTCTCTAACATGAATAGGAATAAGTTCAATATGTCTAAATCCAGCTTTTATAATATTTTCATAATCAATAACACTAATAGGTTTCTCATCAAAAAAAGCTTGTCCCTTATTAAACATAAGTTTAAGACCATAACAATCTAATTTATCTACACCTCTTAATATTAATTTACCATCCTTCTTTAATGTATCATAAATTTGTTTCGCATCAATACATGTATGTCTAGCAACCACAACATCGAAATAATCTTTAGGAGTATCCATATTCAAATTATCCATCACCCTAAAAGATATATTTTTTCTTCCTCTTTTTATTAAATTTTTTCTAGCAGTCTCCACCATCTCACTAGAAAAATCTGTGCCTAGTATTTCTTCACAATCAGGGAAAAATTCCAAAACCTTTTCTCCTCCACCTGTTCCTAAATCTAAAACCTTACTATCTCTAGTAACAGTATTATTCAATTCTTCATACATATCCCAATTTGTTAAATTATCGCAAGTATAATTAATCATACTAAAATCCCAATTTTTAACATTTTGATAAAATTCTAATTCCTTCATAATTCCACTCCTTAAACTCTAGCAAATGTTTCAACGAATAAATATCCCAATTTTATTTCACTAAGAGAATCATAATGAGCTAAATCAGGTCCCCCTTCGGGCTCTTTATCAAATGATAAACCTTCATTAATCGTATCTATACATAGATTTAATTCATTACTATCGCAAACACTTTGTTTAGCCGCATTTATTGTCTCATATCTTCCCCAATAAGTAGCGTTTGAAATATAAGCATCAACAAAATACATTCCATTCGAACAAATATAATTGCTTAAATCATCTCTTACAGATTTTACTAATCTTGAAAGATTACTCTCATATTTCCAAGCATATGCATCATTTGCATCAGATTCACCTTGCATCCACATCATAGAAACAATCTCGGCATTATAGTTTTTAGAATCCAAGTAATCCATAGATTCTTTGGTGAATTTGATAAATGCTTTATATATATTGCCTATTTTACTATTCCATTGTTCGTAAAGATTAGTTCCTCCCCAAGCATATTTGATTATAAAGATTTTTTCATTTGGATATAACTCCGCAAGCTTTTCTCCCATTCCTAATTCAGGACCAAAAGTTCCCTTCGAACAACCTTGATTTATTTTGACATTAATAAAACCAGAAGAAAAATTGTTACCATTATCATTATAATAATTAATAAAGACGTTATTATAGCCTGCTTCATACTCCAAGAATTTATCTTCACTTATATTTTTCTTTAGCTCACTTGTATGCGATACTCCAGAGGCATTAGATTGGCCCGCTAATAAAAATACTTTCACTTTTTCTCCATTTCCATTCTCTAATGTATCGTTGATAACAAATTCCATATTCGCAGGAGTAGAATCTCTTGGACCCTTATTCTTAAAATAAAAATAACCCCCTAACAATATAGCTAAAACTAAGACCGCTACAATTAAAATAATATATCTCTTCTTCAATTTCATAACCTTATACCGCTTCCCTTAAAATGAGTTTTATCATTCCTTCACCTTTATAAGTGACTTTTAAAAAATAAAATTTATCTTTAATTAAAGTTTGTCCGCTATATGTAAAAACTTTATAATCATAATTTTTATGCCCAGCTGTAGTTTGAAGCATTCCATCAGCTCTAATCTCTATTCTATCAAAAGAAACATCTTGACTTTCTAAGTAAAAATCAATGCCCTCTTCACCATTTGCCTTAAACTTGTAATAATAGGTTTTACCATTCTCAATAGTATGTTCATTAGAATTATATTCATCATTCAAATAACTTAATTCCTCGGCAATATCATCCCCACAATTACAAACACCTCTATCGTTATAATAATGCTTATGGGACAAATCACAACCACTAATAATTAATGTCATAGCTAATGAAACAAAAACTAATATTTTTTTCATGAATATCTCACCATCCAAATAAAGTTTATCATTAAATGAATAATAAAAAAATAAAACATAAAAAAAGATTCACATTACTGTGAACCTTCTTATTTACTATTTTATATCAACACTACCAACTTTAACGTTTATATCGTAGGCTGTATCAATAGCATTTTTAGCTTTTAAATCGTCTAAACTCTTTCTCGCCTTTTTAATAATTTTATCTTGTTTACTTTTTAAGATATCGTTAATTTGTTTATTAACGTCATTGGCTTGAGCTTGAGTCATACCTGCTGAATTACTATATACAGTCGCATTAATCGTAAAATCAACTGAATAAGTATAAATTGAATATGTTACTTTAACATCCATATTGTTACTGTGGTATAAGTTTAAATATCTTGATTCACTCCATGCAACTACATTTAATGAATCCTCAAGTGGTCTACCAGTTTTAGGAACTTTAGAGAATCCTTTTTTTCCAAATCCAACAAAACCTGCATCCTCTGGTAAATCGTTATATACTAAACCATTTTCTTTAATGTAACCAAACATCACAAATGCTGTTATTACTACTGGAACCCAAGCAAGAAATTTAGCAACTCCAGAAGATATAGCTCCACCAAAGTAAGCCACTACTCCAACTAATAATCCCATCGCAACTCCAACACCTGAAACAGCAGGTCCTACATTTCTATTACCAAAACTTTCAACACATGCCATACCAGCAAATAATGTGAAAGTAAGCATACCAATCGCTCCTGTAATAGAACAAATCTTTAAATCAGAATATGTATTTTCAATACTAAATAATTCTCCATTAATCATTGAAATTGATTGTTTTGAAATCACAAGTAGTAAAATCACATAAACTCCAACAAAAGCAACAAGTTTTAAAAATTTAAAAAAGCCGTTATCTAAAGCATCAAATTTTAAAACATCCCAAAGAACAACATGTACTAACCCTAAAATTCCTGGCGCCAACCAAAACATAATAGGAGATTTAGCCAATACACCAATTAAAACTAAAAGACCTGCTACCGCACCAGATATACCTAATCTAATCCATTTACCCATAAATTTTCCCTCCAAACAATAACAATTATACCTCTTTTTATTTAATTTGCCAGCATTTATAAACAAACAATCCATTAATTTATAAATAATCATTAAAAGTAGTGCTATTCATTTCCTTATTAAGTTCTTCACCATTTTCTAATTTAGAGTTAAGAACATCCCAAAAGGCCCTAGGATGACCATGGACAAGAGAATGACATAACTCATGATATAACAATACCTTCACAAACTTTTGATCATATTTAGCGATATACGGAGATATCTTAATATGATCACCATAATTATATCCTAAATAACCTTTTATCTTTTTGACAACAATTTTAGGAATACTAATTTCTTTAAAATCAACAATAACATCACCCATTAACTTATATATATCCTCTTCAACAACCCTAGTAAAATATTTATAAAGAACATTAGAAAAATAATTTTTTGTAACTTTAACAGCCCTAATTATTATCTCATCATCACCAACAATAACTTTATCACTAGAACCTTTTAAACATTTAACAATATACTTCTTTCCCTTATAATGAAGAACATATCTTTCTTCAGGATGAATTTTATAATATAAATCTAAAAACCTTTGATTTAAAACCATCTTTATCGTTTTATTATCCGCATATTCTGGAACATTCATATAAACAACACCATCTTTTATAGACGCTAAATAAAAGTCCTTCTTTTTATTAGTTCTTATAATTTCATAATCGATATATTTATCTTTTTTTACCAATCTTTCCATTTCAAACTAAACCCTCTACTTACTACCCACAATAAATTTGCGTTGATATTATATACTTTTCATCATAATCATCACTATAATACATCACAAATCCATTCTTTTTAACCACACTTATTTCTCCATCATCATCCTGTAATAAATATAATTCATTTCCTTCTAAATACGCCGGTGCTATTTTAACCTTATTATCATTCTTCTTACCTAAATATAAATCATACCAAACAAGTTCTTTATCCTTTAAATCATCAATACTTATATCTAGAGTTTCTACTAATCTTTCATCATTAAAATTACCCCTATAAACCATATAAACAGACATATTAATAGTTTTGATATTAGAATTTTCAACCCTAAATTCTTTGAATCCTTTCATAGAATCCATAAAATCTTCTTTTTTATTGATTTCTATCTCTAAAGTTTTATTAAACGAAACTTCGCTATTTTTAAAATCATATATCATTTTTTCACATAAACTTTCGGCTTCTTCTTCACTAAACCAATCTGGTATATCAAATTCGGAATAATCGTAACATCCCCTAGAAGGCCTCTCGTTTTTATCAAATTCTTCAATTGAATATTCATAACTTACACTTTCAACATCGCATCTAGTGATGTCGTATTCAATAGTAGCCCTAAAATATATCTTCATAATCTTCAGCCTTCTTTCATAATAACATTATACAATTTTAATGAAATTTGTAAAAATAAAAAGCCTTATTTCAGGCCTTCATTCTTTTGACTTAATAAAAGTTTGTTAAATAAAATCCTTTAATAATTAACAAACAAAACATTACATATAAGTTTATATCTTATAGAGAAATAATCTTTACTTCTATCACTTAAATCATCATATTCCTTTGCAAGGCAATCTTTCATCCAACCTTTTATTGTTTCAATATTAACATTGTTTCTATTAAATGCTGAATTAAACAATAAAGGAATATTATCAAAATGAGCAAGGATATCTGCATCTGCTACACATACTTCTTCATTATTTGTCGCATTCTTACTAGAGCGGTGATTTAAAACACACCCTACAACTCTATTTATTTTACTTTCTGGATATCCAATTTTTCTTAATAACTCATCTGCTAATTTTGCACCATTAGTGTGATGATCAACTCTACCGCCAACACCAGCCATTAATGCTATATCGTGTAATAAGGCACCTAATTCAACTATTTCCATATCTGCATTATATCTTTCTGCTAATAATTTGGCTTCGTAAACAACATACTTAATATGTTGCTCCCAAAAGTCGTAATTGTCTGGAGAATTATCAATGTATTTCTTATTTAATTGCATAATCTCTGACGTTACTAATTCTATATAATTCATTTATTTTTCACCTTTCTTATTTGCTGTTCTTTATTAATAAACTACTAAAGAAAGCCCATATACCCTAACATTATTTATTTGTGTTGTCAATACTTCTTCCCTTTCGCATTAAACAACTCATCTGTTAACTTTTTTTATTTTTTAATGTTTTGGTAGCCTTTCTCTAATACTGAAACAAACTCACTAGGCAACTTTGAAATAGCCTTGTCTACTAAACTTTTATCTATTCCATATAAAGCTTCTGCCATACTTCCAACAATGCATGCATTTGTATCTGTATCTCCTCCAAAAGATATCGCAAATCTTAAACTATCTTCAAAACTAGTCGAATTAAAAAGAGAATACAAACAAACATCAATTGTATCTTCACAAGTATAGTTAAATTTAGAAATATTAGGTTCTTTTATTTCTAAATTCATCTTCTTAATAATTTCATCTTTAGAATACCCTTTTCTAAAATAAAAGATAATAAGCGCTACCATGAAGTGATTTAATAAAAGTAGACAAAGAGTAAAAAAACTCAGCCTACTTTTTTTGTTATACTAGAATAAAGGAGGAAAACAACATGAGCAGACCAAATGGAACAAAAAACATAATGCGAACACCAGAAGAAAAAGCAAAG
>JBGVRX010000011.1:0-106870 GCA_045128835.1 Bacilli bacterium | reverse complement strand
GATCAACCTGAAAGAAAAAGTCTGGTGACAATGGCACTGTGGACACACCTGTTCCCATCCCGAACACAGAAGTTAAGCACAGTCGCGGTGAAGGTAGTTGGCTTTGGCCCGCAAGAATAACTCGTTGCCAGGCTTTTTTTTATGCCTTTTTTTGTTTAAATGACATAAATCAACAAACTATTTATTGATAATATAAAAGGTGATAAAAATGAAATTAAGATTTATTATGTTTTTAACAAGTTTTATATACTTAATGATTTTATTCTTTGGGTTTAAAGTGGCTGCAGAAGGTATTGAAAATAAAAAAATATACAATATAGATGAAAGCGTTAATTTATATGTGTACGAATATGATTATAGTGGTAGGCATTACGTTGGATATGTAGATAAATATAGTAATGAGTTTAGTGATATTTTAAATGAAAATGGAGAATATATTGATTCAGATATGTATTTTCCTAGTATCAGTTCAGATGGTAAATATATTACTTTTACATCATCTGCTACTAATATAGTTGATGAAATGGATAGTAAATGTTATAACATATTGGAGGAAGAATACAATTACTGCAGTAATATTTATATTTATAATGTTTTATTAAAGTCATTTTCAATTATTAAAAAAGGAACTGAATATTTGAATGGAAATAGTTATGTTTCAAAGATAAGTGGTGATGGGAAAAACGTTGTTTTTGAATCTTTAGCTACTAATAATATAATTATTGATAATAATAGTTGCTATGTAAATGAAATTAATAGATGCATTAATATTTTTAAATATAGTTTAATTACTGATTCTATAACTTTAATTAGCACCTACGAGAATAATTATGGTGGAGATTCGAGCAGTATCAATCCATCTATTAGTTATGATGGAAGATACATAACTTTTCAATCGTCTGCTTCAAATTTAGGGATTAGATCATATGATTATAATTCTTGCGTTAATGAAAGTGCGGAAGGATATTTTTGCAGCCATGTTTATTTAGTTAACACAAAAAATTCTACGGTAGAAATTATTAGTAAGAATAAGAAAAATTTATTTAATGATAATAGTGGCAATTCAACTGTAAGTAAAGATGGTAAATACGTGATATATGAAAGTTACGCAACGAATATAACGGATAAATTTAATTATAAATCTCATGTAATTCTATTTGATATTTCTAAGGGAGAAACTAAGTTGATTAGTGTCGCAGGAAATCGTTTAAATAATAGAGATAACTATCTTATCGGCATATCAAGTGATAGTAAGTATGTTATTTATCATACTAGATCAACGAATTTAGATGAATCTGGGGATATTTGTGTATTTGCATATAATATAGATAGTTACAAAACTTCTTTTGTTGGTAAAGTTGTTTCAAGTGATATAGTATCTACTGTAAATGATAAATATATTCATTTTTATGATGGTGAATATAAAACTTTATTAATTGATAATATTCCTCCTACAATAGAGGATAACCAAGAAATATATATAATAAAGGATACGAAGGTTAAACTAGATGAGAAAATAAAAGTGGAAGATAATTTGTCTAGTAAAGAAGATCTAACTATAACTATAGAAGATAATTTGATTTTTAATTTAGTAGGAGAATATTACATTGAAGTTATTGTCATAGATGAATTTGATAATTTAAACAGTTCCGTTGTTAAAATGGTTGTTATAGAAGAGGATATAGAGGGGCCTATTTTCAATGATATAAATGAAATTAAAATTTTAAAGGGTAGCTCTACTTTGAATTTATCTAATTATATAGAAGCATACGATAAAGTTGATGGTATTACTAGGGTTTATATAATGAATGATGGCGGATTAGATTTAAATAGTAAAGGCCAATATAAAGTGTTATTAATGTCAAAAGATAACTCGGAGAATATTAGTTATAAAGAGATGAAGATAGTTGTTTATGAAAATTTAGATTTTTCGTATTATTATGAAATTATATTAATTTTGTGTTTGTTTGGGGTAATCATATTTTCAATAATAAGGGTTAAAAAATGAATAGTAATTTGTTATAATACTAGAGGTGATTAATTATGACAAAAGTAATGATAGGTTTAAGTGGTGGAGTGGATAGCGCGGTAGCTGCTTATTTATTAAAAAAACAAGGATATGAAGTTATTGCAGGGTTTATGAGAAACTGGGATAGTATGCTTAATAATGATTTTTTAGGTAACCCTAATTCTGATGCGGATATATGTCCACAAGAAAAAGATTATAATGATGCTAAAAAAGTTGCAGATCAACTAGGAATAGAATTATATAGAATAGATTTTGTTAAAGAATATTGGGATAATGTGTTTAGTTATTTCTTAGATGAATACAAAAAAGGTAGAACTCCTAATCCAGATATTTTATGTAATAAATATATTAAGTTTGATGCTTTCATGAAATTTGCTATGTCTAAAGGTGCAGAATATGTTGCAACAGGACACTATGCGATTGTTAATCATGACGAAGAAATTAGCAAAATGTATAAAGGTGTAGATTCTAATAAAGATCAAACATATTTTTTATGTAAGCTTTCGCAAGAACAACTAAAAAAATCATTATTCCCATTAGGTAATATTGAAAAAAGTGAAGTTAGAAGAATAGCTAATGAACTTAATTTAGAAATAGCAAACAAAAAAGATTCTACAGGAGTTTGCTTTATTGGCGAAAGAAACTTTAAAGAGTTTTTAAAAAATTATATTCCAGCTAAAAAAGGAAATATAGTTGATAGAATGAGCGGTAAAGTTGTAGGAACACATGAAGGTGTTATGTATTATACAATAGGGCAAAGAAAAGGACTGGGTATTGGAGGTTTAAAAAATCATGATAATGGTTCATGGTTTGTTGTAGGTAAAGATGTACAAAATAATGTTTTGTATGTTGTTCAAGGCGAAGAAAATGAGTATTTACTAGCAGACAGTTGTTTAGTTACAGGAGTAAACTGGATTGAAGGCATTGTTCCTAATAATAATTTAAGATGTCAAGCAAAGTTTAGATACAGACAACCAGATCAAGAGGTAATGCTTGAAATCATTGATAAAGAAACTGTTTTAGTTAAATGTATTAATCCAGTAAAAGCTATTACAAGTGGACAAGAAGCTGTATTTTATTTAAATAATGAATGTTTAGGTGGAGGAACTATAGACAAGGTTTACCGTGATAATAAGTTGTTAGATTGTTAGGTGAAAAAATGGAAGAAGTTGTAGGAAAATTAAAAGTTGTATTATTTCACAATGAGGATAATTTGTACTCTGTTATTAAGATAAAATTGAATGAAGAAACTGACAATAAGTATTTAACACTTACTGGTAATTTTCCTATACCTAATGAAACAAATGATTATAGATATAAAGGGGAGTATTTTAATCATCCTAGATTTGGTGCACAATTTGTTGTGAGTGAGTATGAAGAAATACTTCCTAATAGTAAAGATGCGATTATTAAATATTTATCATCTCCTTTATTTCCTAAAGTAGGCGTAAAAACGGCAGAGAAAATATATGATTTACTAGGAGAAGAAACTTTAGAAAAGATAAAACAATTTCCGGATGTTTTAGACACTATAGTTAATGAAGAACAAAAGCAAACTATAATCAAAGGTCTAGGATCCGACTCATATTTTGATGAAGCTGTAAGAACTTTTGTGACACAAGGGCTTAGTATTAAAATGCTTCTTAAAATTCAAGGCGTATATAAAGAAAAAATGATTCAAATTATTAAAGATAATCCATATAATTTAGTAGAAGATATAGATGGTATTGGATTTAAGACTGCAGATGATTTTGCGCTTAATTTAGGGTTTGATCCTCATGATGAAAGAAGAATTAAGGCGTGCTTGGTTTATTGTGCGTCTAATATTTGCTTTAATGAATCTGACACTTATACTAGTGAAGAGGCAATCTTTGAAGAATTTGATAAAATAATAAGCGATATAGATAGTACTAGCAAAAAATATTTTTTGGATATGGTTATTATGGAAGGAAAACTTTTTAAAGAAGAAAACAAAATTTTTCCAATGGCTCAATATATTGCAGAAAAAGAAAACTCTAGAATTTTATCGAACTTTATAAAAAGAATAATTTCAGATTTCAATGAAGAAGAGGTATTACGTGTTATTAATAAAGTCGAAGAAAAACTAGGCATAAACTATGATGATACCCAAAAAGAAGCAATCATAAATTGTATGAATAGTGGACTTTCTATTATAACTGGTGGACCAGGAACAGGTAAAACAACGATAGTAAATGCAATTATTCAAGTATATAAAGAACTTATTTCAAATAGTGATATATATGTTTGTGCTCCTACAGGCAGAGCAAGTAAAAGACTAACAGAAATAACAGGTGTTAAAGCTTGTACAATTCATAGTTTATTAAAGTGGGATTTACATTCGAATACTTTTTCTATTAATGAAAATAATCCATTAAACGGACATCTTTTGATAGTGGATGAGTTTTCTATGGTAGATAATTATTTACTTCATCAATTGTTAAGGGCAAGTGAGAATGTTGCTCAAATAATTTTTATTGGGGATGAAGATCAACTACCTTCAGTAGGACCTGGAAATGTTTTAAAAGATTTAATTGATTCGAATTTGGTAAATATGATAAGACTTACTAAAATTTACCGACAAAGTGAGCAATCTAATATTATAAAATTAGCGCATCATATAAAAAATAATGAAGATATTAGTGAAGATTTTGATAATGATGTAACTTTTTATAGTACGAAAGATTATTATGTAAAAAAGGTCCTTTTAGAGTATGTAAAGAAAGCGGAAAATAATGGTTATAGCAGTGAAGATATTCAAGTTATCGCCCCTATGTATCAAGGAATGAATGGTATAGATGTTTTAAATGAAATGCTTCAAGTTCATTTTAATCCTAGTGATGATATGAAAAAAGAATTACGAGTAGGTAAAGTTATATATCGTGAAAATGATAAAATTTTACAACTAAAAAATCAAAATGAAGATAATGTATATAATGGCGATATTGGCACTTTACTAGATGTAGATTTTGGTGGAAATGTTAGTTCCTCTAAACTTATGGTTGGATATGATGAAAATATTGTAGAATATTCATCTAAAGATTTTGTTAATATTACTCATGCATATTGCATTAGTATTCATAAATCCCAAGGTAGTGAGTATCCACTTATAATTCTTCCCGTATCGTTTGCCTATCAAAGGATGTTAGCGAAGAATTTGATTTATACCGCAATAACAAGAGCTAAACAAAAACTTATAATTGTTGGAGACTATAATGCTTTTTTATATGGAATAAGTAATACTAACTATAAAGTTAGAAAAACGACATTAAAAGAGAAATTAATAAAATTTGTTAATCCATTTTAAAAGGAGAATACTATTAATAGAGGCGAAAGTATGGAAGATAACATAAATAGCAAAACTATTAATAGAGTTATATGTTTTACATTATTGGTTTTTTCTATATCGATAATTTTTGTTGTTTTAAAATATATTGGTATAGTAGGATTAATTGGAAAAGTTATGAAGGCAATAATCCCTGTGATTATTGCTATTTTTATTAGTTTTTTATTTGATCCTTTTATTGAGTTTTTCAATAAAAAAGGGATAAACAGGGTATACAGTGTACTTCTTTGTTATGGTGCTTTTTTGTTAGTTATATTAGGATTATTTTACTTTATAATTCCATCATTAATTAAGCAGATTGAAGTATTAATTCAAAACATTCCATCGCTATTAGAGATGGTTGTAAACTTTATGAATTCTCTTGGTATAGAGGTCAAAAGTGATACAGCATCTTCTTTTATTAATGGTGTAATTATTAATGTTACTAAAGGTGCAGTAACTTTTTTCAATTCTTCTTTTTCAATTATATTTGATTTTTTATTAGGAATATCCGGTGCACTTTTTTTATCTTTTGATTTTGAAAAATTCAAAAAATGGATAAAAAGAATTATTCCAAAAAAGATAAAAGGTCCTGTAGTATTCTATTTTCGAGAATTTTTGCCAGTTATACGCAAATATTTTGTTGGCATGCTAATAGATAGTATATTGGTGTTTTTCATTAGTTTTGTATCGTTTTCTTTGCTTAGATTGGACTATATACTAGTACTATCTGTGTTTGTTGCTTTAACAAACTTAATTCCGATAATAGGTCCTTATATTGGAGGGATACCTGCGACAATAGTTGGTTTTAGTGTATCTTATTCGTTAGGAATAATCGTTTTGGTTGTTATTTTTCTTATTCAACTTATAGAATCAAATTTTTTACAACCTTATATTTTGAAAAATGCAATTAAATTACATCCCTTAGAGGGTATACTTGGTATTAGTTTATTTGGTACATTGTTTGGAGTAACAGGAATGATACTTTCTCCGATTTTAATTACGGCGATTAAATTATTGTTTATGCCTTATGACAGTAGTCAAATTTTAAAAGAAGAGTATATAGATAAGTAACTTTTTATATTTTATATGCATAGTATATCATGTAAACAAAGGAGGTATTTTACATGAATAACACAGGTTGTGGATGTCAATCTTATGGAGGTTACAATAACGGTTTTTTAGTTATTTTAATACTTTTCATTTTATTAGCAATCCTTGGAAGTTACTTCTTCTAGAATAAATATTAGAAGTTTAGAGAAATCGGGACATTTATTGAAATTAAAAAGGGAGTCATCATGAGTATGATGATAATCCCTTTTTTTATTTATAATTTTTTAATAGTACTTCAGCACACTTTACTCCATCAAGTGCACTTGTTGTAATTCCAGAAGAATAGCCACTTCCTTCTCCGATTGGATAAAGATTTAAAATGTTGCTTTGGAAGTTATCGTTTCTAACTATTCTAACTGGAGAAGAGGAACGGGATTCGACAGCAGTTAAAATGCTGTCGCCATTATCAAATCCTCTAATTTTTTTGCCCATTTCTTTAATCCCTAATTTTATGGTATTACTTACAAAATCAGGCAAACAATTTTTTATAAGAGCAAATTCAACCCCAGGAGAGTAACTTGGTTTTACTTTTCCGAATTTAGTAGATACTTTATCTTCTAAAAACTCTTTTAATAGAGAACAAGGTGCTTTATAAGAGTTTGTAAGAGAGTAGGCTAGTTTTTCGTATTTTTCTTGGAAATATAGTCCTGCGAGAGGATGGTCTGTTTCGTAATCACTTGTTAAAACATTTACTAATAAAGCACTATTTGCATTTGTTTCATCTCTTTTGTAATTACTCATCCCATTAGTTACAATTGTTTCCGGTTCGCTACTACTTGCTACAACCATTCCTCCAGGGCACATACAAAATGTATATAGAGACCTATTATTTTCTAAATGTACAGCTAATTTGTAATCTGCAGGAGGTAAAGCAGGGTGTTTATAGAATTTTTCACCATATTGAGATTTATTTATTTCTTCCTGTAAATGTTCTATTCTTACACCCATTGAAAATGGTTTTTGTTCGATATTTACATTATTGTTGTATAGCATTTTAATTGTATCTTTACTACTGTGACCACAAGCTAAAATTAGATGATCGCATTCCCATAATTCTGTTTTGTTGTTTCTCTTTATTTCAACTTTTTCGATTTTATTATCTTTAGTTATAATATTTGTTAAACATGTATTGAAGAACACTTGGCCACCTAATTTTATAATTTCTTCTCTCATATTTTTTACTACATTTACTAAAATATCACTTCCAATATGAGGCTTAGATAAATACTTGATGTCTTCAGTAGCACCAAAATTCACAAATGTATTTTTGATAAATTCAATTCTTTCATCATTAATATTCGTTGTCAATTTGCCATCACTAAAAGTTCCGGCGCCACCTTCACCATATTGTAGATTAGATTCAGTGTTTAACTGCCCTTCATTAAAAAACTTTTTAACGCTGTTTATTCTATTTTCTACATCTTCACCACGTTCAATTATTATAGGTTTTAATCCAGAAAGAGCTAGGGTGTATGCACAAAATAGACCGGCAGGCCCAGTGCCTACAATGATGATTTTCTCGTTACTTTCAACTTTCTTTATTTCATATTTATATTCTTTATATGGCTTTATATCTTTGTGCTTTAGTACTTGTTTTTTTACTTTATTGCTAACTTCTATAACGAAATTACATATGAAGAAAACATCACTTTTATTCCTACTGTCAATTGCTTTTTTTATGATTGAAAAATTTGTTATTTCGTTTTCATTTATTTTTAATTTGTTTGAAATTGCAGATTTGTAATTTGTGCAATCAAGAGGCACTTTTACATTATTGATTATTAGCATTTAAATCACCATATTTATAATAACACTCATTGTCAATATTAGACTATAAATTTATAGTATAAGTTGTATTTTGGAGTAAGAAAATGTAAAATATATAAATGGATGGAGGCGTTTTTTTGTGTCAAAATTAGTTATTAAAGATTTACATGTAAATGTTGATGATATAAACATATTAAAAGGATTAAATTTAGAAATTAATGAAGGAGAAGTTCATGCACTTATTGGACCAAATGGTCACGGTAAATCTACTTTGTTATCAGTTATAATGGGGCATCCTCGTTATACTGTGACTGGAGGAAGCATTTTTTATAATGACGAAGATGTTTTGAAAATGAGCGTAGATGAAAGAAGTAAAGCAGGCTTATTTTTGGCTATGCAATATCCACTTGAAATAAGCGGTGTTTCTAATATGGATTTTTTAAAGAGTGCAATAAATGCTCATCAAGAAAAACCTGTTAGTTTATATAAATTTATAAAAGATTTTGAAAATTATTCAAAAGAAGTTGGCTTTAATATTGATATGGCTACAAGACACTTAAATGAAGGCTTTTCTGGAGGAGAAAAGAAAAGAAATGAAATTCTTCAAATGAGATTATTAAATCCATCTTTAGCACTTATAGATGAGATTGATTCAGGCTTAGATGTTGATGGGCTAGAAATGATTGCTAAATCAATTAATTCAATGTTAGATGGCAAATTTTCTTGTTTAATTATTTCTCACTATTCAAAATTATATAAATTAATCAAACCAACACATGTTCATATTATTGTTGATGGAAGAATTGTAACTAGTGGAGATTCTAGTTTAATTGAAAGAGTTGACTCGGAAGGTTATAAGTGGATTGAAAAAGAATTCGGTGTTAGCATTAGTAAAGAAAACAATAAAAAAGTAATGTTAGGAACATGTAATGTAAAGGAAAGTGTTGTTAATGGATAGACTAGTTTTAACAAAAGACTGCTCTACTAATCTAACAATTGATAAAGATAGTTATATTGTTATAAATGATGATGTACAAGCAACAAACTTAGAAATTAATATACTAGATTGTGAAGCAACAATTATTAACTTAGGTAAATGTGCCAACAAATCGTTTACATTTAAAAATAGCAATGTTACTTTAGTAGAAGTTATTAACGATAAAAATTTAAATAGTTTAAAATTAATTAATGATAAGTCAAATGTAGACTACAGTATTATAGATTTATATGATGAAAGCATTAATTATAAGATAGAAGAAAAAAGTATAAGTGAAGGTTCTAACACTATTAATATTGCAAGTGTATGTTACAAGAATAAAACTAAAAATTATGTTATTGATACAGAAAACAACAAAGGCAATAGTATAAATGAAATTAATTGTTTTGGAATAGTTAAGGATAAGAGTGTTTTAAATTATGATGTTTCTTCTTTTATTGAAAAGGGAGCAAAACAATCAGTGGTTAGACAAAATAGTAATATTTTACTGTTTGATGAAAATTCTTTAGGTAAAAATAATCCTATTTTATTAATAGAAGAGAATGATGTAAAAGCAAGTCATGGGTCTAGTATTGGTAAAATAGATGATGATACAATGTTTTACTTGTGTTCTAGAGGATTGACTAGAACTGAAGCAACAAATTTAATTTGTTTAGGCAAGTTAGAGTATTTAATAAAGAAAATAGATGATGAAAAAATAAAGGAGACATTAATAAACAACTTTAAAGAAAGGATGGGTTAAAATGGAATTTAATAAGTATAGAGAAGATTATCCATTTTTTAAGAATAATCCAGAGATTATCTTTTTTGATAATGCATCAACTGCTTTAAAACCAAAATGTGTCATTGATGCAGTTAATCATTACTATAATGATTTGTGTGTTAATGCTCATAGAGGAGATTATTATTTATCATATAAAGTAGATGTAGAAATTGAAGAAGTTAGAAAAGAAGTTGCAAAGTTTGTTGATTGTGAAGAGAATGAAATTGCTTTTACTAGCGGATCCACTGCTGGTATGAATTTAATTGCAGAAGGATATTGTAAAAAAATATTAAATAAAGGTGATGAAATTTTAATCAGTGAGTTAGAGCATGCATCTAACGTGTTACCTTGGTTTAAAATTGCAAAAGAAACAGGAGCAATTATTAAATATGTAAAATTAACGGATAAAAAAATAACGTTAGAAAGTTTTAAAAATTCCATTACTCCTAAAACGAAGATTGCAAGTTTTGCTTATGTTTCAAATGTTTTGGGATATAAAATACCAGCAAAAGAAATGTGCAAGGTGGCACATGAAAATAATATTTTATTTGTATTAGATGGAGCTCAAGCTACGCCTCATACAAAAGTTAGTATGAAAGATTTAGATTGTGATTTTTATGTGTTTTCAGCTCATAAACTAGGTGGTCCTACAGGTATAGGCGTTTTATTTGGGAAAGTAGAATATTTGCAAGAATGCGAACCGATTGTGTTAGGTGGAGGCATGAATAAGAAGTTTGAAAAAGATGGAACGTATACAGTTTACAATTCTGTTAGAAAATTTGAAGCAGGTACTCCTCATATTGAAGGCATTTTAGGATTAGGTGCTATTCTTAAGTATATAAATGAAGTAGGTTTTGATTTCATTGAAAAACAGGAGAAACTTTTAAGAGATAGAGCAATAGAGGGGTTAAAAAAATTAGAACATGTAGAAATTTACAATGAAGATAATGAAGCAAGCACAATAGCTTTTAATATAAAGAATGTTTTTGCTCAAGATGCAGCTAGTTACTTTGCGAAATATAATATCTGTTTACGAGCAGGGCAACATTGTGCTAAACTTATTGACGGCGTTATAGATACATATGCTAGTGTTAGATGTAGTTTTTATTTCTATAATACAATTGAAGAAGTAGATAAATTTATTGAAGTTGCAAGTAAAGGAAGTGATTTTTTAGATGCGTATTTCTGATAATCCTAGTTTAATTAGGGAAATAATTATGGATCATTATGAGTATCCTAGAAACAAAAAATTAAAAAATGATGAAAAGTATACTAAGGTTAATTTGGATTCTGAGTCATGTATTGATAACATTGATTTAGAGGTTTTAGTAGAAGATGGAACAATAAAAGATATTTGTTTTGATGGCGTAGCGTGTACTATTTCTACTGCTTCAACTTCGATTATGAGTGAACTTTTAAAAGATAAGAGTGTCGAAGAAGCAAATGTTATTATTGAAAATTATTTGAATATGCTTTATGGAAAAGACTATGATGAAGAATTATTAGGTGAAGCTGCAGCGTTTGTTAATACATCAAAACAAGCAAATAGAATTAAATGTGCAACTTTATCTTGGAATGGACTAAAAGAAATAATTAATAAAGATAAATAAAAAGAATGGAGGGGTAGAAATGGATTTAGAAAAAGAAACAGAGTATAAATATGGATTTAAAGATAAAGACGTTTCTATCTTTAAAACTGAAAAAGGTTTAAATGAAGATATAATAAGACAAATTTCTAAATATAAAAATGAACCTGAATGGATGCTTGAGTATCGTCTTAAGTCATACAATGAGTTTGTTAAAAGACCTATGCCAAGTTTTGGTCCTGATTTAAGTGAAATAGATTTTAATGATTTTACTTATTTTATAAGACCTAGTGACAAGGTGTCTGCAGATTGGAATGAAGTTCCTGAAACCATAAAAAACACTTTTGATAAGCTGGGCATTAAAGAAGCAGAACAAAAATTCTTGTCAGGAGTTTCAACTCAATATGAATCTGAAGTTGTATATCATTCAATGTTAAAAGAAGTTGAAGAAAAAGGTATTATTTTCTTAGATACTGACTCTGCATTAAAACAATATCCAGAACTATTTAAGAAATATTTTGGTACTGTAGTTCCTTTTACAGACAATAAATTTGCTGCTTTAAATAGCGCAGTATGGTCTGGTGGTTCGTTTATTTATATACCAAAAAACACAAAATTGGATAAGCCCTTACAATCTTATTTTAGAATTAACTCACAACAAATGGGACAATTTGAAAGGACTTTGATTATTGTAGATGAGGGTAGTGAAGTTCATTATGTAGAGGGATGTAGCGCACCTATTTATTCTAAAGATTCGTTGCATGCTGCAGTCGTAGAAATAATAGTTTGTAAAGATGCAAAATGTAGATATTCTACAATTCAAAACTGGTCAACTAATATTATAAACTTAGTTACAAAAAGAGCATTAGTTTTAGAAAATGGATTAATGGAATGGATCGATGGTAATATTGGTTCGCACATTAATATGAAATATCCTGCTTGTGTTTTGAAGGAAAGATACGCTAAAGGTGTATGTATTTCTATAGCAGTAGCATCCAAAGATCAAATTCAAGATGCTGGAGCTAAGATGATTCATTTGGCACCAAACACTAGTTCAACTATCATCTCTAAATCTATTGGTAAACTCGGTGGTGTTGTAGATTATAGAGGTCTTGTAAAAATTGGAGAAAAAGCGAAGAATTCTCGTAGTAAAGTAGAATGTGACACATTATTGATTGATGACATATCTACTAGTGATACAATACCTACAAATATAGTTAATAATAACTCTTCAATAATTGAACACGAAGCTAGTGTTTCTAAAATCAGCGAAGATGAATTATTTTATTTAATGTCTAGAGGCTTGGATAAAACTAAAGCTTCTCAAATGATTGTTATGGGATTTATTGAGCCTTTTGCTAAAGAACTTCCAATGGAATATGCAGTAGAGCTTAATAATTTAATTAAGCTAGAAATGGAAGGTAGTATAGGATGAATAATTTAAGACAATTAATAGAAAATTTATTTAGTGATAAAAATATTTTAAGAATGATTTTCTCTAATCCTTATAAAAAAGATAAGGAATCAATCGTAAAGGTAACAGTAAAACCATTCGAATCTAATGAAGAAATTAAATATCAATTTACTTATCATTTTGAAAATAGAGTAGCACATTCTAATTTAGATATTGCTAACTCAATTGATGAAGTAGTAGCGCTTATAACAAATATTTTTAAACAAGTACTTATTAATACAAGTGAAAAAGAATATCATATTTTATCTAACAAATCGGGTAAAATAAGTATTGTTGAAAGGGCTAATCAAGTAGCGCATAAAGAGTTAAAATACTCTCATAACAGAGAAAAACAATACATTATAAAAGATAATACTGTTGTTCCTTTTCTAGTAGAACTTGGAGTAATGAACTTACAAGGTAAGGTGTTAAATGATAAGTATGATAAATTTAAACAAATAAATAGATTTATAGAATTTGTTCAAGATATCGTAGAGGAATTTGATACAACTAAAACAATTAATATAATTGATTTTGGCTGTGGTAAGTCATATTTAACATTTGCAATTCATTATTATTTAACTGAAGTTTTAAATTATAAAGTAAATATTATAGGATTGGATTTAAAGAAAGATGTAATAAATAAGTGTAATCAAATAGTAAGTAAATATCGTATGAAAGGAATTAAATTCCAAGTCGGAGATATAAAAGACTATAAAGAGAGTGAAGTTGATATGGTTGTAACACTTCATGCTTGTGATACAGCTACAGATTATGCTTTGTATAATGCTATAAAGTGGGGAGCAAAAGTCATTCTTTCGGTCCCTTGTTGTCAACATGAACTAAACAAGCAAATTAAAACGGATAACTTAAAAGCACTTACAGATTATGGGATTGTAAAAGAAAGAATGTCCGCATTAATTACAGATGTTACTAGAGCTAAACTTTTAGAATTAAATGGTTATAAAACACAATTATTAGAATTCATTGATATGGAACATACACCAAAGAATATCCTAATAAGAGCAGTTAAAAGAGATAAAAACATAAATTATAAAAAGCAAAAAGAAGAATTAGATAATTTGAAAAAAGAATTTAACTATACAATAACATTAGATAGATTATTAAATGAAAAAGAGAACTTAGATAAATAAATCTAAATTCTCTTTTTTTTAGTTAAGTAATGTTCCAAAACTGTATATATTTATTTTATAAGTTTGACCAGAAATTTTAGTGTTTAAGTAATCATACATTGTAGCATAGTTTGTACTTGTAGATTTATTTAAAACATATGAAAAGTCATAGTATGGTAAGACAAATATGTTGCTGTGTTGCTCGATTGGAGCCATTTGATATTTAGTCATTTTCGTGTTTTGAGAAAGATTGTTATCTATTTTATAAAGCTTTAATTGAGTGTTTCTTGTGTAATCTGAAGCTTTAACATAACCCATTTTTTTTCCTGCTTCTTTTTCATCGTATGAACCAGAAGATAAAGCATTGAATGTGTTAGATAAGATGACTCTATAATATTTAACACTGTTTACTGTTATTTCTCCTACCGCTATAAGGTGAACTTCAGATGAAGTAGAGATTGTTTTCTTTGAAGAGCCTATTTTTGAAACTGATTCATAATATTCTATTTGTCTTGCATTAGATGGTAGTGACATAATTTTAGGTGTTGTGTATGTTACTCTGCTAGAGTTATCTAAGAAATAATTGATATAGTAAGTTCTAAGCACAGTATATAGAGTTTCATTTGTCTCTAAATCTTTGATAGATGAATAATCTTTCAAAGAGTTTCTATCGTAGTTTTTATCAAGTGTGTAACTATATGTATCTTCGCTAACTTTTTGTGATCTATCATAGAATAGTTCAACATAATCATCTGCTAAGATTTCACTTGGTTGAGTATAATAACCTGTATTTTGGCTACTGTATGATGTAGGCAAACCATTTGGGTAAATTGTAGAGTATAGGTCTCCTAATCTAAGTTTTAAATAGTCTTCATAATTTTCATCACTTTGATGGGCCATATTGTAGAATGTAGATACATGACCAAATTCATGGGCAAAAGTAAATCTCATTGCTTCAACTTGATAATAGGTAGTTCCAGAAGCAGGTATTTTTCTTTCTTCATAAAAATGTGCAAGTTCAGACATTCTATTTAAACTAATAACGGCTTCTTTTCCTACATAATTGGCGCATCCGTTAATGCTGATTGATGAATTATCAGTTAGTCCTTTTCTACAACTACTTGCTAAAGTATCTGGATATACAAGAACAGCTTTTAAATAGTTTTTATAATCCGTTTTATTATTATCTGTAACGAAATAGTTTATTGCGTGTCTTTCCATTTGATATAAATCTTTGGCTGTTATTGTTTGAACTGGGTTTGTTACAGAATCGTAAGCAATATATAGAGTATCATAGTAAGAAGAATAATAAGCAGAATACACTTTATATTGACCGGTTTTGGTATCATCAACATATGAATGTTGCAATATAATAGAACTCGATGCATTCAAATAACTTGGATAAAATAGAGCGCTATCATTTATAGTGCTAGGAGCGGCTATGTCAGGATTATTAATAGCTGATAAATTAGGTGTTAAGACATTGCTATTTCCAGAATCGCCTTGATTATCTGAACCGTTATCTCCAGAAGGAGGCGGAGTTTCACCATTATTTCCTCCATTATTAGAATTTCCATTCCCTTCATTGCTAGAACCGCTGTCTTGAATATTGCCTCCACCATTTATATTAGTAGAGTAGGAAATAGAACAACCACTAAGCAAAAAAGTAACTAAAAAAAGTAATAAACTATATTTCTTCATACTATATCACCACAATTTCATTATAGCATGATTAAATTATATTTATAATATTTACAAATAAAGTATTTGTAATTTGTTTAAGAATAAAAAAAGCAACCTAAGTTGCTTAATTTAAATATTTGTTTTTGAAATCTTTGAAAGATAAAATGAATACTAATAATGAACTTGATACCAATAACCAAATTATAGATTGTTTTAGTAAAGATATTTCTTTCTCAAATTTGCCAGCATACCATACTTCAATGCTTTCTCTTGTTTCTCCAGCAAATGCTGCAATTGAACCAAAAGTAAGAGCTCCAACGAAGATAATTCCTAGTACAACTAGAACTGTAATATAAATGATTTTTTTATAATTTATTTTTTTGAAGTCTATTTTTTTCATGTCTTTCGTCTCCTTAAAATTACTTATTTATGATAACAAAATTATATTGTTTTTACAATCTTAATTAAGAATTTTTGCTTTTTTCTAATTGTGAATTCAACAAGTTTATAACTTCTTTTGTTTCTTTATCCAACTCATTCTCTAATTCTATGCATTTGTTGGAGATTTTTTCGAATTCATTATTTATATCTAATTCAATATTTTTTTCTAAAACTTTCAAAGAATTATCAAATATGTTTTCGTTATTACAATATTTTAATAATCCAACTATATCTTTGATGTCTTCTTCTTTATATTTTAATTTCGATTTATTTGGATAAAGGGAACAGATATACATATTATAAACAATAAAATATAAGAAATGATTATAATGTTTTTCATGCGTTTTGAGTAATTGCAATATTTTTTTATCCAGTTTGTTTTTTAATTCTTCTTCGGTTAAAAAACTTTTAATGATATTGCCTAAAGTATGATTGCAGTCCACTATAGATTTAATGTATGAGATTCTTGGTGCTATTTTTTTTGCTTTTGTTAATTTAATTATTTTTGAAATTGAAAAATTTTTAAAAAATATTGATAAATTTTCATTTATTATATCGCAGTTTGTAAATAAAGAAGTGACAATTTCTTTATACATGCCGCTTTCTAAATTATTTTTTAAATAAGATATGTTCTTTTCTAGTTCTTCCTTTTTTAATTCATAAGATTCAGTTGCGTATTCTAGGCAAGAAGAAAATTCAATTTTGTATTTTAGTATTTCAAAAAAAGTGTAATTGAAGTAGTCCATTTTTATACCTCTTTAAAATTGTTGTTCAAAGTTGTGAACTTACTTAAATCTGTGAAATTGTGTATAGTATGTTTTGCTTTTGCTTTAATATAGTTTTCGGCAGTGTCCATTACAAATGAATTTTTAAATTGTTCAAACATAGTTAAATCATTGGCACTGTCTCCGACAACAAATACTTCATCTTTTTTTACTTTAGTTGTATTTATAAGATAATTCAAAGCATCTCCCTTACTTACTCCGATAGGAGACACTTCAATTGAGTGGTGGCTAGGGAAGAAAGCAAAGTGTTCACTGAATTCTTTTTTTAGTAAATTGTACATGTCATCACAATGATCTCCATAAATTATAGCTTTATGAATATCAACATTGTTGTTTAATAGTTTTAAAGCAAGTTTGTTGTTTACAATTATCTTTTCGTGCAAACGACCATGCTTCATAAAATGCTTGAAATGTTTGATTTTTATTTTGCTTTTCTTCATTGGTGAGTAGCATACGATTCTATCATATTTGTCAAAAATCAATAATTCAAAATTTGTGTAATAGGCTTTTAAAAATTCTAACATAGCAACTAAGCCTGTTTTTTTCATTGATTGCCTATAAATTACATTTCCGTTTTTTACAATAAGTGCGCCATTAAGAGCAACAAAATTGTGGTGTATTTTAAGACAATTACAAATTTTTGCACAAAAACGAGGATTTCTGCCCGAAACCAAAACAATATCTCCGTAGAAATTTTTTAGATAATCTTTATTTTCTTTTGCAACTAAAGTAAATTTTTTTCTAGGGGTTAATAAAGTTCCATCTAAGTCAGTAGCAATAACTCTTACCATTACAATCACTTCCTTTTTTTATTATACTATTTTTTTGCTAAAAAACCTTTTTATATATAATAAATATGTAATTTTTTTAAAACGGTGATATAATTAATTCGTGAGGAGAGTGCTTTGTGGGTAAGATTTTAGGTTTGGACTTAGGAACAAGGACAATTGGTATTGCTATTTCGGATAGTTTAGAGATGATTGCTAGTGCAGTAGAAACATTTCGTTTTAAAGAAGATGACTTTGAAAGTGCGCTAAGAAGAGTTGTAGAAATAGCTAAAGAAAGAAAAGTAAGTAAAATTGTTTTGGGGTATCCTAAACACATGAATGGTGATATTGGAGATAAGGCGCTTCTTTGCGAAGATTTTAGAAATAAGATAATTGATAATTTGGGGTTAGAAGTTGTTCTAGTTGATGAAAGATGGACAACAAAATTAGCTCAAAATAGACTTCTTGAATTTGATTTATCAAGAAATAAAAGAAAGCAAATTATCGATAAGATGGCTGCGGTAGTTATTTTACAAAACTACTTAGATAGTAAAAAATAGGAGGAAAACAAAATGGATGATAAAATTTTAATTACTAAAGAAGATGGAACAGAAGTTGAATTGACTATTCTTTTAACTTTTGAAAGCGAAGAGTTAGGATATAAATATGTTCTTTATTATGATGAAAATGATGAAAACGGTGATGTTCTACCATTTAGATACAATGAAGAAACTCATGAATTAAGTGAACTTGAAAGTGAAGAAGAATGGGAACTTGCTAATGAAGTTTTAGAATCATTCTTAGATGAAGAAGAGTAAAAAAATGTAATATTAAGAGGATTTTATTTGGTGATAAACTAGGTGAAATCTTTTTTTATTTTAAATAAAAATTAATTTGTTTTAAAAACTTGTCTTTTACTTATTTTAATGCTATAATCCGTGAAGTATTTAATTGAATAGGGGAGTTGAGTTATATGGAAAAATTTCAATTAACAAAAGAGGGCGTAGCTAAGTTAGAAGCAGAATACAGACATTTATTAGATGTTGAAAGACCTGCAATTACTAAAGAATTAGTAGAAGCAAGAGCATTAGGTGATTTATCTGAAAATGCAGATTATGATGCAGCTAGAGAAGGACAAGCTAGAATTGAAGCTAGAATTAAAGAAATTGAAGCTATTTTAGATAATTATGAGTTAATCAAAGAAAAGGGTTCTACAAAAACAGTTCAAGTTGGTTCTTGTGTTACAGTAAGATTAATTGATTTCGATGAAGAAGAAACTTATGAAATCGTTGGCGTTATTGAAGCAAATCCAATGGAAAATAAAATTTCTAATGAAGCACCTTTAGCAAAAGCAATTTTAGGACATAAAATTGGTGAAACTGTAGAAGTTGAAGTTGCTAGACCATACAAAGTAGAAATTTTAGCAATTGAAAAGAATTAATTTAAACTATTAAAAGAGAAAAGACAGGTAAAACTGTCTTTTTTTTTGTTTATTATTTATAATAGTTATGGGTGATTAATATGTTTTTAGAAAAAATGTTTGGAAATACTTTTGGATTAATATGGCTTATCGTATTTTCTTTAGCTGTTTTAGCTTTAATTGTGTGGCTATTTATAAAGACGGATAAAGTTGTAGAAAACAAGCCAATTGTCAGCGAAGAACAAGAAAAAGTTGAAGTGAGTAAAGAAGAAACTGCTTCAGTTGTAGAGGCAGTTAAGGAAGATAAAAAAGAAGAAAAACTTAGTGATTATGAAATCGTTGAAATTGATGGGTCTTTTAAGGTTAGAAAAGTTGGTAGTGAACGTACTATTAGAAAGTTTCCTACTTATGAAGAAGCAAGTAATTATGTAAAGGAGAAGGAAAATGATTGATCAAAAATTAATAGATAGAATAAATTTTTTAGCTAATAAAAGTAAAACTGAAGAAGGATTAACTGAAGAAGAATTGGCAGAACAAGCAGAGTTAAGAAAAGAGTACTTAAGACTTTTTAGAGAGGGATTTAGACAAAGATTAGAATCTATTAAAGTTGTAAAGGAGAATGACAAAAATGAAAACAATTAACGAATTGAAAGCTGTTACAATGGATACTATTTGTAATGCTAAAAGTGGACATCCTGGTATGGCACTTAGTAGTGCACCTATTATGTACACTTTATATAATCGTTTTTTAACTGCATATCCTAAGAAAAGTAAATGGATAAATAGAGATAGATTTATATTAGCTAGTGGACATGCTTCTAGTTTGTTATATAATGTATTGCATTTGTGTGGCTATAAAATTAGCATGGATGATTTGAAAAACTTTAGAAAATTAGATTCATTAACCCCAGGACACCCAGAATGTGATGTTACTGATGGAGTTGATGCTACTTCAGGTCCTTTAGGACAAGGAATTCCTATGGGAATAGGTAGTGCGATTGCAGAAAGAAAACTAGCTAGTTTGTTTAATAAAGAAGATATTGAATTGTTTGATCATTATACATATGTTTTATGTGGTGATGGTGATATGCAAGAAGGTGTTACTCAAGAAGCAATTTCTTTAGCAGGGAACTTGAAACTAAATAAACTAATTATTATTTATGATGCTAATGATGTTACTTTAGATGGGCCTTTGTCAAATTCATTTAGTGAAAATGTAGCACAAAGATTTGATGCTTGTGGTTTTAATGTAATTAATATTGAAAATAATGAACCATATTCAGTGGGGAAAGCAATAAATGAAGCTAAGAAGAGTGATAGACCAAATCTTATTATTGTAAAAACAATAATCGGTGAAGGTAGTAAATATCAAGGAACATGTAAAGTTCATGGAGCCCCATTAGATGAAGAAGATTTAAGAGAATTAAAAAATAAATTAGAAGTAAATACTACATTTGAGTATAGCGAAGAATCGTATAAAGATTTCGAAGATAATTTTGTTAAAAGAGGAAAAAAAGAATACTCTAGATGGAGTAAATTATTGAAAGAATATGAAGCTAAATATCCAAGCGATTATTCTAGATTAATGAAATGCTTAAATAAAGAAATAGATTTTAGTTCTTTGGATAACTATGAAACAATCATGGATAAAGAAATCTCTACGCGTAATGCTTCTAAAGCAATGCTTAATTTACTAGCAGATTCAAATGAATTCATTATTGGTGGAAGTGCGGATGTGGCTAAATCTGTTATGACAAATCTAGATAATTCTACTTGTATTAGTAAAGATAGTTTTGATGGACAAATAATGAATTATGGAATTAGAGAGTTTGCTATGGGTAGTATCAACAATGGTATTTTATTACATGGTGGTTTAAGTACTTTTGGTGGTAGTTTCTTAGTCTTTAGTGACTACATGAAGCCAAGTTTAAGAATGGCATCTTTAATGCATTTGAACAATGTTTATTTATTCTCTCATGATTCAATTGCAGTAGGAGAAGATGGGCCAACTCATGAGCCTATTGAACAATTAGCAATGCTTAGAAGTATTCCTTCTTTCAATGTTATTAGACCATGTAATGAGTGTGAAACTAAACTTGCATATAAGGTTGCGTTTAATAGCAATAATCCAGTAGCGCTTATCCTTACAAGACAAAATTTAAAAACAAAGCATATTGCTAGTGAAGAAGAATTTAATAAAGGTGCATATTTTGTTAGATATAGCGAAAATGGTAAATATACAGTAATTGCGAGCGGTAGTGAAGTTAATCTTGCGCTTGATGTATATGATAAATTAAAAGAAGAAAATATAGATATTAATGTTGTTTCTATGCCATCTTGGTATATGTTTGAAAAACAAAGCAAAAAGTATCAAAAAAGTATTTTGTGTAATCCATACAATAAAACAATAACTCTTGAAATGTTGTCTACAATGGGATGGAGCAAGTATGGAAAATATAATATTGGTTTAGATACTTTTGGTAAGAGTGCTAAAGCTAGTGATGTTATAAAGGCTATGGGATTTGATTTTGAAAGTGTTTATTCAAAAATAAGAAAAATAGTTAAGTAAATTAGATAAATTTCGACATCTTTAATATGGATAATATTATTGGTGATATGATGAAAAAGTATTATTTTTATTTGATAGAGGATGATTTTTATAATTTATTTAAAGGTGATAATTTAAAAGCCTTTCTAGAACTTTTTTTTAGAAAAGAAGAATCATCGTTTTATGCTAAACAGTTTGATCTATTTGTTAAAGAACTAGATGTTCTTAAAATAGGTGATGTTTTAAAAAATAAATTTGAATCAAGAAGAGACTTTTTCGTAGATAGGAATGTCTTTTCTTTGAATAACTTTATTACATCTAATGATGAAAAATTAACGTTGTTACATAATGCTATAGTGATAGAAACGGATTATGAGATTAGTCCGTTTATTAGAACTTTAGCAGATAATTTTCCTGATTTAGTAGGTATAGATGTAAATAATTATAAAATTGATAGAATTGGACTTGTAAGTTCAATTTAGATTAGGTAAAATAAAGAAAGAAATGAGGTTTGAATATGTGGGCTAATTTATTATATTTATTATTAGGTGTTCTTGTTGGCGGTGTTGCAGGTTTCTTTATTGCTAGAAAAGTATTTGCTACTCAATTAAAGAAGAATCCTCCAATTAACGAAAAAATGATTCGTGCTATGTTTATGCAAATGGGTAGAAAACCATCTGAAACTCAAATTAAACAAGTAATGAATTCAATGAATAGATATAAATAAGCAATAAAAAAGGTTCCGATTGGAACCTTTTGTTTTATCTATTTCATCCAAGTTATTTTGTTTTCTGTACCTTTTCTTAGTCTTTCTATGTTAGAACGATGTCTATATACAACGAAACATGCTACTAAAAGAAGTGTTAAACAATAAAACATATCTAGATTTACACTTAATAAAGGTGAGTATCTAAATGCAGGAATCAAAGTTAGTGCAGCTGCTATAAAGAATATAATTATTGAACTTAACGAAACTAATTTTGTTAATTTCAATAATATTGCATATAGCACAAGACATATTAAGAAAATATAAATATTAGTTATAAGCAAAACTCCAAATGTACTAGCCACAGCTTTTCCGCCTTTAAATCCAGCAAAGCATGTATAACAGTGTCCTAATAAAACAAATGCACTAGATAAATAAATGCTCAAATTTAATAACTCTGGATCAGTATTTCCTATAATTATTCTAGTTAATCCAACAGCAAGTGCAGCTTTTAATAGATCTAGAACCATTACTAGTAAACCAATCTTTTTTCCTAGTACTCTACCAGAATTGCTTCCTCCAAGATTACCACTTCCGTAGTTTCTAATATCTTTTTTAAAGAAAACTTTTCCTATGATTAGAGCGTTAGGAATAGAACCTAGAATGTAACTCATTAAAATAGTTAAAAATATATACATAGTTTCACCTCATGCATTTAAATTATATATTAATGTCGTGCAATTTTAAAGCAATTTTAGTATAATTAATATGTTAATCATGAAGGGAGTTTTTTTTGTGGCGGCAAAAAATGGTTATAATGAGAGTAGTATACAAATATTAGAAGGTTTGGAGGCTGTTAGAAAGCGTCCAGGTATGTATATTGGATCTACGGATTATCGCGGTCTTCATCACCTTGTTTGGGAGATAGTTGACAACGCAATTGATGAAGTTATGGCAGGTTATGGTAATAAAATTACAGTAACTATTTATAAAGATAATTCAATTTCTATACTAGATGAAGGAAGAGGTGTTCCAACAGGAATGCATGCTTCTGGTAAATCTACTCCAGAAGTTGTATATACAGTTTTACATGCGGGTGGTAAATTCGGTCAAGAAGGCGGATATAAAACATCTAGTGGTCTTCATGGTGTAGGTGGCTCTGTTGTTAATGCTTTATCTACTTTTATGGATGTAACAATTTATAGAGATGGTAAAATTCATCATATAAGATTTGAAAATGGTGGTAAATGTGTAACTCCTTTAGAGATTATTGGTAATACTTATAGACATGGTACAATGGTTCACTTTAAGCCAGATGCTAAAATATTCTCTACTAGTGAGTTTAACTTTAATACTATAAGTGAAAGGTTAAAAGAAAGTGCATTTTTACTTAAAGGTTTAGAAATTAATTTAGTAGATTTAAGAAATGATAAACAAGAAACATATCACTACGAAAATGGTATGTTAGCATTCGTTGAGTTTATTAATGAGTCAAGAACTCCTTTGCACGCTCCTGTATATTTTAATGGTAGCGAATCTAATGGTATAGTAATGGACGTTTCTTTCCAATTCTGCGAAGAGTATGATGAAAATACATTGTCTTTCGTTAATAATGTTCGTACTAAAGATGGTGGTACTCATGAAGTTGGTTTAAAAACTGCCTTTACTAAAGCGTTTAATGATTATGCTAGAAAAACGGGATTATTAAAAGAAAAAGATAAAAACTTAGAAGGTAATGATATAAGAGAAGGTTTAACATCAATTGTTTCTATTAAAGTTCCTGAAAAATTGCTTCAATTTGAAGGTCAAACTAAATCTAAGCTAGGTACTAGTGAGGCTAAAGGTTCAGTAGAAAACATGATGTATGAGAAACTTAGTATTTATTTAGATGAAAATAAAGAAGTTGCTCAATCTTTGATAAAAAAAGCATTAAAAGCTTATCAAGTAAGAGAAGCTGCTAGAAAAGCTAGAGATGAAGCAAGAGGTATTAAAAAAGCAAAAGTAGAAAGAATTTTGAGTGGTAAGTTAACTCCTGCTCAATCAAAAGATAAAATTAAAAATGAATTATTCTTAGTAGAGGGTGATTCTGCTGGTGGTAGTGCTAAACAAGGTAGAGATAGACATCACCAAGCTATACTTCCTTTAAGAGGTAAAGTTATTAATAGTGAGAAAACTAAACTAGCTGAATTAATGAAGAATGAAGAGATTGCTACGATCATTAATACTATGGGCGCTGGTGTTGGTGCGGATTTCAATATTAAAGATGCTAACTATGGTAAATTAATAATTATGACCGATGCCGATACTGATGGAGCTCATATCCAAGTTTTAATATTAACCTTTATTTACAGATTCATGAGACCTTTAATTGAAAATGGAAGAGTATTTATTGCTTGTCCTCCTTTATATAAGATAAGTAAAAATTCTGGTAAAGGTGAGAAGTTCAAATATGCTTGGGATGATGAAGAATTAGACAAGTATAAAAAAGAATATGGTAATGGATACACTATTCAAAGATATAAAGGACTTGGAGAAATGAATTACCATCAATTATGGGAAACAACAATGAATCCTGAAACTAGAAGTTTAATTGAGGTTACTATTGATGATGCAATAGCGGCCGAAAGAAGAATTAGTGTACTTATGGGGGATAAACCTGATATAAGAAGAAAATGGATAGAAGATAACGTTAAGTTTACGTTAGAAGATACTTTTATGGAAGGGAGTGCTAATTAATGGGTGATAGAAATTTAGTGTTTCCTTTAGAGGATATATTTGGTGATAGATTTGGTAGATATTCAAAATATATTATTCAAGATAGAGCTCTTCCTGATGTTAGAGACGGTTTAAAACCAGTTCAAAGAAGAATTTTATATGCAATGCATGTTGAGGGAAATACTTATAATAAACCAACTCGTAAGAGTGCTAAAACAGTCGGTGTGGTTATTGGTAACTATCACCCACATGGTGATACTAGTGTATATGATGCAATGGTGAGAATGTCTCAATGGTGGAAGCAAAATGCCCCACTTATTGATATGCAAGGTAACAACGGTTCTATAGATAATGACCCTGCTGCGGCAATGCGTTATACTGAAGCAAGATTAAGTAATATATCAAGCCAACTATTAAAAGATATTGAAAAAGATACGGTAACAATGGCTTATACATTTGATGATACTTCTCTTGAACCAACAGTTCTTCCTTGTAGATTCCCAAATCTTTTAGTAAATGGTTCTAAAGGTATTGCTGCGGGTTATGCAACAGAGATTCCTCCACACAATTTAGGAGAGGTTATTGATGCAACAATACATAGAATTAAAAACAAAAATTGTACTACTGAAGATTTAATGGAATTTATAAAAGGCCCAGATTTTCCAACAGGCGGTATTGTTCAAGGAAAAGAAGGTATCTTAGAAGCCTTTAAAACTGGTAGAGGTAAGTGCGTTATTAAGTCTAAAACAGAGATTGTTGAGACTAAGTCTGGGAAACAAATCATTATCACAGAAATACCTTTTGAGGTAGTTAAAAGTGATTTAGTTAGAAGTATAGATCAACTTGTGTTTGACAAGAAAGTTGATGGAATCGTTGAAGTTAGAGATGAATCTGATAAAGAAGTAGGAATTAGAATTGCCATTGATTTAAAGAAAGATGTTGATGCAAATGTTATTTTAAATTATTTAATGAAGCAAACATCTCTTCAAATAAATTATAACTACAACGTTATTGCTATATCTAATAAAAGACCTATGTTGATGTCTTTAACTCAAATTTTAGATGCTTATATTGCGCATCAAATTGATGTTGATACAAGAAGAACTGTATTTGAATTGAATAAAGCTAAAGCAAGACTTCATATTATTGAAGGATTAATAATAGCAATTAACAACCTAGATGAAGTTATTAAATTAATTAGATCTAGTAAAGACAAGGCTGAATGTAAGAGTAAATTACAAGAAAGATTTGGATTGAGTGAAAAACAATCAGAAGCAGTTGTAATGATGCAATTATATCGTTTATCTTCTACAGATATCACAATGCTTAAAGATGAACAAAAATCTTTAGAGGCTCTTTGCATAGAATTAAATTCTTTACTTGAAGATGATAAGAAAATGAAAAAACTTATTATTAGTGAATTAAACGAGATAAAGAAAATTTATGCAGTAGAAAGAAAGAGCGTTATTCAAGATCAAGTTGATGATTTGGTTATTGATAAGATGGCTATGGTTTCTAAAGAAGAAGTTATGGTAAGTATTTCTAGAAAAGGATACTGTAAGAGATCATCGTTGAAATCTTATAGTGCTAGTGAAGGAAGTTTACCTGCAACTAAAGAAAATGATATCTTGATAGCAATAACACAAGCTAATACAGTAGATACATTATTGTTATTTACAAATAAAGGAAATTATTTATATATTCCAGTCTTTGAACTTTCTGAAGGCAAATGGAAAGATGAAGGGGTTCATATAAATAATGTAGTTACTTTGACTAGTGAAGAATATATTATTGGGGCTTTACTTGTAAAAGACTTCAAGAAAGATATTAATATTGTAATGGTTTCTAAGAAAGGTTTTGTTAAAAAATCAAGTTTAGAAGAATTCAAAGTTCAAAGATATACTAAACCAGTTAAGTGTATGAGCTTAAAGGCAGATGATGCAATGGTAGGTGCTGCTTACAGTGATGGAGATAGTGAAGTTGTTGTAATTAGCGAAACTGGAAATGTACTTAGATATCATGAAGGTGGAGTTCCTATCGTTGGTCTTAAATCTGGTGGTGTTAAGGCTGTTAATGATGTAGCTAAAACAGGTAATTTAATTGGATGCGTTGTTTTAACTGGTGAGAATACTAAATTAACATATTTAGTTACAGATAAAGGTGGACACAAAGTAATCAACCCAAGAAATGTTAATTTAACATTAAGAACAAATAAAGCAACTCCAGTTTATAAATGTTTCAAATCTGATCCTCATAAAGCCGTAGGTTTTGGTATGGTTGATGAAACTAAAAAAGCGTATGCATTAACTAATAAAAATGAAATTATTGAAGTTGATGTTAGTGAAAGAGCTCAACCTTTTGATAAGAATATTAGGGGAGAATTAGATTTAAAAGATAAGGAGTTAGTTGTTGTTACTTCAACTCTTCAAGTTGCGTGTGTTGATTCTAATACACCTACATTCCATGTTGAAGCAGAGCATTTTACAATAGAGAAGAAAGAAGAACCGGCAGAAGAAAAGAAAGAGGAAGATTCATATGAGAAAATTTCTATTTTAGATCTTCTAGGCGATGATTTTTAAAAAAAGGTAGAAAAAGATATTAAATTATAGATAAAATCTATAGAATATATAAGGAAGTTATTTAAGGGGAGTGTAAATATGGGAAAAGTAATCGTTATAACAGATAGTACATGTGATTTATCTAAAAAACTTATCGAAGAGAATAATGTTAAAATTATTCCTTTATATGTTTCTTTTGATGCTGATATGTATAAGGATGGTGTTGAAATCACTTCTGAAAAATTGTATGAACTAGTAAAGATAAATAAAAAACTACCTAAGACAGCAGCTTGTTCTGTAGGAGATTTCATTTCATTATTCAAACAATACCTAGATGAAGGCTATGAAGTGTTCTATACAGGTATTGGAAGTAAATTATCTTCAACATATGCAAATGCGATGTTAGCAAAAGAAGACTTAGATACTGATAAAGTACAAGTTAGCGATAGTGCAAACTTATCAACTGGTGTTGGTTTGTTAGTTTTAAAGGCTGCAAAGTTAGCAAAAGAAGGTAAGAATGCAAAGGAAATAAAGGCAGAAATTGATGCTTTGGTTCCTAATGTTCGTTCTAAGTTTGTTGTAGATTCTTTAGAATATTTACATAAAGGCGGAAGATGCGGCGGTGTTGCTAGATTTATTGGTACGTTGGCTCGTCTAAAACCTGTTATAGCAGTTACTGATGGTAAATTAGATGTTTTAGCTAAAACTATTGGTAAAAGAAAAGGATTAAAAGTAATGCTTGACGATATTATTGCTAACAAAGATAATATTCATAAAGATTGCGTAATGGTTACTCATACATATGCTGATGAAGATGCTGCTTATATAAAAGAAACTTTAAATAATGAAATTAGTGATGCCGTAGTAGAAGAAACTAATGCAGGTTGCGTAATTAGTTCTCACTGTGGTAAGGGAACAATTGGAATTCTATATATATTAAAATAAGTGCTTGAAAAAGCACTTTTTCTTTATTTAAATATATAAAAAAGAGGACATTTAAGTCCTCATTTTTATTTGATGATATTAATAATTTTATTTATTCTTTCTTCGTATCTATCTTTTCCTAAGATTTGAAGAATGTTGTATAGGTTAGGTGATTTTGTTTTAGTACACATAGCAATTCTAACGATAGATGCTACATCACCGATATGGCCTTTGTAAGCTTCTTTGTTCTTTTTGTATTCTTTTACATTATCACAGAAACCGCAAAGTACAGCAATTCTTTTTAAGTTGTTAAACCATTCTGCTTCGTCTAATGTTGTATCATTTTCTTTTATGAATGTATTTAATACATTTATTGTATCTTCTTTAGAAATAGCAGGGTTGAATGGTAATTCTTCTTTTAACATTTCGTTATAATGTTCATCATAGAAGAATAATACGCTTTCTTTAATATCACTATATTTTTCGTAGTCTTTTCTAGGCTTTTCTATTTCTCTTTCGATATTCATTATTTCTTCAAAATAATTTCTATCTCTGTCGATTAATTCTTTTAATTCTAAATCATAAGCAGATGCCCATGTATAAGTTTCATCAGTAATTTCTTTTTTATTCATTTTAGATAGGTTTTCTTTACAAATGTTTTTGATTTTGTCTAAATCAAACAAAGCTCCATCAAATGAGAATTTTTCGAATGTTAGTTTGAACTCAGAAAGATCTGCTCTTGGGTTTTCCATTCTCCATTCTTCAAAGTTAGAGTTGATAATAGTTAATAGATATTCAATTAATCCATTTTTTGGATAACCATTATCTAAGAAGTATGATACTGCAGCTTCTGCATCTAAACGTTTAGATAGTTTTCTTCTTGAACCGTTTTCGCCGATTTTCATAACTACAGGTAAATGCGCATATTTAGGAAATTCCCAATTCATAGTTTTGAATAGTTCATAGTGAATAGGAAGTGAAGGTAACCATTCTTCTCCTCTTATTACTAGATTTGTGTGCATGAAGTGATCATCTACTAAATGAGCAAAGTGATAAGTAGGAAGGCCATCACCTTTACGAATAACGATATCTAAATCGTTTTCTGTTAATTCAAGTTTACCTCTAATTTCATCGTAAACAGTTATCTTGTTGTTTTCATTACCACTCGATTTGAATCTTATAATGTATGGTTCTCCGTTTTTGATTCTTTCTATAGCTTCACTTGGAGTGATTGAATGGAATTTAGCATATTTACCATAATATCCAGGTCTGATTTTTTTCTTTTCTTGCATTCTTCTTAATTCTTCTAATTCTTCACTAGAACAGAAACAAGGATATGCTAAACCTTTTCTTAATAAATCTTTAATAACTATATCGTAAATGTGAGATCTTTTTGATTGCGTATAAGGGCCATATTCTCCTTTTTCGTGATCTCCCATATATCCTTCATCTGGAATGATGTTGAATTTTGCTAATTCGTTTAATAGTGTATTACCGCTTCCTTCGATTTCTCTTTTTTGGTCAGTGTCTTCAAGTCTTATATAGAAAACACCACCAGTTTGTTTAGCAAAGAAATAATCTACTAGAGTAGTAAATAAAGATCCTGAATGTAAGAAACCAGTAGGAGATGGAGCAAATCTAGTCACATAAGCACCTTCCTTTAAATTTCTTACAGGATATTGTTTTTCTAAATCTTCAATAGTTTGAGTAACATTAGGGAATATTAGATCCGCTAATTCATTAAAATCGTTCATATAATACCTTCTTTCGCTTAACAATTATAACAAAATATAAATCAATTTGCATTATAATAATAAAATTATTATCTATTAACTTTTTATTTTTAACAAAAATTAGTGTATATAAACAAATTTTTTTATTAAAAGAGTATAATCAATATGTGATTGGGGGAATTTTGATGGGATGTAAATGTTGTGAATGTAATTGTCATCATCACCATGAAGAGGTTGAAAAAACTAATTACTGGATATTAGGGATTAAAATTGCGGTTGCAATATTAGCGCTAATTTTAGAACATATATTTGAAGACAACGGTAATGTGAGTTTGTTCATTACAATAGGTGCTTATTTGTTTATTTCATATGATATATTTTTAGAGGCTTTTAACGGAGTTAAAGAAGGAGATATTTTCAGTGAGTTTTTGCTTATGATAATCGCTACTGTTGGGGCGTTTTTTGTGGGTGAATATCATGAGTCTATAATGGTTATGTTATTATTCATTGTAGGAGAATTGCTTCAAGGCAAAGCTGTAGAAAAGTCTAGGGAATCTATTGTCAAACTTGTTGGGGTTAGTAAGAGCAAATCGTACTTAAAAAAGGGAAATGATACAGTAGAAGTAGATCCTAAAGAACTTAAAATAGGAGATATAATAATCCTGAAAAAAGGAGATTTATTACCAGTAGATGGAAAAATTTGTAAAGGTAACGGTTATATAGATGAAAGTAATTTGACCGGGGAATCTTTACCTAAAGAGGTTATTTGTGGTGATGAACTTTTCTCTGGGGTTATTAATTGTGGTGAGGTTTTGGAAATCGAAGTCTTACGAGAATATAAAGATAGCAAAATAAATAAAGTTTTATCATTAGTAGAGGATGCAAGTGATAGAAAGAGTAAAAGCGATAAAATTATAAGAAAAATAGCAAGAATTTATACGCCAATTGTTATTTTGGTTGCTGTTTCTATTGTTTTGGGATCATGGATTTTTCAAATAGGCGATATAAAAGACACTGTATATATAGCATTAACGTTTCTATTGATTTCTTGCCCATGCGCAATTATTATTTCTGTTCCGATAACGTATTTCGCTGCGATTGGTGGGGCTAGTAAAAGAGGTGTTTTGATTAAAGGTGCAAATTTTTTGGATACTTTATATAGAGTTAAAAACATCGCTTTTGATAAAACCGGAACAATAAGCGAAGGTAAATTTAGCGTTAGTAAAGTGAGTTTAAAAGAGAATAGTGAGGAACTTTTATTGTTGAGTCAATACAATTCAAATCATCCAATATCTACAAGTATAAAAAGTCATTTTAATGACATTAAAATTAATGTGAATAAAATAATTAAAAGTGAGCAATTAGCAGGTAAAGGTATGATAACTTCTTTAGAAGATGGAAGTACTATTTATGCAGGCAGTTTTAAACTTATGCAAGATAAAAATATTGCTTGTGAAGACATAAAAGAAACTTGCGTTCATTTGGCTGTTAATAAGGAATATTTAGGATATGTTACCTTAGAAGATAAGATAAAAGAAAATTCATATAAAGCCATGGAATCTTTAAGTGGTTATAGAAAGATTATGTTAAGTGGCGATAACGAGGAAGTTTGTAAAAAAGTTAGCAAGGAATTAAATTTTGACGAGTATTATTCTGGATTATTACCTGAAGAAAAAATGAAAAAACTGGAAGAAATCATTAAAGAAGGACAAACAATGTTTGTTGGTGATGGTGTTAATGATACTTTATCTATATCTTTGGCGGATGTTTCTGTTTCTATGGGGATGAGAGGTAGTGATGCCTCTATAGAATATAGTGATATTGTTATAGAAAATGATAATTTGGAAAACATTGGCGTGGCATTTGAATTTGCTAAGAAGGTTAGGAAAATCATTTTAATGAATTTGATTTGCATAATGAGTTTAAAAATAGTTTTCATGATACTTAGCTTATTTGGGTATGTAAATATGTGGTTAGCTATCTTTTCAGATGTTGGTTTGTGTGTTTTATCAATAATAAACTCTATGAGAGCGAGCAAAATTAGAAATTAAGTTAACATTTATGGCTTAGTTTATTTAATATATTGAGTTTTTTAGTTATACTAAAGTAGCGGTAGTTTTTTGCAAGAAGTAGGAGGCAATAGAATGAAGAAATTTAAATCATATTTTATGCTAATAGCAATTATGTTGTTTGGCTTTTTTGTGTGCTCAAATGACAAGGTAAGTGCTGATACAAGTAATTTTGAATTAGAAGGAATTACAGTAACTAGTAAAGGTGATTATCCTTTTGAAAATGCAATTAAAGATGAAACTAATGTCATCAAGAGTACAAATGTAGGAGAGGATGAAACCAAATCAACTTTAACCCTTACTTTTACCGGAATTGGTGAAATTAGTTTTGATTATCTTGTTTCAAGTGAACAAAGTTGGGATGTTATAACAATCTCTGTTAATGGAGCTGAAATGGTTACTGATAGCGGTAATGAAGGCGTTTGGAAGAAATTTTCTTGGTATAGCGAAGAAAATCAAACAAATTCTATTGTTGTTGAATATAGTAAGGATATTAGTAATTCGAGAGGCGATGATTGCTGTTACTTGAAGGGTTTGAGTTTTGATAACACTTTATATTCACCTTTGTTAAATTTTTCTATTGATGGTGTAGCGTATAATTCTGAGTCTATAATTTATTATACTTATGAATCAAATTCTGGAATTCTTTCTTTTGCAAATGCTACAAACTACAATGTTGTTGTTAAATTAAATGGTGTTGAAGTTGTAGGGAGTGAATTTTCTTACAATTTGAAAAATAATGAAAACTATAAAATTAATAATAATATAGAGATTTCATATAATTTAGAGTCTTATAAAACAAGAAACTTTTCTTTGATTTACAACGCTTCTTTAAACACAGTGGCTAGCAATGGTTTAACATTTGTAAATGATTCTAAAAATATGTATGTATTGGAAGAATATGATGGTGATGTAGCTATCAAATCAACTAACACTAAAGATGGAAGTTATTCTGAGTTATATATGGATGTTTTTGGTAGTGGTGTATTCTCTTTCAGTTACTTAATGTCAGGAAGAGAAAATTTTGATTATTTCAGAGTTTATGTTGCTGGTGACAAAATAATTGAAGAAACAGGAAATTTTGATAGATTTACTAATGTTTCACTTAATTTTTACGAAGTTAAGAACTATCGAATTATTTTTTCATATTATTCTAACAATGGAGCATATGCAGTTGGGGATGATTGTTTTTACTTGAAAAATGTTGCTTTTGATGCTGTTGAATTTAGCTCAGTTGCAGAAGTAAAAGTAAATAACGAAATAGTTGTTAACGGTTCTAAAGTAGTTATAGATAAAAACGAAGAGTATAATGTTACAGTAGGAGAAGTTGAAGAAGATGTTACTGTTCTTGTTTCGATAAACGGTATTAAAGTAGAATATAATGAAGAAAAAAGCGCTTATGTGCTAAGTGGTTTACGTGAGGCAAATGCTGTAGAGGTTGCTTTTAGTAGCGGTGAAACAATTTCTAGAACAATTTTATTTTATTTGTATGAAGAAAAATTAGTTGGGGATTCATTTTTTATTAATGATGAAGTAAATCCTTTCGTTAGAGATATCTATGATGGAGACGAAATTATAAGATCTAATATTAAAGGGCTGTCTAATACTACTTCAGCGATGTCATTTATTGCTCCTGCTAGAGGAATATTAGATTTTGAATATTTGGCATTAACTGAAGATGGAGACTTATTAATAGTAAAAGTAAATGATGAAGTTGTATTAAAAACAAGCAATTCTAGAATTTGGAAAAGAGTTCGTTTGAATTTATTTGAAAATGATGTTGTTACTTTTAGTTATGAAAAAGATGCATACGGGAATGATGAAATAGATGCTGTTTACTTTGGAAGTTTGATGTTTGAAGAAAAACTTTATGCTGAATTTGTAGGGGCTACAATTGGTGGAAGTGATTTCCGTGTTGGAACAGATACTATTTATTTTGATTGGGAAAATACAAATCCAGTTATTGTTTTTGAAGAATTATTAGAGTCTCAATCTGTAGTGGTTAAGATTAACGGAAATATAGTTAATCCTAATGTAGATGGAAACTATAATTTGAGTGAATATTTAGAATATACAAATGATATAATTGTTATAGTGTCAGAAGTTGGTTTCGATGATTTAGAAATATCATTTAAATACAATGCTCATCTAATTACTGATGAAAATATAAGTTATAGTTCTTCTTTGGGGTTTGTTTTAACGGAAGTAGATAATGAGAGCGTAGTTTCTATTAATCCTGAATGTACAGAATTAAATGGAGAAATTTTATCTTTACGCTCATCTGGCAAGGGCTATTTTAATATGTCTTTCAAATATTTTACTCATACAAATCTAACTATAACTATTTGTATAGATTTAATGGAATGCATAAATGTTAATGATGATAATTATTCTGTTAATGAGTGGCACACTTTAAAAACTTCTTTTTACGATAGTGATGATCATTTTGTTACTATTAAGGTAGATGGAGAATATTATTACAGTGATACAGACTATTTGTACATGAAAGATTTTTCTTTTGTTAGTGAAGAAAGTATTCTAAATTTAGTTGAAGGTGAGGGAACTGCTGAATCACCATTTGACTTTGAGGCGATGCTAGAAAAATTAGACGAAATTAGTGTTAGCGATTTCGAATATAAAACTATTAATTCCACAAATTCAACTAAAATATTTGTTAAAGGTGTAGCTGGCTATACATATACACTAAATGGTCAAGTTCTTGAGTTTGATAATGTTATTGAATTAAATTTAAATGAACGTGGTAAGAGTACCTTAATTATTTCGAATGGAGTTACTAATTTTAATACTTATTATTATAATCAAGGAATTGAGGGCACTTCTATTTCTACTGGATATGGTACATATGAAAATCCTTATGAAATTTTCAGTGTAGAACAATTTAAAGAAATTTCAAATATTAGAGAGTACTATTATTATGTTTTAAGACATGATTTAGAGTTGAGTGGTGAATGGATTGGAATTGGAACATATGATGTTCCATTTACTGGACATTTTGATGGAGGTAACTTTAAAGTTACAGGTTTAGTAATTAGTTCAGGACAATTCAATGGATTATTTGGGGTTGTTAGTGATGCAACTATTAAAAATTTGACTATTGAGAATCCTGCTATTACTGGAGGTTTAATTGTAGGAACTCTTGCAGGGTATATTAATAACACTGAAATAGCAAATGTTAAAGTTATTAACACAAACATTTCGTTGCAATATGTTGATGATGAAGAATTATTGCTTGTTGCTGGTGGTATTGTTGGACAAGCACAAAATGCATCATTCCATGAAGTTAGTGCGAGTGGTAGCGTTAAAGTTTCTTCTATTTATCAAAGTGCCACAGGTGGATTAAGTGGTGTTGGGGGAAGTTTTTATAACAGTACTGCATCTGTAGATGTTGAGGGAACTGGCTTTGTTGGCGGTGCTATTGGTTATTCAAATTACGCTACGCTAAGCAACGTAGTAGTTTCAGGAAATGTAAAACTTTCTAATAATTATGTTGAAGAGAGTTCCTTAGGAATTATAGTTTCTGATGAAGATTTATATATTCAAAATTCAATTCACAAGATTAGCGGTAGTTATACAAGTACAAATGAAGTTGTATCTGCAAGATTGTTTGGATTAGGTTTAGTAAAAGAGGGATTTGAAGTTTCTCTAAATAACGGAAACTTTAGTGTTGATGTTGTATTTAATACTAATGAAGGAAACAACCTATATGGAAATTATGCAAGCGTTTCAGGATATGTAATTTTATTTGTTATGAGTGATGGAACTCATAAGTACTATGAAGTTTTTGATTTAGAGGATAATCGCATTGTTTCAAAAGATATTGCTATTGATTTGGATACAGTTAAGTCATACTCAAGTGATTTGGAAAATTTAGACGTTGATACAAATTCGAGTTTATATAGTGTTGTAGAATTGGATGGTGTTGAGGTTTCTTCATACTTAACAGTTACTGTTAGTGATGTTACAACATTTGAACATTTATCTTTAATAATTAATTACGGAATTCCTGTAACTTTAGGTGATTATTACACTTATGGAGTTTCTAACTTAACTATTAATTTTGTGTTAGGAGCAAATTTAGACTTCACATCTAGTTCATTCAAAGGATTGGCGATTAGTAAAGCATTCCCTTATATGGGTAGTATAGATGGAAATTACAAAGAAATAACATTAGCGATGAATAATGCAAATTCAAGATTAGGTGCATTTATAAATTATGCTTCTTCTGATGCGGCAACTATTATTAAAAACTTAACATTAAAGGGAAATATTACTGCTAAATATTATGCTGCTTTTGTTGGTGAATTTGTTGGAGCAAATAGCGAAATAGAATTTAGAAATATTACTAACTATATGGAATTGAATGCAGATAAATCAACTGCATTACTTATTAGTTTAGATAGTATCAAAGCTACATTTGTAGATTGTACGAACTATGCAGAGTTTGATTCTTCTGTATTCTTCTCTGGTAGAGGTTCTAATGTTTATTATTCTGGCGTAAATAAAAACTATGGTTTAGCAAGAAAAAACGGAAATAAAGAAAGTGTAAATTATGTTTTCTTTGGAATAAGCAATGTTAATGCATCTGATGAGAACTCTAAATTAGAAAATTATTATACTCTAAGTGTTGGAGAAAAAGATGTAGAACTTACAATTGATGGTCAAAAATATGTTAGTGATGATAGCGGATTGATAATTTTTGCTATGAATAACGACAACTTATATGCTTCTGTTATTAGCGGCGCTTTATTAGTTGAAAAAGAATATACTTTGAATTCAACTTTTGTTGGACAAATATTAGTTCCAAAGAGTGTTGAATTTGATGCAGATAATAGTGTTCTTGAAGTGGATAGTAAAAATGAATGGATTTTAAAAGGAATCGTTACATTCTCTGATGGTAGTACGGAAGAACTTACATTAAATGCTAATTTAAGTGAAGATGACTTATTAGGAGATGAATTGGTTTTTGTTGATACAGAACTTGTTCATGAAACATATAGAGTTATCGAAAAAGTTACTTTAAAAAGAATTACTTTAATGTTAGATGAATATAAGACTGCTTTTGATGAATTGAATGGTGCTAGCGAGGAATTTATCTATAAGGCTAATGCTATTAAAACTAAATATAATTTATTGAATAATAGATATACTGCTGAAAATGTTAGTGAGGAAACTCTAGAATATTACAATAATTATTTAGAGGCAAATAATATTCGAGAAGAAGATCTAAATGATTGGTTAGATGTAATTGTAAAAGATATAAGATTAAAGGATACTTATTTAGAAATTATTTATGGTGATGAAGCAATTGTTGAAGTAATTGTTGAGTATTTGAGTGGTAACTTAGAAGAAAAGACTATTGAATTTGATTATAGCTTAGAAGATATTGTTGAACGCAATGTAACAATAAAATCTAAAGAAGTATTTGCTTCAACTAAAGGCGAAACTGTTGTGTATAACGAATATATTACATTTACAGTTCCTCTTAGGAGTAAAACATTGACAGCAACTGTTGAACAACATGAATTTGAGTATGATGGTGCAAAGAAAGAATTAGATTTAAAAATAGAATTTGCTAATAAATTTAATGATACAATAAGTAATTTAACAATAGTTTATATTGATGAACAAGGTAATGCTGTAGAGCCTATAAATGCAGGTATTTATAGAGTTGCTGCTAGTTTTGATATAACTAATAGCGAATATTATAACTTGGGAGAAATTCGTGTAGAGAATTTAGTAATTAATCCAAAAGAAGTGGAAGTTATTTGGGAAGGCGAAATATCTGGAACTTATACAGGAGAAGAAAGAATCAATGATATTAGCGCTTATTATGTTGAAGATGGCAATAATATTTCTGTAGGATTTAATTTTGATTCAATTAAAAATGCTGGTGAATATGTGGTAAGTGTTGTTTTTGAAAATGAAAATTATAAAGCAACTGAAGAAACACAATCAAAAACTTTCACAATTACAAAGGCAGATTTAACGATTAGTATTGCAGATTATGAAATTTCATATAAGGAAAGTGTTCCAAACATCATTATTAGTTCTAGTGGAGTTCTAGGAGATGATAAGGTTCAAGTCATTTATAGTATTGTAAAAGATAATGTTCATTATGAGTTGAGTGCAAACCTAGAGTGTGGAGTTTATGATTTATTAATAGTATTGAATAATGATCTTGAATTAGAAGAAAATTATAATATTACTCTTAATGAAGGAACTTTAAAAATAGTAGGAATTGACACAGAAATTATTTCAGATGATACAGTAACGTATGTTTATAGAGGAACAGATTTTATAGGGAAATACGCAAAGGTTAAATTAAAAGATGCAAATGGTGATGAAGTTTTAAATCCAACATTTAACTATACTTATACTAAAAATGGTGAAACAGTTGATAGCGCTATCGGCGTGGGTACTTATTCAGTTAAGATTGAATTTGTAAGTACGCAAGTATACAATGGATGTGAAAAGGTTATTACTTTAGTTATTGAAAAATCAGTTGTTGCAATAACAATTGATAATAAGATAAGTTCATATGGAGACCCTATAGTACCATTAACATATCAAATAACAAGTGGAGTAGTTCATAGTGAGGCTTCGTTAAATCTACAATTAATTAAGGAAGAGGGCAAAACTGTAGGAAAATATGCTATTACTGCAACGTATGACAATAGCAATTATGATATTACTTTTGTTAATGGAGAGTATGAAATTACTCAAAGAGAATTGCATATTAAGATAGACAATAAAGAAAGTGATTATTTAGAAGAATTGAAATTGCTTACATATACAACAACTGGAACTGTTGTTGAAGGTGATGATTTGAATATTGTTTTAACTAAAGAAGATGGATTGAATGCGGGAACATATTTAATCTCAGGAACATATGATAATGATCAATATGCTGTTTATTTCGAAGATGGCATCTATACAATCAATAAGTTAGACATTGAGGGTGTAACATTTGAAGATGTTACTGTTACTTATGATGGTAAAAATGTAGAATTTGGTGTAAGCAATAAAATACTTAGCGATAATAATGAAGCTGATGTAGTATATTATGTTGAAGAAGATGTTATTCAAAATATTGTAAATGCAGGAACATATGAGGTTAAAGCTATTATGAGAAATCGCAACTATAATGAGTTAGTTTTAACTGCTATAATTGAGGTTAAAAAAGCTGAAAACACTTTAGGTTATGGAACAGTTAGTGAAGAGTATGAATATAGTTCTGCTGGCGTAGATTATAGATTAGATAATATTGCTTTTGCAGATGGAAGAAACGCAACAGTTACATACATTGTTTTAAAGGATAAAGTTGTAGTTGATAAGATTCTTGGATTAGGAGAATATATTGTTCTAGCCCAAATAGATGATGATTTGAATAACTATATATCTGTAGTTTCATCAAAGACAATAACTGTTGTACAAAAAAGACTTGTTGTAGAATATGGCGCAACAACTTTGGTTTATAACGCTAACAAACAACATCCTACAATCAGCAGTAGTGAAAGTTATGAGATGGCATTTAATACTGAAGATGGTGAAGCACCAGTAAATGTGGGAAAATACACGATGACAATTAAGCCAGTTAATAACAATTATAGAATTATCAATAGTGTTATTAACTTTGAAATTATTCAATTAGAAGTAGCGTTTGATAATTTTGTAGATAAAGAACAAACATATTGTGCTTGTTCATTTGTAAATGATATAACAACTAGCAATATTGATGTGTTTGACGATGCTGTAGTAGTATATGAGTATTATAGAGGAAATGAAAAAGTCCAAGATATGGTTGGTGCTGGTGTCTATACAATTAAAGTTGTTTCAATAGAAGGTGAAGATGCTGCTAACTACAAATTAAGTGACAATAACACAATAACATTAACAATTGTTCCAAAAGCAATTGAAGTTACTCCTGTACAAACTTCAAAAACATTTGGTGATACAAATCCAAATATCGAATATATTTTAAGTGAAGATTTATTTGAAGGTGATTCAATTGATGGAACTTTAGGAAGAGAAAGCGGCGAAGATGTTGGCGAATATCTAATCAATTTGGGTACCTTAGATGCAGGAAGTAATTATGTGTTATCTATTAGTGAGGATGAAGTATATTTTGTTATTAATCCTAAACCAATTGAAATTAATTACGATAAAAACGCAGAGTTCTACTATGATGGAACAGAGCAAATTTTAGATGTTACTCTTGTTGGAGAGGCACATGTAGAATATGAGGGAAATCGTATTAATGTAGGTTCATATACAATTAAAGTTATAGTAGATGATACAAATTATTGTTTACCAAAAGATTACGAAGACATTACAGTTGTTATCAACAAGAGAGATGTAAAAGACAGTATTACAGTTGAACAAACAGAATACGATTACACAGGTGAAAATATCGTGCCTGTTGTTGATTGTGGAGGATATGAATGTGTAATTAAGTATCTAAGTGGTACAAATGAAGTTAACTCAATTGTTAACCCAGGAACATACGTAATAAATGTAGTTGTTAATACTAAGAATGATTCTGCTGATGTTAATATTGAAATTGAAGTTAAAAAAGCTAAAGGAACTTCTAAAGAAGTAACTCTAGACATTTATCATAATAGGATAATTGTAGAACTTCAAATGGATTTAGAGTACCGTATAGACAATGGTGAATATACTTCTTCAAACATCTTTACAGGACTTAGAGAAAATACTAGTTATAGAATTAGTGTAAGAGTTAAAGAAAGTGATTTGATGTATGCAAGTGATCCAGTTATTTATGAAATTAAAACAACAAAAAATCCTAGCATTATTCATGAAAGCATAGATAAATTAACAGATGAAGTTAATGAGAAAAACTTGAAATTAATCAAGGAAATAGAAAAGAATTTAAAAGATGTAAATGTAAAAGAATTGGATGCACAAAAGTTGGAATTCTATGAAACTTTAAAAACTAAATTTGAAAAGGCGATGGATAGTTATGAAGAAAATTTAACTACATCAAATAAATTGGCTGATTTTGTAGAATTTGGTGTAATAATGTCTATGGTGGTTATTCCAATGCTTGCAGTTCTATTTATTACAAAAAGAAGATTTGAGTCTTTATAAGAAGGGGTGAGTGAAATTATGAAAAAGGTATTAAATTTATTAGTTTTATTAATTAGTATTATTTGTTTCAGTGGATGTAGCTGCAATAAACTTAATTTCACCTTCTTTAAAGATAAGGTGAATGATATCGAAGGTTATAGATATTATGTTGTTACTCAAGAAATATATAATGAGAATTTGTTGTTATATAAAGAAGAGAAAAATGTCTACTTAAATGAAGAAAAGTATAGAATCGTTGTTAATACTGAGTCTATAGCAGATTTAGACAGTGAAAATTTGTACGACGAGAAAGAAGAAGTATATTATCAAAATGGTAATGATTTCTATTATCAAGAGAATGGTAAATGGAAAATTAAACAAAAAGAAAATTCTTCTGCAAATATAGGTGTTTCTATAAGTGAAGATATATTTAAAAATTACAGCATTAAAGAAGAGGGCGGAAATAAATTCCTTGAAGGTCCTTTAAAAGATGATGCTTTAGATAATTTCTTTGGATTTGATGTAGAAGGAGTTTCTGAAGTTAAATTAAGTATAGAAATAAGTAATACTGATAAGGTTAAAAATATTGCTTTAGAATATAAGGCAGAGAATGGTAATAAAGTTATCGTTTCTATTAAAGTTGGATACACTCAAGTTATCAAATTTAGTTTACCAACAGTAGAATAAGCTTTTATACACTTTCATTAAACTAGAAATGAGGTGTTAAAATGATAATATTAGACGTTAATAAAGTTAGTAAGAATTTTGGATATGGATCTTTGTTTGAAAATGTAACATTTTCTTTAAATGAAGGAGAATCCATTTCCATTGTAGGCCATAATGGCTGTGGTAAGTCTACTTTATTAAGATTAATTGCAAAAGAAGAAAGATTAGACAACGGTAGCATCAGCATAAAGAAAGATGCTACCGTTGCTTATTTAGATCAAATTATTTCTGATAAGAGTGATGATAGGGTTGTAAAAGATATCCTTTTAGAAACTTTCAAAGAAATAAATAATTTAATGAATAGAATAAAAAAATATGAAAAATTAATGGAAGAAGACAGTGAAAAATATTTAGAATCATACTGCAAACTTTTAGAAGAATATTCTTCTCTTGGTGGATATGATGTTGATGTTAGAATAAATACAGTTTGTAGCGGTTTAGGCATAAGCGATTTTTTACTAAATCAGAATTATAATTCTTTAAGTGGCGGAGAAAAAACGTTAGTTCAACTAGCAAAAGTTCTTCTTTTAAAACCGGATTTATTGCTTTTGGATGAACCTACAAACCATTTAGATATTTCTAGGGTTGAATGGTTAGAAAAGTACATAAAAAGTTTTAAAGGGGCTTGCGTTATTGTTTCTCATGACAGATATTTTTTAGATAAAATGTCTTCTAAAATACTAGATTTAAGTGATATAGAAGCTAAAGTTTACAACACAAATTACAGTGGTTATTTAGTTGAAAGGGAAAAAGAATTTCAAAAACAACTATCAGACTATAAAAATCAACAGATAGTTATAAAGCGTTTGCAAGAACAAATTAAATATTTTTCCGAAAGAGGAATGGCAACAAACAGTTCAACATTATGTAATAGGGCAAAAGCGTTGCAAACTAGTTTAAATAGAATCTTAGAAAGAAAAGTAGAAAAGCCCAAAGAACAAAGAGAATTGGTTGTAGACTTTAATGAGACTAAAAGAGGAAGCGAAATAGTTCTAAAATCAGAAAACTTAAGTGTTATGAAACCTAATGGTGATTTAATATTAGACGATGTTTCGCTGATAATAAAATCAAGAGAAAAAGTGGCTTTTATTGGAGATAATGGAAGTGGAAAGTCAACATTCCTTAAAGTTGTTTTAGGTGTGAGCGATTTAGAATATTTAGGCAATTTTTCCATTGGGCCAAGTGTAAATATAGGCTATTTGCCACAAGTAATTACTTTTGATGGAGAAAAAGTTAAGGTTTTAGATTATTTTAAAAATGAAACTTGTTTAGATGAACAGAAAAGCAGGGCAATATTAGCTAGTTTTCACTTTTTTAAAGAGGATGTAAATAAATTTATTAAAAATTTATCAGGTGGAGAAAGGGTTAGACTAAAACTTGCAATATTGCTTCAAAGTAAGGTTAATTGTCTTATTTTTGATGAGCCTACGAATCATATTGATATCTCGACAAAAGAAGTTCTCGAGAGGGCTGTAGAGGGATTTAAAGGAACATTTATCTTTGTTTCACACGATAGATATTTTATTAATAAATTCGCAGACAAGGTTGTAGAGTTTAATAATGGTAATTTAACTGTATATAATGGTAATTATGATTATTACAAAGAGATAAAAAATAAAAATTAAAATAGTAGACAAAAGAAAAATACATGATAAAATATAAGGGTAAATCTAATGAAGGAAAGAAGATTAGGTAGGTAATTGTAAGAGAGAGTGGTTAGGTGAAAGCACTTATTACTGAACTAGTTGGGACACTCTGGAAGAAAAATGGGGAATTGAGTATCCATTTTCGTGTAACTAGCGTTAATAGTCAATTAAGTGTATAGAGAAATCTATAAATTAGGATGGTACCGCTTGTATGAAATTTCAAGTTCCTATTTGTTAAATAGGGACTTTTTTTGTTTGGAAAGGAGAATGAGAATGAGCAAATATAAGTTATGCAGAGGATTTAAAGATTTGATGCCTGCTGATTATAAAAGGTATATGTTTTTAAAGGATACAATAGAGGAAGTAAGTAATGTATATGGTTATAAGATGGTTCAAACTTCTTGTATTGAAGAAAGTAATTTGTTTAAGGCTTGCTATGAAGAAGATATTGAAAATAGATTGTTTACTATAGAAGGAAGATTTACTAATGATGCTTCATTAAATTATGATAGTTCAATATCAACTTTAAGAAGTGTCGTAGAGAGTAAACTTTATGTAGATAAGAGTTTGCCTCTAAAACTTATGTATTTAAAGGAAGTATATCAATATAATAAGAAAGAATCTTCTAAAGCTAGTCATTTTGAATTTGGCTTTGAATGTATTGGCGAAAAGTCTCCTTACCTAGATATAGAGAATATTCTTTTAAGTTTAAGAATAGTTAATTTCTTGGGTTTAAATGGCTATAATTTGAAAATTAAAAATGTAGGTGCAGATGAAGATTATTATGAGACTATTAAAGAAACCTTAGAGAACTTAGGGGTTAATTATGAAGAAGCTGATAATCTTGTTTTAAAAGAGTACTACACGGGTATTGCTTATAATATTGATATCGATAATTATGAAGCAGTAATTGTTGGAGGAAGATATGATAGTCTTATTGATACAATTGGCAATGTTTTAATTGATTGTATTGGTAGCCAAATAAACTTTGAAAAACTAATCAAATTAATGGATGAACAAGAAATATTCCCTGATTTTAAAGAAGAAGTAGATTTTTACATCATACCTGTAAATGATAAATGTTTTGAATATGCATTGTATGTAAGTGAAATTTTAAGAGAGTTAGGGGCTGTCGTAGAAATTCATTACAAAGAGTATGATTTAAAGCGTTTAGATGATTTAATGGATCGTGTTAATGTTACATATTCATTAATAATTGAGGAAGAAGACATAAAGAAGCAAACAATTAAAGTTAGAAATTCATTAAGCAAACAACAAAGTACAGTTTTGTTTAAAGATTTTATTAAAGATTTAGAAAGTATAGATGAACATCATCATTAAGGGAGGAATAAAAATGTATAGAAGTAAAACAAATGGTGAATTAAGAATTAATAATGTAGGTGAATTAGTTACACTTGCAGGATGGGTTGCTAAAAAAAGAAATTTTGGTAATTTAGTTTTTATCGACTTAAGAGATAGATATGGTATTACTCAATTAGTATTTGGTAATGAGTTTAGTGATATTTTGAGTAATATTAGAAATGAATATGTAATTCAAGTAGAAGGTAAAGTTGTAGAAAGACAAGCAAAGAATCCTAAAATGGAAACTGGAGATATTGAGATAGAAGTAAGTAATGTAAAAGTTATAAGCGAAGCTAAACTTCCACCTTTTATAATCGCAGATGAAACTGATGCTTTAGAAGATACTAGACTTAAATATCGTTATTTAGATTTAAGAAGACCATCTATTCAAAATGAACTTATGATTAGACATAAAGTTTGTATGGAAACAAGAAAGTTTTTAGATGAAGTTGGGTTTGTAGAGGTAGAGACTCCTATTTTGTGTAAGTCTACTCCTGAAGGTGCTAGAGATTATTTAGTTCCAAGTAGAGTTAATAAAGGTAAATTTTATGCATTACCTCAATCTCCTCAATTATTTAAACAACTATTAATGGTTGGAGGAATGGATAAATATTTCCAAATAGCAAAATGTTTTAGAGATGAAGATTTAAGAGCAGACCGTCAACCTGAGTTTACTCAAATTGATATTGAGATGAGTTTCGTTGAAGAAAATGATGTTATGACATTAGCAGAATCTTTAGTTGCAAGAATCTTTAAAAATATTAAAAATGTAGATGTTAAATTACCTTTAATGCGTATGAAATATGATGATGCAATTAATGATTATGGTAGTGATAAACCAGACTTAAGATTTGAAATGAAGATTAATGAAGTTAGTGAAATCTTTAAAAATACAGAATTCAGTGTGTTCAGCAATGTTTTAAATAATGGCGGTTTAATTAACTGTTTAGTTGTTAAAGGTGTTGCTAGTAAATACTCTAGAAAAGATTTAGATAAATTAACAGAATATGCGAAAACTTATAGAGCAAGTGGTTTGGCTACTTTAAAAATTGGTGAAGAATTAACTGGAAGTATTGCTAAAGTTTTAAGTGAAACAGAAGTTAGCGCTTTAAAAGAAAAATTAGGTTTAGAAAATGAAGACTTAGTTTTATTTGTTGCAGATAAAAAGAATATAGTAAAAACTAGTTTAGGTGCTTTAAGATGTAAACTTGCCAGAGATTTAAATTTAATTAAAGAAAATGATTACAAAATGTTATGGGTAACAGATTTCCCTACATTTGAATATAGTGAAGAAGAAAAGAGATATGTTTCTTGTCACCATCCATTTACTAGCCCTAAAGATGGAGATGAAGCTAAATTGTTAAATGACCAAGCTAACTGCTATTCTAAAGCATACGATATCGTTATTAATGGTTATGAAGCAGGTGGAGGTTCTATAAGAATTCACGATCAAAAGATTCAAGAAACAGTGTTTAAAGCACTAGAATTAACTGAAGAAGATATTAATACTAAATTTGGCTTCTTTGTTGAAGCATTAAAGTATGGTACTCCTCCTCATGGTGGACTAGCATTTGGATTAGATAGATTAGTAATGTTATTAACTAATACAGATAATATCAGAGATGTTATTGCTTTCCCTAAAAACGCAAGTGCAGTATGTCCAATGAGTGAAGCGCCAAATGTTGTCGGAGAACGTCAATTAAAAGAATTACATATTTCTATCAACAAATAGTATATAAATTATTTAATATTTTTTTGAAATATAGTACTATATAATCAAGTTAAGGAGGAACACTTATCGCAAGACATTCACGTAAAGTGATGTAATACCTGTATGTGTTGAATACTAACTAGTCTTAGGATCCTAATTATAGGTATGAAATCTAAAGGAAACTATTGAAAAGAGGATAGTCAAACGTCTCTTAACTTGTAAAAGAGTTCAATTGAAAAATTGAGCTTTTTTAATTTGTAAAATCATTTATTTATTATTGAAAACATAGAATTATAATGGTGATTCTATGTTTTATTTTGATGATAAAATGCTAGTCGTAGGGAACTTCAAAAAAATATTATTGCTAAGTGATAAAGAGATAAGTTTTTCGTTTAAAAGATATGATTTAACTATAAGTGGTGATTCGCTTGTGATGCCATATTTGGAAGATAAAGAAGCAGGAATTAAAGGTGTTATAAAAAATGTCAATTTTAAATATAAAATGGTGAAAGATAATGCTTAATAAAAATATAGATATATGGCAAATTGTTTTTTATGATAAAGAATCACTGCTTAACAAACTAAACTTTTATAATATAAAAATCTATAATTTTAAAGAGATTAAAAAGTATACATATAGCTTTGAAACTCAAAGAAAAAACAGAAAATTAATTAAGGATAATTTTAAAGAAAGTAGAATAATAAGAAAAAAAGGATTCATCAATTGTTTTGAATCAGGTTTGAAAAAAACAACTTTTTTGTGTATTTTGATTTCTTTATTTTCTTTATACGATGTTTCTAAAAGAATGTGGAAAATAGAAATTTATGGGGACTATCAAGTAATTGAAGAGAGAATAAAAGAAGAATTATATAAGAATAATTTGATTATAAGCAATTATTATCCTAGCAGCAACAAGCTTAAAGAAATAGAGAATATCATATCTTTGAATCTTTCCAAAGAAATTGAGTTTTTGGAGGTAAGGAGAAGAGGTGGTTTAATAAGTGTTAGATATCAAAAAAGAAGAGAAAAAATAACGCTTCCTCAAAAAAAGAAAAAATTGTACGCGACTAAAGATGGGCTTATCAAATATTTTGAAATTCAAAGTGGAGTTAAACAAGTTAAGGAGAATGATTATGTAAGAAAAGGTGACTTGTTAGTTAGTGATGTTGTAGAAACTAGTGGAGGAGATTTTATAAATGTAGGAACATTAGGAAGCGTGTATGCGAATACCTTTTATATGATAGAAGTTTCTTTAAACCATGATGAAGAAGACACTGCGATTGTTTTTTCGAAAATGTTAGATAAAGCAAAACTGAAAATTAGTGAATATATATCAAAAGGTGAAAGAATAGAAATCGAGAGGGTTTTAAATTATTCTATTGATGGTAAAGAAGGAAAAATGAAGGTTTATTATATGCTTTTAGAAGATATTACCATTTAGCGTAATATCTTTTTATTTTAGGTATAAAAGGTAAAATTAGTATTACTCCTAGAGAATTGAAAAGAATATTTATTATGGCTATATTAAGTGCTGGATTTGTCTGAAATAAACTAGTTATAATTTCAATCAAACTAGAAAATGGGGCTATTAATAGAGAAAATAACAAGACAGATCCAATGTTAAAGAAGAGGTTGAAATGGGCTAGTTTTTTTGAGTCTTTTTCGGAGTTTAATATGCCATAAAAAGAGTCGAAAGTAGTCCCAATGTTCGCGCCGAATATAAATGGAATTGCTTGATATATCGTAATAAAACCTGAAAGAGAAAGAACTTGTAAAATAGCGATAAAGACACCAGAAGATTGAAGGATTATAGTTATTAATGTTCCAACAATTAAACTTAAAATAAATGAGGAAGATACGTATTGAATATAGTTGTATAAAGTTTGAGAATCTTTTAATGATTCTATTGAGGTAGACATTAAAAATAAACTAAAAAAAAGTAATCCTATATTGAATGCTATAGCACCGATTTTGTTAAATTTGTTTTTGCTAATCATTAAAATGAATCCGAGAAGCATTATGTATGATGAAATTTTTTCGATATTTAAGCCGATTATAAATGATGTTATCGTTGTAGCTATATTGCTTCCTAAGAGGATTCCTATACTATTGTTAAATGTTAATATTTTGGCGTTTATTAGACTTATTGTAAGTAAAATAACTGCGGAACTTGATTGGATTATAATAGTTGATAGGAATCCTGCAAGCATGCTTTTTCTTGTAGAAGAGGTAAATTTTAATATTTTCTTTTTTATTGTTTCTAAAGAAAGACACGACAAACTTTGACTTAATGTGTTTATTGAATATATAAAAAGAGTTATTCCTCCGATTAGAAGAGATAATGACATAATATCACCAGTAAAATATATTATAAATTAAGATAAAATATGAAATCTCTTGTTATTAAATTAAGGGGAGATGCAATGTTTAATTTGAGGTTTATTTTCAGCCCAGGGAGTTGTGGCTTTTTTTGTCTTAGGTACATATTGAAAAAGAAAATTGTACGTGAGAGGTATATTAGTTTATTTGCGATTAAAGAGATTCTTTTTGACAATGGATATTATTGTGATTGTTTGAAGGTGAAGTATGTTTTAGATGTTAAGAGTTGCTGTTTAACTTTAATTAATTGCAAGAAAGGAAGTATGCATTATATTGTTATTAAAGCAATAAGGAAAGGTAAAGTATATTATTACGATCCTTTGTTCTTGAGTTTGAGGAAGAAAAAAGTAGAAGATTTTGCTAAAAAGTGGAGTGGCATTTGTTTGTTTTATACTAAAGTATAAAATCATTTACTTAAAAAATAATTGTGGTATAATGTTTAATGGTGATTTATATGGGAAACAATATTGAGTTTATAGACTTGATGAATAATGCGGTTTTAAAAGACTATGAAAAGACTTTTAAAAAGATTTTAAAAAGAGTAAAAAAAGAACTAAATATTAAAGGGAAAATAGGTATGAGTGTCACTTTATGCGATAACAATTACATTCAAGAACTTAATAAAAATTATCGCAATAAGGATGTTCCTACAGATGTGTTGTCATTTGCTATCGAAGATGATGAAAATGAAGAACTTTTAATGGCTATGAAGAAATTGTCTTCAATTAGAGAAATCGGAGATATTATTATTAGTTATGATAAGGCTCAATCTCAAGCAGAAGAGTATGGGCATACATTAAATAGAGAAATGTGTTTTTTGTTCACTCATGGTGTATTGCATTTGTTAGGTTATGACCATATGAATAAAAGTGATGAAGAAGAAATGTTTGGCTTGCAAAAGAAAATTTTGGCAGATATGAAAATAGATAGGTAGGGATGAAAATGAAGAATCAAGATTTATTGATAAGAGAAGCGGTGCTTGCGAAAGTAAATTCATATTCACCATATTCTAATTTTAGAGTAGGGGCTGCGGCACTTTTGAAAAATGGAACTGTTATTAAAGGAACAAACATTGAAAATGCTAGTTATGGTTTGAGTAACTGCGCTGAAAGATCTTGCTTGTTTAGTGTTTATTCTCAAGGATACACAAAGAAAGATATTGTTGGATTTGCTATTAGTAGTGATACAGTTGACTTTATTTATCCTTGTGGGGCATGTAGACAAGTAATGGCAGAACTTTTAAATGAAACTGTTTCAGTGTTCTTAATTAATAAAAAAGAAGAAATTAGAGAAGTTAAGGTGAAAAAATTACTTCCTTATGCATTTAAGGGGGATGACTTGAATGGATAATTTTAAATCTGGTTTTATTTCAATAATTGGTAGACCTAATGCTGGAAAGTCGACATTACTTAACAGTTTAGTAAAACATAAAGTAGCGATTGTTAGCCCTAAAGCTCAAACTACTAGAAATAAGATTCAAGGAATATATAGTGATGATGATTGCCAAGTTGTTTTCATTGATACTCCTGGAATTCATAAACCTAACAATAAGTTAGGCGTAGAGTTAAATAAAATGGCTTATTCTTCATCTAAAGATGTTGAGGGGACTATTCTTATTGTTGACGCTAGTAAAGATTTCTTGGATGGAGACAAATTCGTTTTAGAAGAAATAAAAGGTTTTGATCATCCAGTAATTCTTGTTTTAAATAAAATTGATTTGATTAGTAAGAATAAACTTATTGAAGTAGTTGACTTTTGGAATAAACAATATGAATTTAAAGCAATTGTTCCGATAAGTGCATTGAATAGTGAAAACTTAGAAAACTTGATGAAAGTTGTTAAAGAAATATTACCTTTTGGCCCAATGTACTATTCTAAAGATAGCATAAGTTCTTATCCAGAAAGATTTATTGTTAGTGAATTAATAAGAGAGAAAATCTTGTATTTGACAGATGAAGAGGTGCCTCATAGTGTGGCGGTAGTAATAGAGTCAATGAAGAGAAAAAGAGATAACTTATTCCATATTCATGGGACAATAATTGTTGATAGGGAATCTAAAAAAGGAATAATTATAGGAAAAGGCGGCAAGATGCTTAAACAAATAGGTATTGATGCTAGAAAAGATATCGAAGAACTTTTAGGAATAAGAGTTATGTTAGAACTATTTGTTAAAGTTGAAAAAGATTGGCGTGATTCAATGTATCTTCTAAAAGAATACGGCTACAAGGACACTGAGTAGTATGAAAGAAAGATATACAGGTTATGTCCTTAATTCAATTGACTATAAAGATAACGATTGTCTAGTTAATGTTTTATGTGAAGATGGCCTTGTTTGCTTAAGGGCAAGAGGAGTTAAAAAAATTAACTCTAAAAATGCAAGTTCGGTCATGAATTTTGCTTACAGCGAGTTTGAGGTCAATAGGAGTTCAAAAAGCGGCTACTTGACTTTGAGTGAGGGGAAACTTATAAATTATCCATCATTCATAAGTGACAATTTAGAATATATAAGTGTTGTGAATTTTGTTAGCGAAGGAATTGAACTAATAGATGATAAGAAAGATAGTTTTGTCTGTTTTGTAGATTGTTTAGATGCAATGAAAAGTAAATATAAAAGTGAATATGTCTTGATTGCATTTTTGAATTATTTCTTGGATAAGCAAGGATGTAAACTTAATTCTGATGAATGTGTTTGCTGTTCTAGCAAAGAAAAAATAGTTAAGTTCAGTTTTGAAAGTGGAGGTTTTCTTTGTAAGAATTGCTGTAATACAGTAAATGATGATATTGCTTATTTAAAGAATATGAGAATACTTAGTAAGGTTGATTATAAGAATATTGATAAGATAGATATTGACTGTATATACGCTTACAAGTATATTAAAGAAGTTATTAGTATGATAGAAACTAAGATTGGAATTTATTTTAAGAGTAAGTCATTCTTATTAAGAGTGCTAAAAAGGGAGGAAATATAAAATGAGTGAATTTAGTTTTGAAAAAATAGTTAGTCATGTTAAGACAAGTGGTTTTGTATACCAAGGTAGTGAAATCTATAACGGTTTAGCTAATGCGTGGGATTACGGACCTTTAGGAGTTGAACTTAAAAACAACTTAAAGAAATTATGGTGGAAGAAATTTATCCAAGAAAATCCATATAACGTAGGATTAGATGCTGCAATATTAATGAATCCAGAAGTTTGGGTTGCTAGTGGTCACTTAGCTACATTCGCAGATCCTTTAATGGATTGTAAACAATGTAAAACTAGACATCGTGCAGATAAACTAGTTGAAGAATTTGATCCAAGTGTTAACGGTGGTGCTCTTAGTGATGAAGAATTAGAAGCATTTATTAAAGAACACAATATTGCATGTCCTGAATGTGGAAGCCACAACTTCAGTAGTATTCGTAAGTTCAATATGATGTTTAAAACATTCCAAGGTGTTTTAGAGGACAGCAAAAGTACTATTTATTTAAGACCAGAAACTGCTCAAGGTATTTTCGTTAACTTTAAAAATGTACAAAGAACAACAAGAAAGAAAATTCCTTTTGGTATAGGACAAATTGGTAAATCATTTAGAAATGAGATTACACCAGGTAACTTTATCTTTAGAACTAGAGAATTTGAACAAATGGAATTAGAATTCTTCTGTAAGCCGGGTGAAGATTTAAAATGGTATGAATATTGGAAAGAATACTGTATGAACTTTGTTAGAAGTTTAGGTATTAAAGAAGAAAATTTGAGATTGAGAGAACACGCTAAAGAAGAGTTGTGTTTCTATTCTAAAGGAACAAGTGACATTGAATATAAGTTCCCATTTGGCTGGGGTGAATTATGGGGTATCGCTGACCGTACAGATTACGACTTAAGTCAACACGCTAATCACAGTGGTGCTAACTTTGAATATATTGATCCAACTGACAATAGTCGCTATATTCCTAACTGTGTTGAACCTAGTTTAGGAGTAGAAAGATTAACTTTAGTTACATTATGTGAAGCGTATGATGAAGAAGTTGTAAAAGAAGATGATACTCGTATCGTTATGAGATTACATCCTGCAATTGCTCCATATAAAGCATGCATTATGCCATTAAGTAAGCAATTAAATGAAAAAGCTATTGAAGTTTACACAAACTTAAGCAAGAAATTCATGATTGAATATGATGAAGCAGGAAGTATTGGTAAGAGATACCGTAGACAAGATGCAATTGGTACTCCTATGTGTATTACAATTGATTTTGATACTGCAAATGATGATAGCGTAACTGTTAGAGATAGAGATACTATGGAACAAGTTAGAATTAAGATTGCAGATTTAGAAAAGTATATTGAAGAAAAAGTAACTTTATAAGAAAAAAATAAATTTGGGGAGGTGAAGTTATGAAAATAGATGAGCAAATTATTGAGGATATAAAAAATAAAGCTAATATAGTTGATGTAATATCTAAATATATTCCCGTAAGTAAAAAGGGAAGAAATCATGTTTCTGTTTGTCCTTTTCATAACGACACAAATCCAAGTATGCAAATATCAGAAGATAAGCAAATATATAAATGTTTTGCTTGTGGTGCTGGAGGAAATGTTTTTACTTTTGTAGAAGAATTTGAAAAAGTATCTTTTATAGAGGCTGTTAAAATAGTTGCAGATTTTATTGGTTATGATTTGAGTGGGTATGATGTTGCTCTTCCTCAAAAAAATGTTAATCCTAAGCAAGAAAAATTATTGTCTTTAGCTAAAGAAGCAAGTGAATTTTATACATATAATTTGCTTAATTCATCTAACGATGGAATAAAATATTTTGAAAAAAGAGGCATAACTAAGGAGATTATAGAAAATTTCAAGTTAGGATATGCTGATAGTGATTCTAGTAAGATTTTGCGTTATTTAACTAAAAAAGGCTATACAACACAAGAAATTGTTGAGGCTGGTATTGGTATAGAGACAAGCGGAACTTTCATAGATAGATTTAAAGGTAGAGTAATCTTTACTTTAACTAATATGAAAGGTGAAGTTGTAGGCTTTAGTGGACGTAAGATTGACAATAGTGATGTAAGTAAATACGTTAACAGTAATGAGAATGCTTTATTTAATAAGAGTGCTTGTTTATACAACTTCTTTGAAGCAAAAAGTGATATTCTAAGAGAAAATAAAGTTTATGTAGTAGAAGGGTTTATGGATGTTATTGCTCTTTATAAAGCTGGTGTTAGAAACGCTATTGCTACGATGGGGGTTGCACTAAGTAAAGAACATGTCAAAGCGATAGAAAAGATGAATGCTCAAATGATTTTCTCTTTTGATGGAGATAACGCAGGACAAACATCAATGTACAAAACAATTGAAGCCTTAAAAAATTCTAATTTACATGTTTTAACAACAGGAGTTAGTGAATCAGGCAAAGACTTAGATGAAATTTATAATGCATCAGGTGAATCAGGCATTAGAAGTTTCTTAAATAATACATATTCTGTTAATGAATTTAAGTTTTACTATAATTTAAGAAAAACAAATTTAGAAAATTATAGTGATAAATGTAAACTTATCGACTACGTAGCTAGGCTTATAAACAGTATTGATAGTGTTAGTGAGAGAGATTATTTTAAAACGTTGGCGTGTAATGAAATAAAATGTAGCAAAGATGTAATAGACCAAAGTGTTGACAAGTTGCAAGGCAAAGTGGTAAACTTTACAAGTAAGAGACTTTTTAAAGATAAGAGTAATGCAGTAGATAGATATGTCAAGGCGGAAATGGAAGCTTTGAGACAAATGTTATTTGATTCTAAAGCGGTTATATATTACATTCAAAAGGAATGTTTTATGTTTGATGCAGATAACCGTAAGATGGCCACTTACATTGTTGAATACTATGATAAGTTTAATAGTGTTGATCCTCTGCAAATTATTGAGTATATAAAAGAAAAAGATTTTAAGTCTGCAGAGGGATTAAGAAAAATTTATGATGCCGAGCTCCCATCTAAGTTCAATAGAGGAGTGTTTGATGCGGTAAGTCAGAGATCATTAGAGCTTGAGATTAATCAATTACTCGAGGAAAAGAAAAATTGCTCTGATCCGAAGAAAATACCTGAAATTGTAATGCAGATAGGACTTAAGAAAATAAAACTGAATGAATGTAAATCCAAGTATGTAGTGGAAAAGGGGGATTAGTTTAGTGGCAAAAATAGTAGAAAACGATGATGAATTAGAAGAGTTTGAGTCTTTAGATGCCATTAAGAAGAGATTAGAGAAGACAGCTAAAGCAAATGGAAAGTATTTAACTTTCGAAGAAATTGAAGAAGCTGTTTCACATCTTGATTTAAGTGACGCTGATTTAGAAAACTTAGTCGAATATTTTAAAGGTAAAAAGATAGAAGTTGTTAATGAAGATGATTCTAATGGGGAGTTAGAAGATATCGATGTTGACGATATGGATTTGAAAAATCTAGAAAATTTAGATGAAGTTGTTGAAGATGAAGATGATATATTTTTAGATGAAGATTTACTTAGAAGTGAAGCTGATGCCTTAAAGTATATCGAAAATGATAATATTATTATCAGTGGAGACGTAAAAGTAAATGATCCTGTAAAAATGTATTTGAAGGAAATTGGTAAAGTTCCTTTATTGTCTAAGGAAAGAGAAATCTATTTAGCTAATAGAATTGCTCAAGGCGATCAAAGAGCTAAAGATGAAATAGTACAAGCTAACTTAAGATTAGTTGTTGCTATTGCAAAGAAATACTTAGGTAGAGGAATGTTGTTCTTGGACTTAATCCAAGAAGGAAACTTAGGTTTAATTAAAGCTAGTGAAAAGTTTGATCCAGAAAAAGGATTTAAATTTTCTACTTATGCGACTTGGTGGATTAGACAAGCAATTACTAGAGCAATTGCAGATCAAGCAAGAACAATAAGAATTCCTGTACATATGGTAGAAACAATTAATAAAATGACTCGCGTTCAAAGACAATTGGTTCAAAAATTAGGTAGAGATCCTAGTGGAGAAGAAATTGCTAAGGAAATGGGTGGAGGAATGACTGGAGATAGAGTTAGAGAAATTCAAAAGTTATCTCTTGAACCATTATCATTAGAAAAACCAATTGGTGAAGAAGATGATTCTCACGTAGGTGATTTCGTTGAAGATAAAGAAACATTGTCACCTAATGAATATGCAAGTAATGAGTTATTAAAAGATGAATTATATAACGTTATGAAAGACTTAACTGATAGAGAAGAAAGAGTTCTTCGTTTAAGATATGGTTTAGATGATGGACGTCCTTGTACTCTAGAAGAAGTTGGTAGAGAATTTGGAGTTACTAGAGAAAGAATTAGACAAATCGAAGCTAAAGCACTTCGTAAATTAAGACATCCTACAAGATCAAAAAGGTTTGGTGATTTCCGTGACGCAAGTTAATATAAAATTATCTAAAAGATTACAGGCCATATATGATATGGTTCCTCAAAGTAATGTTATTGCAGATATTGGTAGTGATCATGCATTACTTCCAATTGCCCTTGTTTTAAATGGTAAAGTAACTAGAGCATATGCAAGTGAAGTTAATGAAGGACCTTATGAAGCCACAGTAAAAAACATTGAAAAACATGGTGTAAGCAATTATGTTACAGCGGTTTTGTCAGATGGTATAAGTGAACTTGAAAAAGATGTTACTACAATTTCTATTTGTGGTATGGGTGGTAGTTTAATCGTTGATATCTTGGATAAAGATAAAGAAAAACTAGAACACGTTACAACTCTTGTACTAGAACCTAACAATAATGAAGAAAACGTTCGTATTTGGTTAATGAACAATGGATATAAAGTTGTTTTTGAAAAATTAATCGAAGAAGATAATCGTTTCTATGAAATTATTAAGGCAGAAAGAGGAAATGTTGAGTATAGTAAAGAAGAATTATTCTTTGGACCTATCTTACTTCAAGAAAAAAGCGAAACATTTGTAACAAAATGGAATAATCATAGAGCATATTTACTTAGAATCATGGAAAACATCAATGATAAAGAATGCTATAATTATAAGCTTCTTGAGTCTATTGTAAGTTTAATAAACAATGTTATTTAAAGGTTAGTTAATCTAACCTTTTTTTATTTATTTGCTTAAATACAATTAGGAAATTTTCTCGTTTTGTAGTATTATATAAAGGGTGGCTTTTTATGGATAAATTTGAGTTGTTGAAGTTGTTGGAGGAGATCGAAGAAGGCAAGAGAAGTAATCGCTTCTTTGAAAAGGTAAGTTTAGAAGAATTTACTAAAGCAGTTAAAAAATATGTAGATATTTATAGTGATGAGGAGATAAAAAAGATGCATGAGGATTTACCTTATCCGTGCAGAAGTACAGTTCATGCTGGAGGATATGACTTTTTTGCTCCATATGATTTTGTTTTGAAACCTGGAGAAACAATAGTTGTTCCAACAGGATTTAGAGTTCATATGAATGATGATGAGATATTTAATTTATTTATTAGAAGTGGTACAGGGTTTAAATACAATGTTAGACTATCTAATCAAGTTGGTGTTGTAGATGCTGATTATTATGGTAACAGTAATAATGAAGGTCATATGTTCGCATCTTTTACAAACCATGGAACTAAAGATTGGGTTAATAAAAGTGTAGGTTTAGCAAGAGAAGAAAAAGCTAAAATGGTTCAAGGTATATTTATGCCATTTTATCTTACTAAAGATGATGAATGCTTAAATATTACTCGTAATGGAGGATTTGGTTCAACAAATAGAGGTGAGAAGTAAATGAATGCTAAATTAAAAAAGTTTTTAATTGGAGTTGGAATAATTGTAGGTGTTTTTGTTTTGCTTATTGGAGGGTATTTAGGATATGTTATTATTCAATATTCTCGTTATGATGATGTTGTTAAATTGGATATTGATAGAGAAAGTAATAGCAAAACTATATCTTTGCATAGGGAATATAGTATATCTACATACAATATTGGTTTTGGGGCTTATAATCACGAATATTCCTTTTTTATGGATGAAGGGTATATGAAAGATGGCACTTATGTAAGTGGGAAGTACGCAAAAGCTCAAAGTAAAGAAGTTGTGTTAAGTAATACGAATGGGGCAATAAATACAATTAAAAATTTGAATTCGGATTTCTTGTTTTTCCAAGAAGTAGATAAGAAGGCTAATAGAAGTTATGATGTTAATCAATATGAGATGTTAATGAATAGTTTTAATAGTTATTCAAGTGTATATGCTTCAAACTTTCATAGCGCTTATTTGTTGTATCCATTTAATGATCCAATCGGTAAAACAGAAGCAGGAATAGCAACGCTTTCTAAATATGATATTAAAGAAGCTACTAGATATAAACTTCCAATTGATGAATCATTTCCTACCAAATTCTTTGACTTAGATAGATGTTTTATGATTACTAGATATACAGTTAATGAAGGTAAGGAATTAGTTTTAATAAACGTTCATTTAAGTGCCTATGATGAAGGCGGAGTATATCGTAAAAAACAATTAGATTTGCTTAATGAAATTTTGAAGGAAGAGAGAGAAAAAGGTAACTATGTTATCGCAGGAGGAGACTTCAACCACGATATCGCTAATAGTTTAAATAAATTTGCTACAGAGCAACAAGTTCCTGAATGGGTTTATGTGTTAAGTGATTCTGATTTGGCAGAAGGATATAGTTTTGCTAGTAGCGATAATATTCCTACATGTAGAAGTACAGATATGCCATATACAAAAGACTATAATTACAGTGTTGTTATAGACGGGTTTATTGTTAGTGATAATGTTACTGTAACTAGCGTTACTAATATTGCACAAGAAGAAGGAGAATTATTCTTATATAGTGATCACAATCCAGTAGAGATGAAATTTGTATTAGCTTAATTTATTTGATGAAAAAAGGATTAGAAGGAGAAGAGACATTAGTTTCTTTTTCTTCTTTTTTTTCTTCCTTTACATCAACGATGTTTTTAGAAATAGGTTTATTTATATTTTGTCTTTGCGTTCTTGGTTTTCCTCTTATTCCTTTGGCTACATTTAATATTGTTTTTGAGTTTTGTACAATAGGTTTTATTTGATTGTATAATGGAACAATTTGATTTACTGTTCCTATTGTTTTTTGAGCACCATTTAGGATTCCGGATAAAGTTAACTTACTGCTTCCAAGTTTAGAAAATATTCCTCTTGAGGCATTTTGAAAAGCAAAAGAAGACCCTGCAGTAGCAAAAGGAGATACTCCTCGTGTCATATTAAGTGTATTAAACATAGGATTAAAATTTCTCATTATTGTCACCTATAGTAAAATATGCATTTATCTGGGATTGTTTACTGTTTAAAAATAAGGTATAATTTTGGTGGTGATTTAAATGAGTGAAATTAAAGGTTATGGTTTTAAAGATTTTGTCTATAATACTTTAGTAGAAACTAAGGGTTATAGGGAATTAACGCAAATACAGAAGGAAGTAGTTCCTATTGCAAAAAAAGGAAAGAATATTATTGCTAAAAGTAGTACCGGTAGTGGTAAGACTGATGCTTTCTTAATTCCTATTATGGAGAATATTTATTTAGAAAGTGATAATGTAGAAGTTATTATTATTGCTCCTACTAGAGAATTAGCAAGCCAAATATATTCTAATGCAATGGATTATGCAAGTAATGAAAAGAAGTTAAGGGTAAAACTTTTAATGGGTGGATTTGATAGAAAAAGAGATTTAGATAAAAAATCTAGTAATCCTCACGTTATTATTGGAACTCCTGCTAGACTTAAAGATTTACTTTTAGGTAATGGTATGTATGATATATCTAAAGTTAAGACTATTGTTTTAGATGAGATTGATATGATTTTTGAAATGAAATTTTTAGAAGATATAGATGCAATCATGTCTAAATTAAAGAAAAATGTCCAAACAATGGCTTTCAGTGCGACTATTAGTGAACAATTAAAAATCTTTATAAAAAAATATATGGAAAGTAATGTTCTTATAGAACTATCTAAAAAAGAGTTAACAGCAGATGAAGTTAACCATTATGCTATTCCATTAAAAGGAAGAAGTAGAAAAGATGCTTTGCTTAGCTTATGTGAAAGCATCAATCCTTACTTGTGTTTAGTATTCGCTTCTAAAAAAGAGAATGTTAATGAGTATTTTAAATTGCTTAGAGAAAAAGGTTACAATGTTGGGTTAATTCATGGTGATTTAGATTCAAGAAGTAGAAGACAAGCGATGAAGAAGATTACATCTTTTGATTATCAATTTGTAGTGGCTAGTGATATTGCCGCTAGAGGTATTGATATTGAGGGTGTAAGTCATGTTATCAGTATAGATTTTCCTCACAATTTAGAATTCTATTTCCATAGAGCAGGTAGATGTGGTAGAAACGGAGCAACTGGAGATTGTTATTCTTTATACGATGAGAAGGATGAAAAGATAATTAAACAATTGATTGCAAAAGGATTAAAAATAGAAAATGTAGAATTTAAAAATGGTGTAATGAAAACATTAAAACCATTCGTTAGAGAAAATAAAAGTAAGAAATTGGATCCTGAATTATCTAAAGAAATAAATAAAGTTGTAATTAAAAATAAGAATGCTAAAGTTAAACCTGGTTATAAGAAGAAAATGCAAGCAGAAATAGACAAATTAAAGAGAAAACACAAAAGACAAATTATTAAGAAAAGTATAGAAGAACAAAGAAAAAAATCATACAAACCAGGAGGAAAGAATTATCATGAGTAAGGAAATAATTATAGGTTCTCATGTTAATATGTCTGCGCCTAAGATGCTACTAGGAAGTGTTGAGCAAGCACTTAGTTATAACGCTAATACTTTTATGTTTTATACTGGAGCACCTCAAAACAGTGCAAGAAAGCCAGTTGAACAATTGAAAGTTGAAGAAGCAAGAATGTTAATGGAAGAAAATAATATCGATATTAAAAATGTTGTCGTACATGCTCCATATATTATAAATTTAGCTAATGCTAAAGATGATGGCATTTATGAATTATCAAAAAAGGTTTTGAGTGATGAAATAAGTAGAACGGCTTATATAGGATGTAAATATATTGTTCTTCATCCTGGAAGTCACTTAGGTTTAGGTGTTGAAGTTGGTTTATCTAGAATTATTGATGGATTAAACGAAGTGTTTAGTAAAGATGAGAGTGATGTTGTAGTACTTCTTGAGACTATGGCGGGTAAAGGTAACGAAGTAGGGGCTTCTTTTGAACAAATAGCATATATTATAGAAAATATTGATAAAAAAGAAAAAATTGGTGTTTGTTTTGATACTTGTCATACTCATGATTCAGGGTATGATTTGGTAAATGATTTGGATAATGTTATTGAAGAATTTGATAGTGTTATAGGATTACAATACTTAAAGGTTATTCATGTTAATGATTCTAAAAACATTAGAGGAGCTAGTAAAGATAGACACGAAAATATTGGAAAAGGTTATATCGGACTAGAAACTTTAAAGAAAGTGGTTCATCACCCTAGACTTGATAATATGATTAAAATATTAGAAACACCTTGGGTTGATGACAAGGCTCCTTATAAAGAAGAAATAGCTCTTTTAAGAGAGAATAATTAATAATTTATTTAATAAGGCATCTGTTTTTTTAGATGTTTCAAGGCTTGTTCTATTAGCTATATGGTTTAATAGAACAGGCTTTTTATTTTCATCTAAAAAGTCTGGCCATTTATTTTTAATAATAGGTAGTATGATATTCATTTCTTCAAATGAAAAATTTATGCATAATTGTTTGGCTACTAGAATGGCTTTTTCAGTAGTTATATTTTTTAAGTAACTATTTATTAAAATGTTCATAAACATTAGTATCACCTGTATAATATATGTAGTAGTTAAATTATTAACAACTACTTTCATAAAATATATTATTTTATTAAATTTATGCTAGAATAATAAAAAGGAGGTAATTACAATGAATGCGCACGATAGCTTGTTAGATAATGTTGCTAGCATGCATGAGGAGTTTAGTTCTAGTAATAACCGTATGAAAAGGGGTATTGATGAAATCTTTGATTTAGAGTTTAAAGATTTGGAAGATAGCCTTGACTATTTTAATTGCGAATATTTAGTTGTAGATAAGAGAAAACTTGTAATAATAATTAATGAATTTAAACAGAAGATGATGAATGATAAAGTTGCACATGTTTTAAAATGTCAAAATATTTTTGATAAGGAAGTTGAAATTTTAAAACAATCAATGTGCAATTTTTTTGAAAAGAAACTTGTTAAAGGAGATAATGTAAAAAAGAAAATGAGTTGTTCTGTTAAGGATACAATAGATAGAATGTGTGACTTTAACTTTATTGGATTTGAGGAACTACTAGATACTGAAATTTATAATTTTAAAGTTGAATTTGAAATGAGATATATTAGAGATGAGTATTGTAAGGATGATTTTAATAAAATAATTAGAGCGTTCGAGCATAGCTTATTTGAAAACTTGAGAAGTAAAATTGCTGTATCGGTAATTGATAAACAAGAGATTGTAAGCAGACATGCAATGAAAGGGTATGATATCTTAAATTCTTTTAAAAAACCAATGAGATAATGAGTGGGTAACCACTCTTTTTTTGTTGATTTGTTGGCTATTGTGCCTTATAATTTTTATAGAGGTGTAGGTATGAAATCAAATGGCGAATTACTTAAATTGTATGTGAAGACAAAGGATTCTTCTATTGTTGGTGAAATTTTAGAAAATAGCCAAGATATTGTTACAAAGGCAGTAAAATCAGCTTTAAGAAAACATGATATTAGTGAAGATAAATATAAAGAATATTTAGGATGTGCTTATATCTATTTATCAAAAAAGATAGCTTCTTTGGAGAGAATTTATGATAATGATTCAGCTTTTTATAGATATATTTTTACTACATGCGTTAATGCAGTAGATAAGGAAATATCAAATGAAAGATATATCGCGGATAATGAAGTGTCTTTATATTCTTTTAGAGAAGATTATGAGACTTTAAAAAAAGAAGGTCTTGTTTATGAATGTGAGGATGAGATGAATTCGGATATTGATTTAGAATCTTTGAAGAAAATTATTTTTTCTAAGTCAATAGGATTAACAGGTAAACAAATTGAATGTATGATTGCTCACTATGGATTAGAAGGAAATGACCCAGTGACAATATCAGAAATAGCAGCATCTAGAGGGGTTACAAGAATAGAGGTTTATCACTTAATAGGTAGCGCTTTGATTAAAATAAGGAAAGATATTGAGAAAAAAGGACATAAAGCTAAAATTTCTAATATTTTAGAAAGTGAAAGTCCTAAAAATAGGCGTTAATTTACTTTAAATATTGCAAAATAATGTAAATTTTATATTTTAATGTAGAAATTTTAATATAATTATGATAATATACTAAAGTCAATTATATGGAGGTGCACTTATGAGAGAAAACATCATATATCGTTGTAGTGTTTGTGGAGAAGAAAATTATATTGGAACTAAAAATAAGAGATTACACCCTGATAGAGTAGAAATCCAAAAATATTGCAAAAAATGTAATAAAAAAACTATGCATAAAGAAAAGAAATAAGTCCGTATGGACTTTTTTTTGAATCAAAAGGAGGGTAAATAGATGGAAATTAAGATGATTAAAACGGGATTGTTACAAGAAAATACTTACGTTATTAGTAAAGCCGGTAATTGCATTGTTATAGATCCAGGCGCAGATCTTAATAAGATAAATTCTTATTTAAATTCGAAAAATCTTAAAACTAAAGCTATTTTGCTTACTCATGGCCATTACGATCATATCGGTGCTGCTAAAGAGTTATCAATAATAGAAAAATGTAATATTTATGCTTCTTTGTACGATAAAGAAATAATTGAAGATGCAGATAAAAATGGTTCTTTGAGATTCGTTAAAAAAGAAATTAAACTTGATAGTGTAGTTTATTTTGAAGAAGAAGTTGTTCTAGAAATAGGTGAGTTTAATATTGAGGTAATATTCCTTCCTGGACATACTCCTGGAGGGGTAGGTTATATTATAGGGGATGGAGTATTTACTGGAGATACATTATTTAAAGGAACTTGCGGTAGAACAGACTTATATGGCGGAGATAAAAAGAATCTAAAAAAAAGTCTAGAATATTTATTTACTCTAGACAATTCGTTTAAAGTTTTCCCAGGACATGGGGAGACAACAACAATAGGAGAAGAAAGAGAAAATTACAAGTTATAAGGCTTGTAATAACTTAAAGTATTCTCCTTTTTCTTTATACAAAGAATCATGTGTTCCACTTTCTATTATTTTACCTTTTTTTATAACGAGTATTTTATCTGCGTTTATAATTGTAGATAAGCGATGTGCGACTATTATCGTTATTTTGTTTTCATAATTATTATTTATAGCGTTTTGAATCAATTCTTCATTTTTTGAATCTATGTAACTAGTTGCTTCATCTAAAACTAGAAGGCTATGTTCTTTTAATAATGCTCTAGTAATGGTTAGTAGTTGCTTTTCTCCTTCGGATATATTTTGTGTGCATTCATTTATTATTTCTTTATATAAATTTGGCATTTTATTTATTATTTCAATGAAATTAGTATCTTTGCAGGTTTTTACTAGCGAGTCTTCTAAAATGTCTGTGTTGCCGTATTTTAGGTTGTTTTCGATAGTGTCATTTAATAACCAGGTATTTTGAGGGACTAATGAGGTTTGATTGTAATAAGATTTCAAATTATAATCATATAAGTTTTTGCCATTTATTAGGATTTCTCCTTTATTGATTTTATAAAAATTCATTAAAAGATTTATAATTGTAGATTTACCGCTTCCAGTTTCTCCGACTATTGCTATTTTTTCTCCTTTATTTACGGATAGATTTAAATTCTCTATAAATGGGGTATCATTGTATGAAAAGGAAACATTTTTGAATTCTATTTTATTTATGGGATTTATAGTGTTAGATGATGTGTTTTCTTCATCTTCTTTTTCATCTAGTATTTCAAATATTCTTTTCGCAGCAAGTAAGGAATTTTGAATTTGAGTTGTTAATGAGGTGAAACTATTAATGGGTGATCCTAATTGCTTAGTGTATTGTATTAGTGCCTGTATTTCTCCAAATTTTATTCTTCCTTCAATTACATGTTTAGATCCTAAAACTAGGATTAAAAGATAAGTAAGATAGTTGATTAGGGAAATAAAAGGGGATAGAAGGCTTGTTATTAAAGTGACCTTTAAGTTTGTTTTTGATAGTTCTTTATTTAGTTTTTTAAAACTATCAGTCATTAATTCATCATTATTAAACAATGAAATAATTTCCATGTTTAGGTATGATTCGGTTATAACGCTATTTAAATATCCGATTTTTTGAAGATATAGTTCTTGTTTTTTCTTAGAAAGTTTTAATAGTAGTTTAGTAAATAAAAATATTAAAGGTAATGAAACTAGAGTTATTAGAGTTAAAAGATGGTCAATATAAAACATCATTATTAAAGTTCCTATAAATGTAGCGATATAATTGATAGTTTTTGGCAATGTGACAGTATAGATTGTAGTTATAGAATCTATATCATTGTTAAATTTAGATAATAGTTCTCCTTTGCTGTGAGTTTCATAATAAGAGACAGGAAGTTTGGATAATTTTTGATTTGTTTTGTCTTTTAGGGTATGTACTATTTTTTGCCCTAAATTTCCTATAAGATTGTTTTCTAAAAAAGATAATAAGATATTAAATAAGTAGAGTACTGATAATGTTATAAGAATGATTATTAAATATTTTGTTTGAACTGAACTGCTGTCTTTAATGCTTTCATAGATAGAAGTGATAAAATCTCCAAGTAGTTTAGGGGTAAATATGGATATAATCGCAGAAATTAAGGTTATTGATATAATTAATATTAATTTGACTTTATAAGGTTTAAAGTAGGAAAATAAGCGTTTAAATGTCATATTCTATAGCCTCCTTTTGAAGCGAAAATATTTCTTTGTATAGTTTGCAATTGTTTAGTAGTTCTTCGTGAGATCCTTTAGCTATAATTTTGCCATCATCTAGCACTATAATTTGATTGCATTTTAGTATAGATGATATTCTTTGGGAAATTATTACAAAAGTTGTTTCTTTATAATAGGTATCTAACTTTTGTGTTATTTCTTTTTCTGTTTGATAGTCTAGGGCACTAAATGGTTCATCAAGAATTAGAAAGTCTTTGTTTCTTGCTAACGCTCTAGCTAGCGAGATTCTTTGTTTTTGCCCACCAGAGAGGTTAGCACCATCTTCTTGTAAAAGATAGTTTAATTGTTCTTTTTTCTCCAATATGAAGTTTTCTAGGTTACATGTATGAACTATTTTTGAAATATCGTTCATGTTTAATTTATTATTGGCGAATGCTATATTTTCTAATATTGATCCTTTTAAAATATATGGCTTTTGAGGTATATAAGTTATTGCGTTTGTTATACTTTTTCTTGTTAGTTCATTAATATCGGTTTCATTTATTTTGATTGAACCTTTTTCTAACTCTAATTCTTTCATTAGTAGTTTGAAAATTGTAGATTTGCCACTTCCATTTAATCCTAGTATTCCTAAATTTTCACCTTTGTTTATTGTAAATGATATATCTTTTAATAGGGGACAAGTTTTAGTATAAGAAAAATTTAAATCGTTGAATGATATTGAATTTATATTTAATTCTTTATTGCTTGTTTCTACTTCAAAACTAGAGGCATTTAATACTTCTTCAATTCTATTTAATGATATTCTTATTGTAGGTATGTTTATAGCAAGAAGTGAAATCATTACTATTGATAAAAGTAGTTGAAGAATATATTGGATAGTAGCAATTATTGTTCCTGCTTCCATTGAATTAGTTTTAATTAAACTAAGACTCATTGATAAGATAATAATTGTTATTGAATTAACGATTAAATTTAAAAAAGGATTGATAAAAGAGGAATATTTTATGATTTTTTTTGATAATAACAAATGATTTTCATTTTCTTTTTCAAACTTGTTATTTTCTAATTCTAGGTTATTGTAACTTTTTATAAGTTTATATCCAGATATTTTTTCATTTAAATGTTTGTTTAAGCTGTCTAATGATAATTCTATTTTCTTTGAAATAGGAAGTAATTTATATATCATAATTGCTAGAAATAGTAAAAGAATTATGACTGACACTATAATCAAAACAAGGAATGAAGAATTTAGTGTTTTTAAGACAGTAATACAACTGATTAATAAAATAGGGCCTTTGAATATAGTAGAAAGGAAAGATACTATAAAACTTTTGATTTGATCTACATCTTGATTTGTTCTAGTTATAAGCGAAGATACAGGAAAGTTTTTAAATTCATTAATTTTAAGTGTTAGTACTTTAGAGAATAAATTATTTCTAATATTACAAGCACAGTAAGTGCTTATTTTTATAATTAGATAATTTACTATTAAATTTAATAAGACACTTATAATAATTAATGTAAGCATCATTATTGCAATCATTTTTATGTAGTTTAGTCCATAACTTTGAATTATTCCTACATTTAATGCATTTGCTAGTAATAGGGGTAATGTTAATTCAAAAGTAGTGCTTATATAAGTTCCTACAAGAATTAAAAATATAGATATTTTATATTTTTTAAGTTCATTTAGTAAAATTTTCATAAAAAAAGCCCTCCAAAAAAATTGGATAGGCATTTGATAATTAAATGATAATATTTTGGCGTTTTTATGTCAATGATTTTGATTCTTTAGGAAAAGATAATAGTGGTGATTAAATGAAAAATTTCCTTGGTTATATTTTTATGAGTTTATTGTTTTTTAATATTTTGTTCTTGTTTTATTTTTATTTTAGAATAGTATCTTTTTTTTATTTGGAAGTATTTCCTTTTAAATATATTGAGAATTTATTCTTAGCGAATCTGATTGTTGTTTTGGTAGATATAATTTCATTGTTCCTTTATAAATTTGTAATTCGTTTTAAAAACAACTATGGCATGTATGTTTTTGTTGGATTAGTTATTGGGCTGGTTTTTAGTATGATTATGTTTTCTACTAGCAAATATGAATTTAGTGATTATCTTGCAGTTATTTCATATTTTCTTATTAATAATGTTTTTATTATGTACTCTTTGTCTTTTGAAACGGAAAAAATGAAAGTGTTTGAGTGAGTATTCTTTACTTTTTTAGACTAAATTTGCTAATATATCTAGGTAAGAGAGAGGGTAATAATTATGATGTTAGTTAATGATCTTAAACCAGGATCTACATTTGTTGATGATGGCGTTTTATATTTAGTACTAGATATTAATAGAAATAAGAGTGCTAGAGGACAAATGGTTATAAAGGTTAAAGTTAAAAATTTAAGAAGTGGCGCTTCTACTGAGTTGTCTTATACAGCAGGAGATAAAGTTGAAGGTGTTTTCTTAGATAAGAGAAGTATGCTTTATTTATACGATGAAGGCGATATGGTTGTTTTCATGGATAATGATAGTTATGATCAAGTTAGTATTCCTAAAACTAGACTTGAGTGGGAACTTAATTTTTTAGTTCCAAATAAAGTGGCTACTATTACATACTTTAATCAAGAAGTTATTGGTATAGAGTTGCCTGCAAAGGTTACATTACAAGTTGCAGAAACTGCAAGTGCTGTTAGAGGAGATACTGTTACTAGAGCAACTAAAGATGCTGTTTTAGAAACTGGATTTAAGCTTAGAGTGCCATTGTTTATTGAACAAGATGAAATGATTGTTATTAATACAACAACTGGTGAATACGATTCTAGAGGATAGTAAGAAAATAATAAGTAATATAAAAGGATGCTTTTGTTTTAAGCATCCTTTTTGTTTTATTTAATTAATTCGTAAATTGTTCCTTCACGAGTATCTTTTATTAAGATTCCTTTTTCTTTTAATTCTTCTCTTATTTGATCTGCTAAAGCGAAGTTTCTATCTTTCTTTGCTAAATTTCTTTTATCTATCATTTCTTTTATATAATCCTCTAAGTCTTTGTCTATTTCAGTTTCTTTTTTATTTAATAAATCTAAAGAAAGAACAGTATCAAATTGTTTTATTAAAGCTATTTTAGTGCTGTCAGAGCAATCTTCTTTTAATAAATCGTGTATTAATGTGATTGTACTAGCAGTATTTAAATCATTTGATAAATACTCTTTGAATTTAGCGATATAAGAGTCATATGTAGTTGCATCTATATCATTTTCATTGTAATTAGCTTTCATTGCATCTAATTTGTTTACTAGTTTGTTGTAAGCGGTTTGAGTAGCTTCTAGTTTTTCAAAATCAAATGTTAATGTGTTTCTGTAATGCGATTGTAAACAGTAGAAACGGTACGCTAATGGGTTAAATCCTCTTTTTTGTAAATTAGAAACAGTTAAAAATTCACCGTTAGATTTAGACATTTTTCCAGTTTCATCGTTTAAAAATGCTAGGTGAACCCAATAATTACACCATTTGTGTCCTAAATATGCTTCGCTTTGTGCGATTTCATTTGTATGGTGAGGGAATATAGCGTCAACTGCTCCACAGTGAATATCTAAGTATTCTCCTAAATATTTTAAAGATATACCACTACATTCAATGTGCCATCCTGGGTATCCAGTTCCTAGTTCAGTTTCCCATTTTAATGCGTGGTTTTCGAATTTTGATGAGTTAAACCATAGAACGAAGTCTGCTTGGTTTCTTTTTTGATTATCAAACTCAACATCATCTCTAGAGCCAACTTGTAAATCGTCGGCTTTTTTCTTTGATAAATCGTAATAATCAGGGAATTTAGATACATCAAAATAGATGTTATCTCCAGCTTTATATGCATATCCAGTTTCTAATAATTTTTTTGTTATTTTTACATATTCTTTTATATTGTCTGTTGCTTTAGATACGATTTCTGGCATTTTTATATTTAACATGTCCATTTCTTGAAAGAAAATGTCTGTGTAATATTTAGCAATTTCTAATACACCTTTATTTTCTCTTTTTGCTGCGACAGCCATTTTATCTTCTCCAAAGTCACCATCACTAGTTAAGTGCCCAACATCTGTAATGTTCATACATCTTTTAACGTTGTATCCTAAGAATACTAAGGCTTTTTCTAATATATCTTCACTAATATAAGTTCTCATGTTACCGATATGAGCAAAGTGATATACTGTAGGTCCACAAGTATACATTTTTACTTCATTCTCATCATGAGGAATAAATTCTTCTAACTTTCTTGTTAATGTATTGTATAATTTCATTTTTATCATTCTCCTAACATCAATATATTTTATTAAACTAATAGTTTAATGTCAATTTTAAATAATTTATGAAGCGTTGTAAGTTCTGTTTGCAGTAAACCAATCTGTTGTTTGGAATAGTTGTAAGTTATCAGCACTTACAGTATAGTTTGTTCCGTTACTTGTTATTTTAATTGTTCCAGTTGTAAATGTTGCGTATACAGTGTCTGTTACTGCATATATTCTATCTAAAGTAGCTTGTTGAGGAATATCGTATTTTTCTACACCATCAAGTCCTGTAGATAGGATTATTACATCTGGAGTTAAAGCGTTTAGTAAAGCAGAAGAGTTGGCGCTACTTGCACCATGGTGTGCTGCTTTAAAAATATCTACATGTTCCACAATTTTGGCAAGTTCTTCATCATCTTCTAAATCGCCAGGGAATAAGAATGTTACTTCGTTATGAGTAAGAAGAGTAACTATAGATCTATCATTAGCAGATGCTTTGTTATCGTTGTAAAAACTTGTATCTAAAACATCTAGAGTAGCGTTTCCTAATTTGAATGATTTAGCACATTCATTTTCGCCAGTAAGTGATTGGTGTCCAGTACACACTTTAGCGCCAGATTCAGTTACTAATTCCATTAAATCTCTGTATACTTGTGTGTCTGCTACATACCCAGATTCAATAATATATTCGTATGTGAAATCACTTATTCTTAATGCTCCTTCTTTAGATGATAGACCAACAAAACCACCAATATGATCGTTGTCTGTATGTGTAATAATTACTAACTCTAGTGTTTTATCAGTAACTTTTTCTTTTAAGAAAGGAACTACGGTATTACTTCCTACATTTTTAACGCCTGCATCAATAAGGATGTCAACATTACCACATTTAATATATGTAGAGTCACCTATTTTTGTTTCGTGTTTATCATCTTGCAAATCTAAATAATAAACATCAATATTTGAACAAGATGAATCTAAGAAGTTTTTGGTATATGTTCCATCTGGATTTTGAACTAGTGGAACATTTGGATCGCTTTTTTTGAAATTTGAATAGTCAATAGTACATCCGCTTATTGGAGTAACGATTAACATTAGTAAGCATAACAAGAATTTTTTCATGTAATACACCCCTTTTAACGATAGTATTTTATCATATTTTTTTATTATATAAAAAGCAATATCACTTATTTGAAAACAAAAATAAATTATCTTTTAATTTGTAGTTATTAGATTTCGTCATCACAATAAGTTTTATAAGCATCATAATATTTATCTTTTAATTTATTTTTTAAATAACTTGGTGAAATAACCTCAGCATCTTTACCAAAACCAAAGAAATATATCATCAATTGGTCAAATGAGCAATTGAAAGTATAAATATCATTCTCAATGCTTGTTATATCAGGTCTGTTTAGATATTTTTTCTTGTATAGTTTTTGCCCTGTTTTTGTTAATTTGATTTTGGCACAGCAAGGATTAGTATACGGAAATTGAGCACCATTTTTTACTACTTCGTTTAATTTTTCTTTTTCTTCTTTATTGAAAGTGAATTTCTCTTTTAATAAGTAAATTGAATCAATTCTTGATAGATGAATACTTGCAACTTGCTTTTTATCATCTTTTGTTGTATTCATACCTAGTAAATAGTTATATATTTCTTCTTTGCTTGTAGACACACAATAAGGATAAATTTCTATATCTTCACCCGATTTGAAAAACACTTTTATTTTTCTTCCATCTTCAATAGAATCATTTAAAAGTTCATAGGTTTGTAAGTATATTATTTGTTCTCTTTTATATTTTGGTAATGATAAATAACTTTCAATCATATTTCTAAAGAAAGAAGAGATACTTTGATAGTTTAAATACTTGTTTTCTATTATTTTAAATATATTATAATTTGAATTTATTAATTTGAAGGAGATAGATGAATCTAGCATATCTTGCTTATTAAATGAGAAAAAATTGCTAGAGGAAATCAAATCATTAATTAGTTCGTTAGCATTTCTTTCTTGGAAGACATGATTTCTTACAATATTAGTGTATCTTTCTATTTCTTCAGTTGCTTTAGCATCGTAGATAGAAAAGTAGTTTTTCAATAATGCGTTTAGAAAACCATTTTTGTTTATTTCGCCATCTTTTTTGAAATATTCAAAAAGTACCATGTCATTAGTTAAGTCATTTAAAGATTTATTAGTTAAATTTATTTTTATTTTTTCCATAATAAATTCCTCCTTTGTACAATATAATAGTACATTATTATATATATATTATCAAATTATAAATGCAAAATATATAAAAAAAGGGTACATTAATTATTTCTCAAAGACAATTTAATTATAAAATTTAACATTATATAATATAAGTGTAAGTCGAAGGAGTGAACTAAAATGAAAAATTTAAAGATTTATGCAAAAACTATAGAGGAAGGCGCTATTGAACAATTAGATAAATTGATGAATCAAGAGTCTTTTAAAAATGAAAAAGTGAGAATTATGCCAGATGTTCATAGTGGTAAAGGATGCGTTATAGGGTTTACTTCTACGATAGGAGATAAAATAATACCTAACATTGTTGGAGTAGACTTATATTGCGGAATGCTTTTAGTTAAATTGGGCAATATTGAATTGGATTTAGCTAAAGTTGATGAGGTTGTAAAAAATAAAATACCATCAGGATTCCAAGTTCACAAAGAGATGGAACTAACTGAAGAATTAAAAAATTTATATGCTGAAATAGAAAATATGAAGTGCTTTGAATACTTAAGCTATAACAACCAAATAAAGTATGGTATAGGAACTTTAGGTGGAGGTAATCACTTTATAGAAATAGATGTAGACTCAGTTGGGAACAAGTATCTTGTAGTACATTCTGGAAGCCGTAATTTAGGAAATCAAGTAGCAAGAATTTACATGGAACGCGCAATTAGCCATTGTCATGGTGGTAATTTAACTACAGATGAGCGTAAAGAAATTATTGAAAAATTAAAGAAAGAAGGAAGAACTACAGAAATAGAAGCGGCTTTAAAAGAAGCTAAACGTATAGCTAAAGACAATGAAATAGAAAAAGATTTGTGCTATTTGGAAGGTAAAGATAAGGAAGAATATTTAAACGATATAAAAGTATGCTATAAATATGCTCATATGAGCCGCCAAAAAATGGCTTATGAGATAGTTAAAGGTATATTTGGTAATGCTGAAGTTATAGGTGATAAATTCTTTGTTAACGGAGAAGAATTATATTCTTTTGAGACATTACACAACTATATTGATTTAGAACATAACATCATCCGTAAAGGTGCAATTAGTGCTCAAAAAGATGAAGTGATATTAATTCCTATAAATATGCGTGATGGAAGCTTAATATGTAAAGGTTTAGGAAATGAAGATTGGAACTGTAGTGCCCCTCATGGAGCAGGTCGTCTTATGTCTCGAAAAAAGGCAAAAGAGATAATTTCTATGGAGGAGTACAAAAATTCTATGAAAGATATTTATTCTACAACTGTAGATGTAACTACTATAGATGAGGCCCCACAAGCATATAAACCAATTGAAGAAATAAAAGAATGTATAAAACCAACTGTAGAAATATTAGAACAAATAACACCTATATATAACTATAAAGCTACAGAAGAAGTAGATTAAAAAGAAAAGGTATAACCGTAATGATTATACCTTTTTTGTTAAGCTAAAAATCCAGCATTGGTTAAAGATGTTATTAGAGCATTAACGGTAGTTATTACATCAGGTAATGTTGCTGTGGCATCAAGAAGAGGAACAGCAACTCCTGGAGTTATAGTGCCTGGTTGCCCTTCTGGAATGACAAAGTTTAATACGGCAGCATTTGGTGTTCCTACATTTGTAACAGATGCTTGAGTTCCTGGGGCTCCTGTGGTAGTTGTTCCAACTGTAATAGTAGCGGCAGTACCATTAGTTCCTGCAGGACCTTGAGGTCCAGTTGCTCCTGGTTGTCCTTCAGGAATAATAAAGTTTAGTACGGCATTAGATGTTGTTCCAGAATTAGTTACAACTGCTGAAGTTCCAGGAAGTCCTGTAATAGTAGAACCTACAGTAACGGTAGCGGCTTGTCCAGCAGGACCTTGTGGCCCAGGTATAGCAACTACATTATTACAACAAGTATTTCTTTGAGGGCAACATCTTGTAGTGCAGCAGTTATAAAAAAATGGATTTGTACAGTTATTATTCATTTTTACACCTCCTTCTACTTTAAAATATGATTAACTATCATTAGAAGTTAGTTCAAAAGCGCATTAGGAAGCAAAATGTGTTTTTATACAAATAAAAAAGTCTTCTTTATGAAGACTCTATATTCTTTTCTCAAAATCAATGCAAGGAGCATTAGTTTTACTTTTACCTATATTTAGGTTATTAATTGAACAATTTTGATTTTTGTTATGAACGCAGTTTGTAGCTTCGCATGTTATATTTTTTTCTAAAGTTTCTAGGGAAGAAATCTCGAAATCGGGATTTTCTTTAGATTTACCTTCTTTATAAGATTCACATAATGCATTTTTGGCTACATAAATACTGCTTTTTAAACAATGATCATGATTATTGTATTTACAATTTTTTTGTTCACATTTTATTTTTGACATTTATTTCACCCAGTAATATTTTTTACTGGATTATATAATTTAAACTATTTTATTTTTAATTTTTCTAAATTTTCTTCAAGAGTGTATTTAGCGCCGTTTAGTTTAGGGAAGACATTAAGGTTATCATCTTCTACTCTTGGAATAATGTGAATGTGTAAATGGGAAATAGATTGTTCTGCACTAGAACCATTATTATTTAAAACATTAACACCAGTGTAACCACAATTGTTTACATAATGATTAGAAATTAATTTTACTGTGCTCATTACATGATTTAAAGTTTCTTGGTCACAGTCTAATAGTGAAGAACAATGTTTTTTAGGTAATACAAGAGTATGACCATCTGCATCCTTAGCAATATCTAAAAAAGCTAACGTATATTCATCTTCGTATATTTTATAGCAAGGAATATCTCCTTTTATTATTTTACAAAATAAGCAATTATCCATAATTTTTATCTCTCCTTTGCTTTATTATGGCTTTTTTTAATGAAAAAAACTAGGTTTTACCCTAGTTATTTTCAAGATCAAGTGACGTTTAACTATCCTTTGTTTAAGGTTATTAGATTTCATATCTATAATTAGGATCCTAAGACTAGTTAGTGTTCAACACATATAGATATTACATCACGATTCGTGAATGTCTTGCGATAAGTGTTCCTCCTTAATCTACTTATATAATAAAGTATGCAAGATTTATTTTAAATAGAATAAATTTCAGTTGTTGAAAAAAATTTTTGTCTTCTTTTTTTGTTGATTTATGTATGTTAAATTAGTATTCTAAAATAGAAGAAAAGAGGTTTTCATAATGAAGAAAATTTTGGGTATTTGTTTATCTTTTTTACTTTCTTTATCCTTGATTGTTGGATGTAGTTGTAAAAAAGAAGAAGATAAAGATGATGGTAAGGCTAGTTTACAAGTTGGAGATATGAATGCTCAAACTTATACTACACTTACAATGAGTCAGTTAAATGAGAAAATTAACAATAAAGATAGTTTTGTTTTGTTTGGCTATTTAGAAGGGTGTTATGGGTGTCAACTTTTTAAGCCTATATTAGAAAATGCTATTAAAGAAAGAAATTTAATTGTTTATGCAATAAATGCTCGTGATATTGAAAAAGGCCATGAGCTTAGAGAAGTAATAGAGTATACACCTTCAATATTTATCTATAAAGAAGGTTCTATGATATTTATGAGTGATCCTGTGAAAAATGAAGAGTATTTTTCTAGTAATGCAGGATTCTTAAAATTATTAGATACTTATACGGATATGCCAACTTTATACTATATAAATAAAAGTCAATTAGATGAGAAAATTGCTAGTGGAGAGAATTTTATAATTTATTATTCTAGAAGTAGTTGCTCTGATTGCAGTTATCTAAATAGAAATTATTTGAAAACGTATTTGAATGAAAATGATAAGACTAAAAAGTTTTATGTAATTGAAACAGATGCAGAGGGAATTAGATATACAAATGACGAATATGATGCGGAACTATGGCAATCATTTAAAGATTCTTATGGATTAAGTAATGCTAATAATACTTTAGGACATGGGGTAGGATATGTTCCTACATTACAATATTATGAAGCAGGAGTAGTTAAAGAAATGATGGTTTATTTTAATGACTGCGAATATATTCAAAATGGAGATGGCTCTTATTCTGTAATTATAAATAATAGTTATTACAGTGATAATCCTTATCTTAATCAAACGCTTTCCGCTAGTGAATATAAAGATTTATTAAGTCCTTTCTATAATCAAAAGTTAAAATCTTTCTTGGATAATAATTTGAAAAAGGTAGATTAGGATGGATATTATAAGTCGTTTATTTGAATTAGAAGATTTAAAGTATAAGGAATTTGCTAGTAGTCTAACTAAAACTAGATATCCTTTTATAGGGGTAAGAATTCCTTATTTAAAGAAGATAGCAAAAGAATTGAAAGATGAAAATCTTTCTTTTTTTGATGCAAAATATTTTGAAGAAATAATGCTAGAGGGATTAATTATTGGATATATTAAGGATATCGATGAAGTTGTTTCTAAGTTAAGATGTTTTGTAAGTAAAATCGACAATTGGAGTGTTTGTGATAGTTGCTGTGCGAACTTAAAGATTACTAAAAATAACAAGGAAAAAATGTGGGAGTACATTAAAGAATATAAAGATAGCAATAAAGAATTTGAAGTCCGTTTTATGATTGTAATGATGCTTAATTATTATTTGGAAAAGGAATATATAGCAGAAGTATTTAGCATTATTGATAGTATTTCTTGTGATTTTTATTATTCAAACATGGCAATTTCTTGGTTGCTTGCCACTTCTTTGGTTAAATTAGAAAAAGAAACATTAGATTACTTAAAAAGTACAAAAGTAAGTGATTTTATTTACAACAAGTCAATATCAAAGGCTTGTGATTCTTACAAGATAAGTAATGAACTAAAGAGATATTTAAAAAAAATAAAAAGGTAGGAGTTCCTACCTTAATGGGTAATCATAATTAATTTCTTCATTAAATTCTACCCAGTCTAAATAAATATTTAATAATATATAGCGTTTTCCATCTCGAGGGTCACTTATAATTATGTGATCTACTCCTGCAGCTTCAATTACTCCTTTATATACACGATCTCTCCATTCGTTAGAATCGCTATAAGTCATATAAAATGTTCCGAGTTTTCCTCTGTTTAAACGGATGATATTTTCAATATAAGATTCTTCGATTCTTTTGTTTTGAGGGAATGGATTTGGCGAATATGGTTGTTGATATGGAACTTGTTGCGTAGGTGAAGGTGGAGTTGGTTGCTGTGGTTGAGCACTTGGAGGATATGGCTGTGGCATAGAATTTTGTGAATATGGCAAAGCATATTTATAAGGTGGTTGTGTATTGTCCATTTTAATTTCTCCTTTTTCTTTCAATATATTTGTATGCTTTAACCTAGGAAAAGTTTACAAAAAAAATAGTTTCAAAACTTAGAAACTATTTTTCTGTTTAGTATTTATTGTAGCCATGTCCAATTTTTATTTATTACACATGTTTGTTAGCCTCTTCTTTTATGTTATCTCCAGCAATCCCCCAAAGGCCAAGGTTAAGTATTGTATTATAATACAAACAACGATTTCCTCCTTTTTAGGAGAATTTTAATAGGTTATTAAGTGTTTTTACCTGTGAATATACACCACAATGCATTTATTCGCCAATTGCGTATGAATCTAATTCTATTTTACTTTGATTAAATTTTTGAAGATCTTGGGTAATCTTGCTTTTTGGTTGTTGTTCTAGTTTGTACCAACCTTTGCTATACATTAGGTTATAGCAATCTCTTTGTTCATCAAAAATTTCTTCTCTTAAATCACTTGATATATCAAATACTAAGTCGTTACTAGCCTCAATACTGAAATTATGATATAAAGAAGCAAGTGATTTTATTGATGTTAAGGTATCAATTAGTATGTCTTTATCTGAAAAATATTGGTTGTTGTTATTCATTATTCTTCTCCTTCCATTAGTCCTACTAAATCATCATATTGGGCACATAATAATACATTTAAATCCTCTAATAAGTCTTTTACATCTTGATCTGAACTCATTTCATAATATAAATTTGTTTTTTTCACTAAATTTAGCGAATGATTTAGAATGTCTTCAATATATAGACAATCTTTAGGTGTTAATACTGTTTCTGGTACTTGCATTTTTTTTCATCCTTTCTTTTACTTCTAAAATTATTATGAGTTGAAGTCGGTCTTTTATACTTTTATTTTTTATCTAAAAATTATTAATAATTACTCTTTAATAATATTTTAGAGATGGTATAATTGAGTGGGGTGTTTAGAAATGAGTTTAAAAGCTGGTATAGTAGGACTTCCAAATGTAGGTAAGTCAACATTATTTAATGCAATTACTGCTTCAAATGTAGAAGCTAGTAACTATCCTTTTGCTACAATTAATCCAAATACGGGAGTAGTAGAAGTAAAAGATGTAAGAATTGATAACATGATTCCTTTATATAATCCAAAAAGAGTGGTTAGAGCTACTTTTGAATTCTGTGATATTGCAGGATTAGTAAAAGGTGCTAGTAAAGGTGAAGGTTTAGGTAATAAATTTTTGGCTAACATTAGAGAAGTAGATGCTATTTGTCACGTTGTTAGATGTTTTGAAAGTAATGAAATCGTTCACGTTGAAGGTAGTGTTAACGCTTTAAGAGATGTAGAAATTATTAATTTAGAGTTAGTTTTTGCTGATTTAGATGTTGTAGAAAAAAGATTAGGAAAAATCGAAAAGAAAGCTCAAACTAGTAAAGATAAAGAAGCTGTTTTTGAAGTTAACTTATTGAATAAATTTATTAAAGTATTAACTGAAGGTAAAAGAGCTAATAGCGTAGAGTTAACTAAAGAAGAGATGTTATACGCTAAAAGTTTCAATTTGTTGACTTTAAAACCTTTAATTTATGTTGCTAACTTATCAGAAGAAGAAATTAGTAATCCTACAACTAATAAGAATTACAATGACTTATGTGAACTTGCAAAAAGTGAAAATACAATTGTAGTTCCTGTAAGTGCTCAAATTGAAGCAGATTTAGCAAGTTTAGATGAAGAAGAAAAGAAATTATTCTTAAATGATTTGGGTGTAGAGTATTCAGGACTAGAAATGTTAACTAGAGCAACATATTCTTTACTTGGACTTGAAACATACTTCACAGCAGGAACTGATGAATTGAAAGCTTGGACATTTAGAACAGGTATGAAAGCTCCTGAATGTGCTGGTATTATTCATAGTGACTTTGAAAGAGGGTTTATTAAAGCTGAAGTGTATACATATGATGATATTATGGAACACAAGAGTGAACTTAAAGTTAAAGAAAATGGTAAACTAAGAATTGAAGGTAAGGAATATATTGTTAAAGACGGCGATATAATGTATTTTAGATTTAATGTATAGGAGAATATAAATTGAATAAGAGACAAAAAATTGGCCTAGTACTTGGCGGAGGCGGAGGAAAGGGTGCTTATCAAATTGGTGTTTGGAAAGCACTTAGAGAGTATAAAATTGATAAATATATCAACTATTTAAGTGGTACTTCAATAGGTTCTTTAAACTCGCTTTTGTTTCTTACTGGAGATTTAGATAACGCTATAAATGTATGGTCTAATATTACTAGAGAAACGGCTTTAACAAAGAAAAGTGTTAAAGAGATTTTCTTTAAGAAAAGTTTATATTCTAGAGATGGATTTATAGATTTAGCGGAAAAGAATGTTGATTTCGATAAAATTAGTAATTCTAAGATTAAATCTTTTGTAACTGCTACTCCTGTAAGTAAAAATGTAGAAGGTGCTCCTACTAATTTTTGCTTAAATGGAAAAAGTAAAAGTGACATTCTTAATTATGTTTTGGCAAGTTCGGCAATTCCTGTTATTTTTGAGCCTGTTGTTATTAATGGTATAAAGTACAGAGATGGTTATATGGTTGATAATAACCCAGTAAAGGTTTTAAAAGATCAAGGATGTAAGCTTATATTCGTTGTTCCTTTAAAAGAATTTTCGGTAGCAAATGAATGTGCAGATGAAGATACATTGATTATTGATTTTGTTTCTCCATATAACGATTATGGTATTATTGATGGAACGTTAGATTTCGTTTCTGAAAGAGCAAAAATGAGGATGAATCATGGATATGAATTGGCTAAGCAGTTAATTGAACAGGTTATCAATGATGGGGTTATTGCGGTAACTTTTAAACAAAAAGTACGAGCAATGTTCTTGAAATTTAAAAATAGAAAAAAAGAGAAAAAATATTATTATAGTTTATCTAAAGAAGTAGTTAGACATAGACCACAATAAAATTAAATATACTTTGATGAGGGGATTAATGTGAAAGTTATCGAATTGTTGAAGTATATTTTTTTATCTTTTATTCAAGGAGTTGGAGAGATTTTACCTATTTCTTCAAGTGGTCATTTGTTGTTGTTTAGAAAACTGTTTAATATAGAATTAGAAGGAATAGAATTAGAAATAATTTTACATTTAGCGTCAATTCTAGCTTTATTTATATTTTATAGAAAGATTATCTTGGACTTAATTAAAGGAGTCTATTTTTATTTGATAAAGAAAGATTCCTTTTATAAAAAAGAATTTCTTTTTGTTAGAGGGATGATTATAAGCTTAATTCCAACTTGTTTGGTTGGGTATTTTGTTAATGATTATTTAGACTTTTTTCTTAAATATAGTTTTTTAGTAGGGATATTCTTAGTATTGAATGGATTTAATCTATATCTTATAAAAGATAAAAATGAATCTAAATTAATTGAAGAAATATCGTTGTTTTCCTTTTTTAAAATAGGGTTAGGGCAGTGCTTAGGGTTAATTCCAGGTTTTTCAAGAAGTGGAAGTGCTTTAAGTATGTGTTATAGAGAAAAAATGAATAAGGAAGATAGTGAAAAGTTTACTTTTTTAATGCTTTTTCCTCTTGTTATCGGATCCTTTATTCTTAATATAAAAGATTTTAGCTTTGATACTTCTTTACTTATTTTATTTGTAATTAGTTTCATTGTTACCTTTATAGTGACTTTATTTAGTTTAAGGCTATTATCTATGGTTGTAAGAAAAGGAAAAATATATTATTTTTCTTATTATTGTATTATAATAGGAATGGTTGTAATGATTGTAGGATAAGGAAGTGTTGTAATGTCTGAAATAACTAATGGATGGAAAAGGATAATTGATGAAGAAAGAAGCAAAGATTATTTTGTTAACTTAAAGAAATTTTTGTTGGAAGAATACTCTAAAGGGAGCGTATACCCTAAGAAAAGTGAGATTTTTAAGGCTTTTGAATTAACTGATTTTAAGGATGTTAAAGTTGTAATATTGGGACAAGATCCTTATCATCAACCATTTCAAGCACATGGGTTATGTTTTTCTGTAAATAGGGGTATAAAAGTCCCACCAAGTTTAGTAAACATATATAAAGAGATTAAAAGTGATTTAGGGTGTGAAATACCAACTCATGGTAATTTAACGAAATGGGCTACTCAAGGAGTTTTACTATTAAATACTATAATGAGTGTTAGAGATTCTTCGCCAATGTCTCATAGTAATAAGGGGTGGGAGATATTTACTGATAGAGTTATAAAAGAGTTAAATAATGATGATACTCCAAAAGTTTTTTTACTTTGGGGAGCGCCATCAAGAAAGAAAAAAACATTGATTACTAATCCTAAGCATTTAATTTTAGAATGTGCGCATCCTTCTCCTCTATCTGCTTATAATGGCTTTTTTGGATGTAAACATTTTTCAAAAACTAATGAATTTTTAAAAGATAATGGTAGAGATGGTATAGATTGGCAAATAGAAGAATAAACTAAGAGCAAAGCAAATTGCTCTTTTTTTATAAAATTAGCACTCTAGTATTGACAGTGCTAAAAATAAGAGTATACTGTAATTAGCATTCGATAACAAAGAGTGCTAAAAAGGGAGGCTTGGGTATGATAGATTCGTATACTGATAAGGTTCAACAGTTACTTTATAATTCTGTAGAAAATGCTAAAAAGCATAATCATCATCAAGTAGATGTATGTCATTTACTTAAATCTTTTATTGAAGATAGTAGTTCAATGTTTTGCAATATCCTAAATAAAATGAATATAAGTATAAGTAAGGTGAATGCTAAAGTTGATGAGTACATGAGTTTGATTAGGGTTGATATAGAAGAAAACAATCCGCAGGCTAGTAATGATTTATCTAATTTAATTATGAATGCTAAGAAGATTTCTGAGAATATGAAAGATAAATATATCAGTAGTGAGCATTTGATATTATCGTTATTTGATAGTCATAATACTCTAGCGAGAGAAATTATTAAAAGTTTTAATATAAATAAGAAAAAAGTAGAAGAAATAATAAATTTAATAAGGGGTGATAATATGTCAGATAGTAAAAGTGCAGAAGAAAAGTACGAAGTTTTACAAAGATATGGAAGAGATTTAGTTGAATTAGTTGCCAAAGGTAAGATTGATCCTGTTATTGGTAGAGATGATGAAATTAGAAGAATAATGGAAATTTTATGTAGAAAGACTAAGAACAATCCTATATTAATTGGTGAGCCTGGAGTTGGTAAAACAGCAATAGTTGAAGGTTTAGCATGGCGTATTTTTAAAGGTGATGTACCTTTAAGTTTGAAGGATACAACTGTTTATGAACTTGATATTGCTTCCTTATTAGCTGGTGCTAAATATAAAGGTGATTTTGAAGAGAGACTTAAATCAGTTATGAATGAAGTTGTTAAAAGTAATGGTAAAATCATTATGTTTATTGATGAAATTCATCTTCTTGTAGGAGCAGGAAAGAGTGAAGGAGCAATGGATGCTGCTAATATATTAAAACCTTTACTTGCAAGAGGGGAACTACACTGTATTGGTGCGACAACTTTAGATGAGCATCGTAAATATATAGAAAGTGATGCTGCTCTTGAAAGAAGAATGCAAAAAGTAATGGTTAATGAGCCTACTGTAGAAGATACAATTTCTATTTTAAGAGGTTTAAAGGAAAGATTTGAAATTCATCATGGTGTTAAAATTACAGATAATGCAATTGTAAGTGCAGCAGTTCTTTCGTCACGTTATATAAGTGACAGATTTTTACCAGATAAAGCAATAGACTTAATTGATGAAGCTTGTGCGAGTGTAAGAATGCAAATAGACTCTTTACCACAAGAATTAGATGAAGTTAGAAGAAAGATAATGCAACTAGATATAGAACTGCAGTCTTTAAAAAATGAAAAAGATGAGAAATCATTAAAAAGAAAAGAAACAATAGAAAAAGAAAGAGCAAGTTTAAAAGAAATAGATAATTCTTTAATGGGTAAATGGAGTAAAGAAAAGGAAGAACTTGATTTATCCAAAAAACTAAAGAAAGATTTAGATGTAGCTAGAAATAGACTTACAAGTGCTAGTAACGAGGCTAGATATGAAGAAGCAGCAAAACTTCAATATGACACTATTCCTACACTAGAAGCTAAATTAAAAGAATTAGAAGCTAAAGATAAAAAGGATAATATGCTTAATGAAATAGTAGATGATGAAAATATCAATAAAGTTATCTCTAAGTGGAGTGGAATTCCTCTTGATAAATTAAAGCAAAGCCAAATAGATAAATTGTTACATCTTGAAGATGAGTTAAAGAAAAGAGTAATTGGGCAAGATGAGGCTTTAAAAGCTATTAATGATACTATTTTAAGAAGTAAAACGTTAATTAATGATGAGAATAGGCCGTTAGGATCTTTCTTATTTTTAGGACCTACAGGAGTTGGTAAAACTGAGGTTTGTAAGGCTTTAGCAGAGTTTTTGTTTGATAAAGAGAGTCAAATTGTAAGAATTGATATGTCTGAATACATGGAGAAGTTCTCAGTTTCTAGATTAATAGGAGCACCTCCTGGATATATTGGATATGATGAAGGTGGTCAACTTACAGAAGCAGTTAGAAGAAAGCCGTACAGTATTGTTTTATTAGATGAAATTGAAAAGGCTCATCCAGATGTATTTAACATATTACTTCAAGTATTAGATGAGGGTAGACTTACTGATTCTAAAGGTGTAGTTGTAGACTTTAAAAATACTATTATAATTATGACTAGTAATATAGGAAGTGAATATTTATTAAGTAATGATAAAAATGCTTATAGTAAAGTAGAAGGCGCTTTAAAGAAAACTTTTAAACCTGAATTTATTAATAGAATTGATGAGATAATATATTTCAATAAACTTAGTAGTTCTGTTATAGAAAAGATATATGATAAATTTATTGGATTATTAAATAAGAGATTGAATAATGCTAGTAAAAGATTAGTAGTTACTGAAAATGCAAAGAAAAAGATCATCGAGGAAGGATATGATGAGGAATTTGGGGCTAGACCGTTAAAAAGATATATTCAAAAGAATATAGAGAGCTTAATTGCTAGAGATTTACTTATGAATCCTAATAAAGAAGTGCTAACTATTGATTTTGCTAATAATGAGTATTTTATTAAGTAATAAAAATGGCTAGAGTTGTTATACTTTAGCCTTTTTATATTATAATTTTGTTGTGAGGTGTTAAATATGGATTTAAAAAAGTATTTTACATATGATTTGAAAGTGTTAAATGAAGATGATTTGAAGGATATTTATGATTTGTGCAAGAAAAATAGAGAGTATTATAAATGCATAAGAATAAATCCTACTTTAGATAATGTTAAAGAAATATTAAACGATATTCCTCCAAAAAGCAGTAAAGATAAGAAAAATTGTATTGGTTTATATTTAAAGAATAAACTTGTTGCTATTTTAGATTTAATAGAAGATTATCCTAATAATGCTAGCTGTTTTATTGGTCTTTTAATTATAGATGTAGATTATCAAGGTAAAGGAAGAGGAAAAGATATAACTACTTCTCTTATTAAAACAGTTAAAGAAAATGGTTATAAAAGAATAGAATTAGGGGTAATAGAGGATAATGTTAGCGCTATAAAATTTTGGAACAAAATGGGCTTTATTCCTACAGGGACAATATATAATCACGAAAAATATAATGTTATTATGATGGAAAAGGTATTATAAGTGCTTTTTTGGTAATTAAGCACAAAAAACTTTTGACACATGGTATAAAAACTTATAGAATATTAGAGGAGAAAGAAGGTTTTTTATGATAAGTGTTAATGATATTAGAAATGGTATGACTTTAATAGTAGATGGAAACATCGTTCAAGTTTTAGAGTTTTTACATGTTAAACCAGGAAAGGGAGCTGCTTTTGTTAGAACTAAACTTAAAAATTTAAGAACAGGTGCTACATTAGAAATGTCTTTCAATACAAACGTTAAGTTTGAAAAAGCAAACATTAGTAAATTCTCAGTTCAATATTTATATAATGCAGGAGATAGTTACTGCTTTATGAATATGGATACTTATGAGCAAATGGAATTAACTGGTGACCAAGTTGGTGATGACAAATACTATTTAGTTGAAGGAATTAATGTTGATTTCGTTCAATTTGAAGGTGAATTATTAGGATTAAACTTACCTGATAAAGTTGAATTAGAAGTTACAGAAACTACACCTCCAATTAAAGTTGCTTCTGCAAATGCTACTAAAGATGCAATTGTTGAAACTGGATTGTTAGTTAAAGTTCCTTTATTTATCGAGCAAGGCGAAAAGATTTTAGTTACTACTGCTGATGGTAAATATTCTTCAAGAGCATAATTGCTCTTTTTTATTTTATAGGGGTTTGTATGAATAAAGTTGCAATAGTTACGGGTTCTTCTAGAGGACTAGGAAGAGCATGTTTATTAGAATTAGCAAAGAATAATTATGATGTGGTAATTAATTATAATAATAGTGAAGAAAGAGCTAAATTAGTAAAAGAGGAAGTAGAACAATTAGGTGTTAAAGCATTGCTTGTTAAATGTGATATCAGTAATGAAGAAGATGTTGAAGTAATGGTTTCAAAAGTTATTAAAGAATTTGGTAGAATTGATGTTTTAGTTAATAATGCAGCGGTTTGTTATGATTCTTTGTATGATGATAAAACTGCAGAAAACTTTAAGAAAACGCTAGATGTTAATGTTGTTGGAACTTTCTTAGTTTCTAAATATGTTGGAGATATAATGTACCAAAATAGATATGGGAAAATTGTAAATATTAGTTCTACGAATGGAATTAACACTTATTTTCCTATGTGTTTAGATTATGATGCTAGTAAAGCTGGCATTATTTCTTTAACTCATAATTTAGCAATGCAATACGGTCCATATGTTAATGTTAATGCGGTAGCTCCAGGATTTATAGCAACAGAAACAGAAGTTAATAATATGGATGAAGATTTTATTAAAAGTGAAGAAGAAAAGATTTTTTTAAGAAGAATTGGGCAAGAAGAGGAAGTTGCTAAAGTAGTTAGATTCTTAGTTAGTGATGATGCTAGTTATATTAATAATGAAGTTATTAGGGTTGACGGAGGTATGTATGGAAACTATTAAATTGATTAATGAGTGTGAAAATGAATTAAAAGATAAGTTTAAAGAAATAGAAGAAATTGCTTTATTTAATAGTGAAAAAGTAATTAATGCTTTTAGAAATAATCATGTTTATGAGACACACTTAAATAATGCGACAGGATATGGATATAACGATTTAGGTAGAGATGTTATTGAAAGTGTTTATTCAGAAATTTTTAAATGTGAAGATGCTTTAGTTAGAAGTGGTTTTATTTCTGGAACTCATGCTTTAACAGTAGCATTATTTGCAGTTTTAAGACCAAATGATGTTTTATTATCAATTACAGGTAAGCCTTATGATACTTTAGATAATGTTATTGGTATAAGTGGTGATAATAAGAGTTCTCTTAAATCATTCGGTGTTAAGTACGAACAAGTTGATTTAATTGATAATGAGTTTGATTATGCTGGTATTGAAAAGGCTTTGAAATCTAAAAAGATTAAAATGATAGAGATTCAAAGAAGTAAAGGATATAGTGCTAGAAAGAGTATTACTATAGAAAAATTAGAAGAAGTAATTAAATTTATTAGAACAATCGATAAAGAAGTAGTTATTATGATTGATAACTGTTATTGTGAGTTCGTTAGTAAAAAAGAACCTACAGAAGTAGGTGCTGATATGGTAGTTGGTTCTTTAATCAAAAATTTAGGTGCAGGTATTTGTTTAAATGGTGCTTATATTGTGGGTAAGAGGGATTTAGTAGAACTAGCTGCTGAAAGATTGAATGTTCCAAGTCAAGGAAAAGAAGTAGGACCATTAAATCAAAATAGAAGTATTTTACAAGGATTATACATGGCTCCAAGCGTTGTATGTAGTGCAGTAAAAACTGCGACTTTAACTAGTTTAGCAATGGAGAAATTAGGATATAAAGTAGAACCTAGATACAATGATGAAAGAGCGGATATAGTTGAGAGTATTTTCTTTGAAGATAAAGATAAATTAATTAAATATGTAAGAGGTATTCAAAGTGGATGCGCTATTGATAGTGATGCATTAGTAGAACCTAGTGATATGCCAGGATATGATGATCAAATCGTTATGGCTAGTGGTTCTTTTGTTCAAGGATCTTCAATAGAACTTTCTTGTGATGGACCACTAAGAAGTCCTTATATTGCTTATCAACAAGGTGGTTTAACATATGAGTATGGTAAATTAGGAGTTATGAAAGCAATAGATTATTTAGATAAATAATCTTTGTCCACAAGATTAATTTGCACAGTAATTTGTTTTTGGCATTCACTTCTATTTAATGGTAAAATTTAAGTAGGAGTGTGAGTGTATGAAGAAATTATTGTGCTTTTTTGTTATTTTCTCTTTAGTTGCTACAATTTACGTAAGAGTTGTAGACCCACTTTTGTACGCGAAATTTATTGAAAATAACGTGGAAACGGCAGGAGTTATAGATAACAATTTAGGCAATAATGATAATATTTTAGATAACGGAAATGACACTGGCACAACTCCAAGTGAAGATGATAATGATGATGAACAACCTGGCGGAGGATCTACAACTGGTGGAGGTAACACAACAGAAGGAGATAATACTCCTATTGTTAATCCTAATAATCCAGAAGAAGATGATGACGACACAGATTATGTTGCACCAGATGAAGAAGAGGAAGATGAGGATACTGATACAGTAAAAGAAATAGAGTATGTTTATTATACTCAAGATAAATCTGTTACTGGTTTAACAGGAGCGTGTTTACTTACTTCATTTGCAATGCTTATTACTAATGCAGGAAGAATTGTAGGAACACCTAAAGAATATGGACCAGTAGATGTATATTTAGCTAATAATCCAGAAGCAACTAGCGCTGGAGATAGAGAGATTATCGCATGGTACTACAGATTAACTTCAGCATTTAACTATAAATGGTGGAGAGACAATACTGATACTTTTAAAAATTCTAGCAATGCATCAAAAGAAGCGTATGTAAAAAATCTTTTAAAAGATAATCCTTGGGGTGTAATTATTGGTGGAGTTTATGGAACAAATGGAACTCATTATATTGCAGTAAGACTAGACAAGAATGGAAATCTATTATTTGATGATCCAGTTAAAAGTAGAGGGCCAAATTTAACAAGCATATCTCAAGTTTATGGAATAAATGATTGGAGTAAGATTACTAGTGTTATGACTATTACTCCAAATTTAGATAGTAATGGCAAATGGAAAGATGGGGTTTATGATAAATGTAAAAAAGATCCTAGCAGTTGTCATGTTTGTTCTACTAAAGTAGACTGTTAATTAACAACTTTAGCTTTTCTAAGGTTGTTTTTTTATATATTTTTGTCGAATATGATATTATTTTAGTATATAGGGAGTGAGTGTTATGAAAAAATTTTTAACTTTTATTATTTCAACAGTATTACTTTTTGCGATTTATATAACACTTATAGATCCTATTATTTTCGGTAAATTAATAGAAAAAAGGAGTCCTTTTGCAGATATAAGAGAAAAGATTGTTTCTATGGTGAGTTCAGGTTCTGGTGGAGATGAAGATAATTCAGAAACTGTAGGAGGAAGTGCTGGTGGCGGTGGTAGTATTGTTACGCCATCTAATGGAATAGATTATGTATACTATACTCAAGATAAGTCTGTTACTGGTTTAACAGGAGCGTGTTTACTTACTTCATTTGCAATGCTTATTACTAATGCAGGAAGAATTGTAGGAACACCTAAAGAATATGGCCCGGTAGATGTATATTTAGCTAATAACCCAGAAGCAACCAAGAAAAGCGATAGAAGAATTATTTCTTACTATTATGTTATTGCAAATGGATTTAATCATAAATGGGTTAATGTAGATAACGCAAAAACTATGAGTGCTTCACAAAGAGAGGCAAAAGTTAAAGAATTATTAAAAACACACCCATGGGGTGTGATTATTGGTGGGGTGTATGGAGATAATGGTACTCATTACATTGCCGTTAGATCTGATGGTAATGGAGGATTGTTGTTTGATGATCCTGTTAAGAGTAGAGGACCAAATTTAACAAGCATATCTCAAGTCTATGGAATAAATGATTGGAGTAAGATAAGGCAAATAATGACTATTGAACCTAATCTAGATAGCAATGGTAAATGGAAAGATGGCGTTTATGATAAGTGTAAGAAAAATCCTAGTAATTGTCATGTTTGCTCTACTAAAGTAGATTGCTAATTATTCTATTTCAAATACAAAAGTAACGTTTTCTTCACTTTCTATATCAGTAGGTGTTATATTGCTTCCTATTGAACTTGTTTTCATTTTACAGCAATCATATGCTTCTTCGTATCTTGTGTTTGAATAAAAATGTACTTTAGAAAAACTATAATCAATAGAAACTATTCCTGTAATTTTTTGATTGCAGGCTTTTGCTAGTATTTCTGCTTTCTTTTTAGCATCAGCACATGCATTTTCAATGATTTGATTTTTGAATTCTTCTTGTTCTTTAATTGTGAAATTGATACTTAAACGTGGATTTATACTACTTAATGCTAATTTATTAATGATTTTATCTAATAAATTCATGTTGTAATCAAAGGTTAATGTTAGGTTTTGATTAACTGCATAACCTTCGAATTCTTCTTTATATTCACCATTTAGTTTTTTTACATTTTTATATCTAGGTGAAATATTAAAGTAGTTTGTTTTTAAATCTTCTTTTTTAAATCCCAAGTCTTTTAATATAGAATTGAATTCATTTAATTTGTCATCATGTTTTTCTATTGATTTGTTATAATTTAGATCAATAGTGTTTAAAGTGAATCTTAATTCTATTTGGTTTGGACTTATAGAGGCAGTTCCTATGCCTGTGATTCTGATAGTTTTCATAATTTATTTCTCCTTTGTGTAACTTTGTTACTACTTATAGTATAATGTTTTTAAAATAAAAAAGGTCTTTTCAAAAAAGACATTTTAGGAGTGTTTATATGGAATTAAAATTATCTAGTAAAAAAAGATATTTTGTTAAAGTATCGAAAGAAATTAAAATTTTTCTAGGAGAAGTAAAGGAAAGTAAGGGATTAGATAGGATTAACTATAAGTACTCAAGCATCAGAACTAAAGTAATGGATTGTACTTATTTCGAAGAATCAATAGATGATTACATTATTGATGATAATAATGCACCCACTTTTTCAAAATTAGTAAAGAAGATTATGGATGAAAAAGGATTAACTTCTAAAGATATATATAAGAATTCATTAATAAATAGAAAACTTTTTTCAGCACTTAATGTAAATGATGAGTATGTACCTTCAAGGGAGACTGCGATAATGTATTGTATTGCTTTAAAACTTAGTTATAACGAGAGTTCAAATCTAATGAAGACTGCAGGATATTCTTTTTATGAGTACTCAAACTTTGATAGGGTTATAAAGTATTTTTTAGATAATAAAATATATAATATTGATAAGATTAATGATGCTTTGTACTATTATACAAATAAATGTTTAGGATATAGGTAATAACCATTTACATATCCTTTTTATTTTTGTAGAATTTGGAAAACAAGGAGGGATATCATGATAGAAGATGTAAAGAAGTTAGTTTATGAAGTTTTGTGTAAAGACGATTCAGGACATGGATATGACCATGTAGAAAGGGTTTACAACTTAGCCGTAAAATTTGCTAAAAAAGAGCAAGCAGATGTTGATGTAGTAGCACTTATTGCTTTATTACATGATGTAGATGATTACAAATTGTTTGGTAAAGAACAAGCAGAGGATTTAACTAATGCAAAAAAAATTATGAAGTTAGTGGATATTAATGAGGAAAAACAAAAAAATGTTTTAGAATCATTAAAAACAATGGGATATAGTAATTGTGTTAAGGGAATAAGACCAATTTCTCTTGAAGGACAAATTGTTTCAGATGCTGATATGTGTGATGCAATGGGAGCAAATGGAATTCTAAGAACACATAAATTTGGAATTAAATATGGTAGAGAATTTTTCAATAACAAGTCAAAACCAGAAGGATATATTGATGAAAATTATGGCGATAAAGTAGCAGATTGTAGTGTTCAACATATGTTTGAAAAACTATTAAAATTAAAGGGATTAATGCTTACAAGTGCAGGAAAAGAAGAAGCTTCTAATAGGCATCAATTAATGGTAGATTTCTTATATGAATTATTTGAAGAAGAAGAGGCATATGAGTGGAAGGAATATTTAGATAAATATTTAGAAAACTTATAATTGAATATAAAAAAACAACTAAGTAAAATTAGTTGTTTTTTGTTGCTTTTACAAATAAGAAGTAAGGACGATCTTTTTGATATTTGTATTTTTCTACTAGTTCAATGGCTTCTTGTGAAGCAGTAGATTCTTTTATTTGTGTGATAGTGAAATTGTTTTTTATTAATGTATTTATGATGCATTCAAAGTTTCTATGATATTTATCTACACTGCAGTCATTCCATAGGAAGGCTCTTGGACCATTGTCATTGTAACTGTTTAATAGATAGTAGCGTTTATTATTTATTTCTATTCTGTTTTTCATTCCTAAATCTAGAATTGGTGCTAGAGCAGTAGGATGCTCTTGAGAGTATAATAATATTCCATCTTTATTTAATAAATTATTAATATCTGATGTTAATTTGTCAAAGTCTTCGATGTAATGAAAGGCTAGTGAACTAAATACTAAATCGAATTTTTCTTTTATAGTGTCAATTTGTTCCATTCCTAGTACATCATAAGTTATGTTAGGGTTATTATTTTTTTCTTTAGCTTCTGTAATCATATTTTCAGAAATATCTAAGGCAAGAACATAACTTGCTCCTTGTTCGATGAAATATTTAGACATAGCACCATTTCCGCATCCTAAATCTAAAATTCTTTTGCCTTTTAAATCAGGAAGCATGCTTTTCATAATAGGGATTTCTATTAGTTCATTAGCGTTTAGGTTTTGCTCTCTCATTTCGCGATATTCTTTGTAGAAGTGTTCGTTGTCGTATATGTTTTGGCTTTTTTTCATCTTTATCACCTCGATTTATTTTATCATAGTGTTTTTTATTTTTTGTAATTTTAGATTAAATAATTAATAGTTGTATGTTAGAATTTTTTTGTTGGGGTGATTAATATGAGTAAAACGGTAGAGATGTTAAAGAAATATGTTCCCTATAATGAACAAGAAAAAGGTGATATTTCTTTGATTATAAAAGCTGAAGAGATATTTGGAGATATTTTAACTAGAGATAATGAATATTGTCATTTAACTTCATCGGCTTTTATAGTTAATGAAGCTCACGATAAGGTTTTGTGTATTTATCATAATATTTATAAATCTTGGACTTGGGTTGGTGGACATGCTGATGGTGATGATGATATGAAGTATGTAGCTAGTAAAGAAACAAAGGAAGAAACTTCTCTTTCTGACTTTAAAGTTGTAGGAGATGGACCAATATCTGTAGAAATATTGCCAGTGAAAAGTCATGTTAGAAAAGGTAAATATGTTGCAAGTCACACTCATTTCAATATTACGTATTTATTAGAAGCAAGTGAAGAAAGTGCGATTCATATCTTAGAGGATGAAAATAGCGGTATTGGGTGGTTAACTTTTGAAGAATTGATAAATAGATCTGATGAACCTTATATGGTACCAGTTTATAAAAAGATTATAGAAAAAATAAAAGGGCTTTGATGCCCTTTTTGTTTAGATTTTATATCCCATTTTTTTATAAATTCGGCCATTGAATTTGAATTTTCTTCTTTTTGGAATCTTCTTTAATGGTTGGAAGAATGCATAACCTTTTTTGTAATTTACAAGAACTGCGTGATTACCATCTTCTATTAAGTAATCTAAATAGTCAACATAATTTCTTCTACTTTTATATTCATATACAGCAGAATTTACAACTGTATCACCAAGTGCTTCAAAAGGAGAAGTAATATAGTATAGTAGAGAAACAATTGGATTAAGAATATATAAATTCATTTTCTTTTTTAAGGCACATGTTCTCCATTGACCATAATATGAATTTATTGAATCAAATAATGTATAGTTTTTGTTAATTTTTATTTTCATAGCATAAGAAGTGCACTTAACATTATTATTAAATAACATTTCTTTAGTAACACCAAAAACATCATAAAAATGTTTTAAAGCATCAATAGATGGTTTTTGCACTCCATTTTGCCAGTTTCTAACTTCAAATACAGGAGTATTTAAAACTTCTGAAAATTGTATATCATTTAAGTGAAATTGCTCTCTAAGTGCAATAATTTTTTTGCTGTAATCCATAATATCACCATATTTATTATACATTATTTATTACCATATTTATAGCAAAATAGTTTAATAATCATATATTAAGTTAGGATGTGATATTGATGGCGAATAGTGATTATTTAATAGCGGGTAATGATGAGCATGGATTAGAACCTTTACCTACAATAGGCAAAAGAACTCCTTATATTAAGCAAGTTGGGAGAAGTTTCTATGAAAATGAGTTTAATAAGGAGGCTAAAAGATACTTTTTAGAAGCTTGTGCAAGGCAGGGATTTAGAACTCTAGATGTTAAACCAGGTAACCAAGATTTATCATTAACATCGAGAGTACAAATCGTTAACTATAATAAGGCCAATATTTTGGTTACTTTTGCTTATAATGCTGCGGCTAGAGATGATATTTTTACAAGTGCAAATGGAGTAGAAACTTTTTATTCTACGTTAAATCCGTATCCAATAAATAGTAAAAATTTGGCTACCAAAATTCAAAACAGATTAATTGAAGGTATTAAACAAAGTAATAGAGGGGTTAAGAATGCTAATTTTTATGTTTTGAGGGCAGCAAACTGTCCTAGTGCATTAGTAGAGGCAGGATTTATGACTAATTTAAGGGAAGCAAAGTTAATGATGGATCCTGACTTTCAAAGACAAGTAGGGGAAGAGACGTGCCATGGGGTTTGTGACTATTTAGGTGTTGCTTATAAAAGTCCACCAGCGTTAACTTACCCGACACTAAAAAGAGGTAATAAAGGTGATAAAGTTAAGTATTTACAATATAAGTTATTATCTAAATTTTATAATCCTGGTGATATAGATGGTGCTTTTGGAGCTAAGGTAGATAATGCTGTTAGGCAGTTTCAAAAAGATAACGGGTTAGTTGTAGATGGTATTGTAGGTAAGAATACATGGAATAAACTTAAAATATTAGGGGGAGGAAGAAGTTAACTTCCTTTTTTTTGTATTTGTAATGAATTTTTTTTATTTTATGTTATTCTTATCATATCAAAAGAGGTGCTTTATATGGAGATGTATAATGAAAACAAGGTTGCTTTTGATGAATTGGTGGTAGATGGTATTAAATTTGTTCCAAAAGCTATTGAATTTATTCAAAATGAATCATTGAATTATTTAAGATATATTTCAAGAGGTAATACAGATAATTATGATAATTGTGATTATGTGGTTGCTTATATTAATGATGAATGTGTTGGCTCATTTATTGGTGAATCAATAAATAGTCTTGATGTTAAAGAATATGCTGCTAAAGATGATCTTTTGTATTCTCTTAGAGTTTTATGTGCGAAGGATGAGATGGTTCTAGTAACGTTGTTAAATTACATAAAAAAACTAGCTAGAGCTAGAGAAAATAGATATATTGAAATTAATAATGAAGATAAGAAATATGAAAAATTTTATTCTTTATTGATGAGTGATAATGGATTTAAGGAAACAATAAATTATATTTATGGATATGTTGGATGGAATTTGAAAAAGGTAGTAGATAAAACTCTAGAAATTAGGCACGCTAGTGTAGGTGAAGAGTATGAAGTTGGAGGCGATGCTACTATTATGGAAGATGATGAAAAATGTTTAGGATATGTGGAATGTGATGATTTGGATTATACGTATGATATGGATTATATTTTAGGTTATGATAATTTTATAAAGGGATATGTAGGGTATTTGATAGGTGAATCTATCAAAATAGATGATTTAAAAGCATATAATTGTTATTTTATTAAAGATTTCTTTATTTATGATGAGAGTGAAGTTAAATATGATTTAGCAGATAAATTATTTAAGTTCTTATTAGATTTATGTGAATATAGGAGTTGCAAATATTTAAAAATAAAGATTAATGATGATAAGAGATTTTATGATTTCTATGATTATTGTAAAAAGTATATAGGAATGGAAGAACAAGAAGGTTACTTGGTTAAAGAATTAGAAATTTAAACTTAAATAAAAGAAATTAGGTGAATTAGATGATTAGAATAGTTAAAGCTAATGTGTTAAATAAAAATATAAAAGAGAATCTAAGTAGATTATTTGTAGATTCTTTTTATAGTTATTTTGCTTTTATTAATAGTAAAGAAAAGTTATATAAAGCATTTAAGCATATTTTTGATTTAAATAAGTTTTACGTAGTTTTATTAGATGAAGAAGTTATTGGAATGGGATCGTGTTGCGATGGGACATCTTCAATTAAGTTTAATAAAAGCCTTTTATGTATGAATTTGGGTATTGGCAATGGAAAGAGACTATATGATTATTTAAAAGTTATTTTTGAAGAGAGAGACTATGCTTTTGAGATGGATAAAGAATGCGGTATGATCGAATTTGTAGCAATTAAAGAAAAGTATAGGAATAAAAAAATAGGGTATACTTTAGTTAATCATATGATGTGTGATAATAAATATATTAGATATTTAGCAAAAGTTGGAGATAATAATCATAGTGCTAGAAAGGTTTTAGAAAATATCGGTTGTGAAGTTTTTGATGAAGAGAGTGCGACTAGCAAGGAAAAGGAGGAACTAGGCATTAATAATTATTTGTATATGATATGTGAAAATCCTAGATTTAGTAAAGAGGTGTAATAGTGACATATATAGTTTTAACGGTTGTTAGTGCAATTTTTTTGTCTTTATATGATTTCTTTAAGAAAGTTAGTGTTAGAGGTAAAAAAGATATTTATGAAATTTTATTTTTCTATACAGGAATAGCTTTTTTATGCTCTTTTGTATTTGTTAAAGAGGCATTTAATACTGATATAAAATATATAGGATTTACTTTTTTGAAGTCTAGTGTTATAAGTTTAAGTTGGTTTTTAACAATGAAAGCAGTTAGTAAACTAGAATTAGGTATAGTTACGCCTTTTTCGATGCTAGGTACTATTTTTACAACGTTAATGGCTTGGATTTGTTTTGGACAAGATATAGGATTGATTCAAATCGGTGGTTGTTCCATTATTTTAGTTGGACTTATCTTTATTTCTAGATTAAATAAAGAGAATAAAGATAAAAAAGAGAATGATTATAGGTATTTGTTATTACTTGTTGTTGCCGCTTTTTTATCATCAATATCAGCGATGATTGATAAAACGGTTTTAACTAATGGTGTTAGTAAAGGTTCTGTTTTGTTTTGGTTTTTCTTTTTCTTGATGAGTATATATTTAGTTGTTTGTATGATTAGAAACAAAAAAATAGAATTTAAAAATTTGAAAACTAATTATTGGGTTGTTTTTATTGGAATTAGTATCTTTTTAGCTGATTTCTTTTATTATCAAGCTGTAGCAATTGATGGTGTCTATCTATCAATGATATCTATTATTAGGAAATTATCATCATTTTTAAGTGTTGTTTTGGCGGGTATTTTCTTAAAAGAGGGAAATATTCTAAAAAAAATATTGATATTACTATTAATGTTTATTGGTTTAGCCATTATAATATTTTTGTAAACAAGGAGGAAAGTTTATGGATTATTTAAATACTGTAAAAGAAACTATGAAAAAGTTAGGAAGACCTGTAAGTGCAGGAGAAGTAGAGAAGGAAAGCGGTTTAGATAGAAAACTAGTAGATAAGGCATTTAAAGAGCTTAAAGCTAGTGGTGAAATCGTTTCACCAGTACGTTGCAAGTGGGAGTTAGCAAAGTAAAAAAGGCAATAACTACTTTTAAAATTTTGAAAGTAGTGATATATTATAGAGAGATTTTGAGTAAAAGAGGGATTAATTATGGCAATATCTAAAGGATTTAAATGGGAAGTTTTATCAAAAGATGATGAGTATTGGAATACTCCTGATTTTATGATTCATTATTTAAATCACAGATGGAAAAGTCAAAACTTTGATACATTCTTGGATATAGGATGTGGTTTAGGAAGACATTCTATATATATGGCAGAGAATGGTTTTAATGTATATGGGATAGACTATTCTAAATATGTTGTAGATACAGTTAAGGAAAAAGCTTATTCTAAAGGATTAGATATTAAGTTATCTGTTGGTGATATTTCTTCATTACCTTATGAAAATAATAGTGTAGATTGTATGATTGCAATTGGAGTTTTATCTAATAATGATAAGGCTGGTATTGCTCTTATTCTAAAAGAAATGTATAGGGTTTTAAGAGATGGCGGAGAAACATATTTTAATATTATAAGTAAGATTTCTGATATGGGAAGTAATCAAGAATTAATGAATGGTAATGCTTTCTATAATATTACAGAAGATGATTTTGAATGGTTGTTTAAAGATTTTGGAATAATAAGTATTAAACAAGTAGATGAGTTATATAATTCTATGGAATCTTCTTCATATTGTGTTTTATTAAAAAAAGTAAATAAAAATGGATCATTTGATGATGATAAATTAAAAGATAGTGTATTCTTATTATAGGAGGATTTAAAAATGAGAAATCAAAAATTTTATATTTGTGAAACTTGTGGTAATTTAGTAGGTAAGATTGATAATGGTGGCGTTCCTATGATGTGTTGTGGTAAAGAAATGAAAGAATTGGTTCCACATATGCAAGATGGCGCAAGAGAAAAGCATTTGCCTGTATATACATTAGCAGATAATGTTTTGGAGGTTTCTATTGGTGAAGTTGCTCATCCAATGAGTGAAGAACATAACATTTCTTGGGTTTATGTAGAAACTCAACATGGTGGTCAAAGAAAAATTTTGAAGGTTAACAGCGAACCAACAGTTAAATTTAGTTTAGTAGAAGATAAACCTGTATCTATCTTTGCGTATTGTAATTTACATGGTTTATGGAAGAGTGAAGTTAAATAAAGAAGTATTTCGATACTTCTTTTTTTATGTTTAATTAAGGAAAAAATTATGATATACTTTAAATAGTAGGTGATAGGTATGAGATACGATAGAATTTATGAAGATTATAATACCTTTTGTTCTTTTTTGAGGTCAAAGTATGACAGCGCTTTAAAGTATTTACATTCTTTTGACTATAGTGACGTGGAACTTGAAGAAATGGACAAAGACACTAGTGAGGAAATATTTGATTTATTAGTTAATAATGATTTTGTTTTAACTGCAAAAAATATTGGATTTATTGGGTATAATCCGTTGTTTTTGGTTGCTTCTTTAGATAATTCGTATTCAAAAACCATATCTCTTCTTAGTAAAATAAAAGAAGACAAACAAGTTAGTATTCCTTCTTTTAATAATGAAGATGAAAAATTGGAAGATTTACTTATTTATAGAGGTTTTGTTTTAGATAAGAGTAAGTTGCCTTTGTTGAAATGTAGTCCGATATTTTTAACGGCTTCTTTGAAAAATAATTATGAGAAAACAATGAAAGTTTTACAGGATGCTAAAATAACAACTCTTAATGTTAATGCTGCTCAACTTGAATCAATAATATGGGAAGTATTTAGTAGGGATAATGTAAAATTCAAAAATTTACCTCCTTTAATCAAAAATCTTGTTGCTAAATATATTCATGAGAATTATGATCAACCATTTACCCAACAAGAAATAAGTAGATTAGCAAAGAACGGTAAGATTCCATACACTTATTTCAGTAGTGATGCCTTTTTAATGAATGATAAATTGCTTGAAGATGGTTGCAAAACTTATGATGAGTATGTTTATTTGAATACTAAGATAAGCGGTGGTTATGAGTCTAAATGGTATTGTTTAGAAGATGAGACAAAACTTCTTCGTTTATTAGGGAAGAAGTATAAAAGTTGTAAAAATGTTGAAGATGTAATCAAAAAGATATATGAAAGTAAATTAAAAAGAGAAGATATGTCCTTGCTTGAGGCTTTTGCTTTTGAATTGTACGCTGCGAAGGAACTTAAAAGCAGAGGACTTAGTGCTTGTGTTGATGTTTTTGCTATTGATCCTGCGATGGAACATATGGGGTCGCATGATTCTAAACTTTTAAGAATGTATATAAATGGTGAAACAAATACTGCTTTGAAAATGGCGCTTGTTGTAAATCACGAACTTGAACATGCTATTCAGGATGAATATATAAGGACTGCAGATATAGTTAAAGAGTATGATGTTGATTTGTTTTCAAAGGATAGAATTTTAAGAACTTTGATGAGTGATGAAGATTATTATAGGATAAATTATGGAAATATTTCTTTTGAATACGATGCTGAGTTTAAAGCATACATGAAGACTGCTAAAATGTTTGGGTTGGTAGATGTTATTTATGAACATCAAAATGATTTAAAGACCCTTAGAGATAATGCAAAAAAGGTAGTTAGATTTGCTAGAAGTGAAGTTGATGAGAACTCTTATTTTATGGATATGGAAAGAAGAAACCCTCATCATGGATATTTTGAAAATTTAAATGAAATGTTTGAAGAAAATATGGAAGCTATTAGAATTAAGGACCATAAAATGTATTTGAAACTTTTAAAAGAAAATCCAATTATAAGATTTGATTACAATTGTGAAAGTTGTTTTGAAAGGAAAACAGTTAGAGAATTAGTAGAATGTTTAGATAAAAGCGATAAAAAGGGTATTTATTATAATCTTTTAAGAGCAAGGATTGACTTAAATAAGGAAGATGAAGATGCTGTTGATGAAAATTTAGAGGAGTTAGTAAAACTTTCTAAGCTTAAAAAGTATAAGGAAGGAACTAAAAAAGCAATCTCAAAACTAATATCAATGGCTCAAGATGACTATAGAAGTAATAAATATGAAGGACATTTTTATAAAACAGGTGGCAATAAAAGATAAATGATATAAGAAACTGCTTCGGCAGTTTTTTTGTGTTTAATTAATTTTTTTGTAAGGTATTGCATAATAAATGTATTTAATTTATAATAATGCAAGTCAATAACGAATAATATTGAATGGAGGAAATAATATATGTCAGATATCGTTAGGATATTTGCGCTTGGTGGTCTCGATGAGAATGGAAAAAACATGTATGTTGTAGAAATTAACAACGATATTTTTGTTTTGGAAGCCGGCATGAAATATCCAGAAAGTTCAATGCCAGGAATAGATATTATTATTCCTGATTATACTTATTTAATTAAAAATAAAGATAGAGTAAAAGGTTATATAATTACACATGGTCATGATGATTGTATGGGTTCAATTACTTATGCGTATAAAGATGTACCAGCACCTATTTATTGTAGTAAAGTAACTAGTGAGATGATTAAAGATACAGCGAAAAGATATCGTCAAAATGCTAAATTAGATTTTCATATCGTAGATACTACTAGTGATGTAGAAATTAGTGGTAGAACATTTAAGTTCTTCTCTACTACTCACTCAGTTGCTCAATCAATGGGAGTGGCAATTTATACTAGTCAAGGATACATCGTTTATACTGGAGATTATATAATAGACTGTGGTGCTTTTAAAAAGTTTAGAACAGATTTAAAGGCCTTAGCAAGAATTGCAGAAAATAAGATTTTATGTTTGATGAGTGAGTCTGTTGCTAGTAATAAGCCAGATTATGCTTCTCCAAATCATAAATTAACACCTTTAATTAAAAGACAATTTGAAGAATTTGAAGGAAGAGTTGTAGTCGCGTTATATAATCAAAATTTATTTGGTCTACAAGAAGTAATCAATTTAGGTGTTAAAAATAATAAGAAAATAGTTATTTTCAGTAAAGACATGGAACAACTTATGACTAATATTGATATTGAAGGATTGCTTGATATTCCTGAAAGAAATAGAGGAACTTTCGAGGATTTAAAGAAAGAAGATCAAAGTGATGTTTTAGTTATTGTTACAAGTCATGGAGAAAGATTATTTAGATTATTAGAAAGAATTGCTGATGAAGAAATGTATGAAGAAACAGGTTTATATTTAAGTGAGAAGGATTTAATTATAATGGCTGCACCTTCAGTTCCTGGAGTAGAAGTAATTGCTGTTAATGTTTTAGATTTACTTTATAGAACAGGTGCTAAAATTGTAAATATCAGTAGTAAAAAAATCTCTAGTATGCACGCTCAAGAAGAAGATTTAAAGACAATTATAAGTATGTTACAACCTAAATTTTATATTCCAGTAAAGGGATATTATAAAGATTTAATTTCTAATGCTACATTAGCTAATGGAATGCAAATTGGTTTAAATCATAACAATATCTTTGTTATGGATAATGGTATGGTTGCTAAGTTCGCTGATGGTAAATATGTGGCTGGTGAAGAAATGATTCAAACTGGAGAACTTATGGTTGATGGTTTAGGTATCTTTGATGCAGGCAGTGTAGTTATTAATGATAGAAATAAATTAGCCGATGATGGAGTTATTATTTTAGGTGTTACAATTGATTCTCAAACTAAAGAAATCGTTGCAGGACCAGATGTTCAAACTAGAGGTTTAGTATTTATTAAAGAATCAGACCATTTAGTAAAAGATATCGCAGATTTATACGTTGAAGTAATCAAAAATGCTTTCAATAACCCAAAATTAGATATAAATGAAAAAAGAACTGTAATTAGAGAAAAAGTTTCAAAATATGTAAAAAAAGAAACTGGAAAAGATCCAATGGTTCTTTCAATGGTAGTAGAAATTTAATTAAATGAAATAAAAAAGGACAAATAAGTTCATAAACCTATTTGTCTTTTTTTTGTGCCTAATTATTAATAGTACTGTTCAATTTTTGTAATGTACAGGGCATTACAATATGCAAAATTAGAGTTACTTTCATAGAAAGGAAATTCACTAATTGAAAGCATATTCGTTAGTGGCCTTTCGATTATTATAGAGGCAGGATTTTCTACCCATTGTTTAGAAAATGGGGTAATTGATTTGTCTGATACGTTGAATCTTACGCCTCCTTCAGTTTCAATTGTCACATTATTTATTGAATAATCATTTTGACCATTAGGTGAATAATGGAAAAAGTTTGCATTAAATGTGATTTTTGTAGGCACATTAATTTTTAATCCATTGATCGTTTTCGTGTATCCTCTAGAATCGCCATTTTGAGGTTCTCTTCCATATCCTGCTGAAAAATAGCCATCAAATACTGTATTCCAACTTTCTTTTTTTATTGAAGTCGCAATTACTGATACATTTGCTTCCACTGTAATTTGTTGACCAGACGTAAAATTTGATCCATTTACTTTAAGGGAAGATAAAGTATAACCAGTAGATGCAGAGGCAGTTATTTTAATTACATCTCCATAGTATACTTTTCCGTCGCTAACTTCTCCAATAGAGGCATTTTGATTTGGACTTGATGTTCTAGTAACGGAAATTGTGGTTTTATCATCGACTCCCTTACTAATTGCAAACGGTTTACCCCATACTGCTATATTATTAAATTTAACAGAAGTCAATTCTGTACCGTTATAACTAATTGTTGTTGGCTCAACGCCATTATATTTTAAAGGCATTTGTTTACCTCCTATTCAGGCTTTGTAATTGAAAGGCTAGTACCTGTTAATACAAAGACAGTAGAGCAACTTTGAAAATTGCTTGATGCATTTAATGCTTCATTTGCTTTAGTTAACGCTTGATTAGCTGTGGCAATAGCAGTATTTGCGTTTGTTTCTGCAGATGATGCACTATTTTTGGCGGTTGTAGCATCACTTTTTGCTTGATTAGCATTAGTTAATGCATTTGTTGCTGTGCTGTTTGCAGTATTGATTTCCGTTTGAAAGTTAGTAAATACTTGAGCAGTAATGGCAGTTCCTTCAACTGTTGGCTCGTCAGCACGTTCAATAGTAGCAATTATTTCATTTGGGGTTTGACTAATAATAGTTATTTTCTTTTTATTTGGTTTGCTAGATACTCTATCTATAAAATTCATGTTTGTTCCTCCGTTTCATTTATTAATGTGTTTATATATTTTTTTAATTCATTTATTTGAGTTTCTAAATTATTCTTTTTGTTATTAAGGGATTCTATTTCAATATTTGTTTTATATAGTTCGTTTAACGACGATGAACTATTGTTTTGTTTTAGAATAATTTTATTTTCTAGTAATTTATGTATCTTTACTGTTATTTCATTAAGAACTTTCTCATCAGATTTGAGTTTTATATTAAGGTCTTTTAAATTATTATCAATATCACTTATACTTTTAGTGGTTATTTCTTTATCTTTTATAATAGTTATAATGTAAATTGCTATTATTTTAATTCTATTATAAATTGCGTAGATAGATAATGATATAATCCAGGAATTTATAGCAGTTTCTATAATTATATAGTTGAAGTAAATATTATAAATTATAATATAATAAGCAAATGAAATAATAATAGATAGCATTAGTGGGATAAGAATAATTATACTATTTATCCCTTTTCTTTTTTCTTCAGTTAATAAAGATGTAAATTTTTTTATGGGAGTTTTTATTATCATAGTAACTATAAAGGTGATAGAAGCAATAATGATAGATTGATAAGAAAAACTAGTAAATAGATTTAAAATATAATGTTCCATACGTTCCTCCTTTTTGTAAACATACTAGTTTTTTTAATCAAATGGCAGTGGTAACATTTTTATCCCTCCTTTGGTTTAATACCAATTATATGGGAATAAATTTCTAATGATTTCTAAGTTTTGCTAATTACTACTAATCATTAGAAAAATACTTTTATTATTAATGATAGTTTGTTATTGTTTTTATGTCATAAGCCTATCCATGTTATGTTAAGGAGAGAAAAAAAGTGAATAACATAAAAAATGATAAGCAAATAAGCGAATTAGAACAATATAAATATGATTGCGAGTATGTGAAAGAAAAAAAGAAAGAATTAGAAGATTTAGTGAATGGTATAAAAGATTTAGCAGAACGATTGAGGTTTTATAAAGATAATAATTTTAATGTTGAAGAATATAAAGAACGACTAGATATGATGATTGAAAAAAGTAATGTAGAAGAAAAAAGATTACTTGAAATATTAGAAAGAAAGCAAACTATAGAAGAGAAGATAAATCTATTAGATCAACCATACCGAAATGTTTTATATTTAAAATATATTAGAGCGTATACAATAGATGAAGTGGCATTAAACATGAATTATTCTTCAAAAAGAATTTATCAATTGCATAGAATTGCTTTGGAGAAATATTTAGAAGTTAATGGAACCAACATTAGTAGTGATTAGCAAAACTTAGAAATCATTAGAATTCTATCCTTTTATAATGAAAATATAAATCAAAAAAAGGAGAGATAAAATGATTAAGAAAGTTGATTTAGATGTAGCATTCATTAATGATTCTAGTGGCAGTGATACGATGATTAACTATGTTCCTAGCTTTAATATTGCTACAATGTCTTTAATTAGAATTAAACAAGGCATTTTAAAAGTAAATGCAACAGTTAATTCTATTAAAGAGGGAGGTTTTGAGGTCTATAACTCAAAAGGAGAAGTAGTTGATTGTTTGAAGGATGTAAGTAGTAATGGGTGTTATTGCATTGATGTGAGCGATGAGTTAAATGAGTTAGTTAATGAAGGAAATACCACTTTAAGTATACGAATTAAAAACACTACTAATTACATTACTATTAATAATGTAGAAGCACATATTAAATATGATTTAAAGAGTAGCGAAAAAGTAGGAGTTAAGAAAGAAGAAATACATTGTAGAAGAGCAGGTAATGGTAGCATTAATTTACTTAATGGTAATTTAAAGTTTATTCACCAAGATGTAATAGGAAATAAATTACCTATTGAAATTAAACATGTCTATAACTCGTTATTAGCAAATAAGGAAAATGATAGCGTTATTCATAATGATGGTATTTATTCATTGCCTAATTATAATTGTGGTAAGGGATGGAAACTTAATTTAGAACAATATCTACTTAAAGAAACAAATTATTCTCTTAGTGATGATAATGAGACAAGTAAAATTTTCACTTATATAAATGGAGAAGGTAATCATGAAATTCTATTAGAAAAATACTACTATTTAAATGAAACTAATGAAAAAGTATATGTAACATTAGGCTCAATAAATATCGATATCGAGGGTAATTTAACTTATCAAGACAGAGAAGTAAAAAAAGAAATAGTTAGTGAATCTGGTTTGACTTTAGTGTCAGAACTAGAAGGATTCAAAGGTTTAGAACTACTTGATAAAGATAATGAAGATATTGCTACTTTAAAGGAAGAAATAAAAAATATTGAAGAAACACTAAAAGAATACAATCAAAATATTGAATATATTAATGCAGAAATTGAATTGTTTAATAAAGCAAAAAATATAAAGGACAAAAATCAAGAAATTTTATCATTAAATAATAGTGTTAGTTTTATTACTAATTTAAATCAGCGAAGTATCGAATCAAGTCAAAAAATTTACAATGACAATTATAAATTATATGTGGAGCAAATGGATTCAAGGATATATGCTAAAGCAGGAGAAACAGATCAACCAACAGTTTTAGAAAAGCA
>JBGVRX010000010.1:0-12918 GCA_045128835.1 Bacilli bacterium | reverse complement strand
ATAATTGAATAACAATCATACGATCATTACCACTAATATCTTTATAGCAAACAGCATCATAATTATTCAAATTATTTTTGCAAATTTCTAAAATCGCTTCTTTTTGATCATATCCAATTTCAAATAATATAACACCTTTGTCATTTAACACCTTTGTTAAATTTTTAATAATTATTTCATAATTTTCTAAACCATTATTATCCGCAAACAAAGCTAAACTAGGTTCATGTTTAACAATGTTATTAATCTCAAAATCATTTGAAACATATGGTGGATTACAAACAATAACATCAAACTTTCTATTACTAATTATAAATGGATATAATAAATCACCCTCAACAAATTCAATATCACACCCATTATCTTCAGCATTTCCTTTAGCAACTTCTAAAGCCTTAAAACTTATATCACTTGCAGTTACTTCACAATCCTTGCATTCTTTTTTTAAAGAAATAGCAATTGCCCCACTACCAGTGCATAAATCTAAAACTTTATCTCCTTTTTCAATATATCCTAAAGCCTTTTCTACTAATTCCTCTGTTTCATCTCTAGGAATTAAAACGTTATTATTAACTTTAATTTTATTATTATAAAAATATGTATACCCTAAAATATACTCTATAGGAATTTCATCAACTATGTAATCTGCTAACATCTCACTAAACTTTTCTAAAATATCTTCTTCAACTAATTCATCTTTCATCATTAAAAGTTTAGTTTTATCAACACCTAAAATATCTTCTAAAAACAAATATATTGAACGATGCTCTTGATTATTTAAATCAACTTTCTTTTTAGCATTCTCAATTAGTTTGCCATAAGTTATCATAACTCTTGTCCTTCTAATTTAAGTTTTAAATCAGCATTAATTAACGCATCAAAAATATTACCAAGATTTCCTTCCATAATCATATCTAATTGTTGTAAAGTCAAACCAATTCTATGATCACTAACTCTGTTTTGAGGATAGTTATAAGTTCTAATTTTCTCACTTCTATCTCCTCCACCAATCTTGTTCTTTCTTTCACTATTTCTTTCATTTTCCGCTTTTTGAATCATTGCATCAAGAACTCTAGTTCTAATCATAAGCATTGCTTTTGCTCTGTTTTCATGTTGTGATCTACCATCTTGGCATTCTGCTACAATACCAGTTGGAATATGTGTAATTCTAACTGCTGAATCCGTCTTATTAATGTGTTGTCCGCCAGCACCACTTGATCTATACGTATCTATTCTTAAATCATTTGCATTTATATCAACATCAATATCTTCCGCTTCTGGCATAACAAGAACTGTCGCAGTTGAAGTATGAATTCTACCTTGCGATTCTGTTTTTGGTACTCTTTGAACACGGTGTGCGCCTGATTCATATTTAAGTTTTGAATACACTTTATCTCCTTTAACCATAAAAGAAACTAAAGAATATCCTCCAGCCTCAGATTCAATAACATCTAACATTTCAATTTTCCAACCAACAGTTTCAGCATATCTTGTATACATTCTAAATAAATCTCCAGCAAAGATATTACCTTCATCCCCGCCAGCAGCACCTCTAATTTCAACGATAACGTTACGATCATCAAGAGGATCTTTTGGTGCTAACATAAGTTGTAATTCATCTTCTATTTTTGCAATGTTTACAATAGCAACCTCTAATTCTTCCTTAGCTAATTCTGCCATTTCTTTATCTGAATCATGTTTTAATTCTTCTAAATCTTTAATATTATCTTGCTCTTTTAAATATTCATTATACTTATCTACTACTTCCTTAAGAGAACCTTGTTCTTTAGCTAAAGCAGTGTACTTTTTAATATCTTTAACAAGTTCTTCATCTTCCATTAACTTGTCTATTTCTAGGTATCTCCTTTTCATAGCTTCAAGTCTTTCAATCATCTTCTCACTCATATAAAAATCTCCTTTCAAAAAATTCGCTATTAATACGCAAAAAAGCCATTTGTACAAAACAAATGGCTCTAATTACACATTAAAAAATTTATTTTTGTTCCATATTATATTTTTTCATGAAACGTCCTACTCTACCATCTGTTTGAGCAAATCTTTGCTTTCCAGTGTAGTATGGGTGACAATTAGAACAAGTATCTACTCTTATTTCATCTAAAGTAGAACCAGTTTGGAATGTATTACCACAAGTAACACATGTAACTGTAATTGTCTTGTAATTTGGATGTCCTTCTTTTTTCATACTTTACACTCCTTCCGCCTTGAATACTTTTTTTCTTCAAAGTAAGTCCTAAGTATATTAGCACAAACTTTACTATTATTCAATAAGAAAAGTATTTTTTTATTTTAGGTCTAAATGCTCATTTAAAACATTTTTTAAAAACTCAAATTTGGAAGAGGATAAATTATCAATCCCCTCTAATCTATACTTCATATTTAAGTTATCGTACTTTTCTTTTGCCATAGCATGATACGCTAAAAGTTCAACTTTTTCTACATTCCTTAACCCATTAGCGTAGTTAGCTAATTCAATAACATGTTCTTCATCATCATTAATACCCGGAACAATAACTTGTCTTAACCACATCTTCTTGTTTTTACCTTGAATTGTGTCCATAAACTTATAGAATTCATCTATATTAGAACTAGTTATATATTTATACTCTTCATCTCTTAACGCCTTAACATCAACAAGAAATAAATCTACAACATCAATCAAATCATCCGGATAAGTTCCCACTCCTGAAGTATCAACGCAAACATGAATATTCTCTTCTTTCAATCTTTTAGAACATTCATAAACAAACTCACTTTGTAATAAAGGTTCTCCTCCAGAAAAAGTAACTCCTCCATTTTTACTTATATAATTTTTATATTTTAAAACCTTATCAACAACTTCATCAACACTCATTAATGTTTTTCCTTCAAGACACCACGTTTCTGGATTATGGCAGTATAAACATCTTAATTTACACCCTTGAAGAAAAATAACAATCCTAATCCCTGGGCCATCAACAAGACCCATTGTTTCAATGCTATTTACAATACCTTTTAAATTACATTGACTCATGGAATGTCCTTGCGATTACATCTTTTTTATGCGCTTCACTAAGTTTATTAAAGTTTACCGCATAACCAGATACTCTTATTGTTAAAGTTGGATATTTATAAGGATTATTCATAGCATCTATAAGCAATTCTCTATTCATAACATTAACATTTAAATGATGAGCTTTTTGAACAAAGTATCCATCTAATATATCAACAAGGTTATTTATTTGTTCTTCTTTAGTATGACCTAAAGCTTTGGGAACAATGGAGAACGTGTTAGAAACACCATCTTCACAAACATCACAATATGGAATCTTAGCAACAGAGTTTAAAGATGCTAATGCGCCACTCTTATCCCTACCATGCATTGGATTGGCTCCAGGAGCAAAAGGTTCTCCTAGTTTTCTTCCATCAGGAGTAGACCCTGTTTTTTTACCATACATAACATTTGATGTTATTGTTAAAACACTTAATGTGTGTTTTGCATTTTTATATAAAGGATGCTTTTTCAATTCTTCACTAAGTTTAGTAGCAACTTCTTTAGCAATTAAATCAACTCTATCATCATCATTTCCAAAACATGGATATTCTCCATTAACCTCAAAGTCTGTAGCAATACCTTGTTCATTTCTAATTGCTTTAACTTTAGCGTGTTTAATCGCAGATAAAGAATCTGCTACAACAGATAAACCAGCAACTCCAAACGCCATTAAATAATCAACATTTGTATCATGAAGAGCCATTTGTCCTCTTTCATATGCATACTTATCATGCATATAGTGAATTATATTCATTGTATCAACATATGTTTTAGCAAGTTTTTCTATAGTTAAGTAAAATTCCTTTTTCACTGTTTCATAATCAAGAATTTCATCTTTTATTCCTTTAAGTCCTTCTAAAACTTGTTTTCCACTTTTTTCATCTACTCCACCATTTATAGAATATAAAAGCGCCTTAGCTAAATTACATCTAGCACCAAAGAATTGCATTTGCTTACCAACTTTCATTGCAGAAACACAACAAGCAATCGCATAGTCATTTCCATAAATAGGTCTCATTATATCATCATTTTCATATTGAATAGCATCCGTATCAATAGAAACTTTCGCACAGAACTTCTTAAAGTTTTCTGGTAATCCATTTGACCACAAAACAGTTAAATTTGGCTCAGGGCTTGAACCTAAATTATATAACGTATGTAAATATCTAAATGAGTTCTTTGTAACTAAACTCTTTTTATCGTTAAGCATACCGCCAATTGCTTCAGTAACCCATGTAGGATCTCCTGCAAAGATTTCATCATATCCAGGAGTTCTTAAATGTCTAACAAGTCTTAATTTGATAATAAATTGATCAACAATTTCTTGTGCCTCTTTTTCTGTTAACGTTCCATTTTTTAAATCTCTTTCAATGTAAATATCTAAGAATGTTGCAGTTCTTCCTAAGCTCATTGCCGCACCGTTGTTTTCTTTAACCGCAGCTAAATACCCAAAATACAACCATTGTGTAGCTTCTTTAGCATTTGTAGCTGGCTTAGAAATATCAAACCCATAACCTTTAGCCATTTCTTTAATTAATCCTAATGCACGAATTTGTTCATTAACTTCTTCTCTTAAACGAATATTAACCTCATTAATATCAACAATCTTCAATAAATCTTTTTTCTTTTCTTCAACCAAAAAATCAATACCATATAAAGCGATTCTTCTATAATCACCAATTATTCTTCCTCTACCATAACTATCAGGAAGACCAGTAATTAAACCTGAACTTCTAGCGGCTCTAATACTTGGAGTATAAGCATCATAAACCCCGTCATTATGAGTTTTTCTAAATTCACTAAATGCTCTTGTAAAATGCTTATTTAGTTTTAAATTATATGCTTCTAAAGAACTATTAACCATTCTCATTCCACCATATGGATTGACTATTCTCTTTAATGGTTTATCTGTTTGAAGCCCTACAACAACATCATCTTCTTTACAAATATATCCTGGCTTAAAACTATTAATTCCAGAAATAGTTTTCAACTCTACTCCTAGAATTCCTTTTTTATTTTCTTTAGCAAAAAGTTTTACACACTTATCCCAAACCTTTTTACTCTTCTCGCTAGGGCCTTCTAAAAAACTATCATCGCCCAAATACTCTGTATAATTATCTTTAATAAAAGAAGAAACATCGATTGATTCTTTCCACTTTTCCCCTTTAAATTCTTTCCATGCATCTATACTCATGTTAATCACCTTCCAACCTTTAAATTATACCAATTTAACAATTAAAACGCATTATATTGGCTATCTTATTTTTTACACAATTCTATAAAAAAACAGAGAAACAATTTTCTCTGTTCTAATATTAACTATAAACTGCACTTTTACCTTCATTAGAAACGTTATATAAATTTTTATAAAAATCATTTTTATTCAAAAGTTCATCATGAGTACCTTTATCAACAACTTTTCCGTTTTCTAGCAAATATATGCAATCTGCATATGTAATTGTTGATAATCTATGCGCCACCAAAATTATAGTAACTCTATCTTTCAATTTTTCTATAACTTTCATTATTTCCATTTGATTTGCATTATCCAGAGCACTCGTTGCTTCATCAAAAATAAGTATTTTTACATTTCTAGCTAGTGCTCTAGCAATACATAATTTTTGTTTTTGCCCACCTGAGAACTGACATCCATTTTCGCCAATAACGCTATCTAATCCATCTGGCAAGTGTTCTATTAATGAATATATATTTGTTTCTTTACACAATTCATATATTTCTTCATCAGTAATTTCTGGTCTTATAAGTCTAAAATTGTCTCTTATTGACAAATTGAAGATGTATGGAAATTGGTTAACAACTGCAATATTCTTTTTAACGAATTCTCTACTTAAATTTTCAATAGGGACTCCATCAAAATATATATTTCCACCAGTCTTGTAGTACATGTGCGAAATAAGATTTAGAATCGTTGTCTTTCCACATCCACTTTCTCCTACAAAAGCAACCGTTTGTTTAGCATTGATTTTAAAAGAAGCATCAGTTAAAACCTTACTATTGCTATCATATCCAAAAGAAACATTTTCAAATGTAATACTTCCTGTATAATCTTCTATATTATCATCTCCATAAACATCCATATCATAGGTGTTAGGATCTATAAGTTTAAATATTCTTCTTGCATAAACTTCTACACTTCCTAAGTTAAGTTGTAAGTTTTCAAGGATTGAAGAGAAATTCAAAACATTATCTTTATACAAGAAACATGTGTAGAAAATTAATGGGGTTAAACTATCTTCTCTAAGAAAATATATACATAAAAAGATAAAGAAGAAATTACATAAGTACCTAATCATATTTGTTGTTTGTCCTAGACTTACCCCAACATACCATTCTTTGTTATCTTTCTTACTAAAATCAATTTGATTTTTTCTAACAACATCTAATGTAGAATCTCCACAGTTTAAAGTTTTAATATCCTTTACACCTCTTATAATTTCAATGATTCTAGAGTTAACATTTTCTGCTGCTGCATTAACGCTTGGCTTCAACTTTCTAAAATAATATACTCTTAATTTACTAACTAAAATTGTAAGAACTATTGCACCAACCAAATACATGCTTAGCCATTTATTAAGTGAGAAAATATAGAAAACATATGCCGCTTTTTTCAACAAATCAATAACACTAGAAGTAATTGCTTTAAACTCAGTTGATAAAGCACTTATATCACTTGTAAGACGAGTAACAATAACGCCACTGCCCATCTTATCATATGTTTTCATTTGTATCTCTAAAGATTGTTTCAAAACCATTTGTTGAATATCAATCTTTGTTTTATTTTCTAATTGCTTATAAAAGAATGTATTTATTATGGATAATAATGCATTAGCAAAGCCCATCCCTAAACAAGCAAGCGCACACATAAGTGCTGCATCATAATCTCCTACATCCATAATATTAGTAATAACTTTAGCAACATACATAGCTTCGAAAAAGTTTATAACGGCCATAACAACCAAAATTATAGCGTACCCAATAAAATACCCTATATGCTTTTTATAAAACTTAAATAGCGTCCTTAATCCCTCGTGTTTATTTTTCTTAAATAACTCCATGAAAACCACCACACTTAAACAATAATCATATGTTTATTATTGTCCTTTTTTCATGGTTTGACAATACAAACAAGCTTATTTTAAAACAACTTTCAAAAAGACCTTTTTTCCTTTCTTTAAAACATGTTCTTTAACTTTCAAATCCACAAAATCATTGACATTAACCTTTATATCATCAACTAGTATTCCTTGCTGATTTATAAGCCTTCGTATTTCTGATTTTGAAGAAATTAGACCACTTGTTGCAATAAAATCTATAACATTCATTGTTTCTCCTGACACTTCTATTTCTATAGTTGGCATGTTCTCATCAATCATTTTTTTAGAAAACAAATTATTGCTTGTTTCTAATGCTTTCAACGCTTCTTTTTCGCCGTGAACTAATCTGGTTACTTCAAAAGCCATCCTCTTCTTTGCTTCAACTATATTTTCTTCACACATTTTCTTTATATCATCTACATTTATCTTTGTGAAGAATCTTAAAAGTCTTTCTACATCAGCATCTAAACAATTAACAAAATGTTGGAAAAACTCAAAAGAAGATGTTTTATCTCTTGATACCCATAAAGTCCCTTTCTCTGTTTTTCCCATTTTCACACCTTCAGCATTTGTAAGAAGAGGACATGTGAGACCCATCATCAAAGGTCTTTCTGTTCCATCCACAAAATTCATTTTTCTAGACAAATCCACACCCGCTACAATATTTCCCCATTGATCACTTCCGCCAATTTGAAGAACACAATTAAATTTATCGTTAAGATGAACAAAATCAAACGCTTGCATAAGCATGTAACCCATCTCCATAAAAGTTAATCCGCCTTGTTTCAATCTATTCTTGTACAAATCTTTACTTAACATTTCATTGACATTAAAATGACTACCAACTTCTCTTAAAAAATCCACAAAAGTTCTTTCATTTAGCCAATCGGCATTATCTACGATTAGTGCAGGATTTTCTCCATCTAATTTAACAAATTGTTTTAGCAATTGTTTTATTTCATTTGCATTATGTTTTACTTCTTCTTTACTCATCATTTTTCTCATATCTTTTTTCCCGCTTGGATCACCGATCATCGCAGTTGCTCCCCCAACTAGAATAATGCACTTATGTCCACAATCTTGCAAAATTCTAGCCATTTGAAGACCAAAGAAATGTCCTATATGTAAATCATCTGCAGTTGGATCTATTCCTATGTAAAACGTAATAGGTCCTTCCCTTAAAATCTTTTTAGTTTCTTCTAAATGGGTTGTTTGAAAAACAAACCCTCTCTCTTCTAATATTTCAAACCCTTTATTATTAAACATATTATTACCCCCTTTTAATTTGAATTATTAATTTATATTTTCTATTTCGCCCCACTAATGGAGGCATACAACTTAATCATCTTTATATTCATATTATATCTCCTTTCTAAAACAAAAAAATCCTGACAGGCAGGATTATTTAAATAAAATAAAACTGCCACATAGTTATTAGCTATATGGCAGAGGTCTATGATAAAAAAATTCACAAGCAAAAACTCTACATATAGCTTACATGTAGCAGTAATAATATAGAGAACTTGCTTTAAAATTTTTCATAACTCTCTCTCCTTTGTTTCTTTTACTATATTATTAAACAAAAAAGTTGTCAACACATTTTTAATTGAAATAAGTATCCTTAAAAATATCAAACACATTATTTTGTCCCATTTGATTTAGATAAATTTGATGTTTATTAAACATATTCTCATTCTTACTAACTCCACTAATATCTACATAATACACTGAAGTTATTTCACTAACTTCTTTTATAGAATTATTAAGCATATTAAACACTTCAAAAACATTTTCTTTATTATCCTCACTTACCCAAGTAAATGGACAATAATAACCAACCAAATAAACACTAACACCTTCGTTAAGTTCTTTTATTTCCTCAATTATCTCAAAATAGTTTTGTTGGAGTATTTCTAATTTTCTTTTGATATATTCCTTATCATATTCCATCTTTTGATTATTAGAATCAAAACGTATGTAATTAAGAATATCATTCATTCCTACGCTTATCGTTATATACTTGCTATCTTTTATCAAAGATACCAATCCTTCATCTTTACCACTATATGCACCTTTACATATCATTTCTAGTAAAGTCGCACTATCAATAGAAGATTTCGCATAACTATAATTACTAACTCCAATCTCTTCTTTTTCCAAAAGATAATCTCCTAATAGTGATGAAAAAGAGTTTATACTTTCTCCTTTTAAATTACCGCTAACACTAAGATAATCTCCTATAGCCAAATAAGTGTCTACTTTTCTTGAAGGATTTAAAACTTTAAAAAGGGCAAACAAAATGGATAGAATACATACAATAACTACTACATATCTAACAATTTTTTTATTCATTTTCATTTATCCTTTCAATTGTTATATCGGCACCTATTTTTCTAAGTTTATATACCAAATCACTATATCCCCTTTTTATATATTTAACCCCATCAATAAAACTCACTCCATTTGCTATTAATCCTGCTACAACCAAACTAATTCCGCCTCTTAAATCTTTTCCATCAACTTTTGAAGGTTCAAATTTCCTATTACCATTTATTTTTATAACATCATCTTCAACACTAATAGAGGCATTCATTTTATTAAGACTATCAATATGACTTAATCTTGCGGGATATATAGTTTCTTTTATACTGCTCTTACCATTACAAAGAGAAAGTAAAACACTCAATGGCTGCTGTAAATCTGTTGGAAATCCAGGATAAGGAAAAACATCAACGTCTATTCCTTTATAAGAAGAACTCTTATTTACAATCAAATAGTTTTCCTTAATTAAAATTTCAACTCCTATTTTTTCTAACAAACAAATTACATTTTCCAAATGTTTTACATCTATGTTCTTAATTTTAAGGTTATTGCCCAAACATGCACCAACAATCATAAAAGTTCCTGCTTCTATCCTATCTGGCATTACAGTATACTCACATCCATGAAGAGTACTTTTTCCCTCAACAATTATACTTTCTCCATCTCTAATTATATTGCAGCCGCATCTATTTAAAAAATTTATTAAATCATCAACTTCTGGCTCTAATGAACAATTATTAATTTTCACTTTTCTTTTAATTTTACAACTTGCCAATATCGCATTAATTGTCGCTCCGACAGATTTTCTTGGAAAAGCAAATTCCTTTGATTTCGCTTTGCATTTAGAAAACGAATACACTCCATTTTTCTCGCTATAAATAATACCTAGTTTTGAAAAAGCATTCAAATGCAAATCTATTGGTCTATCACCAAAATTACATCCTCCAGGCCCTAATGCTTCTACTTTATTAAATAAAGATAATAGAGCTCCCATAAAATAGTATGAGGCCCTCATCTTTTTCATATCATCATTATCTAGTTTTACATTTTTAACTTTTCTCGCATCTATATACAAGCACGATTTATCATCATATAAAACGGAAATATTTAACTTTCTTAAAATATTAATTAAGGTATATGTGTCGTCGATAGGCATAACATTATTTAATTTAACCACAGATTTCGTAATAATTGACGCAGGAATAAGTGCTACTAATGAATTCTTAGCACCCCCAATACAAACTTCTCCGCTTAATTCCATGCCGCCCTTAATTTTCAGTATTTCTTTCATTAAGTACACCTCAATAAAATTTATTTCAATACTGATTTTTTTATAACAAAAAAAGTAGCTCTCGCTACTTTTATGCTTTATTCTCACTTCCGAACAATTTAATTTTTTCTCTTACAACTTTTTTGATTCCTTCTTTTCCAGGACCAATTATTTTACGAGGATCATAAACTTTTGAATCATTAGCTACTACATCTCTAACAATTTTAGCCCATTCTTGTTGACATTCAGTGTTTACATTTATTTTGCTAGTTCCTCTTGAAATAGCCTCTTTAATTTGATAATCAGGAATTCCACTTCCACCATGTAAAACTAAAGGCATATTTGTTGCTTCTTTAATCTCTAACATTTCTTTAAAGCCTAATTTAGGCTCTCCTTTATATGGACCATGAACAGACCCTAAAGCTGGTGCTAAACAATCTACTCCTGCCTCTTTAACAAAAGCTGCACACTCATTAACATCAGCATATAAAATACTCGCAGATATGTGATCTTCTTGACCACCAACATGTCCTAGTTCAGCTTCAACACTAACATTAAATTTAGCAGCGTATTCTACAACTTCTCTTGTTATTCTAACATTTTCAGCATATTCATATTTAGATGCATCTATCATAACAGAAGTAAATCCAGCATCAATTGCCTTTTTACATACTTCAACACTACTTCCATGATCCAAATGAATTGCAACTGGAACATTTACCCCCATTGTTTCGATTAAAGCTTTTGTCATATCAACAACAACTTTAAATCCTCCCATATATTTAGCAGCGCCTTCACTAACACCAATAATTAATGGACTGTTTAAATTTTTTGCTTCTTCAAGAATTGCCATTGTCCACTCTAAATTATTAGTATTGAATTGTCCTACTGCGTACTTACCATCTTTTGCTTTAATAAGCATTTCTTTCATATTTACTAACATCATTTATCACTCTCCGATAAAAATTATATCACAATTAATTTTATTTATTATTAAAACGAATAAATATCTACATAAGATTTTCTTATTTATCAGGCATATTTCTCCAAGGATTGTAAACTGCTGCTTTAATCATCATGTATGTCCCTGCTAAAGACACTACACCACCTAAGCACATCATCAAAACAGATTCAATAGTAATGCCACTTTCATCAAATACTATAGCCTCTTCAGGATTCTCTGGATTGTAATAAACGGTAGTATCTCTAAACCCTTCTTTCATAGAACCTACATCTCCGTTATAAACCTTGTACTCTTTTCCTTCAATAGTATAATATGCCCTACCATACATGTCTATTTTACCTTCAACAGAACTATACCCTTCAGGAACTTCTATTTTGCTCAAATTTTCTATCCCATAGACCAAAGTAATTGCTCCTGCGCAAAAGAAAAGTAATCCACACATAATATATGCAATAAAACTAGATATTGTATTTTTACCTTTTGAATTAATACCAAACCTTATATTCATTACATTAGTTCCATCCTAATAATCTATTTCACCAAAAGCAGACTCTTTTTTTGATTTCTTTTTAAATATCTTTGCAGGTAAATTAGGAAACATAAGACACAACCCTATTACCATAAAAATCCCACCCATAAACATTGAGATAATAAGCCCTGCTACTAAACCACCATATGTATTACCACCAATATAAGCATCATTTATGTCATCAGGATTATATTTAACTTTTACTCTATTTCCATAATAATATCCTTCTGTTGAAACATATAAAAAATATTGTTTACCATCTTCTTCAAACATAACTACATCATTATCAACCACAATTGCATTCATTGTCGGATAATCTAAAGCTTTAAATTCCGGAATAAAACTTACTGGAACAATCACACAAACAAAAAGTCCCATTAAGAAAAATATTAATGCAAAAAGAAATGGTGCTTTTTCATCACTTGAATAACTTCTCATACATTCTACCTCCTAACATTTCAAAAAAGAGGAACTACTCTTCCTCTTCTTCCTCGTCATCTTCTTTTAATTCCTTTTCTTCTTCGTCTTCAGAATATTCGTTATATTCTTCGTCTTCTACTTCTTCATCTTCTTTTAATTCTTTTTCTTCTTCATCAATTTCACTATAAATATCATTCATATCAATATGTACTTTATCGAAACTTTGTCTTTCTCTTAAATCCCATG
>JBGVRX010000009.1:0-31805 GCA_045128835.1 Bacilli bacterium | reverse complement strand
ATATGAAGAATTATATAAAACCCTTAGTAAAAGTAAAGAAGAATTAGCACACATGAATATGGGGGATTTGTTGTTTTATTGCAGAAAGAAACTAGGAAAAATAGACTTCAATCAAAGAGAGCATAATTCATATTTATTTAGACAAATTGTAGAGTACAAAGAAAGCGATTTCTTAGAACACATAAAAAAACACATGTCTGATTATAATGCCGGTCTAGAAGAACCTAATCCAAATATATTTATGTCAGGGTTTCCTATTAAAGAAGTTATTAATGAAGTGAAAAAATATATTCCTTCAGATAAAAAGATGTGTGCAGGTTTCTGGGAAGATACTTATTTCTTTAAGTATGTTGGGTGTGGACGAGCTGATGGTAAAATTGTAGACTATTTTAAAGTAGTAACATTCCATGGTACGAATGAACTTATAACAGTTTGTCCCGTATAGGGGTATGAAAATGCTCCTAATGTTGATTTAAGTTATATGATTGATTACAGCGATATCAAAGCAAAGAAAAAGGAAAGTCAAATAGATAAATTTAATAAAAGATTTAAAAGATAACAATTATTAGCCAAGCAATAAACTTGGCTTTTTTTATATAGAAAATTGTTATTTGTGATAATATGGAAGTGGTGATTAATATGTTTGAAGAAAGAAAAGATTTAATAGATAGTGATTTAAAGATAAATTATCATTCAAGTTTTTTAAAGCCTAATTATTCATTAAAAGATGAATATAAAGAGTATTGGACAGAATTAGGTATTCTTCATGATTTAAAAGGATATGAATTAGTTAAAAGTTATAGTTTTAGTGAATGTAAAAGTTATTTTACTAGGGATAACAATATTTTTGCATTACTAGGATATTTGATATATGTAATTCAAGGAGAGAAACATAATACTAAATTAGACCCTTGTATGGTTCATTTAGTAACTAATGTAGAGTATAAGATATTCCCTTTATTTGGAAGAGGTAAAGGTGATGACATTGCACCTGTTTGTATGTGTAAGTTTTTAATGTACTATTATGGTATTGGCTATAAAAAAGATGTAAAGAAAGCAATGCAATATTTATTTGCTAATGCTAGAAATATAGGAATAGTTTTAAAGAGTAATTTAAAACATATTATTCCTTTAAGAATATATAAGAGTGTATTCCAATATTATAGAGATGCAGAGTTTTATTCTGATTATTTAGAAATTTTTAATGATAATTGGTTTAATGAGATGAGCAAGGATTTCTTTGATAGTGAGTGTTTATACTGGATATTTAAAGTTAAAAAAGATTTATTAAAAGTAGATATCGTTCCTATTCTTTATGAAAACGATATGTATGAGCCTTATTTAGAAGTAGCAGAAAAAGCATTTGCTGATATTTACTTGCCTTATAAAGAGCAAAAAGAAAAAGAGTATTATGAAAGTATTGATAAAGAAAAACAAGAAAATGAAAAGAAAATAGAAGATATTGAAGAAGTACAAAGAGTACCTGAAAAAGTATATACTTCTGAAGAAATTGCTGAACTTGAAGAGAAAACAGATGATGTACAATCAATGATAACTGTTGGATCGTATTATTTTAGCTTAGCATCTAGTAATTTAGATAATCAATATTATTACATGAGTGCGATTAAATATTATACGTTAGCGGCTAAACTTGGTTGGGTTGTAGGTTGGTATAATGTTGGAATCTGCTATATCAACCTATCTAGAAAAGCAACTGGTGATAAAAAAGAAGAGTATGCAAATAAATCTATTGATGTTCTTAAAGAACACGCAAAAGAATATTTTGGATGCGCGATTAACTACTATCTTTACTATCACAGTAATAAACCAAAAGGATTTAGAAATGAAGCGGATGCAAAAATAGCAGAAGATATTTATATGCATTATAAAAATGGCGTTTATAAGGAGAATTTAAGAACTTATGTATATGCTGCATATATGTTATACTTGGGTGATTTTAGAGAGTCTTTAAATAGTTTTAATAAAATAAGAGATGAAATAAAAACTTCACTTGTTGTAGCAGAAGAATATCTAAATACTTATGTAAATAGATATATTGCTAATTATGAAGTTGGAGACTTTCGTTTCCCTAGTGAAGAAGAAGTTATAGAGATGTATATGTGGGGAGTTTCTAAAGGTTCTAGAGTTTTAGAAATGATGCTAGCTGATTATAAAAGTCACGGTAATATTATTTTCCCTGTAGATAAAGAAGGTGCTCTAAAAATATTAAAGAAATATCAAAATAATTTTGGGGCCGAATCAGAGAAATATACAAAAATTTTAACTGAGTTAGAAAAGAAGGCATAATCTATGAAACATTTTGGAACAATTGATTTAATTACGGAAAGATTGAAATTAAGAAGATTGAAAGAAGAAGATGGGGAAGAAATATTTTATAGTTTTAGAAATCAAGAAGAGTTTTTATATTATATGAATAAAGAAAAAACTACCCTTGATAAACAAAAATCCGGTTTAGTAGGAATAGATAAAAAGTATGAAAATTTAGATTATTATAATTGGCTTATAACTACTAAAGAAGATGGTAAGATAATTGGATTAATTACTTTTAACGTGTTTGAGGTGAATGAAACAGTTGAAGTAAGTTATGCACTAGATAATAGATACTTTAATAAAGGCTATATGAGTGAGGCTGTAACTAGAGTTAAAGAGTTTGCTTTTAAAGAAATGAACGTTAATAGATTTCAAGCAAGTTGTTGTGCTACTAATGAAGCATCAAGAAGAGTTATTGAGAAGTGTGGATTAAAATATGAAGGCACTTTAAAGAACTATTTAAAACTAAATGATGGCTATCACGATATGCATATGTTTGGGCTAGTTAATGAAGAAAGAGTTTAATGCTCTTTTTTTATTTACAAATTTATTAAATAGGTATATTATTTAGCAACACAAGAAAAGGGGGATGAAGATGGCTACATTTACATGGTACAACGGTGAAGTACCAAACAGTCTTAAGGTAAGACAAGTTTACGGGTTAATTTTTACTCGTGATGGAAGGATGCTTTTGAAAGTAGAGAATAAAGCGAAAGGTAAGGTTTATTCTTTAGCAGGTGGAACTCCTGAATCATTTGATTTAGACAAAGAAGCAACTTTAAGAAGAGAATTAATTGAAGAAGTTAATGTAACAATTGAAACACCAATAACAGTAGGTTACCAAGAAGTTGATGAAGAAAATGGTATACCTCCATACGCTCAATTTCGTATGACGGCGATAATTGATAATATTGGTCCTTCTTTGCCAGATCCAGACAATGGCGAGACGTATGAAAGATTACTAACTACTCCTAGTAGAGCAATCGAATTAATTGGATGGGGAGAAGTTGGTAAACTTCAAATTGAAGAGGCATTTAAACTAGCTAAAGAAAAGTTAAGTTTAAATGTAACAAACGATAAAGAAGAATATATTTAAAAGAAAGGGAATGATAGAAAATATCATTCCTTTTTATTTAAAATCTCTCCAAAATATTTTATATACATGCATTTTGAAGTATCATAATATTGGTGATAATGTGAAAAAGATATTAACGATGCTATTAAGTCTTTTATTAATAGTATGTGGATGCTCATGCACTAGTGAAACATTCACTATTTCTAAGTTAGAAACATATACTAAAAAAGATATAAAAACATATGGAATGGTTTATAAAAAATATGAAAATGGAAGTTTACTTTCGGAAGTTACAGTTGTAAGCAAGTGTCATAGTTTATATTGTGAGTATTATATAAAGAAAAACATCTATAATAAAATAACTGAAGAATGGTATGTGTACAATAATTCTAATTATACTGTTAAAACAAAAGAAAATGGTGTAAAAAAAGCCGACAAACAAGTAGAGTTAACTTTTGATGATAAACAATTACCGGTTAATATTAATACTTTAATGAATTATGTAACAAAAGATGTTGAATACTTTAAAGAAAAAAATAAAGATTTCACATATAAAGTAGAAAATTCAAAATATATTACAGAATTTAAGTCTTATACTTTAGCGGAAAAATTAGCTATGAAAACAACAAACACATATTCTTTTAAAGGTAAGGACATAGATAAGCTTGTTTGTGAAAAAGAGAATTATGGAACTGATGGTGAAACTGTTATCTCAATAGAAAAAGTGGAAATAGAAGTGGTATATGAAAGTATCAGTATACCAGCATATTAAAAGGGGGTAAAAAAATGAATTTAGAACAAATTAAATCAAAGGCTTTTAAGAATAGTAAAGAAAATGAAAAGAAACTCTCTAAACAACAAAAAACTAGTATTAAAACATATGATTGTTTAGTAAAAAATGATTATTTAAATAAAGTAAATTATGAAAATGACAAAGAATTTTATAATCTTATTTCAACACTTTCGTTTGCTTTGTTTGCTACAGACAATCCAGATCCTTTTTATGCGTATAATGATGTTAAATATAATGGTGAAAAAACTATAACTGCGTTTTCTAGTAAAGATGCATTAGTGCAATTTAAAAAAGAAAACTCAGATTATAAGTATGTGTATGTAGATTACTCTACATTTGTTAACATAATTGATTATAAAGAAGTACAAGCGATTGTTATTTATACTTCTTATAATAAAAAACAAGGTTATGGAATGATTAGATTAAGTAATAAAACATTCCAAAATATGAAAAGCGTTAAAAGATTTATTGAATTGTTATCAAAAAACAATAAATATGAAAAGAGATTTTTGACTCAAAATGAAGAAGTGGATAGATTCTATTCATTACACTACTCTAAAGATGACAGTATCGAGCATACATTAGAGACATGTGAATGTTTCTCCAACTTAATATTTGCTATTCCTTTATATAATGGTGCATTTATGAAGGGCAAAATTATTGATGGTGATTTTGTAGAAGATTCTTTAAATGACATTTATATGATAGGTAATACAGAAGGATTAAATATGTATATCAAATCATTAAAGAAACACCGTAAAAATATTTCTTTTGTTTACATTAACTTTAACGATTTACTTTTACTTGTACACTACATGGGATATAAGTTTGCTTCATTTAATATGGGAGAACATAATAATGCAACACCAGTTATGTTAAGTCAAAAGTGGTTAGAACTTACTGAAACTTTATATACAGATTTAAATATTGATCCAGATGCAGAATCAATAGGAAGAAAGCCACTTGAACCATTTAAGAAAACTGTAAAACTTGTGAACTCTACATTTAAGAAAGATACTAGAGTTAAAAAAGTATGGATTTGTAATGTTTTAGAAACTAAAGCAAATGGCAAAGAAATTATTTATGATGCAATGGTAGTAGATTGTTCTAAAGAAGATTTCTATGATGTATACTTAACATTTAAAGAAATTGTAAAGAAAACTGTTAAAGGTAAAATGCTTGTTGTAAATATAGAGTCTGGATTAGCAACACTTATACTTCAAAATAATGATGTAAGTCCTATTTTTAGTAGATAATTATGAATGAGATATTTACAATTAATGATGCTTTAGAATTATTAAAAGATGGTATTGTTTTAAGGGATAGTTTAAGAAATAGATTTATATGTAAAAAAAGTAAGATTTATGTGTACGCTGTAAATAGTTCATATAAGTTAACTTTCGCTGATTTCTTAGATTTATTTAAAGATACTAAGTTCGCAATTGAAGATGATGGTGAAACAATAGATCCAGAAAAAGATAAAGAGTATTATAACTTTAAACATAAATAAAGAGGGTGACCTCTTTTTTTGTTTGCTATAAAGAAATTTATTTTGTTATAATAAGTAAAGAAGGTGATAATATGCTTAATGAAAAAGAGTTAGAAGAAGTTCATAAAAGGTTATCTAAGAAAGTAGAAGCATATATTAAAATAATTAGAGAAATGTATAATGATTACATGTCTCCATATAAGAAGAAACAATTAGATGAAATTACTGATTATAGTCAAGTTTTAAAAATTCATGATTATGGAACAATAAATGGGTATGCAACTTATAATGATATCAATATGCCTTTATGTGCAGATAAAGCTTTAGATAAGATGAAAAAAGTGCCATTCTATGGTATTCATAAAAAACATAAAACATATAAAAATGAAGATTTAATAATAAACAATAATACATTCTTTGATTATGTATTTCATGTGGTTATTTCAGGTACTGATACTGAAGGTTATTATGAGGATTTATTGCTTCACGAAACTATGCATTTTTGCGGTAGTGATGGCGCTAGTGCTTTAAAAGAAGGGTTAAATGAATTATTAACTAGAAAAGTGGCATATGCATATGGTTTAAGAACTAGTGCTTGTGGTTATCCAAAAGAAGTTAAACTTGCTTATGAATTAGAGAAAATTCTTGGAGAAGAGGTTATGACTCAAATAGCATTTATAAATAATGAAGAAGCTGTTTTAAAATATTTAGAAGATGTACGAGGTAAAAGCGCTGCAAAGTTGTATAAAAGAGTATCTGAAGCTGCAGAAAGAGAGTTTGATGAAAAATATTATAAGCATATGGATAAGTTTAATGGTGTGACTGGAGTCCTTAAAAAGATTGCTTATTACAAGAGAATAAATTATAAAGAAGCTTATAAAATAATTGAAGATTATAAAAATGAAAAGAAGAAAGTTAAATATTAGCTTTCTTTTTTTTGTGGATTATAGGTTAGAATAGTTTTTGAAAATAGAGATGGTGTTATAATGGTAATATGGAATCGTGTGGGGGTGCTAGTTATGAAAAAGAGAATATCGAAATATTTGTTTATTTTATTAATGTTAGTTTCTTTATCTTTTCAAACAGCATGTACTTTCTATTCTTACGATACCTCCAATACATCAATTAAGGTAGATACAAGTGATTCATCATCAAGTAATAAAGATAATAATTCTTCTAGTAATACAGGAAGTTCAACGACTCCTCCTAGTAGTGGGAATGGTAATACGTCTACTACACCTGATACAGGTGGCGGTTCTTCAACTCCTCCAAACACGGGAGATAATCAAGGAAGCACACCTTCAATAGAAGACAACACAAATAAAGAACCTATGATAAATTCACCTACTGAATTTACAAATGGTTACATAACAAGTTCTAAAACAGATATAGAAACAGATCATTTTACTTTTAAAATAGATGAAAATGTTTTTGTTCCAAGTTATTTAGAAGAATATATAGAAGTTATTTATGATGCATTAGAAACTGCAAGTGGTTTATCTTTTTATAATGCTCATTATAATCCTGGTAAGATTATAATTGAGGTAGAAAAAGTAAAAAATGAGAACTATCCTGAAAGCGAAATGAAAGGAGCGTATGCTTATTCTATTGGTGCTAAAATTCATGTGAGTAGTGGAGATTTGTTGTTAGGAAATAGTTATGCAATAGTTCATGAATTATCACATATTTTACAGTATTCTCAATCGTCATGGAGTTACAGTAGGGTTTTTGTTGAAGGGTTCGCAGAGTATAATTCTTATAACACAATTAAGTATTTAGAAACTCATAATATAGATGTAGCTAAAAGTACAATAGCCAACTATTCTCATATAAATAACATGTATATAACCGGTAACATTTATTCTCAAACTGTAGAGTATTGGATTGCTAATGAATCAGAGGCTTATGATATCGCTGGTAACGGTCCTTATGCAGTAGGTATGAGATTTATGGATTATTTAAAAGATACATATAATGACTATACAAGTTGGATTAAATATTATGAGAAAATAAACCCATATCACACAAATAAATATGTAAATCAAAAGATATCTTTAGAGAATCAATATAAAGCAATGAAAGTGACTTATGGTAATAATGTTTTTAATAATTTTTATACTTGGTTAAGAAATCATGAAGATAGATTCGAAAGACAAGATAATAAGATTTATGATTTAAGTAAACTTCAATATACATATATTTATCCAGAGTTTAACGCAACTGGTAATTATACTTATTTAAGTAATTATTCATTTAGGTATAAAGATTTGTATATTTACATAGATGATGCAAGAAACTATTTGAAAAACTATAAAGGAAAAGATGTTAGCGCTTTAAGATTAGAATTAAGTTCAAGTGTAGTGGTTGAATGTTATGATTCTACGGGTAGATTAATTGCTAAAAAGAACGATACATCATTCTCTTTAGTGGGAGTAAGTTATATTAAATTAGTAGGTGAAGGAACGCTAATAAACGGAAAAACTAAGGCTTTACGCATAATTTATTAGTTTTTAGGTATATTTACATTAAATTTGGTTGTAAATATGGTATAAATGATTTTAAGAGGTGTTAAAAGATGGGATTTTTTAAAGATTTATTAAAAGGATTTTTACGCGGTGGAGTAACAATTAATTTAGGTGGCGGAGGTAGAAGACCTTCTAGACCTGCATACAATCATAGTGATCCAGTTGATATCGTAGATAACGATGCAATAAGCAAGAAAACAATTGATGAAGTAGTACGTTCTTTATTTACAGAAGGTTATACAATCAAAACTGATGTAAGTACAACTGAATTTGGACCTTATGAAAGTACATACAAATATTCACATGTTGTTTATGACGCAGATGGTGATGTTAAAGTTGCTGTTTATGGTGTTTGTCATAATGGGGAAAGAAACCGTAACTTCTACAATTTAAAGAAAACTTGTGAAGAAAGAGGTATTCCTTTTGTTTATTTCTATACACAAATGACTAACGAAAGATCATACGTTGAAGAAAGAATTAAAGCTGCTCTTTAATTGACAAAAGTAAATAGATAGGGTATAAATAGTGAGAAAGGAAAACGCAATATTATTGCACCTGTGAGGGACTAAGCATATATTCTCGAAAAGGTTTTACAGGTAACTAATATATGTTATGTCTGGTATTAAGCAATGCTTATATTCAAAGCAATTTTCCTTTCTTTTATTTTGGTGAAAAATTATGAGTATATTAGATATTTTAGATAGAAAAGATAAGTGGAATGAGTTCTATGAATATAAATTAGAAAAAGGTCACTTAACAAAAAAAGAAAGAGAAGATTTAGAAGTCTTTATAAAAGAAGAAAGATATTTAAATATCGCTTCTTTAATAAAAAATGAAGACTTCAATTTTTCTATACCTGTAAAGAAGATGGTTAATAAAATAGGTACTGATAAAAAAAGAATTGTTTATTGTTATAGTGATGATGAAAGTATGATATTAAAATTCATTACTTTCCATCTATTTAAATATGATAATAAAATGAGTGATAATTGTTATTCATTTAGAAAATCATATGGTGTTAAAAGAGCAATAGATTCAATTGTTTCTTCTAAAAATATCAAGAATATGTATTGTTATAAAGTTGATATCAAAAACTATTTCAATAGTATCAATATAGATAAACTTATGGTTATGTTAGAAGACATAGTTGATGACAAAGAACTTTTATCTTTTATGTCAAAATTATTAACGTTAGATAAAGCTAATTTTGAAGGAAACATTATTGAAGAAAAAAGAGGAGCAATGGCGGGAGTACCTTTCTCTCCTTTTCTTGCTAATGTGTACTTAAAAGATTTAGATGAATACTTTTATAATAACAATATTTTATATGCTCGTTATTCTGATGATATTATTGTATTTGCAGATAGTGAAGAAGAACTTAATAAACATATTGATTATATAAACAAAGTAATAAAAGATAAAGATTTGTTAATTAATAAGGATAAGGAATTCACTTTTAAACCTGGAGAAACTTGGAACTTTTTAGGGGTAGAATATAATAATGGTAAAATTGATTTATCAGAAATAACTATTGATAAAATTAAAGGTAAAATAAGAAGAAAAGCAAGAGCAATTTATAGATGGAAAGTTAAGAAAAATGCTGAAGATGAAAGAGCAATTAAAGCAATGATTAGATGCTTTAATTATAAATTTTTTGAAGCTAAGAAATCTAATGATTTAACTTGGTCTAGATGGTTCTTTCCTCTTATTAACACAGATAAAGGTTTAAATGAAGTTGATTTGTATCTTCAAAATTATTTAAGATATTTATCTACTGGTAAACATACTAAAGCTAATTATAGAGTTAGATATGATAAGTTAAAAGAATGTAATTATAAAAGTTTAGTAAATGAGTATTATAAAACAAAAAAGGCTTAACGGCCTTTTTTATTATTTAAATTTTTATAGAAATTATAAGAGTATTCTTCATATACTCTTTCCCAGTCTTCTCCTTCTTTAATTAACCTATTAATGAAACATACTGGATTAGGACTGTTTAAGTTTTTCTTTACATCATCCATTGATAGAAATCCTGATCTTAGAAAACGAATAGTTTGTCTTAGGTAATTTATATCAAAAATAGGTAGACAATCATGAGCAAGAGTTTCTAATTCTTTACCTGTAATATTTAAATAGTTTAGATAGTGTAATGATTCATTAGCGTCTTCTAATACTAGAAGTAAACATACATCAGTAGCGTACTCACCATCATGAGTTAATTTATTTATAATGTCATCCATTTACATCACCAAAAATATTTTATCACTTAATTAAATTTTATCAAGAAGAAAAAATTAAGAGGAATATTGAAGTTTGTTTTGCTTAATAGTATCCTAATGATAGGAGTAAATAGGAGGGATATAATGAAGAAAATAGTTAGTTTGATGCTTTCTTTTATTTTTGCTTTTCTTATTTCAGGTTGTAACATTTACTATCCTAAAGAAGTTGATTTTAGTGAGTTAACGTTTACTGCTTTTGGGGACAGCATAACTTATGGTGCTGATTTAAAAATAGGTGGAAGAGTAGAGAATCCTTATCCAACAGTAGTTAGTGAACTTTTAGGTTTGAAATCATATGAAAACAAAGGTGTAAGTGGTGCGACTTATACTTCGAATAATTTGAATTTGCCTTGTATGAGTGATGTTATTACTTCTTATAATAAGCAAGCGGATATTATTGGTGTTCTAGGAGGAGTTAATGATTATAATCGCTCTTTACCTTTAGGAGATATAGAGGATAATGATATAACTACTGTTTATGGGGCACTTCATGTAACAATGAGTTATTTAAAAGAAAATTATAGTGAAAGTTTTGTTTTTTATATGACACCTTATAAAGAACATTTTGGAGTTATTCTTTGGAGTGATACTAATTCTAGTGGATATACTTTAGAAGATGTAAATAATGCGATTAAGGAAGTTGCTAATCTTTATGAAATACCTGTTTTAGATTTATTTGAGACCGGTAACTTTGAAAGTATAATGGATAATAGTGATTGTGATGGCATTCATCCTAACCAAGAATTTATTACTAATGTAATGGCTCCTCAAATAGCTAATTTTATAAAAGATAATTATAAATAGAAGTGTCTACAATAATGTAATTGTAGATATTTTTATTTGTGATATAATGTTTTTAGGTGATAATTATGATTAGAAATTCTAAAAGGTTTTATGAATATTTCAGAGAGATATATGAGGCTAATTGTGGAAGTCTTAGATCAAATAAAAGTTTTGATGAAGTATTTAAAGACAATGAATCAAGAATGAAATTCATTATTGAAATGTTTGATGCAGTAGATAATAATCAGTTAAGTTATTCCGGTAGAAGGATTTTTGAAGATACTATCGAGTATATCGTTGCTTTTATGAAAGGTGATAGAAAAAGATCAGATATTAAAGTTCCTTCTAAATATTTTGAAGATGAATCAATGGGAGCTATTATTCCTAGTTTAGCGGATTTAGATTTATTATTAAAACTTATAAAGGCGAATAAAGATGTTTTTGAGATGTATTATAAGGATAATCTGTTAGTTTTAGATTTACCTGAGGATACTTTTAATCAAAATATGCAAAGATGTTTAGAGATAAAAGAACATAATTTAGCGCATCTTTTAGGTTTAACAGAATTTGAAGACCCAATGAAACCAGATTCTAATAAAAACATTTTGAAAAAGTATGTCCTTAAGCTTATAGGAAATAGTAGTGAATATGGCTCTACTGATGCTGAAAAGGTTTTAAACTGGGTAACTTCTGAGTATGGGCAACTTCATTTATATATGCTTCATAAAAAAACATTAGAGTTTGTAGAGGAAGATAGAGCAAAGTTTCCTAACGCTTATGACTCGGAAGGAAATTTAAAACCTAATTCTGCGACTATAGCTAAGTTTAAACAAAGATATAAAGCTAAAACAGGTTTAGATTATCCTATTATTAATTTCAGTAGATTTATTGTTAAGGCAGCAAATACAGTTAATTTCCTTAATTTAAATAATGTAGTAGAAATGATACTAGATTATAATGCGCCTGAAGGAAAAACTAATGAAAAAGATATTTTCCTAGTTTTAGGACCAGCTAGAAAAATTTTAACTAAAAATAATAAATATATTGAAGCAAGAAGTGATATTTGGGTAGCATTTTACAAGTATGCTTTTGATCCAACTGACGAAAAGGCCAAAAATACGCTTATTGATGCAGGAATTGATTTAAAGGATCCATACATTCAAGATCAATTAAATATTATTAAAGCAAAAGAATTTATTGAAGAAAAAGGCATTACTCCAGATGATCACTTGATGGATGAAAAAATAATTGCTTGTCTTAATCCGCATTTTGAAAGAGAAGTTCATTTGTTAGGATTTAAGACTGAGTTCCATGATGAAACGGATATACCATTAGATGAAATGCGTGTACATGGAGCACATTGTGATACTTCAATTTCTTTAACTGTTCCAGAGTTAATTGGACATTATTATAAAAGAGGAAGACCTTTCTTCTTGGACAAAATAGAATCACTACGTACAGAGCAAGGAGAGGAGCAAGATTATCTTCTTATTTCTACCGTTAGAGATGAGATTAACTATTTATCAAGAGTAGAAGACCTTAAAGCAGGCGCTACTGAAAGAATAGAAAGATTAAGACAATTAAGAGATGAAATGACTAGTAAACTAAATGACTGTTTGCCTGGTAATGAAAGAAGGAGATAATAATGGAACAAATATACAATAAATTAGTAAGAGATAACATTCCTTCAATTATTAAGAAAAATGGCGGAGAACCATACACAAGAATCTTATCTGATGAGGAGTATAAAACTGAATTAGAAAAGAAGTTATATGAAGAATATAATGAAGTTCTTAATGCGAGTTCTAGTGATAGAATTGAAGAACTTGCAGACATGCTAGAAATTATCTCTTCTTTAGCAAAACTAGAAAATGCATCATTAGAAGATGTTATTAGAGTAATGGATAAAAAAAGAGAAAAACGCGGAGGTTTTGAAGATAAAATCTTCCTAGAAAAAGTAATTGAATTAGGTAAACAAAAGAAGTAGCGACTTGCTACTTCTTTTTATATTCTTTGTTTAGTATTTTATATATTTTATTAGAATTCTTTTTATTAAAGTTATAACCGATAAAAATGGTTTCTTTTTGTTCTCCTCGTTTTAGTAATTCTAATTTATATTTGTTTTTGTTGATTGGAGATATATATAAGTAATACAGTTCTTTTTCCTCTTTTAATTTTTTGATGTAAGGAGCAATTTCTTTTAAGGTTTTTACTTCGCTATTAGTAGAAGCCTCTAATAGTTGAACTAGTCCATTATGAAATTCGATTTCACTATTATTTTCATTATAATTTATTTTAGATACTAAATTAGAGAATAATATTTGATTTTCTAGTTTATCTTCTTTATTTTCTTTTATTACTCCAAGCATTAAATCATGAAGAATAACACTATCATCATAAACAAGTGCATTTATTAATATTCCGGGTATTTCATGAGACAATACAGTTACATATAATTTAGTTAAAATATCTTTTCTTACTTTTTTATATTTGCACTTTTGTACTTTTTTTATTTGTTTATTTTTTGTGTAAGCATTAACTTCAAGTATTTCTACTTCTTCAGTTATAAAAGGTAGATAGTAATAAATCATATTACAAACTTCATCCCACCCAAAACTCATTTCACATTCTTCAAGTTTCTTCTTAGTGTAAAACGTATGAGTCGCATATTCCCACTTATGAGGTTTACCGATCCATTCAACAATGTTTTCATCCCCCATTGCTTCACTGTTATAAGATAAATATCTTTCTATTTTCCCGTTTTGGGCATATCCAAATATTCCGAAATCAAAGTAGTCTACATTTCTAAAATAATAAGTAGGATACTTACTTGAATTTTCTTTTAAAAAGTCTAAAGTTTGTTCTTTTGTTATATCACTAGTAACGGTCAATAAAACAAATTCACCTTTATTTGTTTTTATATGAATAAAGTTGTTTTTATTCTCACTAAAAACAATGGATTCTAAAGTGGAACCTAATTCTTCCGCATTTAGCTTTTTTAAATTCACTTTCTTATATCCTTTAGAGGGCTTAATGTTTAATTTTTCGCTATAAAAGAAATTAGAGTTAACTTGTAAGTATTGTTCTAGAATCACCACATTCACCTCTTAAAGTTATTGTAATACATTAATTTGGTTTTAAGAATAAAAAGAGAATATTAAATGTTACAGATCCATTATAGTTTATATAGATATTAATGTAGGTAAAACCTACAGGTAGTTGAGTGTAGCCCTTTGTGATAACACTGTTATTATAGGGAGGACTGCTTATGGGTGATATAAGTCTTTTTTTGCTAATTGCAATATTGCTTTTAAAAGAAATAAAAGATACAAAAAGATAAAAGAAAAGCCTACTCAACTATTTCGACGTAGTCCTGAGTAGGCAACTCAAATCACAAAGGGTTGCCTCTCGGCTACCTCTACTAATATTATATCAAAAAAAGTTAAGATATAACAATAACTTTTAATGATGAACAAAAAGTTGTTACGTATAAAAAATTATCTATATAGATATTAATGTAGGGTAAAACCTACAGGTAGTTGGGTGCAGCCCTTTGTGATAACACTGTTATTATAGGGAGGACTGCTTATGGGTGATATAAGTCTTTTTTTGCTAATTGCAATATTGCTTTTAAAAGAAATAAAAGATACAAAAAGATAAAAGAAAAGCCTACTCAACTATTACCACGTAGTCCTGAGTAGGCAACTCAAATCACAAAGGGTTGCCTCTCGGCTACCTCTATTAATATTATACTCCATTTTCAAAGTTTATAACAATATTTTAAAAACATTTGAAGTGGAAAAGAAATAAAAAACTTTTTATTTGTTTAGGGTGTGTTATAATCAAATAAAGGGGAAATAGTTATGAGACAGGAAGAAAAGTTAAAAATTCTTAATAGATTCTTGGCTAAATATGGACTGGATATAAATGATCCTGATGTTCATGATTTTTTGTATGCCGAAAGAAAAACTTTTACTGATCAAGTAACTAGATGTAATGGATATTCCCTGGGAACTGGACTAATTAGAAGTTCAAGTGTTACTGTTTTACCTACATATTTTGAAAACTCAGGGTACAATCATTCTGGTACTAGATTAATAGATTGGTTTATGTATGAGAATGCTTCTGCGAATCCTTTTGTTTTTAATAATATCGGAGATTTTAAGTTTGATATTGTAGAAAGCTATGTGAATACTAAAAAAGTGTATCCAATAGTCATCGATAATGAAGGTAATATTTTTAATAATGGAGATGGTAACCACCGTTTATTAACAATTATGCTTCAATATTTTGTTGAGCAACAAAGTGCAAGAGGTTCTAAAGCTCATCAAAGAATAGATGATAAATATAAAATGACTTTGCAAGTTGATTATTTGCATAAAAGAGAACTTATTGAACTATTAGGTGAAGAAAAATTTAATTTAGATAGTAGTAATAAAGAATCTACATATCCTTATATGATAAGAAAGTTTAGAGAAGATGTAGCAAGCCAAGAAGACTTTTTGGTTACATATAACTCTAGAACAAAGCAATATAAATATGATTTTAATGGAGATACTTTTGAGGGCACTAGTGAACAATTAATTAAATTTTTAAAAACTAAGAAGCAATCTAAAATAATGACTTTTAATAAAGGAGAAACTTATTATATTTCTTCTTCAAATGTTGTTTTAAGAACAAAAGATGAGCGTAAGTATAATAAGATGTTAAAAGATGTTAAAGAGATGGCAGTGGCTAAAAAAGAGCCATATCTAGTAGTAAAAGATATGGATACAAATACTTATGATATTGTAATGCCTCCAATATATATAGCTAAACCAGAAAATAGAAAAAAATATATAGAGTTTTTTATTAAAAATAAAATTGAAAACGGAAGATTTATTTTAAAAGAAAAATCTAATGTGGATATAGCTAAAATAAAAAATGAGTTTGAGTTTTGTAAGGTTGGAGACTTTATGTGTATTGATGAAATTAAGTATAGAAATTTAACTAAGAGTGAATATGAAAGATTACTTCCTATAATTAAAAAGGAATGTGAGTTTATCAAAAATACAATGAAAACGGATGAGACAAGTATTAGTAAAGGTCATCCAAGATATAAATTTAATTAAAAAGAAAAAGTAGGGAAACCTACTTTTTTAACATATTAGCAAATTTTTGTTTTTGATATTCAAAGTACTCTTCATATAAAGAAGGCATTCTTTCTTGTGCGATAAGTCTTAATTCTTCAAATTCTTCAGGATAAATGGCCTTAAAGTTTTTACCCATGTTGTATTCTTCTCTAATTGAAGGATATTTTTCTCTAAGTTTAGTTAACGCTGCTGCTAATATATTTGAGAAGATGTTTGTTGTTAAAGGTCTTTTTGCACTTATTTCTCTTCTTGCAGTGTCATTTAAATCTGTTATTTTTACTTTTTTTATTTCCTCTTTTAATTCATCAAAAGGAATATTATCGTTGGCTTTAATGTTACCAATACAAGCTTCTTTTAATTCTTCAGATTTACTATTAACTAAATTGATCAAAGTTTCGTATTGTTCAGGATAAGATTTCTTAAACTTTTCAATAGTTTTAAAATCTAATTCAATATAACCTTCATTTAATAATTTATTAGCGTCTTCTTCGCTATTCGCTACTTTATGGCAATTGTCTCTAGTTTGAAGAAGTAAATCCTTGAAGATGTCTCTTTGGGCAACAATATCTAATTTATTTTCTTCAGATAAGTCTTCAACTTTTAAATTTGAGATGAAGTTATTATAATCTTCAAATTTAATGAAAACTCTTTTCATTTTTCTTGCTTGTTCTGCGACTACAGGATTATTTATATAAATTTCATTAGTTCTATAGTGTCTTACTAATTCTTCATAATCAAAGAATCTAGGACTTTCTGTTAGTGAAGAAGGATTATTGTTTTCAGCAATAAAGAACATATTATTAGCATCTAAATATACATAGTAGTTAGTTGCTTTACCTACTAATTTACAATCTTTAAATGCATCGTTTTTAGTAATTCCTAATAAAGTGTTTAATTTTTCTAATAAAGGGGCAGTTAAAGCATTTTCTTCAATGTTAATTTTTTTCTCTTCCATAACTAATAATAAAGTTTGTGAAGGATTATAGCCAATTAACATTTCATTACTTCCTTTTTCTAAAAAGACGTTAGTAAAAGGACCATGTTTTTTATCTTTAGTGTATATGAAATAGCCCTCTTCATTTCTTCCAATTTTTAAAGGATGTTCATAAATGTTTTTCAAGTTTCCTGCTTTTCCAACTTCTAGTTTTAATTCTTTCATCGCTAACACCTCGGCTATATAATAGCATACTTTATTGATATTTACGAGAAGAAAATTTTGGTCTGCTTCTACACAGTTAATAACTTTTTAAATATTAAATTTGCAAATGAATAATCCATGTAGTATTATTAAATTAGTAGGAGATGATTAAGATGCCAAAAATTAAAGGAATTCCATTTTTAGGTTCATATGGATTTGATGGTGAAACTCCATTCAGATATTTCTTTTTAAGAGAAGACGGAAAATATTTAGAACAATATAAGGAAGACATTATTAAATGCTTAAAATATGATGTTTTCTATCATATCTTCCCAGATTACAAGTCAGGAAACGAAACATTAGACTCATTACGTCCAATGTCTACTAATCCAGTTCAATTAGAGGATGGTAGAATTGGGTTAGTTTTCCACGAGTCTGTTAGAGGTTCTAGAAGTGGCGAACTTGTAGTTACTTATAAACTATCAAAAGATGGTAAAACTTTAGAATTAACAGTATTTGATAGAGATACTATTTTACAACCAGTACGCGAATCTATGGATGATGCAGATTTACAATATGCAGTAGTAGATAAGATTTTCGAATCAGAAATTAAATTTGTAAAAGGAAAGAAACTTACTACTAGAGACATAAAAGTATATGGCGAACCAAGAAAAATGTTGGGAGAAAGAGCACATTCATATGATGAATCTGTTAAAATTATAAAAGAAGTAAAATCTAAACTTTCTTATCCTTTAGAAGACCCACGTGATTTACTTGATGAAACACAAGAAAAAGAGAAAGCAAAAGATAAAAATAAACGTTAATTAAATAATAAATAAGATCCTTCTAGTTAGTAGAAGGATTTTTTATTTTGTTTCATTACCAAAAACAAATTAATAGTTGTATAATGAAGTTGGTGATGTATATGAAATTTTATTTTCCAAATTACAAGAAGAGTATTTTAAATATTTCTTCAACTTTTAATAAAATGTTAGGGCATTCTACAGATATTCCGTCTCTTCCTAAATTAGAGAAGTATCTAAAGAAAGATTATAAGAATGTTGTCTTTATTATTCTAGATGGTTTTGGTATTAATCCTATCGAAGCTAATTTAGATAAAGAAAATATCTTTAGAAAGAATATTAAGCAAACTTTAACTTCAGTTTTTCCTTCTACTACAACAAATGCTACAACTACTTATATGTGTGCTGATTATCCATTTAATCATGGATGGTTTGGATGGAGCATTTACTTTAAAGAATTAAATAAAGCTGTAGAGGTTTATAGGGCAACAGACTATTTTACAGGTGAAAAAGTAGATCCTACTTTTGCTAGAACTAGACTTCCTTTTGAAGCCTACTATAAAGATGCTAAAAACTATGAAGTAAATACTGTTTTACCGGTTTATATTAAAGATGGTGTAATGAAGGAACATTATCCATATAATACAAGAAAAGGAATGTTTGATAATATTAAAGAATGCTGTAAAAAAGAAGGTAAACAATTTGTATATGCATATTGTGATTATCCTGATGCAACAATGCATGATTATGGTGTTAAAAGTAAGCAAGCAAAAGAAGTTATTAATGAATTAACGGCTTTAACTGAAGATTTAGAAAAGAATGTAAAAGATACTTTAATTGTTATAAGCGCAGACCATGGACATATTGATATTGATGGATATATTGATATCTATAATAACACTGAGTTAATGGAGTGTTTAGAAAGACCTATGACATTAGAACCACGTGCAACATCATTTAAAGTTAAAGAAGATAAAAAAGAAGAATTTGTAAGATTATTTAATGAAGATTATAAGAAAGATTTTAAATTGTTTGAAGTAGATTATTTAATAAAGAAAGGTGTCTTTGGACCTTATAATGAGAAGAATAGGGATTTATTAGGGGATTACATTGCTGTAGCTAAAACTAATAAACTATTGTTATTCTTCGAAAATTCTAATATGTTTAAAGGACATCATACTTCTTTAACTAAAGAAATGTTAGTGCCTTTAATTATCATTGATTGTAAAGAAAAAGAGTAAAAATTAATTTACTCTTTTTTTATTTAATCAACTTTTTTTAAAATTAATTTAAAGTGTGTTTTTTCATCTAACTTTATACCAAAATCACTTTTTATTTGATGAGCAGTATAAGGTAAAGTATAGTGATCAGAATAAGTTATACGATAATTACTAGGAATTAAAGCAAGTAATTTTTCTAGAGTAATAGGGAAATAGTTTTCTCTTACTTCTCTAGACCAGTTTTCTATATATTTATATTTCAATAAATAATGAACAAAGTTTTTCTTGTCTTTTATACTACCCCAAATATCTTCATATTCTTTTAAAGTTTTAGGATTGTACTTTCTTATAGTTTCAATATCCTCATCTTTAACATTTTGCGTTAAGTTTTCACTAATCATTAAGTCTCTAATACAAATGTATTTAAAGCCACTGTTGAAGACATTGTTCCAGAAAACTTTAATATCTTCTTCAGTTCCATAAGAATAAACTTCATGAATAGTACTAGATATATTTAGTAAACTTTTATTAAAGTCTACTTTTATATCTTCCCATTTATCATAAAATTCAATTCCTTCGTTTTTCTCTCTAGCTATTTTAAGCATTTCTTCTTCAATATCATAACCAATGTAGCGGTACTCAGGGAATAAGTGATTCATTTCATCAATTAGTTCGCCATCTGCACATCCAAAATCAACAATAGTTTCAATTGGTTCAAAGAACTTATCTAAGAAAAACATCTTATCTAATAATGATTTCTTCATTCTATAATTATAAATTGCATAATCCTTAATCTTTTCCATTACTCACACCTCTATAAAAACTTTTCGTTTACTTTTTTAGTATAATCGTATTCTTTGGTGCGAATCAACTTTATACGTTTTCTTTTTACGTAAGTTGTAATGTTTGTAACGTTATTTAAGTGTTTGTTCTCTCCATCAATACTAACAATAAAATTATTATCTCTAGATGGAACAATCTCAATTATTCTTTTTTGAGGAATAATTATAGAGTTTATAAGACTGCTATAATTTTTATTGTTAAGAGGAGCAATTGGAGTTATTTGAAGTGTATGTAATTCATTAAAGACAATACTTCCTTTAAAACTTAAATTATAAGCAGTAGACCCAAAAGAAGTAGAGATTAAAAGCCCATCACCACTGTAATTTTCTAATAAACATCCATCAATTAGAACTTTAAAATGAGCAGTGTTTAAATTAGCGTCTCTAATAACTATTTCATTTAAAGAAAAGAAATGTAGTGTTTCTTCTTTTGTAGTTATCTTTGTTTCTTGAATACTTATATTTTCGCTTTTATAACGATTCTTATCTAAGTTATTTAAGAATGTATCTATTTTGTCTGGATATATTTCTTGAACAAAGCCTAGAGTTCCTGTATTAACTCCAATGTAAGAAATATTGTCGTTAAAGTTACAGGCTTTAATCATTCTAAGGAAAGAACCATCTCCTCCAATAGCAATAGCCAAATCAGTATCATTAATGTCATTACTTATAATATAGTTTCTTTTTACTAATTTTTCCTTTAATTCTTTTTCTATTTTCTTTGAGTAATCGTTGTTATTAGCAAACAACATAACTTTATTTATTTTTCTATTCATACTTGTATTTGAACAAGACACTAGGTCTATGTCCTCCTCCATTTCTAACTTTATTTGTTTTTACTACTTTATCAGCGATTATTCTTCTAAAAGCAGGGTCTAATAACTTCTTGTTTAGAATGGTTTCGTATACTCTTTGAAGTTCTCCTAGAGTAAAATATTCACTCATCATATTAAAGACAATATCGGTGTACTCTATCTTATTTTTTAATCTTTCAATACCAGAAACAATTACTTCACAGTGATCAAAAGCAATGGAATTATTTTCAATTATTTCATATTCATAAATTTTAGTAGTTTTATTCTTTAATACTTTCTTTAATGAATAAGTAATTTCTTCATTACCATTATTTAAAGTAACAGACACTACATTATCAATTTCTTTAATATCTATATCAAACCAAGAGACATTATCATTTATATTATCTTTTAATTTATTTTTGTCTACTAGAGCGATGAATGCAGTAGATACTACTCTCATTCTAGGATCTCTATTAAGAGAATCAAAAGTATATAATTGTTCTAAATAGATATCTTTTAAGTTTGTTTCATTAAGTAATACTCTTTTTGCACAGTCTTCTAAAGTCTCTTTTAAAGGATTTAAAAATCCTCCAGGTAAGCACCATTTATCTTTAAAAGGGAAGTTATCTCTTTTTGATAAGAGAATGCTCATCTTTTTAGAACTTGCTTTACGATAGTTATCATTCTTTTCATCACTAACACTAAGAAGTAAAATATCGGTAGTCATAGAAAGTTTTTCAAATAAAGTAGAATCATAGTTTTCTAAAAATTCTTCTTCATTTTTATATTCCATAAATTCACCTCTTATTTATTTAAATATTTTTGAGCTTTAGTGAAAGCAATTAGAGGGTTTGCTCCATTTATATAGCCTAAATCAATTAGTTCTAAAGCTTCCTCAAAACTACATTCAAAGTATCTTACAAATTCATCTTTATCTAAGTGTTGTTCCGTTACTTTTTCACAATCTAAAGCTAAGAAACAATGGTTGTATGCTGAAGAGCAACCGCTATCTTGGAAGTATTTAGCAAGTAAAACCATCTCTTTACAAGCGTATCCAGTTTCTTCTTCAAGTTCTCTTTTAGCACTTAAAATTGGATCTTCATCCTCTTCAATGTATCCAGCAGGTACTTCTACTCCCACTGTTGTAGGTTTAAATACTCTAGGTTGAACAACAAGAAGTACATTTCCTTCTTTAGTAATAGGAAGAATAATTGCAGCGCTTCCATCTTTGTTATTCTTTATAATTCTTTCTCTGATGATTTTCTTTCCATTATTTAATAAACAAGAATATCTTTTAATACTTAAGAAACCTTTCCCTGTAACTTCCATTTCTTCTAGTTTTACAGTTCTTAATTCTTCAATATAGCTTTCTAATTCGATTAATTTTTCTTTTCTCATATATTCACCTATTTGTTATTTACTAATTTTCTCATATCTGCGATCATTTTGTTTTTGAATGCTACATAATTAACTGTTCCATCAACATAATACTTATGAGGATTTTCAATTCTTTTCACTTCAGGATAAATAGTTTCCATCATTTTATTACAATATTCTTTTTTCTCTAAAAGTTCAGGATCTTCATAAACTAATTTACCGTTTTCAAAGATTGGTTTTTGAAGTTCTTCAAGTCTAAAGTTAGAGATTACTGTAGTTTTTAAATAGTTAGTAGGATCTACGATTTCTAATTCATTTTCATTAGTAATATCTTCATCTTGTCTACACATAACATCAGCGATAGCTAATCCAGTAGTTTTATCATATGCTCTATAAAGTTTTTTATAGTCAGGGTTAATGATTTTGATTTCATCATTAGATAATTTAATTTTAGGTACTAATACACCATTTTCTCTTAAAGCAACTTCTTTATAAACACAACCCATTCTTCCTTCAGGTTTAGAGATATTGTCTCCAACACCTAATACATCAAAGCAAGCTCCTTGTTGTACTAATGAAGTAATTGTTTTATCGTTTAATCCATTACTTAAACAGATTTTTGCTTGAGGGAATCCAGCTTCATCAAACATTCTTCTAGCTTCTTTAGATAAATATGCTAAGTCACCAGAATCAATACGAATACCAATATTAGTAGTAGGTAAACCGTTTTCTTCCATATACTTAAATACTTTAATTGCATTAGGTACACCACTTCTTAATGTATCAATTGTATCTACAAGTAACATACAGTTGTTAGGGTATGTTTTAGCATAAGCTAAGAAAGAATCATATTCAGTTTCAAAAGATTCAATCCAGCTGTGAGCTTGTGTTCCCATAGCTTTCATGTTTACCATGTCTGCAGCTAGAACGTTACTAGTTCCCATACATCCAGCCATTAATCCATAAATAGAAGCATCAATAGCAGCTTCTAAACCATCAGCTCTTCTAGCACCAAATTCCATAACTCCTACATTTTTAGGAGTAGCTTCGATAATTCTTCTAGCACCAGTAGCATGTTCCATAGCTCCATTAATGATAGATAAAATAGCAGTTTCAATTAATTGTGCCTCAATTAAAGGAGCCTTAATAGTAATTAAAGGTTCATTAGGGAATACAGGAGTTCCATCAGGAATTGCATAAACACTACCAGTAAATTTGAAATCTTTTAAATAATTAATGAATTCTTCACTATATCCTTTTTTTCTAAAATAATTTAATTCTCTTTCTTCAAATTTTAAATTTTGAATAAAAGGAATAATCTTATCAAGACCTGCCATAATAGCGTATCCGCCACCAGTAGGAACTTTTCTAAAGAAGACATCAAATATTGCTTCTTGATCTTCCTTTTTATTAGCTAAATATCCATTAGCCATACTATATTCATATTCATCAGTTAATAAAGCATAATTTCTAGGTAATCTTTCATGTCCGTTATAAGTTTTCATATTATCTACCACCTTTTTTTAATTGATTTTCTCTTTCTTCTAATTCTTTTACATTCTTAACTACTTCAATACCAGATTGTTTCATTAATTTGTAAGCCATTTCATTGTATTCTTCTCTGTTATGGTTTGGTGCTCCATATGTTTCAGTAGCGCTCTCTACAACAAAGATTTTTACATCTTTATTTATTTGATTGAAATAATTCTTTAAAGGCACTACAAAGTTAATTACACATATATCTGTACAACAACCACATACAACAATTTCTTCTAAATCTTTCATCTCTTCAATATCTGCCATTAATCCTGGAGCAAATAATGCACTAGTAGAATTCTTTCTATAAACTTTAGCGTCTTCTTCAAATTCGCGAATTCCTTCAACAAAGTCTGCTTCGCTAGTTCCTAAAACACAGTGTTCTGGGAATGTTTTAAATTCTACGCAATCCTTTGAGTGTCCTTCACCTACTAAAGCAATTCCTTGATTTTCTTTTTTGAATTTTTTAATTAATTTAACTTGTTCTTCAACTGTATGTCCGATGTATTCATCATGCATAACTCCTTCAGTTACAAATCCTTTTACCATATCAATTACATAAAGCATTTTTTTATAATTTTTCATTTTCTTTCTCTCCTTATTATCATTTTGATACTATCATTATATAACCTTTATTTTGTTTTTGCAACTGTTTTTAACAAAAAATTAAAAAGAGAAGCGAAAAATAATAAAATTTGTGATTGATAAACATAGTTTATTAGATTAAAATATTAAAAAAGGGAGGGATTAGAATGAGAGATATAAGTAATATAAAATATTATAGATTGAGTACTAATCCCGATGGAGTTGTTATAATTCCTAATATTAGTTTAAAGCCTGATGATGTATGTTTGTTGCCTATGACTTTAAATGAACCTTTACTAGATTTCAATTATAGAAGATTATTCAAATATGTAAAAAAGGGCGTTGTTCTTAATTTGTCTTTTGACGTTACTAGAATTCATAATTTGAAATATGATGAATGGATGTATTTGATTAATTTTGCTAAAACACATAATATTAATTTCAAAGTTAATGAGTTTGAAGAATATACTCCAGATGAATTAGAAAATTATGTAAATAAGTTTTCAAGAGTTAAAGATGGGAAAAAAGAAATGGCTTTTGAAACAGGTTATTATATAACTAAAAATAATCCACTATATGTTGATAGGGAGAATGATGAAGATATTCTTGAGGATAAAGCTTCTCAAGAAGTTATTTACACTGATGCGAAAGGATTTAATCTTAGTAGGTATATAAGAACGGTTAAAAATAAATATAACAATGTTATTTCTTTTGAAATGAAACCTGGAGTCACTTTTAATGATGAAGTAAAAGGGGATATTATTAGAATTGTAGATAAACTTAAGAAGAGTTACAAAAAAGATAAATTTGATTTTTGTTTTAGTACGACTAGTCAATACTACAATAAAGAAGAATTTACTAAATTGTTAGAAGTGGAAGAGTATATCAAACAAAATTATAGAGAAGATTATGAACTTAAGTTTACAGGTACAGATAAAGTGTTTACTAAGGAGCAAGTTATAAATGCCAACAATAAGATTAGCGAAGTGGTAGAAACTTTAAGAAAATCTAAAGCATCACCATATGAAAAGGTATTGTATGTTCACAAATTATTATCTGAAATGGAATTTATAAAAAATGAAAAAAACTCTAATTTGTCGAGAAATATTTATAGTGTTTTGAATACTAGAAATATTATTTGTGTAGGATATGCAAGTTTATTTAATGCTATTTTTGAAGAATTAAATGATGAAAATATTAAAGTTAAGATGGATATTATTAAAGAGTTTGATGGTGATAATAATGTTACATATCACGCTCTTAATTGTATATATTTGAAGGATAAGAAGTATGATATTGAAGGTTATTACAATATTGATTCTTGTCATAATGCTAGTACTGATAACTTAAGAAACTTTATGATTCCAATTAAAGATTTTAAATATAGTTACGCTAATAGAAGTAAAAAAGCAATAAAGATTTTATTCCCTTCTAGAGGAACTTTGATGGATCAAACTTATTGTTTTGATAAAAGAGATAATGAAATTATGGATATTTCTACTAATAGTGATAAGGATGTAATGGCTAAGATTAAAAGTACTGAAGCTTTTTTAGATACTAATTTAGGAAAAAAAGCCAAAGAATCTTTAGAAATAAAAAATATTACTAATAAGTATCAAGCTGCAGCAGTTATAGATAAATGCATTGAAGAAAGTCATCCTATATTTATGGCTAAGACATATGAGGCACTTGTTAATGTAGCATATAAATTCTATGGTATGAGCAAATATGATAGCATTCGTTATAGTAAGAGTATGATTACTAAAAGTTGCTTTGAAAGTTTATTCTTATTTAGAAGAAAGCACTGTTCTAATTATTTTGCTAAAGTTAGTGTAAGCATTGAAAATGATTTAATTAAAGTAAATGGAAGAGATAAAAAGAACCGTAAATAAAGAAGTTTATGGTTCTTTTTGTTATAATAAAAAAGTAGGGAGTTGAGAAAATGTTATATTTTATAAGACACGGACAAACTGAAGAAAATGTTAAACATATTTTAACAGGAAGAAGAGATATTCCTCTTAATGATACTGGACTTAAACAAGTTGAAGAAGAGGGAGAAAGATGCAAAGATTTAAAGATAGATTTAATTTTTTGCTCTCCTTTATTTAGAGCAAGGCAAACTTGTGATGCGATAAATAAATATCATAATGCAGAAGTTATTGTAACGGAAGAAGTAATTGAAAGAACTTATGGTAAATTTGAAGGAAAATTATCTTCGTGTATAGATAGAGAAAAGAGTTGGAATTATTTTGAAGATATGACTAAAGGAGGAATGGAGACTCCTAGAATGTTATTTGGAAGAGTATATGAATTTTTAGATAAGATAAAGGAAGACTATAAAGATAAAAATATTTTAATAGTAGCTCATAATGGAATAGGAAGAGCTATTTATTGTTATTTCAATGGGATACCTGAAGGTGGTAATTTATTATCTTTTGAAATGCCTAATGCTAAAGTTATTGAATATAAGTTTGAGGATTAATTAAATAAAAAAAGACCATACTTAGTAATGGTGATAAAATATGCTTATAAAAATAAAAGAATGGATAGTAGAAGAAGGATTAAAGTTAGTTATAGGTTTAGTCCTTCTTTTTATTATTTTTAAAGTTATTGATATTGCAATAAAAAGAATTGATAAGAAATTAAGAAAAAGAAAGAAACATATAGATGAAACAATAATTAGGGTATCATTATCATTTCTTAAAAATGGATTAAAGATATTATCATTTATTTGTTTTTTAGGATATGTAGGAATAGAAACAACTTCTATTGCAGCGGCGATTACTTCAATTGGACTTGCAATAGGTTTAGCGCTTCAAGGGTCACTTTCTAATTTTGCAGGAGGGGTAATTATTTTAATTATGCGTCCTTATAAAATAGGTGATTATATTGAATGTAATGGGATGAGTGGGACAGTAGAAGACATCAAAACTTTTTATACTTATTTAATTACTATTGATAATAAGGTTGTCGTAATTCCAAATGGTAAAATGGCAGATTCATCAATTATTAATTATTCCTCTAAGAAAATAAGAAGATTGGATATGTTTTTTAATGTTGATTATAGTTCTAATTTAAATGATGTAAAGAAAGCTTTGTTAGAGAGTGTTATAAACTCTAAAATGATAAAGGAAGATAGAGACCCTTTTATAAATATTGAAGATTATAATGAAAATTGTTATCGAGTAGTATTAAAAGTATGGTGTGATAATAATAAGTATTGGGATTTATATTATTACTTGCAAGAAGAAGTAAGAAATCAGTTTGAAAAATATGGGATTAAAGTAGGACACAATAAGATTGAGATTGTAGGAGAATAAGATAAAGAAAGTAGGTACTTTAATGAAATATGTTGAAACGGAATCTGTTGAACTTAAAAGAACTTTAAATGATACATTTGAAAAAGAGGTAGTTGCATATCTTAACTCTCATGATGGGACCATATATTTAGGTGTAGAAGATAACGGAGAGATATGTGGTGTTGATAAACTAGATGAAACAATGAAGAAAATATCGGATATTGTTTCCAATTCTATTTCTCCAAACCCTCAAGAGTTGATTAAAGTTAGAGCTATATATGAAGAAAATAAATTTGTTATAGAAGTTGCAGTTAAGAAAGGTACTTCTTTGTATTACATTAATAAATATGGAAGAAGTTCTAAAGGTTGTTATATACGAGTAGGAACAAGTTGTAGGAGTATGACTGAGGAACAGATTGAGAAAAAATATATCGGAAGTTTATATGTAAGAAGACCATCGATTAAGGAGACAGAAAGTAGTAGGCAAGATTTGACATTTGAACAGTTCAAACTTTTGCTTAACTTTCGTGGAGTTCATGTTAATGATTCTGCATTTTCTAATAATTTTAATTTAAAGAACAAAGAGGGATTATACAATAGGTTGGCGTTTCTTTTATCTGATCAAAATGATGTATCTATAAAAGTTGTTAGATTTAAAGGGAAAGATAAGGCGAATTTTATTTCTAGAAAAGAGTTTGGTAATTGTTGCTTAATAAAAGCTATGGCTAATTCTCTTGAATATGTTTTGGATATTCTTAATATTATTCAAACAGAAATTAAGAATGGTGTAAGGGTAGATACACCATATCTAGATGTTGATTCATTTAGAGAAGCGTGGATGAATGCTGTTTGCCACCATGATTGGATGCAAGAAACTCCACCGGCTATTTATGCGTTTGATGATAGAATAGAGATAATATCTCATGGCTTATTAAATCCTGATTTGACTCTTGATGAGTTCTTTAGTGGTGTTAGCAAACCTGTAAATGAAAGTTTGGCTAAGATATTAACTCAATTGCACTATATAGAGCAATCAGGAAGAGGAATTCCTACAATAATAAAAAAATATGGTAAAGAAGTATTTCATTTTGGCTCTTCTTTTATTGAATGCAAGATTCCATATAATATTGTAGATAAAAATAAAATTAGAGAATTAAATGGAGAGAGTCAAGAAGTTCCTAATAAAGTTCCTGATAAAGTTCCTAATAAAATTAGTTCAATTCAAGAAAAAATATTGATTGAAATTGTAGGAAATGGGAGAATCACAGCAAAAGAATTGTCAAAAAAATTAAATATAACAGATAGGGCGATTAGAAAACATTTGAAATTTTTGAAAGAGCAAAATTTGATTAGAAGAGTAGGGTCTAATAAATCTGGTTGTTGGATAGTTGTTGATTAATCCTTTTTTAGTCAACCTTGACCACTAAAGAAAGGGAAACCAAAAGTTTTCCTTTTTTTGTGCTAAAAGAAATCTAAATTTATATTAATATGTTAAACTTTATTTTGTAGAAGTAAGGTGGAAGTAAATGAAGGGTATTAGTTTATATTTTGGATATAAAACAGATTACAAAGAAAGAATTAAATTAATAAAAGAAGCAGGGTTTGAATGTGTTATTACAAGTGCAGATCCTCGTCTAAACAAGCAAAACGGTTCAATTAGAAATCAGGTTAAATATATAAAAAAAGCAGGATTAAAGTTATCTAGTTTGCATATGACATATGTAGAAGATGAATTACCTAATTTCTTTATGGATAATAAAATAGGAAATAAGATTGAAAAGAGAATTATTAAAGATTTACATCTTGCTAAGAAATATGGTTTTACTTGTGTAGTAGCGCATATTTCTGGTGAAGAAAGTGAAATCGGTTATAAAAGATTAGATAGAATCTTAAAGGTTTGTGAGAAACTAGATGTTCCTTTAGCAATAGAGAACTTAGATTTCAATCAACAATTACTAGAAAAACTGTTTAGTAGATATGATGATAATAAGTACGCTAAGTTCTGTTATGATGCAGGACACAATAATTGCTTTGATTATGGATTTGATTATTTAGGTAAGTATGGAGATAAACTTATCTGTTTACATTTACATGATAACAAAGGTGATCAAGATAGTCATACTTTAAATAAATATGGAAATATTGATTGGGAAAAGATTGCTCTAGGGTTGTCTAAATGCAAGGAAGTTAACTTAGATTATGAACTTCTAATGAAACAATCTAGTGATGATTCTAAAGAAGATGTTGTTAATGAATGTTTTAAGCAAGCTAAGGACTTAGAAGAAAGAATTAATTATTACAGAAATAAATAAGGAGGTATTTATATGGAAAATATCTTAAACAAACAAAGAGAGTTTTTTAAAACAAGTAAAACGCTAGATATTAAATTTAGAAAAGAAGCTTTACTTAAATTAAAAGAAAGTATTTTTACTAATTTAGAAGATTTAGTTAAGGCTTTTAAAGAAGATTATAATAAGTGTGAGTTTGATGTGTATTCTACTGAAGTAGGCTTAGTAATAAGAGAAATAAATTACTTTATTAGAAATCTAAATAAATTAAGTAAACCTAAAAAGGTTAGAACTTCTTTAATTAATATGCCTTCACGGGGTTATGTTTTGAATGAGCCTTATGGTAATACTTTAATAGTAGCACCTTGGAATTATCCTTTCCAATTAACAATGATGCCTTTAGTAGCAGCGATTGCTACAGGTAATACAGTTATCTTAAAGAGTTCTAGAAATACTCCTAAAGTTACTAGTGTAATAGAAAAGATTTTAAGTATATTTGATGATGAATATATTTATGTGATGGAAAACACTAAAGAAAATATGGAGAAACTATTTGATTTGAAGTTTGATTATGTTTTCTATACTGGTTCACCTAGTGTAGCAAAAGAGTTGATGGAGAAACAAGCTAAGTATTTAACTCCAATGACTTTAGAACTTGGAGGAAAATCTCCTTGTATCGTAGATAAAACTGCTGATATAGAAAAGAGTGCTAAAAGAGTTGTTTGGGGTAAATATTTAAATGCAGGACAAACTTGTGTCGCGCCAGATTATATACTTGTTCATAACGATATAAAAAGAGAATTCATTAAATCAGTAATGAAATATATTCAAGAGTTTTATTATGAAGAAGGTAAACTTAGTGATAATTTTACTAAAGTTATAAATGAGAAAAGTTTAAACAAACTAACTAAACTAATAAATAAAGATAAGTTAGCTTTTGGAGGTAATGTAGTTGGTGGTGTATTAGAACCAACTGTTTTAGAAGATGTTAGTTTAAGTGATCCAATTATGAAAGAAGAAATATTTGGACCAATTATGCCAATAGTAGAATTCAATAACCTAGATGATGTAATAACACATCTAAAAGATTTAGATAAACCATTAGCACTTTACTACTTCGGTAAAGATTATAAAAAAGTTATAAAACAAGTATCCTTTGGAGGAGGATGTATAAATGATACTATTATGCATCTTACTGAAGAAAAACTTCCTTTCGGAGGAGTGGGACTAAGTGGTATGGGCTCATATCATGGTAAAAAATCATTTGAAGTATTTTCACATCAAAAAAGTATTTTAAAGAAACATCACAGTTTAGAGTTAAATTTAAAATATCCTAAATATAATAAAAACAAAGAAAAACTAACAAAAATCTTCTTTAAAATAAAATCAAGCAAAAAATAATTTATATTATAAATTAATAAATAAAGAGAATACTAATATAAAACCCAAATACGATTATTCAAAAAAATGGGTGAAAAAATTGAATTTGATTATAGTAGTTTGTAAAATATAG
>JBGVRX010000008.1:0-58530 GCA_045128835.1 Bacilli bacterium | reverse complement strand
CGCCAGCGTTAATCCTGAGCCAGGATCAAACTCTCTTATTTATTGTTTATATCGCTTAAGCTCTCGCTTTTTTGTTTTACTTAAAATTATTGTTTGCTGACGTTTCTATTTAGTTTTCAAAGATCGTTTCTCGCATCATTTTCGGCCTCTCAGCCGTGATGCCCATACATAATAACACCACATTTCAACACTTGTCAACAACTTTTTTGATTTTTTTTAATTTTTTTCGACAAATATTTTTCTTGGTGGTAAAAGTCCCGTGTTTCTAAGACTTTTTACGTATCAATTATATGCCAAGCAGCAAAATAAATGCAAGTATTTTTTTATTTTCACAAAAAAATGGTGCTGGCTATAGGACTTGAACCCACAACCTACTGATTACGATTCAGTTGCTCTACCAATTGCGCTAAGCCAGCATGAGGCTATAATACTACATTTAATTTGAAATTAAAATAAATTAATATCATATTTATCACCCTTTATCATATTTTTAAATAGGAGGATCTTAAATGAAAAGAATATATTGTATTATCTCTATCCTATTTATTTCTATTATTAATATATTATATATACCTAATAGCAAAATATCCGCGCAGCAACAAAATGATATCTCAATAGATTCCCCTGTAGGATTATTAATGGAAGTTTCTACTGGGCAAATTGTTTACAGCAAAAACATCAATGAAAGAAAATATCCAGCAAGCATGACAAAAATGATGGGCATGTTTCTTATCTTAGAAAAAATCAAAAACAACGAAATAAAATATGAAGATATAGTTACTGTTTCCGAAAACGCTTCTTCAATGGGCGGCTCTCAAGTATTCTTAGAACCCGGGGAACAAATTACTGTAAACGATTTATTTAAATCAATTTGCATAGCCTCAGCAAATGATGCAATTGTAGCTTTAGGCGAACACGCATATGGAAGTGAAGATAATTTTATACACGAAATGAATATCATGGCCAAGAAACTAGGAATGAACGACACCAACTTTATTAACGCAACTGGATTTCATGATCCAAAACACTATACAACAGCAAATGACATGGCAACACTAGCCCTAGCTTTACTAACGAGTCACAAAAGTGAAGTATTAAAATACACATCAATGTATGAAGGATATATACGAGAAAACACCGAAAAGCCTTTTTGGTTAGTAAACACAAACAAGTTAATAAGATTTTATAATGGCATGGATGGGTTGAAAACAGGCTACACATCAGATTCAGGTTTCAATCTAACTGCAACAGCAGAAAGAAATGGTTTAAGATTTATAACTGTAGTAATGGATGCCAAAACCTCTTCATCTAGAAATGCTGATACAACAAATTTAATGAACTATGGATTTAACAACTATAAAGCAGTAACTCTGTATAAAAAGGGAGAAATTATTGCAACTCACACATTTCATAATGCTAAAGTGAAAAACACACCAATTATTGTCCAAGAAGATGTAACTTATGTAATCAAAAAGAATGAAGAGCCTTCAACCATGAACGTAACAGTAGAGATAACAACAAGCGAATCTCCTATTAATGCACAAGATACTGTTGGGAGAATAATTGTTACTAATCCTAATACAGGATGGCAAACTTTCTTTGATATTTACCCTAAAATCAATGTAGAAAAACTTAAATTTAAAGATATTTTAATAAATTATTGGAAAGCACTGATTAACTAGTGCTTTTTATATTCCAATATTTTCAGCAAAAATAAATTCAAATATTTGCGCATTGTATAATAAAAAAATAATTTTTACGATATAATACATTCAGGTGATAAAAATGACAGAAAGACAAAACAAAATAATTACTACAATAGTTATAATTTTCTTCTTTGGTATATTTTTCCTACCTATATTCCTATCTTGTGCAAGTTCTTGTACTATTAACGACTATGCTAGAATTACAGAAGTCGACTACAAAGCTGTTGTTATGGATGAATATGGGCAAGGCGGAAAAGTACTTATAACAGAAAGATTAACATTTGATATTCACGCTGCATCTGAAGATAATTTGTTCTGGGAACTATGGAGAGACTTACCAGAAGATTATGTTGACGGACTAAAGGTTGACTACAACGTGAATTATGTTAAACAAATCAATGATGACGGAACTGAAATGATATATGAAGAAAGTCCTAAATTATATTGGTATGATAGTGACTATACTAGTTCAATATATGGGCCAGGAAAATGGTATCATAGTGTTGGACCTTACAATGAAGAAACTGCAGATTATGAGTGTCTAATGATTTATGTTGATGGATTATATCGTGGTAAATACACATTTGAAATTCAATATGTAATGAACAACGCTACACTTCGTTACAGTGATGTTTCAGAATTATATTTATCTATGTATTCTGGCAGCACTATTACAGACTTAGAACACTTTAAAGGTCAAATATTAGTTCCTTACAAAGATATGCCTAGCGAAGGAAACTATGCAGCACACACTTATGGAACAGATTCACATGTATTTGATTTTGAAGAATCAGATTCATTAAATCCGGGATACCACACATTCTCTTTTGAATTAGATGAAAATGATTTAAGTTTCAAAAACTATAATCAATTTATTGAATTTTCATTATTATCATTCAATGAAGACAAACACATCTTTACTGAATATGCCCCACGTAATTACTATTCAGATGATGTATATTTAGAAGAAGCTTTACAAGCGATAAAAGAATACGATGAACTTCCTGAACAAGATGCAACAAACAGAGTTATATTCCTTTCATTAAGTTTAATCGCATCGCTAGCCATCATATTATTCGTTGTCTCAAGAGATGCAAAAATCAAAAAGAAATATCAATTAGACACTGATGTTCAAGAAATAGAATATTTTAGAGATATACCTAGCAATTTAGATCCTCATTTCGCAGCAAACCTTGTTTTCTGTAAAGATAAAAAGAAAGTAGACATTGGAGATAGTTACGCAGCAATGTTACTAAACTTAATAAGAGCAGGATATCTTGAAGTCCAAAAAATAGATGGAAATAAAGATTGGGATCAAAAAAACATCTTATTAAAAATATTGTATACACCTCAAACTATTACAGGTGGAGAAGTTAACAAAAAACTAAATACTAAAGGAAAAGAATTAGAGCCACTATCAACAAACGAAGAAGCATATTTCAATTTGATAGTAAGACATGCAAGTAGAAATTCTAACAATCCATTAGAAATCACAATGGATGATTTCCAAAAAAGAGTATATAGAGACTATAACAACACAGAAAAATTTGTGTCATCAGTTGAAGACTCTGTAAAAAAGATTGGTGTTTCAGAAAAATACTTCAAAAGAGCAAATTTTGATTTCGTAAAACATCAAACTAAATCTTTATCTAATGCATACTTAATAATAAGTATAATAACAATCATACTTGGAAACTTAATTATTTTCTCTCTTACAAGACTTGGATTTGCTTATGGTTCATTATTATTCTTAGGACTAGCCTTCTTGTTCGGTCACTTCCGTTTGAAAAAGTGTTCATACAAATATGTTATGTTAACACAATATGGTGAAGAAGAATATATGAAGTGGAGAGCATTATACAACTTCATGAACGATGGAACTTTATTAAATGAAAAAACAGTCATAGAATGGCCTCTTTGGGAAAAATACTTAGTATACGCTACTGCGTTTGGTATTTCAGACAAAGTTATAAAAGCCCTTGAAATTAACTGTCCAGATGTAGTACAAAGCCCAATCCTTAGCAATAACCTTTATTGTTCACCAGGATTTAGAACTAGTACACGTTCATTTAGAACAGCTTCTAGTAGAGCTACATCAATGTCTCGCTCAATGAGTGGCGGCGGCTACGGCGGCGGAGGTCGCGGTGGCGGCGGTGGCGGCGGAGGTCACTAAAACAAACAAAAAGAACAATTCTTAACGAGTTGTTCTTTTTTTATTTAACAAAGAAATCTTTTGATTGAATATTGTCTATTTCTATTCCAATTAAACTTGTAACGTATTCTTTACTAAATGTTTTATATATAGTTTTAGAAATATATTTTTCAGCCATTTTTATAATCTCTTTATATTCTTTTATATCATCAGGGAAATATATTCCTCCATCTTTCTTATGCTTTATCATCCAACAAACAGCACTCAATGCAGACATTGCAACAGGAGTTACTGTAGGAGTTTGCCAATAGGAACTTTTAATATCTTTATACAAATATGATAACTCTACTCGATTACCCACCCAAACAGGCTCAAACTTATCTCCAATAAGCAAAACACCAACATACTCTGTACCTTCATCAATTTTGTTTTTACAAACAACTTCCATATCTAATGGATACATATGGCCACTGACAACTAAATCCTCATCAATTTTATTTACATCTCGTTCACTTAATTTAGAACCCTCCAAATACTTTTTGGCTAATTCACAAGGAGAATAAACAAACATCACTGATGGCCTATAAACAATATTTTCTCCTTCTTTAATCGTTAAACTATCTGCTATTGTAATTGTTTCTTCATGAGGAACCAAGTAACCTTCAAACTTTCCTATTGGGCAAATAGTCTTACACAAAGTCTCTGCTGCCAATGAATTATATTCTACATATCCATTTTTTAAATCTATTTTATTGTACATTTCTTTATTGTCTACGCATTCATGTGTACCTATACTTTGAGAGGCTTCTCCCATAAGTTCCAAAAAGAAAGATTCTCCACTCCAAGTATTTACCAACTTATTTTGAGTATATTCTTCTTTTATTTTTTGATTATCTATATCATTAACGTGAATTATTCTTATCCCAAGTTCTCTTGCAATTTCTTTAAATCGATTTTCTTTCAAAAGAGAAATCAAGGTTTTATTTTTTTTAAACTGCGTTTTTACTATATACTCTATTGCCGCTTTAGCAAAATGAGAAACTAATCCAGGATTGTTCCCATGATGAAGCACAATAGGAATTCTTTCATTTTGATAAAAAAATTCTTCTTTTAATTGTTTTTTCTTTAAAGTTTCTTCCAAAATGTTATACCAAACACCAGACCATTCTGCCTCACCTGTATTTAAATACATGATTTTATTGTCCATACACCATTTACACACTTCTTTGGTGTTTATGCTATCCGAAAAATCTAATAGCAAATCCCCAGGTCCTAAAAACCTAGATAAAACCTCTTTAAAATTATCTTTAGTTATTTCATCAGCACAAAGATTTGTAGACACACCATTTAAATACATGTAATTCTCATACTCATCTTTATCCCTTGTTATAACATAATAATTATTCATGTCCAACTTTATTTCTTTATTCACTTTTTCAAAAAAACTTTTTCCTACACCGCCAAAGCCAATTTGAACTATTTTACCACCAAATTTAACCATAGAACCAACTAAGCATCTTTCTTTTTGGGTTTCTTAACATTAATCAATCTAGGAGTTTCATAACCATTAGTAAAATATATATTGATATTGTTTTTTTGGAATTTATAAAAAATTCTTTGAAGATCTACATTTAGTTTTTTTTCTCCTCTAACAATTATTTTTGTAACGTTATTTTTCTTAAACCAGTTAAAAGAAGGAATATCTTGGTGATATAAATCCCAACTGTTATCAAACACGCTTCTATCTTCTTTATATCTATTCAATCTATTACTATCTAAAAGAAATACAGGAAGAGCATCATCTTGTATTTCAATATTTTTTAATTGCTCTGCGCCCCAAATTAGCATTGGTTCAACAACTAAATTATCAGCAGTAGAAAAAGCATCTCCAGAAGGAACAGTTCCATTAAACACAGGAATAGGTCTATATCCTAATTTTGCTAAGGCAATACCTTCTTTCACACTATTAACAGTATCAATATCAATTAGAATTGCTGCATCCTTTAAATCTTCACTTAAATATTCAATACTAGGAATAGAATAATCAATAAGTTCTCTATATGTTTTTTCATCATCTAATCCAATAAAAGGAACCGGCTTTACCCAATCTGTCCATTTTTTTCCAAAAGGAGCCCAAACATCAAAAATTTCTTTTCTATTCATAATTATTTACTCCTTTCTATTATTACTGGTATATCTTGCGCATCAGAATCAATTCTATTTTTTGAACTTATACGCGCATAAAATCCTGCATGCTTGCAATCAATTGTATATGAGCCTAAACACACGTGATACAGTTCACCGTTTTCTCCCTTTATTGGCTTACTAATAAATTTTTTCTGTGCTAAATATCTTTTTGGGTGACGCTTTACATCCTTTAAAATCTCTTCATATTCATCTTTATCACACGCTTCTTTTATTGATATACTCTCTCCAACTCTACCACATGCTGGTTTATAGATATATCCTTCTTTTCCTTTGCTATCTTTAACTTCTATCGTATGAGGCAATAATTTTTCCCAATAATCTAATTTAACGCCATTCGCTTTTAAACAATCCCAAATAAGCGGGAATCTCTTTGTTTGAGCAAATATAGCTACTGGATGATTGCAAGAAGGAGTAATTGTATCAAAGTATCCTCCCCATGTCTTAGGTTTAATTGCTCTTAGCCATTCTAAAGGAGTAAATCTAAAAATAAAATCGACTTTACCCTCATTATTGTTTAGAACACTAATTGCCTCTTTATGTTCAAATTTAAGGTGATCCGCTGCACCATAAATACTTTTAAAACCTAAACGTTCCATTTTATCCCCAATAAATTGCATTACTTGTCTATCATCACTAAAAGATGTGCAATGAACAAACATAATTTTACCATTAGGTTTTACTTTAGCGGCTATTGATTTAGATAAGATATCTCCAAAATCAATGCTATAATAATTACCTTTTATATATTTCATTGATAATTTAGGAAGTAAAGATGCTTCTGCAAATCCACCAGGAACATCGCTATTAACTTCACTAATAGCCCAATCCCCACTAACTGTAGGATGAAAATCATATCTCATTAAACGAACGTTATTATTTTTATCATAATTTGTCATACATTTTAATTCTTTATGAATTTTCCTTGGCAACGCTAAAGGTTTAGTCAAATGGAGATTATTGTTTAAAAATTCTTCAGCATTTCTAGTTTCCTTATCTAACTCTTCAGTTAACATAGCAACTTCTTCGTATTCTTTTTCAGATAACACCAATGCATATCTTGCTACAGTATTGCTGTCTAAAAATTGAGGATCCCACTTATAACAATCAAAAATAGCACAACTTCTGTATTCTTTAAATTTATCAGCCGGTATCAATACAAGTTTCATAAAAAACCTCTTTTCTAAATTAACTGTATTATATCACAAAAACAAATCACTTCATTATTTAGGGCACCTCTTATTAAATAAATATACTTTATTCCTCAAATATGACTTCTTTCGACATCCATTTAACTTAGAATTAATCCCATTGAGGAGGAAAGTTATGAACAAAGAAATGAAACTAGGGATTTTAAGCAACGCATTAGTAGTGAAATTTATAGGAGATGTCGACAATTTAGTATGTTCAACATACAAAACAAAATTAGAAACTATAATAGAAGAAAATAAATACAAAAAAGTAATAATGGACTTTTCTAATGTCTCTTTTATAGATAGTTCAGGACTCGGATTAATATTAGGGAGATATAACCAATTAAAGAAAAGGAATGGCACGTTATACATGACAGGTGTAAGCCAACAAACAGAAAAAATATTTAACATCGCAGGAATTTGGACAATAATGAATAAATACGACAATATTGAAGATGCATTAAAAGTCGCAGGTGTATCAAGATGAATAAAATAGAGTTGAAATTTTCTGCTTGCATCGAAAATGAACCCTTTGTAAGAACTTCTATCGCATCCTTTATACTTCCATTAAATCCAAATCTAGATGAACTAAGTGAAGTAAAAACCATTGTCTCCGAAGCGGTTTCTAACGCCATAATTCATGGATACAACTATGATTCTAGTAAAGATGTATATTTAAAAGCCTCTATCAAAGAAAACTTGCTTGAAATAATTGTTCAAGATTATGGAGTGGGTATAGAAAATATTGAAGAAGCACTTAAAGCTAGTTTTACAACAAAAAAAGATGAAGAACATGCGGGCATGGGATTCCCTATAATGCAAACATTATCCGATAAATTTGAAATAAGATCACAAAAAGAAATAGGTACAAGAGTAACAATAACTAAACAATTCAAAAAGCATTATCAAGAGGTAAAATAATGCAGTTAACACAAGAAAGTACACTAGAACTATTAGTGAGATACAAAAATGGTGAAAAGCAATTAAAAGACATCATTTTCCAAAACAATATTTCGTTAGTTTATTCTTTGGTAAACAGATACAAACACACAAATACAGACAAAGAAGATTTATTTCAAATAGGCAGTATTGGTTTATTGAAAGCAATAGATAATTTCGACACTACATTTAACGTTCAATTTTCTACTTATGCAGTACCTTTGATATTAGGGGAAATAAAAAGACATTTTAGAGATTCTGGTCTAATAAAAGTAAGTAGAAGTTTAAAAGAATTAAGCTTAACAATAAATAAAGAGAAAAATGACTATTATACAAAACATGGAAAAGAAATCTCTCTTGAAGAATTGTCTTCACGTTTAAACACCTCAAAATACGATATAATAATGGCCTTAGAAACGAGTTACTTACCAACGTCAATTGAAGAAACTATATATACAAAAGGAGACTCTTGTGTAACACTCGAAGAAACAATAAAAGATGAAACAAATAACAATATTATCGATTTATTAACACTAAAAGATAGTTTGAAATTTTTAGACGAAAAAGAAAAACTATTCATAAAATTGCGCTATTACCAAGAATTAAACCAACAAACAATTGCTAATAAATTCAACATTTCACAAGTTCAAGTATCTAGACTTGAAAAGAAAATTATCGAAAAGTTAAAAAAGCACTTCTAAAACTTTATATTGAAAATTAGATAAATACTTGTAAAATATAGATTAGTTAAGGAAGTGATTAAGTGAAGTTGCTAGTTGATAAAAAGGGCTTTTTAGTAAAACCCGACTTTAATGATGAAGAAAAAATTATCTTACCTACTAACACAAAAATTGTGTGTGACTTTGCTTTTGAAGATTTTTGCTTTCTAAAAGAAGCGCGTTTACCATCTGGAATTAATGCAATTGGCGCTAGTGCTTTTCATAATTGTTTAAACTTAGAAAGAGTAAATTTACCATCTTCATTAATAGATATAGAAAACAGTGCTTTTTCAGGTTGTGAAAGTTTAGAAAAAATCGAAATTCCTGATTCTGTTGACTATATTAAAGAAATGACATTTTTAAACTGCACTAGTTTAAAAGAAGTTAAATTGTCTCCATATACAACAAGTATTTGTGATTTTGCATTTAAAAATTGTTACAAATTAAAAAGTATAAATTTACCTGATTCTATAGAAAGAATTGGCATATTCTCTTTTATACATTGTACAAATCTTGAATCAATAGATTTGCCTCCTAAATTAACATACATTAGCGACTTTTGTTTTTCTGCTTGTATTAATTTAAAATCAATAAAAATTCCTTCTAAAGTAAAAATCATTCATGATTCTGCTTTTTATGACTGCTTAAATTTAGAAGAAATACATCTTCCTGAATCTCTTGAAGTAATAAAAGAGCTTGCATTTACTAACTGTAACAAAGTAAATAAAATCACTTTATCAAACTATAGTAATCTAGCTCAACCCGGCTTTTCAAACCTTTTAGGCAACATAAATCATATGTACTTTAACCCTAAAACTGGCGAACTGATTTTAACAAAAAATAAAATTAGCAAAAAAGACAATCTAGATGAAATTGATTTTAATAAATATATAGAGACTCTAAATTGCAATAAAAAAGATGCAATAATATTATCATCATTATTTACTCTTGAAGATTTAAAGGATAAGAAATTAAACTTTATACCTTCTATAATCGAACACATTTATAGAGAACCAAATTATGAAACAATAATCATAAACATTTCAAAGAACAACAAAGAATTCAACAACCTATATAAAAAACTTTCAATTGATGTATACCTAAAAAACAATCTTTTAATGAGTAATAATGCAAGTGAAATATATAGTTTGTTTAAATTTGCATACAATATTGGAGCATTTAATGAAAATCAAATTGAAAGACAAAAAGCCTGTGAATTTATAGCAACTCTTTTCCAAAAAAATATGATTAATATGTACAACATTGATTCTTATTTTAGTAAGTTAAAAATTAACGGCTATAACAAAGAATGGGCCGATTTTGTCATGGATAAAGCTAATGCAAGTGAACTATTCGATTCAGATACAATCGCCTACAATTACATTACAAAAGCATATAATGAATTTCCTGCAATAAAAGAATTCGCGCGTTCAAACAAAGGAAATCAACACTACAACAAAATAACTCTTGATGCTTGTAAAACATATTTATCAGAATCAAAATTTTTAGGAATAACTTCAACAAACGAAGATATTGCATCACTATTATCAAAATTCACTAGAAATCAAGAAACATTTAACATCGCTAATGAAATAAGAAATGAATATCTGTCTTCTAATATAAATGATCATTTACTTAGTGAAATATTAAATGAAAAGGCTATTATCGAAAAACAAATAGCAGATACAACTGCCAATTTAAGAAAAATAGCGTACGATACTTTCACCTTTGAGTTTTTATCAAAATATGATGCAACTAATTTTGTTCTAGGAAAATATTGCTCTTGCTGTTCTCATCTAGAAGCAGCAGGATTAAGCATTGTCAAAGCAAGTATTTTGCACCCTGATTGCCAAAATTTAGTAATTAGAAATAAAGAAGGAAAAATAGTAGCAAAAAGCACACTGTATATCAACAAAAAAGAAGGATATGGTGTATTTAATACAATTGAAGTTGATGAAGATATAACTCCAGAAGAGAAAAAACATATCTTTAAAAAATATATGCAAGCTGTTGCTCTTTTTGCAGAAAAATATAACGAAGAAAACAAGAACAATCCACTAAAACAAATAAATGTTGGAGTTAGAAAAAATGATTTATTAAAAGAATTAGAAAAACATACAATTGAATCTAGAACTATTTTAAAAGGTATAGATTTCTCTATCTATGGAAAAAACACCTTCTATTATGAAGGAGACTGGAAACATGGACAAAGAATAGTTTGGAAAAACAATAATCATAATATCAAATAAATTGATGGTCGAATTTAAGTTTTAGTGCTATAATACAACTTGTTTAAAAGGAGTGTTAATATGAGAGCAAGTAAAATGCTTATTTCTACGTTAAAAGAAGCACCTAATGAAGCTATAATTGATAGCCATATTTTATTGTTGCGTGCTGGAATGGTAAGAAAATTAGTTTCAGGAGTTTACAACTACTTACCTTTAGGAAAAAAAGTATTAAATAAAATAGAAAACATTATAAGAAAAAATATGGATGAAGCTGGATGCTTAGAGATTCTTTCTAGCGCAATGCAACCTAAAGAATTATGGGAAGAAAGCGGTAGATGGGCAAAGTATGGTCCTGAATTAATGCGTTTTAAAGACAGACATGATAGAGAATTTTGTTTAGGTCCAACGCATGAAGAAGTATTCACTGATTTAATAAAGAATGAAGTTAAATCTTATAAAAATTTACCTTTAAATATTTATCAAATTCAAACTAAATATAGAGATGAAATGCGTCCTAGATTCGGTTTGATGAGAAGTAGAGAGTTCTTGATGAAAGACGCTTATAGTTTTGATGTTGATGAAAAAGGTTTAGATATTTCCTACGAAAACATGAAGCAAGCATACATCAATACCTTCAACGAATTAAATATCAATTATAAAATCGTTTTAGCTGACACAGGAGCAATTGGTGGTAATGGATCTCATCAATTTATGGCTTTAAGTGATGTTGGAGAAAGCACAATTATTTATTGTAATAAATGTGGATACGCTGCTGACATAGAAAAAGCAGAATCAAAAAAAGAAGAATATAATACTGATGTTGAACTATTACCTTTAGAAGAAGTTCATACACCTAACTTTAAAACAATCGAAGAAGTTTCTACTTTTTTAAATATATCTAACAAAGCTACCGCTAAAGCTTTAATTTATTATGCAAAAGATAAATACATCTGTGCTCTAATTAGAGGAGATAGAAATGTTAACGAAATAAAATTATGTAATGCATTAGATATAGCAGAACACGAATTAAGATTAGCAACTGATAGAGAAATAGAAGAAATCGGATTAATTAAAGGATTTGTTGGTCCTATCGGCATGGACTTAGAAATATATATGGATGAAGAATTGTCAAATCAAAAAAACTTAGTAATCGGAGCTAACAAATTAGATTATCACATAAAAAACGCAAACTTAAATAGAGATTTCAAAGTTAACAAAATTGCTGACTTTAGATTAACTGAAAAAGGCGCTATTTGTCCAATATGTGGAGCTAGCATGGATAGTGAAATGGGTATTGAAGTTGGACAAATATTTAAACTAGGAACTAAATATTCAGCAAGTATGGATTGCACTTATTTAGATGAAAATGGAAGTAACAAGCCAATGGTTATGGGATGTTACGGCATTGGAGTGAGTAGAACACTTCAAAGTATCATTGACCAAAACCATGATGAATTTGGTATAAAATGGCCAATAAATGTTGCCCCATACCACGTAGTAGTAGTTCCAGTTAATTACAAAGATGAAGAAATGAAAAAACTAGCAGATACAATTTATGTTGATTTAAGTAACAAAAAACAAGAAGTTATTTTAGATGACAGAGATTACAAACCAGGATTCAAATTTAAAGACTGGGATTTAATTGGAATTCCTTACATGATTATCGTTGGTAGACGAGCAAATGAAGGAATTGTTGAAGTTAAAAATAGATACACAAACGAAAAAGTAGAAATGGAATACAATGAAGCTATTAACTTCATTTTAAAAAGTATTAATTAAAAATCATATTATTGACTTTAGAAAATAAAAATTGATATAATAGGAGCAATGCTTTGATTAGGACTAGTACCTAGTAAATTTATTATTTAGAGAGAGTAAATGACCCGCTGAAAGTTTACTTATAATAAACCTAGTGAATTCACCTATGAGTGCATCTAATAAATGCCGTTAACTGCGTTAAAGTGAATTAAGTGCATAGATTTTTTATCTATGAATGAGGATGGTACCGCGTATTTTACGTTCCTTTTTAGGAACGTTTTTTTATTTAAAGGAGGAAAAAGAATGAACGAAGAACAAATAAAAAGCGAATATCTAAAAGATATCGAAACTATTACAAATTCTAAAGATTTATTAGAAGTTCGTAATAAGTATTTAAGTAAAAAAGGAAAAGTTAGTGAACTAATGACTAAAATGAGAGAAGTTCCTGCTGAACAAAAAGCAGCTTTTGGTCAAATGGTTAACAACTTAAAAACATACATTAGTGATGGTTTAGACTCATTAAAAGCCAAACTAGATGAAGAAGAATTACAAAGAAAATTAAAATCAGAAGAAATCGATATTACATTACCATCAACAAAAATTCAACATGGCGCACCTAACATTTTAGAGCATGTTATAGAAGAAGTTGAAGAAGTATTCATGTCAATGGGATACGATGTAGTAGATGGTCCTGAAATCGAAGAAGATAGATTCAACTTTGAACTATTAAATATCCCTAAAGGTCACCCTGCTAGAGATGCTCAAGACACTTTCTATATTGAAGATGAAAAAATTCTACTAAGAAGCCAAACTTCACCTGTTCAAGCAAGAACAATGCTTGCAGCTGGAGGAAATACTCCAATTAGAATGATTTGTCCTGGAAAAACATATCGTAGAGATGCAGATGACGCAACTCACTCTCATCAATTCATGCAAATCGAAGGTTTACTAGTAGATAAAAACATCAGTTTATCTGACTTGAAAGGAACATTTGATGTAATTGCCAAGAAATTATTTGGAGAAGATTGCGTAACTAGATTTAGACCTAGCTATTACCAATTCACTGAACCTTCAGTAGAAACAGACATATCTTGTTTTGCTTGTAAAGGTAAAGGTTGTCCATTATGCAAAAACACAGGTTGGATTACTATAAGTGGTGCCGGAATGGTTCACCCTAACGTTTTAAGAAACTGTGGTTATGATCCTAAAGTTTGGAGCGGATTTGCTTTCGGATTCGGTGCTGAAAGATGTGCTATGCTTAAATATGGAATAAGTGATATAAGAAAATTCTATCAAACTGATTTAAGAGAATCAGAAATATTTGATAGAAAGGAGGACTAATATGATAAGTTTAAATTGGGTTAAAGATTATATTGATATAGAAAATGAAGATTTAAACGAACTAGCAGTAAAAGTAACAAAAGCTGGTGTTAATGTAGAAAAAGTTATGAAAAGTCGCATTGAACACCTAGTTATCGGTGAAGTTAAAGAATGTATTGATCACCCTGATAGTGACCACTTACATGTTTGCCAAGTTGACATTGGTGAAAAAGTAACACAAATCGTTTGTGGCGCTCCTAATGTTAGAAAAGGATTAAAAGTTTTAGTAGCGCTTCCTGGATGTATCCTTCCAGGAGACTTCGAAATTAAAGTTGGTAAAATCAGAGGTCAAGAATCTAACGGTATGATTTGTGCTCTTTATGAATTAGGTTTAGAAAAGAAAACTGATGAAGCATACGCTAGAGGAATCGAAGAATTAGATACTGATTTAAAACCTGGTACAGATGCTAATATTTATTTAGGTAGTGATGACACAGTTTATGAACTAGATGTACATAAACATAGAAATAACGACTGTTACTATCACATCGGGTTTGCTTATGAAATCGCTTGTATCTTAAATAAAAAGGTAAAATTACCAGAAAGCAATTATACAACTATTAGTGATGATGTAAGTAAATACATGACAATTAAAGTTGACACTAAGAAATGTCCTTATTATTTAGCAAAAATGGTTACAGATGTAGAAATCAAAGAATCTCCTGAGTTCATTAAAAAGAGATTAATTTCTGCTGGTATGAGACCAATTAATAACGTTGTAGATATCTCTAACTATGTAATGCTAGAATATGGTCAACCTCTTCATTTCTTCGATAAAGATAAATTAGGAAATAACATCTTAGTAAGAGATGCTACTGAAAATGAAGAAATAACTACATTAGATGGAATTAAAAGAGTTCTAAAAACTTCTGATATCGTTATCACTGATGGAGTTAAACCAGTATGTATCGCTGGAGTAATGGGTGGAGAAAATACTGATGTAGATGAGACTACAAAAAATATATTAATTGAAAGTGCTATCTTTGATGCAGTAAGCATTAGATATACTGCTTCTTCATTAGATTTAAGAAGTGAAGCTTCAATTAGATATGGTAAAGGATTAAGTTACGAATATACAAATGCTGCAATTGATAGAGCATGTTACTTACTTCAAAAATACGCTAATGCAAAAGTATTAACAGGAACATTAGTTCATGACGAAGTAGATAAAACAGAAAAAATCGTTACATTCAAAACTGAAGAAGTAAGTACACTATTAGGTTTAACTTTAACAGATAAAGATGTAGAAACTGAACTTGATCGTTTAGATTTCCCTTACGTATTAACTAATGGAGAATTCAAAGTAACAATTCCTCGTCGTAGACTTGATATCGATGAAAACGTTAATGATATCGCTGAAGAAATCGGTAGATTATATGGATATCACAATCTAGTTTCAACATTACCAAGATTAACTACAAGACGTGGTGTTTATGTTGGAGACGTTAAAATTAGAAAAGAAATTTCTAAAAGATTAAGAGCATTAGGAATTAATGAAACAAAAACATACACATTAACTAGTGAAGAAATGGCAAAAACATTCAATTACGAGCATAAAACACAAGTTAGATTACCTAACCCTATGACTATTGACAAGTCAGTAGTAAGAACTTCATTATTACCATCTCTTATTAATGTTTATGACTACAATAAAGCTCGTAAGATTGACACAATTCAATTATATGAAATTGCTAAAACTTATGATGTTAACTATAACGAAGATAGTAAAGTTGCAATCTTAGTTAAAGGTAACTATGTAGCTAACGAGTGGCAAGGATTATTTGCTAAATGCGACTTCTATTACATCAAAGGAATCGTAGAAAACTTATTAGACTTCTTAGGATTCAAAAACAGATATACATTCAAAAAAGAAGAAGTAGACACAATGCATCCTGGAATGTGCGCTAAAATATATTTAGACAGAGAAGAAATCGGTGTTATTGGTAGAGTTCACCCTAGTTATAAAAAAGATGAAATCTATCTAGCAGAACTTTCTATGACTAAATTATATAATAAGCAAATAAAACCACTTAAATTCAAAGAAGCAAACAAATATCCAGAAATGGTAAAAGATATTGCTTTTGTAATTGATAACAACGTTGAAAGTGAAACAATCAGAACTCAAATAAAGAGATCTGGAGGTAAATTATTAGACTCTTGTAAAGAATTCGATATTTACAATAATATTGAAGAAGGCAAAAAATCTATCGCTTATAAATTAACATTTAAAGATGCTACTAAAACTTTGTTAGAAGAAGAAGTTATGTTAGTATTTAATAAAATAATTAAAGATGTTGAAGATAAATTAGGAGCAAAACTAAGAGGCGACAATATTACAAAGTAGGTGAAACAAATGAAAACAAAACTTCCTAGAAAAAAAGATGTCGAGAAAGAAGATCAAGAACAACCAAAAGGTTTTGAAGAATTCTCAATCGATCCTGCTGTTTTATTAGAATTAGATGAACTAGAAGAAATAGATGAAAACCTTGAAACACAAGAAAACACTGAAACTCATTTAGAAGATGAAATTCAAGTTCTTGATATAGAGGACAAAAAAGAAATCGTCGATGCTTCTAGCAGTGAATTTATAAATATTGTTAGAGACAATATCAACTTGTGCGCTAAAGAAATTAAAGAAATTTCAGAAACTATGCAACAAATTGAAGGGCAAAAAAACAGTGAATCTTTCTGGCGAAAAGGAGAAAACATTAAAACTATTTCTAGAAATGTAAACAAAATGAGTGAGGTTCAACAAAAAACGTTGGATCTCCTTGTTATGTTTTTAGGTGCTAGTGGAAAAATGGCAGATGATTACGATACAATCATGCAAACTATTGATGAATTAGGTGAAGTCAATGGTGGAGAAGTCGAAGTGCTAGACTACCTTCTAAAAATCAAAAAAATGGTAAAAGAAATCAAAAGTAATGACGAAAGACTAAAAGGCATTATGAATGATAATGATAAATTAAAAGAGAAAGTAAGCCTTCTAGAAAAGACTTACAAAGAAAAAGTAACTAACTTTGAAAAAAACTCTAAAATAACAATAAGTAAAATTAATCATATACGTGCTAAATCTAACCAATTGTCATTCTTTACTCTTATTGCTTACCTTCTAATAATTGCAATTGGAGTAATTCTTTACTTAAAGGTGTTTTAATCATGTTTGTTAAAGCAATAGAAAACGTTTCTAGGTTTGTAAGACCTATTTGTTTTGTAGAAAGACTAAATAACGATGAGTTATCTTCTGGAACCGCTACAATATTTTTCGTTAATGATGAAGGTGTTGCGATTACTTGTAAACATGTAGTAAACACACTTATCGGTTATGATAAACTAAAAAACAAAAAGTTAGAAAATACTGAGTTGAAAGATGCGATTGTAAGTTTTCACAATTGCTATGAAATAATAAATTCATTGCAATATATTATTCATCCAATATATGATTTAGCAATTATAAAATTTAATGGTATTGGAAAGTTATATGATGGGCACTGTGTGTTTTTAAAAGACGACCTTGATATAAAGCAAGGAAAAAGTTTATGTCGTTTAGGATACGCCTTCCCTGAGTTCAGTAATTTTAAAATTGACGCCCAAGATATTCTGACATTTACAGATCAAGGAAATAAAAATGTACCAATATTTCCAATAGATGGAATGGTTACTAGACTTGTGAAAGATGAAAAACAAATATTTGGAATTGAGCTATCAACCCCTGGATTTAACGGTCAAAGCGGCGCTCCTTTATTCGACACTACAGGAAAAATTTATGGGATGCAAAGTTTAACAAAGCATTTCCATTTAGGATTTGACATTATTAATCAAGAAATAAACATTAAAAGCAACAAAAAAATCATAAGTGATTATCCTTTTATTCATCTAGGTCAATGCTTACACCTAAACATAATAAAAGATTTCTTAAAACAAAATAACATAAAATTTTACGAAGAATAAAAATCTTGTTTAAACACATAATATCTTTAGGTGATATTATATGGAAAAACACGACATGGAATTAGCAAATAAATTAAATTCTGATTTATCAATGGCCATCGAGGCATCTAATGCAATGGCTAGTAAAATCAAGAATGGAAACTTAAAAAATTATTTATATTCTCACACCGAAAAATATGAAGATCTCCAAAAAGAACTTCATAAAGTGGTCGGAGATAATAATAAAAAGTTAAGAAACACAAATCTTATTTCTAGAGCCTTTTTATGGATGCAAGTACAGCTTTCTTCATTTAGAAAAAGCGAAGAAAGTGATTATATAGAATCATTTATAAGCGGAAGTGAAATGGGAATAGAAAATAGTTCTACTTTATTAAACAAATACGATAAAGCAGATAAAAAATTAAAAAAAATTGCCCAAGATTTACAAACTGTAGAATTGGACAATATAGATAAACTGAAAAATTATTTGAAGAGGACCGATTATTTATAGTCCTCTTTTTTTATTTTAACAACATTAATAACTTCAAAAATTAATAATGCAAATTCTAAAATGACACCAAAAATCGATTTTATGTATACATTATACATAATCCATAAAAGACTTGCAGGTATACCTAAAATCTTATATATATGTTCCTTCTTCTGCCAAACAGAATATGTATATATCATCGAAGCAAGAATAGAAAGTAAACTTCCTATACCAGTATAAGTAAACATCGCAAAAATAATCGATAGCAAATATAAACCAAATAAAATCATCCAATCTTTATTTGTTATCTTATCATTACAATCATTCTTGTTTTCTTCAATAAAAATCAAATTTCTAATAATAGCTAATACCATCATTGCCATACCAGAATAAGCACTCAAAAGCAAATATGCAAAGAAACTAGATACAAGAGAAAAGAAACTAACTATTAAAATATTCTTTCTACTCTTCAAACAATATGAAGTTGCTAACAAAAAATACCCTATTACAACAAAAATTTGTGAAATTGTATACATAAAATATTACTTATTATTGATTAACTCTAATAGGAAAAAAGAAATGCTCTTCTTCGTATAATTTGCTTCTTATTTCCTCACTTTTTATACATGCGTAAGCATAAGTTGCTTGTTTTTCGTATTGTAAAAGGCTAAACGAATTCCCCCTAAACTTAGATAGTAAAGGAATCTCTATTTCTTTTCTTTTTTCTCTTAAGTATTCACTTCCTTTAGAATCAATTCCTAATAATCGAACATACTTAATATTTTGGGATAATTGTTCTTTGGCAAAATCTTTCTTTGTATTTAGTAAAATATGAATAATAGTTCTCTTAATTCTAGCAAATGTATATCTTTTAGAAACACATGCATTAATAAACTCATTCATGTTATGAGCATCTACGATTTTCTTTTTAAATAAATTTTCAATTCCTTCTTCCATTAAATGAATTCCTTCGAGTTCTTCTGCACTCATAGTTAAAATCTTATACTTAAGCAAATCAAAATATTCGTCTAAATAAAATAATTCCTTATCCTTCAGGTTCATAGGGGTAAACTCCTCAACACTGCCACCATTCTTTAAATGCTCTCTAATAGCTTTGGCACTCACATTTTTATAATTTAAAGAATCATCATTATAATTATTTTCTCTTTTAATAGTATGAATCTCTATTGGATATTCATTCTTCTTTATTTCATTATAGTAAGCAAGACCCAAGATATCATTTGGAGTCTCTAATCTAATTTCATCCATTTGTTTTAATGCCATTGCCATTGCTTTTGGATAAGCATACCCTTCAGCCATTAAATCACTCACTAAAAAATCTAAATGAGGAGTTAGTAATGAACTCTTAGAATACTTCTCTAAAAACTCCTTAGTATCTCCGCTTTCACTTCCAAAACAAATACTACTAACCTTCAACTCATTTAAAATGTTAAGTGCATATTTAGCAAAAATATTAGCGTTCTCCACCGCAAACAAAGTAGGCAATTCAACAACAATATTAGCACCTGCTTTTAAAGCTGCTTCAACTCTTTCTTTTTTACTAACAATAGATGGTTCTCCTCTTTGAACAAAATTAGGTGACATTACCGCAATAACAACATCACAATTTGTAAGTTCTTTACTCTTCTCTAAATGATATAAATGCCCATTATGTAATGGATTGTATTCTACAACTATCCCACACGCTTTCATTAAACTACCTCCTATATAATCGGAGCAAACAATCTTGCTAGTCGCTCCAAACACTTTGAAAATAAACCTATTCTTTTTTCATTACTTAATAATACTGAATTTTCGATTTCTTCTTCAACAATTTTTTTATTTCTTTTATTAAATTCTGTATCATATATAACTGAATTTATCTCAAAATTAAGATTAAAACTTCTTCTATCCATATTTGCACTACCAATATTGACAATATCATCATCAACAATCATGATCTTTGAATGCATAAACCCATCATACTTATAAATTTTTATTCCTTTATCAGCTAATTCTCTAGCATACGATAAAGTCGCAAAATAAACGGCTTTTTTATCAGGAACTCCAGGAATTATAATTTTAACATCAACACCTGAATCTGCTGCCAATTTAAGTGCTGTTAATATAGATTCATCTGGTATCAAATAAGGTGTCTCTATAATAATACTTTCTTTTGCATTATTAATCATTTTAAGATAAGAATTTCTAATATTACTTTCTTTATAATCGGGTCCACTTGCTACAACCTGCATTATCTTATCACCTTTACTTGAAGCAATAGAAAAGAATTTAGATACAATATCTTGATTTTCAAAATCAATCTTTTCTTTCGAAACAAACAAATAATCCAAGAAAAATTGTAATTGAATAGAATTAACGGCATCTCCTACTATTCTTAAATGTCTATCTGCCCAAGGGGTTATTCTCTTATCCGCACCAACATACTCTTTTCCAATATTCATTCCACCTAAATAGCCGATTTTACCATCTATAACAACCATTTTCCTGTGATTTCTATGATTTATATACAATTTAAGAAATATTCTTGAGGGGAAGAAAATCTCAACTTTACCACCTGCTTCAATTAAAGGCTTAAAAAACTTTTTAGAAGTTATCTTTGACCCTATGTGGTCGAAGATAAGACGTACCTCCACTCCTTCTTTAGCCTTCTCAACTAATAGTTCTAAAAATTGCTTACCATAAAAATCTTTTCTAATAATGTAATAAGAAATATTAATAGATTTTTTAGCAGATTTTATATCATCATACAATCTATCATATTTGTCGCTAGCTTTATTAAAAACCTCTACTTCATTATCAAAAGTAACAATGCTTCTAGAATCTTTAGAATTAAGTAAGACTAAATCTGCCCACCTAAAGTTGTTACGAATGTCCTTATTATTTTCTAAATGACTTATTTGTTTATTTATAAGATTCAATACACGCTTATCATTTACAAACTTTTCTCTCTCCTGCTTTCTTACTGAAAACCTAAAAAATTCTCCAAAAATTATATATAGCAAAATGCCTAAATAAGGAATAAAAAATAAAACCAACAGCCACGCTAATGTGCTTTCTGGTTTTTTTCTATCAAAAAACACAACTATTATAATAAATAGTATGTTGAGTACACTAACAACATTTAATAATACTTGTGCCATTTTTCTCCCTCTATTCTTGAACTCTTAATCCTTTAGGATATAAATTTTTTAAAAGTCTTCCATCATCCTTGCACCACCCTAAAGAAACTCCTTCTACACAAACTAATACATATCCTTTCTTATTTATTGTTTCCAAAGTTAATCCTTTCAAATAATCTTTTACCTCTTTAGAACCAATATTAAAATTACAACTATTCTTTACTTCATCACATTTCAAACATAAAGCCAAAGCATGATTAGGTTCAAATCGTTTTTCTTTTATTGTACCTAAATGAATCCCATTTCTTAGAACTTTGAATTTATCTAATGAAAAACACTCTTTTGGAAGTAAATGAAGTTCTTCTCCCATTCTTATAAACTCGCCATTTAAAGTTATATTTAAATTTGATTTTTCGAACTCTCTATATAATTCCATATCTTTTCTAGTAGCTAATCTATTAGAAAATTTCAAATTATTATCATGTTCATCATTACATTTTATAAGACAAATAAAATGTCCTTCTCCCTTAAAATTAAAAGGATATAATCTAATTGCGCCATCTAAATCTATTGCCTTATTGAAATCTTCTTTCTTTTCAATTTTAATTATTGAAGCATTAGTATTTTCTAGCAAATATTTAATAACTTCTTCGTTTTCTTCTTCAGCAAAAGTACATGTAGAATAAACCATTGTTCCACCATTTTTCAAACACTTATACGCTTTTAAAATTAAATCCTTTTGTATTTCCGCTAAACTTAACGTTTTATCATAACTCCAATCATCATAAGTTAAACTGTTCTTTCTAAACATACCTTGACCACTACAAGGAGCATCTAAAACAACTTTATCAAAAAAGCCTTCAAAAGAATCAGAAATCTTATCTACGCTTTCATTCATAACAACAGCGTTAGAAACGCCCATTCGTTCTATGTTTTCGCTTAAATCTTTAACTCTCTTAGCACTTACATCATTACACACTAAAAGCCCCGTATTTTGCAAATATGAGGCGATTTGACTACTTTTACCACCAGGAGCAGCACACAAATCTAATACTTTGTCGCCTTTTTCTATTCCTAGCAAGTTTACAACCATCATTGCACTTGCATCTTGAATATAATACGCTCCAGCATTATGCAAAGGATTCTTCCCAAAAGCAAACAACTCTTTATCATAATAATAAGCTTCTTTAACATGATTGTGCTTAGCTAAATTCTTATATAACCCCTCAAATTTGTCATTATCAAATTTAAGTAAATTCAATCTTAAAGAAGTAACAGGCTTCTTTTCATATTCTTTTATCATTAGATTTATTTCATCTTCACTCATTATTTTTTTTAAATATGTTTTATAGTCCATTTTTTTACCCCTTTTCCATTCTTAATAATACCAAAATAATGATATAATTTAAATACTGGGGGTTATTTTATGAATATTGTTGATATTATAATAAAGAAAAGAGAAAGAAAACAATTAACCGAAGAAGAAATAAAATTTTTTATAGATGAATATTGTAAAGAAAATATTAAAGATTACCAAGCTAGTAGTTTATTAATGGCTTCTTTTTTAAACGGCCTAACTGATCAAGAAACATACTACTTAACAAAAGCAATAATAGAAAGTGGCGAAATCCTAGATGTTTCAAGTGTTAAAGGAATAACAGTAGATAAACATTCAACTGGAGGAGTTGGAGATAAAACATCTTTGATTCTAGTTCCTTTATTAGCATCTTTTGGAGTTAAAGTAATAAAAATGTCAGGTAAAGGTCTAGGGCACACTGGAGGGACTATTGATAAGCTACACTCAATACCAGGATTTAAAACCGAATTAAAGAAAAAAGAATTTCTTAAACAAGCAAATGATATAGGTTGTTGTTTAGTTTCACAAAGTCAAGAAGTTGCACTAGCAGACAAAAAACTTTATGCATTAAGAGATGTAACAGGAACTGTTGATAGTACACCTCTAATAGCAGCATCTATTATGTCTAAAAAGATTGCTTTAAATACTGATATAATTTGTCTTGATGTAAAAGTTGGAAATGGAGCATTCTTCAAAACGCTTAAAGATGCAATAAAAGCAAGCAAGCTTATGATTAAAATCGGGAAAATGTTTAATAAAAAAGTAAGTGCTGTAATAAGTTCTATGGATCAACCATTAGGTTACGCTATAGGTAACTCATTAGAAGTAGAAGAAGCAATTCAAACACTGAAAGGAAATGGGCCTAAAGATTTAGAAGAAACTTGTATAGAACTTGCATATCAAATCTTAAAACAAACTAATAAATTCGATATTAATTTATTAAAAACTAGCATTGAAGAAAATTTACACAACAATAAAGCTTATGACAAATTTTTAGAAATGATTGAAAAACAATGTGGTAAGCTACCAATCCCTGAAAACAAAAAAATAGTAAAAACAGAAATTAAATCACCTTCTAACGGATACATCTACGAAATCGATACCCTTAAATTGGGCAAAATGCTTGTGGAACTTGGTGGAGGAAGAAAATATAAAGAACAAGAAATAAACTACGATGTTGGAATGATAATTAAAGTAAAAATAAATGATTTAATTAAAGAAAATGATTTATTGTTTGAGGTATACTCTAATGGACCTTTAAGCAAAGAAATAAAAGAAAGCATTTTATCTTGCTTAAGATTTGAAAACAAAAAAAGAAAGCATTTAAAAAATGTCTATAAAATAATGAACTAATAAAAGATAAGTTAACTTTAAATAATTTTATAAAATAAAAACTGCATTAGTTTTATAAATGCAGTTTTTTATTGTTCTATAATCTTAGTTCTTCTTTTATTTTTCGTCGTCTTTTGACTTTCATAGAAAGCATCTACTTCTTTTTCAGTAGCCTTCTTTAAAGGTTTTATTTCGCTTGTTTGCAAATATTTTTCTTTTATAGACTCTATCCTGTCTTTTGATAAAGATGATCCTTCATCTTCTGATTCATCTTGTCCATTATTAAGAAATGACTTTCCTAATTCATATTGAAGATTTTCATTCTCAACTTTCAATTTTGCGCTATTGGCTTTAAGTTTAGCGTTACTAATCGCAAGCATTACGCTTACACCGATTGACAAAATCAATAATATTATAAGTAATGTAACCATTTAATTACGCTGCCTTTCTTGAGCGATCCTCTTTTTTGCCGGCATGTGCTAATGCAATCACTTTCTTAATGGCTTCAGGTTTACTAACAGATTGAGTTATCACTCTTTCTCCATCCACCTCTTGAGCTCGTTCACTTAAACTTTCAGTTTTACCTTTAGACGTAGTAACTAGGGCTTGAAACTTAGTTCTTAATCTTTCATCTTTGATTTCATCTACAAAATCTGCTTTTGTTTCATCAAATGCTCTTTCTCTTTTTAAGAAACTATCTCTTTCTGTACTAACCCCTGTAGTGTAAATAACAGCTAATAGAGTATCTCTAACAACTCTAAGTTCCTCATTTTTAGGTTGCGCCTTAATCTCTTCAAGAGTAGTAGTTAAAGCAGTTTCATAATGTTCAGGCTCTAGAGCATTAACTTTATTCACTAATTTTTCTGCAAATTCTGGATGCTCTTTTATATATTTTATTGAAGAACCCAAAGATTTAATTCTATGAGTATATAATTTACTAGCATTGTCCATACAATAAGAATATAATAAGCCATCTTCTCCTACAAGAGACGAAGCATTTTTCAAAACAGAATCAGTTTTTTTAGGAACAGGAGTAGGAGCATCTACTTTTGGAGTTGATCTTTGGTTCGAAAAACTCTCTATTGCAGCATTCAACATATCATTTCCAAAATCTCCAGTAGGCGCTGTCGCTTGTTCTTCTTTTTTCTTTCTTGATTTTTCCTCATCCTTGCCAATTACTCTAAACTTTTTGCCACTTAGAAAATCTTTCTTTGCTCTATGCATCTTCTTTTTATTTTCCTTTTTTTCTTCATTTACTTTTTCGCCAGCATCGCCATCATGGGATTTTTCCGCTTCTTTTTCTGCTTTTTTATTTAAAACAGTCCCAAAAATAGCTAATCCTCCAAAAAATAAAGCAAATAAACCTAGTAACCACATAAAGTTCACACCCTTTTTAATACAAATATTATGTATAATTAAATTATATCATTTACACGTTTTTTTTCAACTAATATTCATTTTCAAGTAGATAAAATAAAAAGAGAACCGAGGTTCTCCTTATTTCGTTTTCTTACTCAAACGATATTTATCATTAATAGCTTCTACAACTTTATCAACAACTTCATCATCTGTCATTGCACTACCAACTGTAGAAACTGCAATATTTTTAAATTCAACGATAGCTATATTTATAATTTCTGTTTTATGTTTTTCATCGAAGTCAGCCAACTTTTTCTTCAAAGCATTACCAATTCTAATAGCAATACCTTTATTTATTGAAGTTTTCATTGCTTCAACTTCTTTTTTTACTGTAACTGATATTTCACCGTATACATTTTCATACGCTTTAGTTAATTCTTCAATCTTTAACTCTAATTTAGTTAAATCTGTTGAAGTTAATTTCTTTTCATACTCAGCTAAAATAAGTTTAACATCTTCTTTGTATTTAGCAAAATCTTTAGCATCAACTTTACCTTTTACTGCTTCTTGTATTTTAGCTTCAATCATCTTTTCTACTTTTTGTTCGAAGGCAGTTAATTTTTTATTTAACTCTTCATCTGTTTTGCCAAACTTTTCTTCTAATCCTTTTATCGCTTCACTTAAAGGTTTCAAATCGATTAATTCTATTTGAGCCTTATTATCAGCAATTTGCTTAGCAAGAGTTTTTATAGCAGCATCTACATCTGCTTTACTTGCTTTATTCTTTTCTAATGCCTTTGTTGATTCAATTGCATCTTGAAGATTCTTTTTGATTACAGCAAATGACTTAACTGTTTCAATTTCACTAGTTATAGTTTTAAAGTCTGCATTAGCACTTGCTTTGAAATCTGCAGGTTTTGTTCCATTAACTATCATACTTTCAATTTTAGCAAACAAAGCATCAACTACATCTTTAGTAGCATACACTTTAGCTGTTCTATTCTTAGGATCCTTAACATCTAACGCGCTTAAATCTAATTTAGCTTTTTCTTCAACATAATAAGCATATTTTTCTGAAACACTAGGTATAAGTGTTGCTTCACACTTTTCAATGAAAGTTTCAGCACTTGCTAAAGTTGGAACTTTTGCTAAAATAGCTTCAAAATTATCGTTATCTTTCAAGTTTGCCATTGTTTTTTGAACTTGTTCAATATATTTTTGAGAAGTTTCTGTCCATCTTGCTTTCATTGCCTTTGCTAAAACAGCTTTATGCTCTTTAGTGTTAGGGCTCAATTTAAGAGAATTTAACTTTTGTGCAATCAAATCATCGATTCTTTCGTTATCAAGTTTAACTGCATCAATTTTTTCTTGTAATTTTTCTAAAGTTTGCGCTTTATCAAGAACATTTGTGCGCTCTTTTGGCTTTGGTTTTGGTTGTGGTTTAGGTTGCGTAGTAGTTTTGCTCTTTCTATTATTTCTTATTTTTGTAATAACAGCAGAAACTGTACCTACTGCAACAGTAGCTACAAAAGCACCACCAGTGGCTATTAAAATAGATGTAAACATTTAAATCACCTATCTTTTCTTAGTTTGAGTACTACTAGTTCTTGTTGTTGGAGCAACTTCCATTGTTTCCTCTTCTTCATACTCTTCTTCCTCTTCAGGAATTTGTTCTAAAGTTTGCTCTTGTGTTCTATCTTTAGATCTAGTTCTAGTTTGTGTTTTATCATTTGTTTTTTCTTTATTAATTAAAGAATTAATTCCTTTAACAACAGGAGTTGCAATACCAACACCAGCTCCTCCTAACAATAATAACGCAATTGCATTTCTTGCGAATACTATTGATCCTGTTAAGAAGAATCCAACACCAACAAATAATGCTGCAAATAACAAAATCAATCCAATTGTTAATAACGTTTTTTTACTCTTTGTATTTTTTTCCTTTTTAGCCATCGTAATTACCCCTTTTCTTTGTTATATACAATAATTATAGCATGTTATCGCCAAAATTCAACAATTAATTAAAGCTCGCCTAGTTTTCCAACAATATTGTAAATGGTCCATCATTAACCAAATTAACCTTCATATCTGCTCCAAACTCACCTGTTTGAACCTCAAACCCATTATTTTCTAATTGCTTATTAAATAATTCATATAATCTTATAGCTTTATCTCTTTTTGCAGCCAAAGAAAAACTAGGTCTATTGCAGCCATTTAAATCCGCACACAAAGTAAATTGAGATACCGATAAAATCTTACCTCCAACATCTTTTAACGACAAATTCGTTTTACCATTTTCATCCGGGAAAACCCTTAATTTAGAAACTTTATCGGCTAATTTCAAAGCATTTTCTTCTTCATCAGTTTCAAAAACTCCAACTAAAATCAAATAACCTTTACCTATTTCACCAATAACTTTTTTATCAACTTCAACACTTGCTTCTTCTACAACTTGTAATACAATTTTCACTATAAACACCTCAAAATTAGTTTACCTATACACAAAATTATTTTCAATAAATAAATGACTAAATTAGAATTAACCATTATAATAAGACATGATTGGAAGTGAGAGACATGAATAAAGAACCTTTAGCGTTCCGTTTGCGCCCTTCTAAATTAGAAGAAGTACATGGACAAGAACATTTAACAGATGAACACGGATTTATAAAAAAATGCATTGATAACAAAACCGTTTTTTCAATGATTTTTTATGGAACCCCTGGATGTGGTAAAACAACTTTAGCAACGATAATTGCCAATAGTTTGAACATTCATTATCGTTTTCTAAATGCCACAACATCTAATAAAAAAGATATGGAAACAGTAATTGAAGAAGCAAAAATGTATGGCCATTTGATTGTTATAATTGATGAAGTGCACCGCCTTAACAAAGATAAGCAAGACTATCTCTTATCTTATATAGAAAGCGGAATTATAACGTTAATCGGGGCAACAACCGCTAATCCATATCATTCAATTAATCCAGCTATACGATCAAGATGTCATATATTAGAAATCAAGCCATTAACAAAAGAAGCAATTGTAAAAATTTTGAAAAATGCTTTAGTTAGTGAAAAGGGGCTAAACAATGCTTACGAATGCGAAGAAGAAGTATTACAAATATTAGCTACCAAAAGTAATGGCGATGTTAGATTTGCCTTAAATAATCTTGAGGTTCTTGCAATAACATGTTCTAACAACAAAATAACAATAGATGATTTAAAAAGAAACGTAAGAGTTCCAAATTATATGTTTGATAAAAATGAAGATGGCTACTACAACTCATTAAGTGCCCTTCAAAAATCAATAAGAGGTAGTGATGTTGATGCAGCTTTGTACTACTTAGCTAGACTTTGTGAAGCAGAAGATCTTATCTCAATTGAGAGAAGATTATTAGTCATTGCCTATGAAGATATAGGTTTAGGAAATCCTAGCGCAGTAGATAGAACATTTAATGCTATCGAAACCGCTAAAAAGGTTGGATTCCCTGAAGCTATAATTCCATTATCTTTTGCAGTAATCGACTTAGCACTTTCTCCTAAATCAAAAAGCGCTTACTTATCAATAAACAAAGCCGTTGAACTTTACAGACAAAAACCTATTGATATGCCTGACTACTTGCATCTAACACCTGCAAACTTAAAAGATAGTCAAAAATATCCATACGACAAAAGTGATGCTTGGATAAAAATAGCCTATATGCCTTATCAACTTAGAAAAGAAAAATTATATGAATACGCTACAAACGGTAACTACGAAAAAGCCCTTGTAGACAACTATTTGAAAATTTCTAAAATAGAAAGAACGTACAATTTAGAAGAAATAAACAAATAAAAATATGTGACAAAAATCACATATTTTTTTAATTCACACTCGGTCTAAATAAAACTTTTAAAAATTCTTTACAATCAAATGGCAATAAAGGATATAAATAAGGCATTCCATATATTTTTATTGCCCCCAGCATTAAAACAAGTATCGTAAATCCTATTAAAAAACCTATTGATCCAAATAATCCAACAACCAAAATCAATAACAATTTAATAATCTTATTAGCTAGTGACAATTCATATGAAGGCGTTGCGAAACCCCCGATTGAAGATATTGAACAAAACAATAATATCTCAGATTGGAATAGACCTATATCAACAGCCATTTGCCCTAATATCAAAGTAGCAATAAGTCCCATAGCACTCGATAAATGATTAGGGGTATGAATAGTAGCAATTCTAAGTAACTCTATTACTAATTCAACAACAATAATTTGCACTAACACTGGTATAGGAGATTCACTACTTAATTTAACAAAAATATTACTTGTAAAACTATCATTATTTAATGTAAGCATCCATAAGGGAACTAAAAAGACAGAGATTAATATAGCAAAATATCTAAGAAGCCTTATAAACGTACCAACACATGGCACCTGCCTATACTCTTCTATATGTTTTGTGTGCTCAAATATTGTAGTAGGAGTAATAATAACACTTGATGAGGTATCAACAACAATTGCAATATGACCTTTAAGCAAATGCGCCGCTACTACATCTGGTCTTTCACTATATCTAACAAGAGGAAACGGATTAAAGTTTTGCTTAAATATTTTTTCTTCTAATGCTCTATCAGACATAACTAAACCATCTATTTTAGTAGTTTTAATTTTTTCTATAAGTTCTTTTAAAGTCTTTTTATTAACCTTATTATCCATATATGCAACCACTACATCTGTATTAGAATTATCTCCAACCTTAAATATCTCACACTTGAAATTTTCGCTTCTAATTCTTCTTCTAATAAGACCTACATTAATGATTATATTTTCATTAAATCCATCTTTACTACCTCTAATCGTTTTCTCTGTATCAGGTTCATTAATACTTCGACTCGGATAACTTCTTGTTTCAATCACATACATTTTATCTTTAACAAGAAGAACACTCATACCACTACATATTGCTAAAAACGCTTTATATAAATCATTTTGAACTTCTATAGAGCCGCTACTTATTTGCTCATCTATATATTTTTCGCTATCACTTAACATTAAAGAAACATTTAGTTCATTAACACGTTCCCCATCTGCTAAACTTGATAAAAAATATAAAATAGCTTTAACATCTTTCCCAACTTCTCTTCTAACAACGTCAAAACTACTGCCTAAATTTAATAACTTTGCAAGTCTTTCATCATATTCATTATAGTAATTCATGATTTAGGTTTAAAAAATATTGCTACTAAAAAGGCAAAAAGAATAGCACTGGTAATCCCAGTAGATGTCATATCAAACAGTCCAGAAGCTACACCTAAAATTCCTTTCCCCTCAAGCATCGCCTCATTAGCAGCATGCATTAATGAATGACCAAAACTAGTAATAGGCAGACTTGCACCAACTTTAGATATTTTAAGTAACATGTCATATATTCCAAAAACATCTAAAAAAGAACCTATAACAACAAACAAACTAGTAATGTGCCCTGGGGTAAATTTAGTATTGTCATAAATAATTTGTCCAATCGCACAAACAGAGCCACAAACAATAAAAGATAACAAGTAACTCATTATTCAGAAACCTCCAAACTAATCGCATGAGCGATACAAGGAATACTTTCCTTTTGTTGAATCATTGTCGGTGACAATAACGCCCCTGTAGCTACAATTAAAACTTTTTTTAATTCCTTTTTTCGCATCTTATCCAAAATATATCCATAAGTTGTTAATGCACAACAAGCACAACCACTGCCACCTGCAAAAACATTTTGTTTTTCTCTATCATAAAGTAATAATCCACAGTCATTATAATTAGAAAGTTCTATATTCTCTTTCTTAAATAGTTCCAATATTATTCTTTTCCCATAAGCAGATAAATCACCAGTTAATATCAAATCATAGTAATTTGGCTCCCTATTTAAGTCTTTAAAATGCTGCTTTAATGTTTTATAGGCGGCTGGAGCCATTGCAACGCCCATATTATTAGGATCATTAAATTCGTAATCAGTAACTTCCCCAATGGTCGCACTAGTAACCTTAATATCACTTTTATCTTTCCCTACAATAATCGCGCCTGCTCCTGTCGCAGTATAAGTTGTAGTTTCTGGCTTTTGAATGCCATACTCTAAAGGATAGCGAAACTGCCTTTCTGCAGTTGCGTTATGAGAAGAAGTAAAAGCCATCGCCTTCTTTGCAAATCCGGCTTCTACATAACTAGATGCCAAAGCAAGCGTTAACATAGATGATGAACATGCACCAAAAGTCCCAACTAAAGGAATACAGTAATCTCTAGATACATAAGTTGAAGAAGTTATTTGATTTAATAAATCCCCTCCAAACATTATATCTATATCTTTATCTCTCACTTTTGTCTTTCTAAAAACCACTTCTATTGCTTCTTTTAACATCTTTTGTTCTGCTTGTTCAAAAGTCTTACAACCACAATATAAATCATCATAAGTAATATCAAAATACACGCCTAGTGGACCTTGCTTTTCTATTAATCCTGCAACCGTTGAGCTGCCTATTACATAAACATTATTAAAAATTATAGAGTTTGACATTATAAAGTACCCCCTATAATCAAAACAACATATCTTAAAATACCCAAAATATATGCACTAACAATTCCGTAAGTAATAACACTTCCAGCTAATTTAAACATATTAGAACCTATACCGTATATTAATCCTTCGCTTTTACTCTCTAATGCACTAGATGCTAAGGCATTAGAAAAACCAGAAATAGGAATAAAAGTCCCTGCTCCTGTCTTTTGAGAAATCTTATCAAACAAACCAAATCCAGTTAAAATTGCTGTAATAAAAATTATCGTAACCAGCATAAGCGATAAAGCATCTTTTTCATTAATAGAAAAAAACTTACTATATATGTCAAAAAAAACTTGTCCTATTAAAGCAACTATTCCACCACTAAAAAAAGCAATCAAAGCTCTACCTAATTTATCCTTCTCATCTTCTGTTTTCTCAACTATATCCTTAAATCTTTGCTTGTTGTTCATGTGCATTCTCCGTTCTTTATTATTATTTGTATGTACGGAGAATTAATTCACTAACTTACAAGCAGTCTTATTAAATAAAGAACAATTAAATGAATCGGATAAAACAAGTAAAACATATATTTTAAATTCAATTTTCCTTTTTCACCACTATCCATATTAAATAATGGGATTGCTAAAAATAATCCCCCAAATAATACAAAAACTATTACTGAATTTTCTAAAGTTGTTCGTATTAATAAATATAAACAACAAAGTATTGAATAAAAAAATGTTTTAAGTTTACTTTCTCTAAATAAATAAAACATTAAAACCAAAACAATACCAAATATTCCATATTCACAGAACAATGATAAAGAACACATTAAAAGCAAAATCAAAATCTTAAAAAAGTAATTCTTAATATCATATAAAGCATACAAACATATAAAAGATAAAAATAATGTAAATAAAATATTATAATTGTCATACACAAATACTTTATTATCTAAAAATAAAGAGTATGGAATTTGGGATATAACAGCAAACAACAACAATCTAAACCCATATTTAAACTTATTTTTTGTATAGAAAAAACCATTTGCTAGACTATAAAACATTATTGGCGCAGTAATTCTACCAATAATTCTAAGTATATAGTAAAAAGGCGATGACATTGATATAAAAGCGATTGCTATATGATCTAAAACCATCGCTAAAATAGCTATTATTTTTAAACTATTACTATTTAAAATCTTTTTCATTTACGTCTCCTAAAAAATTAGTAAATTTATTTTCACTTAATATTACTAATTCATTTATAGCCCTACTACAAGCAATATAAAAATAGTTTCTGTCTACTTCTTTACTATAGTTTTTATCATTCGCGCCATACACAACAACTTTATCAAATTCTAAACCTTTAACTAAGCTAACACCGCTTATAACTACACCTCTTTTAATTTCTTTATTCTTTATATCCAAAAAAGTAACATTATCAAAATCAGAAAGTTCTGAATATAATTTGCTTGCCTGCTTCTTACTTTTACAAATAACAGCCATACTCTTTCCTTTATATTCTTTAATCAACTCTTTCAAATATTTCTTTTCTTCATTTTCATTACCAAACAATCTAAATTCTACATCTTTACCATGTCTTTTAACTCCATTAACGCCTTTGCTTTTTATAACGGTTTCTAAAAACGTAAATATCTCTATTGTAGATCTATAAGAGTTGTTTAATTCAACAACTTCAAACTTTTCATAAATATCATTATAATTTTGTAAAAACAATTTTTGGTTTAAATCGCCCACAAAAGTTTTATTACATGAAAAAGCCTTTTGAATAACATTTCTTTCAATAATATTCAAATCTTGATATTCATCTATAAGCAAATGATTATACTTATCGAAAAGTTTACAACCTCTAAAGAAAATTTTAATATAACACAAAGGGAAAATATGCTCATATCCTACAATATTACGATGAATCACTTCTCCTTCATAACCTATTTCTTGCAAAAATTCTTTATATACTTCAAAGCAATTTATTTCTGGCAATAATCGATTAACAAAAGTTTCTATAATATCCATATCATTCTTAGTGACTTTCTTTTCATTACTTAATCTATCTTTTAAAAATTCCTTTATAAATCTTCTTCTTTCACTGTAATTTCTTCTTTTAAATTTATTGAAATATAGTTCTTTAAATAAATCATTTGAAAAAGTTAATCCACCTAATTTCAATCCCAGTTTATCTCCGAATAAACTGATTAATTTGTTATTCAAAAATTCGTTTAGTTTATTAAAGAATGAATCTGCCTCAAACTCTTTTTTACCACTTATAATTTTCTCTAGATAATCTATTTTATTTTCTACTCTTAACTTATTTTTATATAAATCCATTTTCAAAATAGTTCTAGCAACTTCATTCATTGTCATACTAACAGCATTTTCTTCACCTAATTCAGGTAAAACATTATCTACATACTTAAAAAACACTTCATTTGGAGTTATAAAACACACTTTATTAGCCTCATATTTTATAGAATCTTTATATACTAAATAAGCAATTCTATGTAAAGCAATTGAAGTTTTTCCACTTCCTGCAACACCTAAAACTAGTAAATCATTATCTCCTAGATACCTAATTGCTTGGTTTTGTTCTTTTTGAATTGTACTAACAATATTTTGCATAACTAAATCATTGTTTTTACCTAAAACATCTAATAACAACTCATCATTAATATTCATTCCCATGTCAACAAAACAATCTAAATTACCATTTGTAAACTTATATTGTCTCTTTAAAGTTATATCTCCTTCAACCAATCCACTTGGAGACTCATAACTAGCGTGCCCTTCTATTCCTTCATAATATAAATTAGCTATCGGACTTCTCCAATCATTAATAACAACTTCATTATTATCAATTAATGTTTCAATACCAAAATAATAAGGAAGTTCTCCCCATTCATTTTTAAAATCAACACGAGAAAAATAAGGCTTACCAATCATTAATAAATACCTATTTAATTGCCTATTAGCCATATTATTTATTGACCTATCATAATTGATATAATCAATCATTTGATTTCCGGTCATATCCATTGAAGACGAATCTTTTGGGTTGAAAAAACTATTAAAAGTCTCACTTATCGCTTTACTCTTCTCTTTTATAAGGTCTTCATTAGCAACAATTTTATCTTTTAATAAGTTTATAACATCTTTAGCCTTCTTATATTCATCTATTTCAACCATAAGCTTATCTCCTATAAAATGTTGTTTCTATCTCCGTAAAAGGAATTGCCCCTTCTCTAATTAAAGTCAATTTACCATCAATTAATTCTACTATCGTTGAGCTAACTGAAGATAATTTGTTACCTATTATAGCCATATCAATCTTGCCATCAAATTCTTCTAGTATATCCATAATGTCATCACTAGTTTTCTTGCCGCTAATATTGGCGCTAGTAAGCATAAGAGGACTATCTAATCTACTTATTATTTTATTTATAATCTCGTTATTAATCATTCTAACAGCTACTGTATCATCTATGTTTTTCTTTTTTAAAACAAGCGTTAATTTCCCCGGATAAAAAGAATGTAATCTCTTTAATTCATCCTTAGTAATTTCACACAAGGACATTAACCTTTCATAAGTATCAACGATTATTGGCAATTTCTTTTCTAAATTTCTTTTCTTTATTTCATATACTTTATCCATGGCCATCATACTTTTACTATCTATAGCAAATCCATAAACTGTATCCGTAGGAATAACTATGACACCATCATTTTTTAAAGTTTCTACAGCATCATCAATAATTTTGTTGTTGTAATCTTCCTTAGTCATGAAAAATCTTTCCCTTCAAATCTTTATTTCCGTTCAAGAAATCTCTAGCCATCATGCGTTTTTTTCCTGATGGTTGTAATTCTTTTATTGCAATTCCTCCATCTCGAACTTTTACAACAAACTTATCTTTTAAAACTTCCACAACTTCTCCAAACTCACCAACATATTCTTTGTTAATCTCTTCACTCGAGAAAATTTTTATACTCATACCGTCTAACAAAGAATATGCACCAGGAACTGAATTAAGTGCTCTTATTTTATTATAAATATTTCTTTTTGTATCATTCCAATTTATTATCTCTTCTTCTCTTTTTATTGAAGGAGCAAAAGTAACTTCTTCTTCATTTTGCTCTACTCCAGGAAGCTTTCCTTCAATATAATCAGGAAGCATATTTATAAGTAACTCTGCTGCTACTAACTCCATTTTTTTAAACAAAGAATCTCCTGTATCTTCATTACTAACTTCTACTTCTCGTTTTGCAAACATCTTACCAGCGTCCATCTTTTTAACCATTTCCATTATAGTTATTCCTGTAACTTTTAAGTCTTGCAAAATAGCATATTGTATTGGAGCAGCTCCTCTTAATTTTGGAAGTAATGATCCATGAACATTAATACACCCTAAAGTAGGTATATCCAAAACTTTTTGAGGCACTATTTGTCCATAAGCACATGTAACTATTAAATCTGGCTTCTTCTCTACTAACCATTCATTATCTTCGCGAATACTTACTGGTTGAAAAACATCAATGTTATTATTAAGTGCTACATTTTTTGTAAAAGGATATTCCATTATTCTTTTTCTTCCTACAGGCTTATCTGGTTGACAAACCACTCCTATAACATTATAACCATTATCTAATAATGCTTGTAAAATTCCTCCAGCAAACTCTGTTGTTCCCATAAAAACTATTTTCAAATTTTCTTTATTCATGACTATCACCTTTTATAATTATAATAAAAATATCTATTCAAATAAATATTTTGCAAATTAAAAGATGTAATTACTTACATCTTCTCACTTCATTCTTTTCTTTTTTATATTCTTCTAAGATTTCTTTAATAATATCGATTTTAGGATTTTGTTTTTTTCTTATCTCAACATATTCCTTTTTCTTATACTTTTGATACAACTTCATCTTATGTTTAAGTGTATTAAGCGGATCTTCTGAACTTTCCATTTCATGCAAAAATTCATTTAAAAACGCAACATAATGCTTATATTTTGTCTTAGTAACCTTATTACAATAAACATATTTATCAATTTTACTTCTTATAATATTACAGAACAATTCATTGTCAAAAAGTCCAACAGTTCCCAAATACCTATTATTAAAATAATTTTTTCTATATTCAGTCTTATAATCTTTAATTAATTCCTTAACAATTTTCGCTTTACTTATTTTAAAAGTAACGAACCCTTTTTCCTTTTCTTCTTTTATTTCTTTCAAATATTTTTTTAATATTTCAACACTAGCAGTGGGATTTTCCTCCACCCTACTAATAAGTTCATTTAAAATATCCAAGGATTTTTTCCTTTTTTCTATATCATACTCATACAAGTATTTTTTTTCTTGATCCATTACCTCAATTGAGCTATCAAGTTCAGCGATAAATTTTTCAGTGTCTTTTTTCTTTTTGTAGATTATATCTAATAACAGTATAGAATTCGCTTTCATATAACCACATCACCTACACTAAAATACTAACATATAAAGCACTAACTTTCAACAAGATTTTAGACCCCAAAAACAAGATTTTTTAATTAATAAATTTTCTCAAGAAATCCATGCCTAATTCCAAAATACTGTTTAGCCCACCAACTATCGCATTAGCAATTTCACAATTGATTTTCGAAATAAAATTAGAGTCATCTTCAACACCGATTTCTACATTTTCAAGTGCGCCATCTTCTACTTCTTCTCCATTTTCTATGTTTTCTTCAAATTGAATAACAACATTATCAATATTGTTACCACTAGGAATAAAAATTGAAATACCAATTAACACAAGTAAAAATATAATTCCACCTTCTAATAGTATTCTTCCCATCGCTTTTCTCCTCTTTTGCAAGAAAACTATATACTATAAAATTTCAAAAATATGTCGAAGTTTATTATTTATAAATAAAAACTATTATCATGCAACGCTTCATTAATCGAATTACCAATAATATAAGAAATATTCTTTACATCTTCATCTATTTGCTTAGGAGTAACAACCATATTCAATCCTTTTTCCTCTAAAACATCTGCAATTACTTGATACCTATTTCTATCCTTAAATATAGAATAATTTAATGGTAATTCTCCATACATTTTTTCTATAATTCCTATAGTCTCATCAACAATACTACTAGCTCCGACAACAGTCGCAACACCTATTGCAATACAAGGAACTCCTAAATAATTTTCATCCATTGCTTTTCTATTATTTCCTATCCCACTTCCCGGCTCAATCCCTGTATTACATACTTGAATAACTTTATTTACACGAGTAATACTTCTTGAGGCTAATGCATCAATAAAAAGCACTAAATCAGGATTATAAAAATTAACCACAGACTTAACAATATCCGCGGTTTCCATTCCTGTTTGTCCCATAACTCCTGGAACCAGTAAAGAAACACACTTTGTCCCTGCTTTTATGCTATCAGGATCAAATTCAAAAATATGACTAGTAACTATTATCTCTTTAGCGCTAATTGGACCTAATGCATCAGCCATGAAATTTTCATTTCCTAATCCCACAACCAAAATTTTTGAAGCATTGTTCAAATAATTCTTATTAATCATTATTTTCAAATTATCTACTAAAACTTCTTTTACAATATCTTTATTTTTCTGATCTTCAACATCATCAAATTCAATAGATACATATTCACCTTTTTTCTTATTAAAAGAATTATTATCTTTATGTATAGTAACATAACTGACATTTACACCTTTATATTGCTTATTTATAACACTAAACTCACTTGTATCTTTACTGCCAGTAATTATTTCATCCGCTAAATCACTACGTGGAGCAAACTTAGATAAATCTATTTCTTTCATTATTATCACCTAAGTTTATTATCTCCATCATAAAAAATATTATTTACAAGCGTTTAATAAAAATAATTCAAAACCTACAAAACGATCTATTTGCCCACTTTTAATCTTTATATCTAACGCTGATAATTCTTCTAAAATATCTGTTAAATCCATTTTATTTAATCTATAAACTTTTTCTAATGCCACTCTTGCTCTATATGGATGACAAGAAAGTTCATTAGCTATATTATTTTCACTGTAACCTTTGTCTTTTAAAAACATTACTTGATATAAAAATCTAACTTGACTTGCTATTAAAGATATTAAAGTCAAAGGTTCATTGTTGTTCATTTTCAAATCGTAATATAATTTAAAAACTTTATCTAGCTTCTTGGAAAAAATAGCATCTATCATTTCAAAAACATTATCCTCTATTTTCTTAGCAACCATTAATTCAATATCTTTTATATCTATTTCCTTTTTATAACAACTCAACTTTTCTATTTCACAGTTTATTAAATACATGTCATCCCCACATCTACTTAAAAACTCTGTTAAAGCATCATTAGTTATTGTCATACCTTGCTTATCAAACATTTGTTTAACAACTCTAGGCAAATCTTTCTTACTAACATTATCTAAAGCGTATATTTTTGATTTTTCTTTAATTTTCTTTACTAAAGGTTTCTTGTCATCAAGTTTTGAAGTAACCACACTAAAAATAACAACAACAGAAGTATTTTGATTGTCTAAATATTCTTCTAGCTCATTAAATGATTGTTCAAATTCCAACTTTGGATTTTCTGTTGTCAAAAAATAACTATTTTTTACAACTACTACTTTTTTATCGGCCATAAAAGGAACTGTAGAAGCATCATTTACAATTTCATAAAGCGGACTTTTATAAGCATCAAAAGAAACTAAATTAAACTCATCTATTTCTCCAAGTTCACTTTTAGCCAATTTATCTATCATCTTATTAACAAGCAATTCTTGCTCCCCAAAAACTAAATACATCATCACATTCACCTCTTAAATTATACCACACTAATTAAAATAATCTATAAAAGCTAAATTAAATCTCCTCTTTTCAAATCCTATATCATTATTCTTATCTGTTCTAAAAATAACATATCCTAATTCAATCAAACGTTCAACAACTTCTTTATGCGGATGTCCATATCTATTTGTACCAACACTAATAATCGCAAATTTCCCATTTATGTAATCTAAAAACTCATATCCACTTGATGTATTACTGCCATGATGTCCTATTTTAACAACATCTACTCTACCTATATTTTGAGATATTTTGTTCTCGACATCTATTGAAGCATCACCCATAAGCAAAAAATAGTAACCAGCATACTCTCCATATAAAACTAAACTTCCTTCATTATCTCGATGCTCACTGATATTTAAATTTTCAAAAACCTTATTACCTATAGTTACTTCTTTTATTAAAGATGAATTGATTACATTTTCAACCTTAAAATTCTTTCTCAAACTATCTAGTGCTCCATTATGATCATAATCATCGTGAGTTACAATAACTGTTCTAATTCTATTTATACCTTTACTTTCTAAAAATGGAATTATCTCCGAGACAGCAATATCTTTATACTTACTACCTCCAGTATCAACTAAAACAACCTCTTTACTGTTAGGTATAAAAAATACACTACAATCACCCTGACCAACATTTAAAAAATAGACTTTTTCATTAAAATTCAAATAAGGTTCATTGTATTGATAAAAAAGCATTACTACCAAAAAAAACATATAAATATATCTAGACACACTTTTTCTCTCTTTAAGAACAAAAAAACTAACTAACAATAAATAATAAACTATAACAAAAACAATTGTTGGTTTCCCAAAGACAACAATAAAATTGAACTTATTTAATAAATCAAACAATTTGTAGAACAGTGAAATAACTAGTTCATATAAAAGATAAAACTTATCCAAAAATAAAAACAGAAAAGAAAATATATACAAAAACGAAACAGGATAAGTCAAAAGCAAACTAAAAAATAAACTCGATATATTTAATTTATAATAATTAAGCAATAATATTGGCAAATTAATTAAATATATGTAAAACATAGTAACTATACTCTTACATTTATATACCTTAAAAATCTCCAAAACAAGTGAAGCTAAAAAAGAAAATATAAAACCTAAAGAAAACATTACTGACGGATTTACAATAATAAAAACACTACCAACCAAACCAACAATTTCCAAATTAGAAATTTTAAAGTCCAGTTTTTTATTAAGACTCTTAAATAAATAACACATTAATGCCCGATAGCTAGAAACAGAAAAATTTAAAAGATATAAATAAAAACAAACAAATCCAATTCCAATTAAATTATTTTTAAAAATTTTCTTAAAAAACGATAATAATAAATTAATATGAAAGCCTGACACCGCAATTAAATAAGTTAAAGAATATATAGAAAAAGTATTATAAAACTCTCTGTTATATCCATCCTTAACATTAAATAAAATTAATTTTAAATAACTCTTAGTTTCCTCACTTTTACTCTCCAACAATTTGTCTACAACAAACACATTAAAATTAATGTTGTTATCAACTACCTCAAAAGTTCTATAATCTAATTCATAATAGACTCTGCTTTTATTTAAATACTTATAAAATTCATTGTAAGTATTTGTTATGCTAACAAGATTACCCTCAAAATATATTTCATTTCCTTCTTTAAAATTATTTTCATTATTATAAATTAAGTACTTGTTGTCATCTTGCCCAACAATACTATAGTTTTCGTATTGTTCAACCACCTCAACAGTACCTGTAAAAGCCACATCTTGTTCATTACAAACATAATAATTGAAATTAAAAGAACAGAAAACAACTATAGAAATACAATTTATAACACATAATTTAACATTTACTTTTTTCCCTAAATAATACAAAGAGACTAGCAAAAGCAATAAATAAATATAACTTTTGTAACAAAGAAACAAATTAGCAAAAACCAAGGAAATAAAAAAATAAATCATCTATAAGCAAACCAAATCTTTTAAGGCTTCAAACAAACTGTCTCCAATACCTTGGACTTTTTTTAAATCTTCAATAGTTTTAAATCCCCCATTTTTAACTCTATATTCTACAATTCTTTTAGAAAAAACACTTCCTATGCCAGGTAATGTGTCTAATGTTGCTTGATTTGCAGTATTTAAGGATATCTTCTTACTGTTATTATTCTCATCCACACTAATAAATGGAATATAGTAGCTTTTTCCATTTTCTAGAATAGATCCAGAATTAAAACAAGTAATATCAGCATTGGCACTTAATCCACCAGCAAGTGAAATCAATTGACCTAGAGTATAATCTTTCCCCACAGAATAAGTACCAGGACTTACAACCTCTCCACTTATACTAACTGAATAAACATTTGAAGAACTCTCTTTTTGAGAACTCACATTAACAGTCTCAAATTCAATACTACTCATATACTTATTAACCAAGTCCATACAAACAACATAACAAATAGTAAAAAACGCCACTAATACAATAGTTTTCACAATTTTCTCCCCTTTCACTAATATAGATAAAAAAGAAGACTTTATTTATAACGAAAATATTTCAAATATTTTTAAATTTCCTTACAATAAAATAGAGGTTAGATAAAAATGAAAAAATATATAAATTTATTTTGGACTTTCTTTAAAATTGGATTATTTACTTTTGGTGGAGGATATGCCATGATTTCCATAATCCACAAAGAAAGCGTTGAAAAAAACAAATGGATTTCTGAAGAAGATATGAATAATATCGTTGTTGTCGCAGAGTCTACTCCAGGTCCAATAGCAATAAATTCCGCTACGTTTATAGGATATAAGGTTGGAAAATTCTTAGGAGCTGTTTTCGCAATTTTAGGTGTTGCGCTTCCTTCTTTTATAATTATTCTTTTAATATCTTTATTCTTAAACGAATTCAAAAATTTAACAGTTATCGAATACGCATTTGAAGGAATACGTGCCGCTATAATTATTTTGATGACTGAAGCTATTTTTAAATTATCAAAACCTTTAGATAAAAATGCCTTATTCTATGCATTATTAGTTACTTCATTTATCCTAAATTTCTTCTTTGATGTTAGTGCAATACTAATAATAGTATCTGGAATTATCATTGGATTATTTAGAGAATTATTAAAAAGCAAAAAGAAGGTGACTGAAAATGAGTAGTTTACTACATTTATTTTGGACTTTCTTTAAAATAGGTCTTTTCACTTTTGGTGGCGGATACGCAATGATTCCTATGATTGTAGATGAAACAAGACAATTTGGAATCCTATCTGAAAATGATATTGTTGATTTTATTGCTATAAGCGAATCTACTCCAGGTCCTTTTGCTATAAATATTGCAACATTTATAGGCTATAGCCAAAACGGTATACTAGGAGCCATATTTACTACGCTAGGAGTTGTTCTTCCTTCTTTTATAATTATTCTATTATTAGCTAACATAATCGAAAGAGTAAAAGACAACCGTTATTTTAAATCAATAATTAAGACCGTAATGCCTTTAGTTATAGGACTTATTCTATCAACAGTTATAGACATTTCTTTAACAAGTTTATTTAGTATAGAAAATTTAAACAATATAAAAAATGAGTTTAGTTTAAATTCAACTACACTCATTTCATTAATTCTTATTAGTTTATTTGCGATTGGATTTAAGATTTGGAAAAATAAAAAACCTGCACCTATTCTAACAATCGTTATCTGTGCAGGTTTAGGAATTATTATCTCATGCTTACTTGTTTAGAAGTAGATAATTCTTTATCCATTTGAGATAAATGCTCATCTAATTTATCTACAGCAGCAATACTTCCAAATACAACTTTATCAACAACAACTCCTTGCTTTTCAAGAAGTGTTTTTGTTGCACCAAAAACTTTAGCAACAGCTGAAACTGAATAACATTTTATACTTTCAAAATCAATTGTAGCAATTCCTTCATTAACAGAAACATTTGCTTCACAAATAATTTCTTCTCCTTCTTTAGCAATAATTTTGCGTTCTTCCATATTTAATTCACAATTATACATCTTAATCACCTACTATAATTAAATTCTATCATATTCATAAAAGAATACAACTGTTTTTTGAACAACATACCTTTATTTGTTATCATTTTTCAAAAAAATTTTTATTTCCTCTAAACTTTTACCTTCGCTTAACATCTTTTTTATTTTTTCTTGTTGAGCCATAAAAGTTTTAACTTTACTTTCTTCCACTCTTACAATAGTTCCATCAAATGCCTTTAAACTAAAATATTTCACATTTCCACCTCGCTATTTACTATCCTTTAGTGTGCTTGTTGAATACAAGCCTATTGCACTTATTATTGCCATAAACCAAAACCCTACAGTGAAAATATCTAAATATGCAACTGTGTTACCAATAGAATACCTATCAAATGATATAGTAAATAATAATACAATCGCAGACACTAGAACTAGGCTTCCGACTTTTGAAATAATATTTTTCTTAAGAAATATACCACCACTCAAAATAACAATGCTAATACACACTAAAACAAATGAAATCCACATAATCACATTACTGTAAACAAATATTTCTCTCAAACGAGACACTGGAATAGATAAAACTTCTGTTTTATTACTAAATAAGAAACTAAAAAGAGACATACCATCATCCCATACAATAGAACTACTATTCGTTACTTCTGACATAGAGGTGTAATTGATAAATTCAAAAAACATCAACAACAAACAAAGAATAGCGCTTCCTAGACCAATTAATTTTCTTATAAGAACAGTCTTTTCTTTACTTAAAATTTTCATGATATCACCTACTTAAAGAGTACCATATTGAAACAAAAAAAATCTAGTTTCACAACTAGATTTTCTAAAAAATAAATTTAAATTCCAATTATTATTACTTAATTGCTTTAACTACTGCAAATACACCAGCAACAATAGCAGAAATAGCAGACACAATTGCACCTGTAGCAAGTTCATATTCTATTGCACCAGCGATTTTTCCTAATGCTGTATCTGCCCCTACAACAAAACCAGGCATTAAGAAGAAAAATACACCAGCCACAACAAATAACACTGCAGAAACAAAGTCTAACATTTTGTTTCCTTTTTTAGATGTAGCATTTAAAACTGATACTATTACTCCACCTACAACTAACAAATAAGGCAATAATGCCATAAATGAGAAAGCAAACACACCAACATCACTTTCCTTAAAACCAAAAGCGACTTTCAAGCCAGTATATCCAGCACCCTCAACAACTGCTCCTAAAACCTTTGTATCAGGAACTTTAACAGCTTCAACAAAAATCATACAAACTGCAACAATTCCTAAAAGAGCTGCTAAAATGCCTAAAATTTTTCCTAAATTTGATTTAGATTTCTTTTTTGCCATAATCTTCATCCTCCTTATAACTTAATCTTATCAAAATTACATCAATACGTAAAACAAAATGCTTATAAATTGAGGTATTGTTCCAGCTAAACAAAACAAGTGCCATACAGAATGAATATAACGTTTCTTACTTCCGAATAGGTAGAAGACAGCACCTATTGTATACATAACACCTCCGGCAAGTAGCCACAAGAATCCAGCAAATGGAAGATTAGCTAATAAAGGCCCTATCGCTATAACAACACACCAACCCATAGCTAAATAACATACCATACTCAAAAACTTAATTATAGGCTTGTGCATATTAATAGCATTAAACACTATTCCTAATATTGCAAATCCCCAAACAACGCCAAATATCGACCAACCCCATCCTCCAGCATTTCTTAAAGTAACTAGACAATATGGAGTATATGTTCCCGCAATAAGCAAGAAAATTGTACAATGATCAAATATTCTAAATACTTTTTTTGCTCTATTTCTTCTCAAAAAATGATAAATAGCACTCATAGTATACAAAAGAATCATTGATGATCCATAAATTGCCATACTTACAATTCCATAAGCATCACTATGAATACAAGCCATCACAATACCAAGTACTAAAGCAACTACACCAAAACCTCCACCAACAATATGAGAGACAGCATTAAAAATCTCTTCTCCTTTTGTGTAATCTGGAAGTTCTTTACTATACGTTTTTTTTAACATTATTTATTTGCCTCCATACGCTTAACAATACTTCTAGCGACACTAATACCGTTTGCAGAAGCTTGCATTAATCCTCTAGTAACAGAAGCACCATCACCAATAGCTCTTAATCCTTTTACACTAGTTTCAAAATCTTTATTAACTACAACTTTATTTGAATAGAATTTAACCTCAACTCCATACAATAAAGTCTCATCACTAGCAATACCAGGAGTAACTTTATCTAAAGCAAACAACATTTCTTCAATATCAACCATTATTCTATGAGGGAATACAAGAGATAAATCACCTGGAACTGCATCCTTTAATGTAGGAATAATATTATTTCTACATAATCTTTCTTCCGTAGTTCTTCTTCCCTTTTTAAAATCTCCAAAAGTTTGAACTAAAATTCTACCATCACATAGCATATTACTTAATTCTGCGATTTTTCTACCATATTCAATTGGAGATTTAAATGGCTTAGTAAATCTCTTTGAAACAAGTAATGCAAAGTTTGTATTATTTGTTTTAAACTCTTTAGACTTATATGCATGACCATTTACTACTGCTAATCCATTATCATAGTATTCAGTTGCAACTTCTCCTGAAGGATTAGAACAGAAAGTTCTTACTTTATCATCAAAAGTAGGCGTATGATAAACAAGTTTTGCTTCATATAAATTCTTGTTTAACTCTTCCATTACTTCATCTCTTACTTCAACTCTAACACCAACATCAACAGTACCTACTTCTGTTTCAATATTGTGTTCTAGGCAAATATTATAGAACCATTCAGCGCCTTCTCTTCCTACAGCACTAACGATTTCATCTGCATAAAATTCATCTTTATCAGTAACAATACCTTCGATCTTGCCATCATTAATAATAAGATTTTTAACCATTGTATTGAATAAAATTTCAACACCTTGTTCTAATAAATATTCTTGAATTCTACTGTAAATTTTATATCCTTCTTCTGTTCCTAGGTGTCTAATAGGACATTCAATCAATTTAAGATTAGCTCCAATAGCAGCTCTTCTTATCTTCTCTATTTCTTTTTCCTTATCAACGCCATAAATTTTAGTATCTGCTCCAAAGCCTAAATAAATCTCATCAGATTCTTTTATTAAACTTTTTGTTTCATCATATCCTAATATTTCTGGTAAGTTTCCTCCTACATCTGGAGATAAAGATAACTTGCCATCACTGAAAGCACCCGCTCCAGCAAAACCTGTAGTAATAGCACAAGGTTTACAATTCACGCACTTTAAAGTTTTTCTTTTTGGACACATTCTCTTATCTATAGATCTGCCCTTTTCTATCATTAAAACTTTCAAGTCTTTATTTTGCTTCTTTAACTCATAAGCGCAAAAAATCCCAGAAGGACCTGCACCTATAATAATTACATCATATTTCATTATGATCCTCTCCTTCAAAACAAATTAATAGTATTATAAATAATTAACAAAGTCAACGAACCACAATTTAAATAATTAACAAAGAAATTGAAGCAGTGACAGTCAAAACCAACGTTAAAACAGAACCATTTTTCATGAAATCAACAAAGTTGTATTTGATTTCTTCACCCTTCAACATTCTAACCCACATAATTCCAGCCAAAGCTCCAATCGGAGTAAGCAAAGCCCCTAAATTGGAACCTATAATGCTAGCATACACTAAGTCAATATTGGTTGTATTAGACAGTATTGAACCATAAGCTAAGCTCATAGGAATGTTATTAACTACATTACAAGATAAAGTAGATGTAATTAAATAGATAATTGGTTGCAACCCATCATTAGAAATAGTTGATAATGCCTTATATACAGACTCAAATACTCCATAAGAGTCTAGTGCCATTATGATAGTGAACATTGAAAGAATGAAAGGAATCAAACTATACGGGATTCTTTTTAATCCAGATTTCACATATCTATAATCTTTACTTTTGATAGAATAAAACAAGAAAAATATAAGCAAAGAGATAGAAAAAATCAAACATATTATATACATTTCCAAATCAACATAATTAGACAATGCAAGTAAAACAATAGTAATTGATAAATGTATTAAAGATGTGACACATAGAAATTTATTGTTAATTTTAGTTTCTTCTAAATCAAACACTTCTATCTTCTTCTTTAAAGTTTTTCTAAACAATAAGAATAGTGCTAAAAAAGAAGCAATTCCACACAAAACAGCAGGAATTATCATTTTCAAAAAATAATCAAAGAACCCTATATTAAAAATTGATGATAAATAAATATTGGTTGGATTTCCTATAGATAAAGCCATAGACCAGGTATTTGCAGCTACAAATTGCATCACCAAGTATGGAATAGGATTTATATTTCCTTTTCTTGAGAAATGAATAATGAAAGGAGTAAACGTTAAAATTATTATATCATTAGATGTAAAAACAGTTAAAATAGAAACAATAACATACAATGTAGCAAATAATTTAAACTGTGAATCCTTATATTTCTTTATAAAAACCGTTGCAATATATCCAAAAAAGCCTGTTTCATCAAGAAAAATAGATAAAACAGAAACGCATATAAATAGAATCAATATTTTAAGAGGATTAAGTGCAGAATTAGAAAATAAAATGCTGAAAAATTCCACCTTATCAAATATAGGAAAAATCAAAAGAATTAAGGCAACAAAAGTTAAAGGAATATAAAAAGAATCAAATTTATATTTGCCAACTTTTAAAACAGGAAATTTCAAAACACATATAAACATCAAAGCAACAGCAACTATTGATAATAAAACAGTTAAAACCATACTTACAAACCCTATAAACAATAAGTTCCAATCTTCTCTTTTAATCTATTTGCCATGAATTCATTTGCAAAACCTAATTCTTCTAATATTAATTTAGCTTCTTCTCTATATGAATAAATCTTTTCTTCATCCCATTGAAGAGGAACATCCTTCAAATTAAACAATCTATCCGCTAATTTAACAATAGCAACTTCAACACTTTGCTCTTTTATTCTTTTTAAACTATCTTTCATTTTCTCAGTATATGGCAAACCTTCATTCTTTGTTAATGCTTGAACACCATTTGCTATATCTTCACCAAAATTTTCTTTAATTTCTTCATAAGTAGCATCTGTATCTTCAATAGTATCATGCAACAAAGCTAACATCATTACCTTTTCCAAATCTACCTTAGAATTATTATTTAAACAACCACTAACAGCCTCTAAGCAAACCCCTTGCAAATGAGCAACGTAACTAACTTTAGGTTGTTTCATTTGTATTCCTTCATGCTTTACTGCAGCAAATAATAATGCTTCATTAACTCTATCTTGATTAACCATACTAAAATCACCATTACAAGAATACACTACTAACGCAAAAAATAAAAGATAAATTAAAATTTATCTACATAATCACTAACTAATTTAACTAATTCCTTACACATTTCAAACTTTACATCTTCAATACTATTACCATTATTAATCCATTGCTTATTTTTCATTAACTCTTTAACAAATCTCCAAAAAACTTTAATCTCTATTTCATCATCTGTTGTAACATAATCAGTATTTATATACTCCAAAAGATTAATGTCTAAAACAGCTAAAACTTGCCCAAACTTTCCCATCGTAAAATCTACAGTTCCTTTTTCCCACGACCAAATTGTTCCGGGCTTCATATTAAGCATTCTTGCAAGCTCGTTTTGTCTGTATCCTTTTGATTTTCTTAAGAAAACCAAACATTCTCCTCTGTATTTAGCATCTTTAAATAATAAATTGATATCAATCTTCATAATCCTCATATCCTTTTCTTAAATTATAATAATTCACAGCGTTAAATTGATTTAAAATAGACTCAAATCTATTATAAAAAGAACTAACAAAGTAAAGCGTTTTGTTAACAATAGAGTGAACTATCATTTAAAATAGATTTAAAAAGCCACCGATGTTTAATCAGTGGCCAAAAGAATGAAGTTACATATTAAAGTTATTCATATTTTGATTCATATTTCCTTGGAATCCTTGAGCAACTTGCCCAGGACACACAGTTTCTTCACTTGTTGAATGTGTAGAATAGTAACGAGGAACCGCAACATATCTATTTACTCTATGAACATGTGTTGGGCATATGATTGGCTGTTCGACAGGAAAACATTTTGTTATAGTGCATGTTTTACACGGCATAACAATAGGCTCTAATGGAGGACATGTGTTGTTACATCCACAGTCCGTATTCATATTTTGATTCATGGAATATTCCCTCCTTCTTTCACTATAATCTATGTAAGAAAAACTTTTTTGATATAGATTTTAACCCAATATCATTATTTAACTTCAAAATTAATAAAATTTACTGGTGAGACAATGAAATTTTCCAAGATACTTTTATCCATTTTATTTTTCTTATTTATAATTTATGCAACTATAAATATTCAAGAGGTTAAAATTTCTACATTTAATATACTAATAACTTTTTTGAAAACCATTTTGCCATCACTTCTCCCTTTTTTAATTCTAAATCAACTACTAATAAAACTAGGAATAATAGATTTTATATCCTACTTGCTTCAATTTATTAGTTATCCATTATTTAAAATAAGCGGAAAAGGAGCAAGTATAATATTAATGAGTATACTAAATGGATTCCCTAGCAGTGCTATCTACGCCTCAATAACAGTTACAAAACAAGAAATAAAAAAAGAAGAAGCTCAACGATTAATAAATTGCATTTTCTTCCCATCATTTAGTTTCTTGTTTTCAATTTTAAGGTCAAATATAAACGATTCAAAATTATTCCTACTATTAGCCCTATCTCTATATTTAACTGGATTTACTTTTTTATATGTTTCTTCATTTAAAATAAAAGAAGAAATCTCAACAAATACCTTTTCAGAAACTTTAGAAATTATAAAAAACAAACAAAAAGATTTTGTTCTAGCAAAAGACATAAAAGAAGTTCTAACCTATTCGTTTAATACTTTACAAAACATTTTAGGAATTATAGTATTCTTTTCTATTCCTTGTTTGATTTTTAAGAATTTATTCACTTCAACTACTTCTCTTTTTTTACAAGGGCTAGTTGAATTTGCTATGCCTTCTATAAAAATATCTTCTTTACTTATAAACAAAAAAAGAATAGTAGTAACATTACTTCCTATTCTTTCTTTTTCAAGTATATCATCAATAATGCAAGCAAATATTTTCATAAACGAAGCCTCTTTAAATTCTAAAAAATTCATTATTAATAGAGTACTTATTTCGATTTGCTCTACATTTATTCTACTTCTATTTCTTTCTTTTCTTCAATAATGTCTTTAAACAAGCATTTTTCTAATTCCTTTAAAGCTAATCTCATTTTTTTATAAGCTTCATTATATTCTTTAACTAACTTGTTTTCATCTAATTGATATTTAACTTCACTAAGTCTTTTTTGAACACCCTCGACATCTGAACCATATTTTTCAAATCTTTTAGCCTCTTTGTATTCATCTTTTAACTGCTGAAAACAACTTAAAAGTCTTGCACATTCTTTATCTAATAGCATTCTCTCTTCTTTAGCTTTCATGTCTTTATATAAATCACTATTTAGAAGTAAATCTTTTAGTTCATATGTTAACGATAAAATATCACTATTACTCATACTATCCCCTCAGTAATAATTATATTTACCTTTTCTCTTTATTTTCAATACTTACAAGATAACTATTTATTTTTTTGAAAATATCATTAATTTCACGATCTATATCATCTATAAATAATTCTTTTTTTATTATACTTTTATGCACTAGATTTTTACCATCCAATCCATAACACAAACTAATTATTTTCCACTCTTTTTCTGAAAGAAACTTAAGTGCTTTTTCTATCTTTACAGATTCTTTAACGCACAATCTAGATTTAAATTCTTTTTTCTTTTCTGCTAATCTTTTTGCTAAAATTGTTTTTTCTATATTTCTAGGGAATACTTCTTTTAAATTTTCTAATTCCATATAAAGATCTATTGCTCTTGCATTTCTAAAAGATATCATCTCATTAAAATTATGTTTACGATATCCTTCTATTCCATAATACAAACACAACAATTCTTTATCTAAAGGTTTCATAGAATTAAGCGTGTTAACTATATCGTTAATATTATACCTTGCAATAATATCTCTAAGTTCAAAATCAACTTCATCTACACATCCATTTTTCAAGTATTCAAAAATTCGACTTTTACTAACTTCTATCAAAGCCGAAATATCGCTTATATTAACCCCATACTTTGTTGCAAGTTCTTGTTTTGTATACATTCTATATTCATTTAAACCATAGTAATGACAAATAATATCTCTATATTTTACACTAAACTTTAACAAGCATCTTTCAACACTTATACGCCTATATCCAGGAAAATCCAATTCAAAAAGGTAATCGACTTTCAAATTGTCTCTATCAGCAGTTTTTAAGAAAGTTTCCATTTTTCTTAGACTTCCTTTTAAGATTAAATTAACTGCCGAACCAGTAATATTATATTTTTCTGCTAAACCTCGCATTGTTATACGTTTTTGCCCATTTAACCCATAATATTCACTAACAATTTCTTTATTTCTTGGAGGTAAAATTAAAAGTGCTATTTGAAGTTCTTCAAAAGAATATCCCTCAAATCGCTTATTGAAAGCGTCACTCATCTTATTTGTTTCACATTCCTCAATAAATTTTTCTTCCATAATAAACACCTCAAAATATTTATTCTTCCATCATTGCTTGTACTATTGTAAGTAAATTTGATGTATCTTCTACTTTATCAATAAATCTCTTTCTTCTAGCAACCTTATATTCTTCTAAAAATTCTTTAATCTTACTACTATCAACACTTAAAATCCTATGCCAATAAGGTCTTTCTCTTAAAAACTTCCAATAGTCTGGATCCTTATCCAAGATAGAAGTAACACTGCTTCTCATTAGTCGTCATAACTCCTTGGTACTTTATAAGAATTTCTTCTACTAACTTTAGGTTCTTCTTTTTTAGTAAACTCACCAAGAACTCCTAAAATTTTCTTTACACCTTCTAAGTTTTCATTAATCTTCTCTAAATTTACTCCCTCTAACATTTTAAGCAAATTTGCAGTATTCCCGCCACTTGCAGAATTTCTTGTCTCCTCTTTATTTTCTTTAAATATATCCGCACTTTCACCTAACAAATCATATGTTTCATACAAACTTTGCCATGTTGTTTCCTTTTTATTAACCTTTTCTTGTAAGAACGGCTTATCTTTTACAAAATCCTTAAATTCACTAAGTTTATCCATATATATCACCATTAAAAGTATATGCATTAAACTTTTGCCTAGTGATAACTTTATCTTTTAGTTGAAGAAATATTTATATTAATCTTTGCGATTATCTCCTCAATTACTTTTTCAAATTCACTTTCTTTAACTCTAAATTTCTTGCACAATTCTTCTTTTGTCAATATTTCTTTACCATTCAAACCATAATATAAACTAATAATTGTTAATTCTTTTTCATTTAAAGTTTTAAGAACTCTTTTTAGTTCTTTTTTATCTGTAAATTTAGCAAAAAATTCTTTTCTTTTAATGCTTATTTTTTCTTTTGAACTCATTGTAATTTCTAGTTTTTCTAATATTTTCTTTTCTAAAAGGATAAGTTTATCTTCATCTACTCCAATTATTTTTGATATCTCTGGAAGAGTATATGTCTCACCATTTCCTAAAGTATAATACATGACTAAGAAAGCTTTTTCAGATTCACTTAATTCGCCAATTGAATCTTTTACAATTGTTTTACTATACTTACTTATTAACTTTTTAAAATTGCTATCCCTGCCTTCATCTTTAGGCATTCCTAATCCTCTAAGTTGATTTATAATTTCTTCGATTACTTCAATAACTTCCTCAACAGACACTTTATACTTTTCTGCGATTTCATCATAATTTAAGCACTCATCTTTCAAACCATAATATAATGAAATTATGTTCTTTTTTCTAGCAGGCAATGAATTTAACAAAGATAATACCTCATCTTTATTTTTATCTTTAAAAAGACTAAAGAATGCTTGTTTCATTTGTTTTGCTATTGCTTCTTTATTTAAACGATTTTCTATAGTTTTATTAATTTCTTCATTAATTGGATAATCAGTTTTAAACTCTCTAAGTTCAAATAAAAGTTCACTATGACTTTCTTTTAAAACACGAGAAACAGTAACAGGAGACACCCCCATAATTTTAGCAATATCACTTTGAGAGTGTCTCTTATGTCCGTTTAATCCATAATATAATTCTATTGTTTTTCTTTCGTTTTCTCCTAGAGATTCTAATGCTTGATTAACTTTTTTTGATTTATAATTATTATACTCTTCCTCGATTATCGTTTCTTCAAAAGTATCATCAATTAAAGTGCTTTTTACTTTAACTTTTTTATTTCCAACTTCTATTTTATCATCAAAGAATATTACGTTTTCATCTTTCTTTCCTGTTTGACTATTTAATTCATTTACAATATAAGTTCTTGCTACTGTTAATAAACTTTTCTTACCTAAATTCTCTTTATCAAATGATTTTATAGCCTTTATTAAACCAATAGTTCCTAGAGTTAATAGTTCATCATAACTTTCTACGACTTCTCTATTACTAATATAGTTATTGACTACCTTAATAACAGATTCCATATTTATATCTATAAGTTCATCAAAAGCATCTTGGTCTTCATTGACAATATACTCATACAACAAGTTATCGTTATTTTTCTTTTTGCTAATAGTTTTTTCCTTTTCAATTTTTACTGGTTTATCTAGCACATTTGGATTAACTAAAAGTTCTTTTATTAGTTTGATTTTCTTACCAACTTTGTTATAAAGATATGCTGTACTAATTCCTTTTTTCTCAGCAATTTGCTTAGAAGTTAGCTTTATTTCACCTAATCCATATAATAGCGAAATTAACTCTTGATCATCTTCACTTAACTTTAAGAATGCTTCTTTTACTTGTTCTTTAGTATACCCTTCAAAATTCTCGTAAAAATTCTTTCCTCTAGTTGACTTTTTCACAGTTCCTGGCTCTTTTAATTCTTTTAAAATGCTTGAAAGGCTTCTTTTTGTTATTACATAAAATCCACTATGAGAAATATCGTATTTTTCACAAATTTCTGTCATTGACAAGTTATTTTCGCTTAAATAATAATCATAAATAACACCTAGATCACGTTCTTTTAAAACACTCTTAGCTTCATCAATTTGTTCTTTGCTATATCCTTCAAAATAGGCATAAAATTTTTCCTTCATATCTTCTTTAATTTCTGGATTTTCTATAAAATCTGCCATTTTTTGAATACCTTTAACAACACAAACAGATACATAGTTAGCAGAAACATTTAATTTTGCTGCTATTTCTTTTTGAGATAACGCTTGATTTTCTATTCCATAATACAAAGAAACACACTCTCTATATTTACCGGTTAAACTCTCAAATGATTCCTTTACTTTATCTTCACCATATTTCTCTATTAAAATATCATATTTATTATTTTTCTTTTTAATTACAACATCTCTTTCTTCAACAGGATTCTCTATATTATTAATAAGTCTTTTTATAACAAGAGAAATTCTAGCATAAACCGCTTTTTCATTCGAATTAACTTCTTCTGCTATTTCTTTTAGTGACATTTCTACGCCGTTTATACCATAGTACATCTTCAATATTTTTTGATTAGTATCACTTAGTTTTGAAAATTCTTCTCCGACTTTTTCTTGACCATATTTTGAAATAAGTTCTTCATATTTATTAACTTTTTTACCTTTTTTTGATTTAGTTTCTTTTTTCTCTTTTGGCAATGGCGGATTTTTAATATATTCTTCAATCTTAGCAATACTTCTACTTATACGTGCTGATATATTCGCTGTACTTGTATTATATTTTTTAGCAATTTCTGTTTGAGAAAGTTTTTCACAACCTAAACCACAGCACAATCTAATTAATTCTTGATTGTCGTCTTTTAATAGACTAAAGGCTTTTTCTACTGATTCTAACCCATATTTAAAAACTAATTCATAATATTTATTAGATTCTCTCTTGCTTTTAGATCTACTCGCTTTGTAACTATCTAAAAACTTTTCTATTTCATCTAAATTATCAGCAATTGCATTTGCTATTTTTTCTTCTTTTATACCTTTGATAAAAGATATACTTTTTAGCGTTTTTTTCTCCATTTCTATACCGAGGAACTCTTTAATAAGCAAACTATTTTCAGTACTAAGTATTACCAATGATTCTTTTACTTTTTCAATACCATATTTAGATACAAGTGTTTCATGTTTTTGATAAATTTTATCCAATTTAGACTCTTCTATAATTTGTTTATTCCTAACTGGCATAGTAGTTTTTAAAATAATTTCCGGATTTTCTAACATTCTTTTAATATTTGTTCTAATTTTACCTATTAAACTGTGCATAGAACTCACATTATAATTATATTTTTTACATATTTGTTCTATGGTTAACTTTGTCCCGTTTAATCCATAATAACTACTAATAACATCTTTTTCTTCTATTGTTAATTTGGACAAAACATTGTTAATTTGGTCTTTACTAAAGCCCTTGAATTTCTTATAAAATATGTTTGTGTTTGCATTACTAAAAAGTTCTATTTTTTTACTAGTTTTTCTAATAGTTTCTTCAATAATATCTATAATTTTTTCATTACCAACATAATATTTTTTAGCTATTTCTTGAATAGGAAGACTTTCAGTTCCTATACCATAATACAGACGAACAATTGTTTGTTTTTGTTCATCTAATAAACTAAAAGCGGATATTATTTGATCTTTTGTTGCATCCGGAAATTTAGAAAAGAATAATCCCTCTGATTTTGGCAAAGAATTATCTTTTAAAATATTGTCAATCTTCTCTACTGTATCAATGATTAAGTTGTAAGCGGTACTTGTAGAAATACCGTGTTTTTCTGCAATTTTTTTAGAAGTTGCGCTTTCTTCCATATAATATTCTTTAACCATTTCTTGCTTTTGCTTACTAAATAATGACATGGCTTCTTCAACTTTAGTTTTTCCATACCTTTTTACAAGAAGAGAATATTTATTTTCTTTCCATTCAGTTCTAGCGGAGCCAACTTTACCTTCAGAGAAATTTCTTTTTAAAGTTCGTATACTAGTTTCTAAAGACTTATCTACACTATCAATACTCATTTTATACTTTTCAGCAATTTCATCATAATCCATGCAATGTATTCCATCTAGCCCATAGTATAAAAACACAATATTTCTATCTTTTTTAGGCAATAATTTCAAACTGTGCTCAACAACTAAAGGTTCTTCATTGGGAAACATTTTAAAAAATGCATCACTCATTTTATCTATTAATTTACTTGTAGCCTCATCGACTTTTTCAACCATATAAAAAGCATCCATCTTTTTTGATTTATTAGATGTTTTTTTACTTTTTTTCTCACTATCTTTAGAAATGCTATAAAAGTGTAACATGTCCAATTTATCTTCAAGATTTTCTATAACAAAATCTACATATCCATAAGAATAACTTAACTTTTCGGCAATTTCACCAGCGCTAAGTTTTGCACTTTCGCCTATACCAAAATATAATTTAGCAATCTTTTTTTCTTTAGCATTTAATCCTTTTAAAAGTTCCCTGTATTTTGCATTTTCCATAACAACACCCCAAACGCCTGCATTGTTATTGTAGGGCATGACTGTCAATAAAACAAGCACTTTTTTTTGTGCCCATATATATTTATATATTAAAAGTATAAGTATGACTTGAATAGTTTAAACATATGTGCTAAAATAGGCGAGGTTGTGAAAAACCAATACACACATTAATAAGTAGTTTTCTCTAGTGCTTCTAGGCAAAGGTGCCAGATTAGAAGTGGGAAAATGTTATATTAATGGAGGAAAAAACAAAAGAAGGAGGACTTTACTAAATGAGTGAAGAAAGCATGACAGTAGTATCAACTGAAACTGCTCCAGTTATTACTACAAGAAAATTATTAGAAGCAGGAGTTCATTTCGGACACCAAACAAGACGTTGGAATCCTAAAATGAAAAAATATATTTATACTGCAAGAAACGGTATTTATATTATTGATTTAGAAAAATCAGCAGCAAAAATCGA
>JBGVRX010000007.1:0-2495 GCA_045128835.1 Bacilli bacterium | reverse complement strand
ATTCTCTTAATTTTTCTGATGCTATTTTAACTGCTTGAAATTTACACATATTCTCAATCTCCTTTATAATTTAATTAGTTTTAACTGAGTATGTTGTTTTTTCTTCTTCAGTTACAAATGAAAGAATCTCTCCAGTTTCAGAATCGATTATAGTACCGTTATTTGCCTTTATAAGCTTCTTTACATCGTTCTTAGAGTATTTCTTCACTACTTGTATTAAATCACTGTGAGAGCCTTCTAGATAGTTTAACATAGTATCTTCATCATAGTTTAAAGTTTTAGTTGTCCTTTGTGTTATTTTCCCAGAAGGAGTTGAAAGTTTAAATTTGTTATTAAGTTTCTTTTGTTCTATATAGTATTCAGTTATTAACCCTTTATAATGCTCCTCAGAAGCTTCTAGAGGTTTTAATTCATTTTCAAGCCATTGTTGTACCTTTTGAATTTTTTCCTCTGCAAATGCCTTTAATTCGGCTTTTTTATCCTCTATACTTTTAATGGTTTCAAAACAATAATCAGCAGTTTTTAGATCAGTAACCCTCCATCTTTCATTTTCTTCAGTAGTAATAGTCATTTCATCAAATACATTTTCCATGATTAACCCTCCAGTTATTTAAGATATCGTTTTGCTGAATTGTTAGTTAAAGTTCCTTGTGATAAGGACAATCAAACTCTAAATTTTCTAAATCTTTAATACAAGTGTTATCTTTTTTGGTACAGATATAGTTTGTATCTCCATACTCTGAATAAACGCAATATTTACATACACTATGATTAACTTTCATACTTTTACTCCTTCACATTTAATTTCAAATCACTATTCTTTAATTGGAATTAAGTAATCATAATCCTCACCTGAAATAAATTCATATACAATAGGCTTTACTTCTTTGCAATGTTCCTTATCTACCCAACCATACATATATCCATTCATTAAAGTTCTATCTTCTTTTTCAAATCTTACAACATATTTGCCTCTACCACCTTTTCGGCTTTCTGATTGAACTTTAAATCTTTTTCCTATACTATCCTTATACCATTCAGTTCCTGTTGAATTTATTATCTCTATCTCCATTTAAACCTCCATTGTAGTTCGCATTTTATTCATATGATTCTTCAAATCCTTCTATCAATATCTCTTTTAATTCTGATATTTTAAAATCCTTCTTAATTAACCCTCCACAATATCAAAAAATACTAAACACATTTCTTTTTCTGGTGAATATATTTTTTTAAAATAGCATAATTTCCCACCATAAAATTCAACTGCAGTACTTCCATTTTTAATTACTGAAATTATGTGTTTTCCAATTCTTAATGTATCGAAAGGTATATCCAATTCTATTCCATCTTTAGTTTCAATTTTTAAAATCTTAACATAATTCACAATCATCCACCCCATATACTAAATGATTTTCTAAGTATATAAATTTGCAATCTTCACATATATACTCATTTCCAAATTCGTAATGATCTGAAGTTGAATTAATATTAGAACCACAATAGCTGCAAGTTCCTATTATTTTTTCTTCTGATTCATAATCAATAAAATCTAACATTTTTTACCTCCTAAAACATACTTGTTTTCCAGTTGCTTTATGAATAAATGTATAGCTTTCAAAATCCTCGTTAATAAACAAGAAGTCTTTTGGATTAACTCCTACACATTTTAAAAATTGCCTTTGTTCTACATTACAAAGTCTTCCTCTCATACTCACATCTCCTAATACTTATTAGACAACTTCGTCTTATTTAGCATCAGTATGTTATCATTTATATGCAAGTTTATTAATTAATGTTATCTTCTTGTCACACATTTTATAAAATTTTAGTATTTTATTTATTAAAGAATATTTCTACTACTTCTTTTGGAGTAAGCTTTAATTCTTTTATTATTTTATCTATCTGTTCCTGTTTAAAGTTTTCTCTTCCTTTTTCTTTTTTTAAGTAATTAGTTCTAGCCATCCCAAGTCTTTCAGCAAATTCTTCTTGAGTTAATCCTAGTAATTTCCTTTTGTCCTTTAAAAGCTTTAGATTCATTTTCTCACTTCCCCTTCCCTTGTTATGATTTAATTATAAAACAAAAAATGTTACCTGTCAATAACTTTTTTGTTATTTTTTAGATAACATTTTGAACTGGAATATATTCCATATTTGTAAATTAAAAAGTATTAACAAAATTAATTTTATCGTATATAATGTTATTAAATCAGAACATTAAATCAGAGTTTATAAGGAGCGATTGAATTGAAAGACATTGGAGCAAGACTAAGAGAATTAAGAACTAACCAAGGATTAACTCAGCAAAGAGTAGCTGAATTAACAGGATTGGCAAGAACAAATATAGTTAAGCATGAGCAAAATAAAATGAAACCAAGGCCACATCATTTAGAAAAGTATGCTCAAGTATATAATACAACTATATCTGATATATTAGGTGAAAATGAATGCTATACTATTGGAGATTATTTTGATGAATATTTTAGATCAGAATCAAG
>JBGVRX010000006.1:0-63536 GCA_045128835.1 Bacilli bacterium | reverse complement strand
TGAACTAGTCAAGAAAAAGTAGACAATTTATAAAAAAGCACAATTTAACTCCAATTTGGTTTTAAACTGAGTTGGAGTTTTATATTTTAAAGAATATGCAGGCCTATCATTGTTAAAATAATGAACGTAATCTTTTATTGTCTTCTCGACGTCACCTGATTCTTTCAAGTTAAAATCAATGAATAATTCTTCTTTAATCCACCCGTTCAATGATTCGTTAACTGGATTATCTGTTGGGGTTCCTGCTCGACTCATTGAACGTTTAATGTTATAATTACTTACAAGCTGGTTATAGCTTAGTGAAGAGTATACCGAACCTTGATCTGTGTGCAAAATAGTTGGTTCAGTACATTCTTCATTTTTTATTAGATTTAAAACTTTATTAAGTCCATCATAATATTGTTTTGTATCTCCTTTTCTAGTAGCAAGAGAATAACTAAGAATTTCTTTTGTAAAAGCATCAAAATAAAATGTCAGTTCATAATATTTTCCTTTAACATAAAATGACGTCATATCCGATACAACAACTTCTAATGGCCTAGTTAAATATTTCCAATTTTTCATTATTAAGTTGGGATAGTTTTTCTTTTCTTCGCCAGGTTTTACATATTTATAATGATTTCCTTGTGAGATTATTCCTGCATATTTACAACATAAATGAACGTGATTATTGCTCATTATTACACCATAATGTCTTCTTAAATATGCGTTAATCCATCTATATCCATGGGATGGGTGTTTTTCGTGAATTTCCCTTATTACATTTATATCCGTTTCTCTTTGAACCATTTTAGTTGATGGAGTATTTAGCCTTTTCTTCCATTTATAATAACTAGGTCTATTTATATCCATTATCTTACACAAATAGTTTATCGGATAATTATGGCTTAATTCTCTGATGATTTGGAACTCTTGTTGTTTATAGAAATGTATTCCTTTCTTTGACCAACTCCTTTCACACAATAACCTTTTTTTAATCGTTCTATCTCTATTCTTAATTTTAAGTTTTCTCTTTCTAATTCTTCTTCTCTTGTTTTCGCTTTTTTTGGTCTTCCCTTGTTTGCTCCAATTTTTGTTCCGGTTTTTGATGTTAATCCTTTTATCCCTTCTTTATCGTACTTATAACACCATTTTGTAAATAAACGTCTACTAATGTTTTTTTCTTTACAAAACAATACTCTAGTCATATTTGAACTCATAAATTCTAATATTAGCTTTGCTTTTTCTTCTGGTGTTCGCATTATGTTTTTTGTTCCATTTGGTCTGCTCATGTTGTTTTCCTCCTTTATTCTAGTATAACAAAAAAAGTAGACTGAGTTTTTTTACTCTTTGTCTACTTTTATTAAATCACTTCATACGTGAACTTTTTATTTTATCCTTTTAATTATTTTTCTAATTCTTCTTTAAACATTTGTAAGAAATTCTCTCTATTAACAGCAATCAATTCTCCATCAACCGCTAAAGAAATTCTTCCTGTTTCTTCACTTACAACAACTGTTACAGCATCACACACTTCACTAATACCTAACGAAGCTCTATGTCTTGCACCATACTTACCACCTAAAGCTTTTATTGTTGGAGTATAGTAAACAGAAGCGGCTTCAATATTATTACCTCTAATTACAACAGCGCCATCATGAAGCGTTGTTCCAGGATAGAAGATAGTAGTTAAAAGTTCGCTACTAACAGGAGCATCAACTTTAACTCCTTGCTTTATATATTCATCTAAAGAATTTTTCTTTTCAAAAGTCATAATTGCTCCAATTTTAGCAGATGACAACATATTAACTGTAGTATTAATAACTTTATATAATTGCTTTTTATCAGCATTCGCATTTTGTTTTGACTTTGGTGCTTTTTTTCTTTTTAATAGTTTATTAATTTTTTGCTCATTTGAAATAACAACACTTAAAACAGCACTTATTATTGCTACATCAACTAAAGAAGAAAGAGCCTCTAATTCAAAGAATAAGGCAGCAATTTTCACAACATAAGAGCACAATAAAATATACGCTATATTCGACCTAGCAAAAACCTTATTAAAAACATAATAAATACTAATTAAAATTATTGCATATAAAACCGCATCTATAATAAAAGTGATCTCCATAAAACTCCTCCTACCTTAGATATCTCTACACTTTATTATATACAATAATTTTTTTATATTAAATATTTTTGACCAAACTATTTTTTATTTTCCAATAGCAATTGCGTCATACTTAGCAATTGTCTTATCACTCAAGCCTGCATGTACTAAAGAAAGACGAATTTCACTAAATTCATTCATAGTAAATTCAATTTGTCCTAGGTCTTTAGTTTGTCTTGCTCTATCTATTAAAGTAAGCCATTCTTCAACAAGATCACTGAACTCTTTATTATATGTATCAAACGTATCTAGTTCAGTAGCAACATTAGCCAAATGACTAATTGCAACTAATCTTTCTTTGATAAATTCTACTGCTTCTTCATTTGTTAATTTTTCATCAGCTAAAACCTCAATATATTCTTTTTCCATAAATACTTCTGAAGCATTCTCTTCTAAATAATAATAACCATCTACAATTTCTTCTTCAGGAGAATATAAAACATCTCCTTTTAAAAGTTTAAGAACAAGTTTCTCTTCTGCATCTTCATCTATCTTAACAATTAAATTTGTAGAATTATTAACAATAAATTTAGTTACAGTAGTCTTGCCAAAAGCACCATTCATTCCAACAAGATTGTTATTCATACATATCATTAAAACAACAAATACTGCACCTTGATATACAACAGAAAGAAGACCAGCAAATACTCTTCCAACTTTGCTCTTAGGCTCTTTTGGAGCATCCCCAGCTTTCTTCTTAAGAATCATCTTAACTAAGATTTCTATAACATGTAATAAAATATAGAATAGTAAGAAAATTATTAAAGAAGCTAACACACTAGTAAAGAACGATGCAGCTAACTTATAAGCATTATCACTACCCGCAGGAGTCCAACTGCTTATATCCAAAAAGTTCTTAGCAACAACAACTTTTAATGAATTTGTGAATGAACTAAATCCTAAAAAAAGCGAAACTAAAAACAACCCGAAATCTATCGCAGTTTTCTTTATCCCCTTAATAACTCCAAAGAAAATCATCAAAACAAAAACAGAAACCACAACAGTATCCAAAATGATCGGATGTACATTATTTATAATTCCCACCATTTCAATCACTTCCTTTACTTATCATAAGTATAACATTTTTAGACAAGATTTAACATAAATTTACTGAATTTGGTGAAAACTATAATTTTTAAATGAAAATCAATACGCTAAAATTAAGCATAATTCGCACTTTTTTTGCTAAAAATCAATAGTTTTTCCATTACAATAATCATACACTAGAAAATTATCTCTTTTTGCATTAATATATTAGTGGTGATTTTATGGAATTAATTTTAAATACTAATGAATTAGGATTTTTACCTTTTTTAGACACTCCTATAAATTCTATAATTATAGGACTTAAGAACTTTTGCTTGAATCAACCTTATTCATTATCAATAAAAGACTTAAAAAAGAATATTGATATAATAAAAAGTCACAACAAAAAAGTTTATTTAAGCATTAATATTTTTGCTTTAGAAAAAGATGTCATCAAATTCAAAAAACAAGCATTGAAATTAGTTGATTTAAATGTTGATGGATTTATTGTTAGTGATTTAGGAATTTTTAATGTGTTAAAAGATTTAAAACTAGAAAACAAAGTTACATTAGATTTTCAAACTTACGTAACTAACAACTACAGTGCTAACTCATTACTAAACCTTGGGGCAAACAGAGTTTGCCTTTCAAAAGAAATAACTTTAGATGATATAAAAAACATATCCATTTCAACAAAAGGAAACGTCGAACTTCTAGTGCAAGGATATTATCCAATAACATATTCAAAAAGACCTATACTTAGCTGTTATCTAAACAATTTCAAATTAAAGAAAAACAGTTCCCTTTATTACATCAAAGAAGAGACAAGAGAAGACTACTATTACCTTTTAGAAAATAAAAGTGGCTTAACCGTATTCAACAATAAACAATACAGTTTATTTTGCTATTTAGATGAACTAAAGAAAAACAAAATAAATCATTTTAGAATCGATACATTATTCTTAAAAGAAAATGAAATAAAGGAATATATTGAATATTACTCAAAAGCAATAAATGCTATAGAAAATGATGACACTAATCTTTACAGTGCATTAAAAGAAGAATTCAATAAAAAATTCACTTATAGCACACCATTCTTGCATAACGGTAGTTTCTTACTAAAGGAGGAAAGCAAATAATGAAAAAGATTGAATTATTAGCACCAGCTGGCAATTTAGAACGTTTAAAAGTTGCTTTCGCCTATGGAGCTGATGCTGTATACTTAGGTGGGCAAAAATATTCTTTACGAGCTCGCGCTTCAAACTTTACACTTGATAACATAAAAGAAGCAGTTAAAATATCAAAATCATATAATGGTAAAATTTATGTAACTTGCAATATTGTCGCACATAACAGCGACTTGTTAGATACAAAAGATTTCCAAAATTACGTTAAAGAATTAGATAAAGCAGGCGTAAGTGCCATTATTGTTAGTGATGTTGGATTAATCGACTTGGCTAACGAAGTAAAAAAGAACATAGAAATACATGTATCTACGCAAATTTCAACAATGAACAGTGAAGCCATAAAACTATTAAAAGAAAAAGGTGTAACTAGAGTTGTATTAGCTAGAGAATGCAGCATGAATGACATCAAAAAAATATCAAAAAAATCTCCCGTAGAATTAGAAGTATTTATACACGGAGGAATGTGCATGTCTATAAGTGGTAAATGTGTCCTATCCAACTATATGACAGGAAGAGACGCAAATAGAGGCGGATGTGCTCAATCATGCAGATGGTTCTATAATTTATATGATGAGAACATGAATAAGGTAAGCGATCACTTATTCACTTTTTCTTCAAAAGATTTACAAACCATTAAACATGTAAAACAATTAATAAAGCACAATGTTTCTTCTTTAAAAATAGAAGGAAGAATGAAGAGTGAATATTATCTTGCGACAATAATTTCTCAATATAGAAGAGTAATTGATGATATATATAATAAAAAGAAAACAAATTACCAAAGTTATATAAACGAAACTTTAAAAGCAGAATCTAGACCAACATCACACGGATTTTTTAAAGGAAAAATAACTCCGGAAGAACAAATCTTTGATAGAACTGCCGAAATACCTCTTCAAGACTTCGTAGCTAGAGTTTTAGAATATAATCCTGAAACTAAAATAGTAAAAATAGAACAAAGAAATAATTTCACAATAAACAAACCTTTTGAAGTTTTATCTCCTAAAGGTACATTTACCCTTTCTATATCAGAAATGTGGGATGAAAAAGAAGAAAAAGTAGAAGTAGCAAAACACGCTAAACAAGTTCTTTACTTCAAAAGTGATATCGAATTCAGCGAATTTGATATGTTTAGACAATCTAAAAATTAGAAATAAAAAAAGCCTCGATTGAGGCTTTTATTTTTTAAGCTATTGCTGGATATTCACTAAAGTCTGTTTTTACTAATGATTGATTTGTTTTGTATTCAACATTGTATTCAATATCAACTTTTCTACTCTTACCTTTTCTAATTACTTTATTAGAAGCATCAACTTCTTTATCATTAATTTCAACAGTTACTTTTTCAACTGTAGCATCGAAATAAACATCTCTTACATATTCACCAGCATATCTAACACCGTTATATTCATATATACAAGTGTAAGTTGTTCTCCATACTGTTTTGCCATCAAGTTTACCGAAAACATGAGTAAATCCAATATCTTTAACAACATTAAATTGAGCATATGATGCAAGAATTGCTGTTTCGCTATCTACCATAACATTTGAACCAATGAATTCTAAACCACTAAATTCTTCAACTTCACCATATGATGAATTATATTGAGATGCTGTCATAGCTGCAGAACTCTTTGTTCCATTTTCTTCAACAAAGTAACCATATCTTCCCTCGCCAATCTTTACAACATACTCATTACCACTATAATCTCCATCCCATTTGTGATAGAAACCGAAATTATCAACAGTTGCACTACCAGTTACTTTTCCATTACTATCTTTTCTAGTATAAGAAACATAGTATTCTTCTTTAGCACCAGACTTCTCAGTTGCAGCTAAATAAATTCTCCAGCCATCATCAGCATTAATTTCTTCAAATTTTTCTCCAAAGAATGTCTTGTAAATAAAGTAACCACCAACAGCAAGACCAACAATTAATAAAAGTATTAAAATTATTTTAACAGGCTTTTTCATAAATATCATCTCCTAAGTTAGATTATACAATATATAATTAAGAAATTCTACTATAAAATAAAAAAAGAGTGTTCTATAAACACTCAATTATTTTGCTAAACTTTTTTTAGCTGTTTCAACTAATTTTTTGAAACCAGCTTCATCGTTAATAGCGATTTCTGATAACATTTTTCTGTTGATATCGATATTAGCTAATTTTAAGCCGTGCATTAATTTGCTGTAAGAAATATTGTTTTGGTTAGCAGCAGCATTAATTCTTGTTATCCATAATTTTCTGAAGTTTCTCTTAGTTGCTCTTCTATCTCTATAAGCATAGTTCAAAGAACGCATAACTTGTTCGTGAGCTGTCTTATAAAGTAAATGTTTAGAACCATAATAACCTTTAGCTAATTTTAAAATTTTCTTACGTCTATTTTTTGCTATATTTCCGCCTTTTACTCTCATCTTACGTTACCTCCTATATTACCCTTGGAATAATTGAGCAATTCTTCCTTGATCTTGCTTACTAACATAAGCAGGTTTGCTCAAATGTCTTCTTTGTTTTTTGCTTCTAGCCCAAGCTTGGTGGTTTCTACCACATTGTTTTCTTTTTAATTCACCACTAGCAGTCATTTTAAATCTTTTTGTTGCTGCCTTTTTTGATTTCATCTTGTTTTTCATGTTTTTTCCTCCCTAATTTTTTTGTGTTTTTGGCGCTATTACACCCATTAATAATTTTCCTTCTAATAAAGGTTCTTTTTCAACAGTTGCGATGTCAGAACACATTCCAACAAATTTATTAACCATTTCAACACCTTGATCAGCAAATGCTAATTGACGACCTTTAAATCTAATTGAGATTTTAACTTTATCTCCAGCTGTTAAGAATTTTCTTGCAGCTTTAAGTTTAGTGTTAAAGTCGTGTTCTCCGATGTTGCATGATAATTGAATTTCTTTAACATCAATTGTCTTTTTGTTTTTTCTCATTTCCTTAGCTTTCTTTTGTTGTTCAAAACGGTATTTACCATAGTTTATAATTTTACAAACTGGTGGTTTTGCCATTGGAGCAACACAGAATAAATCTAAGTCTCTAGATTGAGCAATACCCATTGCTTCTACTCTAGATTTGATTCCTAATTGTTCACCATTTTCATCAATTAGTAACACTTCATTGAATCTGATCTTCTCATTTACCAAATCATCTGAATTTGGCTTTGTTGGCATTTTTTCATTCATACGTTGTTGTTCTATCAAGATATAACCTCCTTAAAGTATAAAATAAAAACGGGCTTTTTGCACCCGTTTGTACTCTCCAAATATTACGTTTTGGTTTGTGACATTTTACCTATCCCTACTAACAGGAATCAGGTGAGAAGCGGGTGCCTCTTCTTTCCACAACTCATTGTTGCTCAAGTATAATACCATTAAATAAGGTTCTTGTCAACTATAAAACGCTTTGATTTTTTTGTTTATCTTTATTTTTTATAACTGTATATCCTAGGAATCCTGCAACGATAACAACAAAACCAATTGCGAAGAACCAATAATAGTCAATTCCTTCTTTTGGAGGAGCTACTTCAACCATTACTTTTCTTAATACATTAACTTCATTTCCCAAAAAATCTGTTGCTGTATATCTTAAATATTGATACCCGGATTTTTGCATATCTATTTGTGGATTCTTATCAAATTCTACAACGCAACCACCCTCATTAACAATACCACTATCATCTATACATGTAGCTCCAGGTTCAGTATATGTTTGTCCTGCAGGTAAAAAGATATATTCACCTTTTTCTAAAGTTATAACTGGTCCTGTAGTATCTAAGTTTATTGCTTTTTCATAACTCTTAGATACAGCTTTAGTTGCATAGTTACTATAGAAAATTATTTTAAGATGTTTTTCTCCATCATTTCTTCCAGAAATTTGGAAATTATGAACTTTATGGCTTGTAGAATAATAAGAACATTCTTGTTCTTCTCTAACATTACCAGCTGTTCCTTCTGGAATGATTTCACAAACATCAAACTTAGTATCATAAGTTAACAAAGTTTCTTCATCTATATTGATGGTAATAGTAATATCTCTTGTTCTAGTATATTGTTTTTTAACCTTAATATATGTTTCAAATTCTTCGTCATTATCATCTTCTATTTCTACTTGTACCTCATAAACATTGCTTGCTTCTCCAGAAGAATTTGCATTAATAACAACATCTTCTAAAGTTACTGATGGTTCTTCATCTGCTTTAACTACCGAATCATTCGCAGCGAAAAACATCAAAAACATAGCAGCCATCATAAAAATGTATTTCTTTAAATTTTTCATGCTCTCAACCTCACATTCTTATATTAATAATTAATAGTAAATAATTCAAGTTTATCACTTAATTATCTTGAAAGATTAAATGACTTCCTCCTATTATTCCACTATCATCACCATAAATTGCTTTATCAATTCTAAGATCATTAACAACATCTTCTGGAAGTTTATCTCTAAGACGAGCAATAAGCCCTTCTTTAAAATAATCCACGCTCATTCCAAGGCCGCCACCAAAGACAATCATACTTGGATTTATAATTTTTATTATTGATGCAATGCCGATACTTAAATCATCTAACCATTCCCCAACAACTTTTTTATAATTATCCTTTTGTGAAACTAGTGCAGCACTAGGATACTCTTCATCAATGTTTTCTTTTAATAATCTATTTTTTAAAGCATTACCACTACATAATCCTTCAAAAATATTATCTTTAACACTAATTCTACCAATCTCTTGTTCAAAGCCGTTATTACCCTCAAAAAGTTTTCCTTGATAAATAAGACCTCCACCTATTCCACTAGAAATAGTAATGTATTGAAATACTTTTTCATCTTTATGATTCAAATATTCACCAAGCGCTGCAAGGGATGCATCATTAACTATTTTAATTGGAACATTAAACAATTTATGTAATGCACTATATAAGTCGTATTCCTTGATATTTAAATTAGGCAAGTCCCTAATAATATTATTTTTAAAATCTATTGATCCAGGAACGCCGACAGATATTCCAGCAAGTTCACAATCAACACCCATATTTTTAAATTCAGTAAAAATAGTAAACGCTATATCCTTACTTTTACTCGTATTACACTTTACCTTCTTTATTATTTTATAGTTATCATTAACTAACGCTACTCTTAAATTAGTAGCCCCTAAATCTACAACTAATGCATACTTCATATTATTCCACCTGTAAAATTTTCATAGCATTTGATTTATTAATCTTAGAATTAGAACTAACAAAGATAATTGTTTCGCCTTCTTTAACACCATACTTTTTAGCCAACTCTAATGCCAATTTTTCCTTTTCTTCATAATTGTATTCTTGTTCTTTTTCATCACAAATAGCGGTAATTCCATAATATAAACCATTTAACGTTATAGCTAAATCTCTGTCTTTTACAACCGCCAATATTGGGCATTTAATTTTAAATTTAGCCAACTTTCTAGCTGCAGTAAATGAGTTAGAAACAATTACAACTAATTTAGCATCTAGCATTAAACTAGATTTAGAAACAGATATACCAATTGCGTCACCTTGAGATTTATTTGATGATTCATAGAAATCACTAGCGAATCTTTCGTAGTCTAATATTTCCTCTGCTTTTTTAGCAATTCTAACTTGAACATTTATAGATTCAACAGGATACTTACCACTAGCACTTTCTCCAGACAACATAACAGCATCAGCACCATCTAAAACTGCATTGAACACATCGCTAACTTCTGCTCTTGTTGGTCTTAAAGATGTTTGCATAGATTCAAGCATGTGAGTTGCTACAATAACCGGTTTACCAGCAATATTGCATTTCTTTATAATTTGTTTTTGAATAAAAGGAACTTCTTCTAAATCAACTTCTACCCCTAAGTCACCTCTAGCAACCATTACAGCATTACTAATCTCTAGAATTTCATCCATATTACTAACGCCCTCTGGGCTTTCTATTTTAGCAACAATTTTAATATCTTCTCTGCCTCTTTCAACAAGCATATTTTTAAGTTCAATCAAATCTTCTTTTCTTCTAACAAAAGAAGCCGCTACATAATCTACACTTTGAGTACAAATATAATCGATATCTCTCTTATCAACTTCACTTATATATTCATTTAACAATTTAATATTTGGAGCATTTAACCCTTTCTTGTTTTTTAAATAGTGATTATTCAACGCCCTACAAACTATTGCTTTATTATCTTCTTCTTTATCAACAACCTCAAAAAGAAGTAATCCATCATCAAATGTAAACTTATCCCCAACACTTAAATCTTCATACAAGCCTTTATATGTTGTAGTAAACATATCTTTAGTACCTAGAACATCCTCTTTTACAATTCTAGTAATATCCCCAGCATTAAATTCAACACCATCATTTTCAAACATTCCACATCTAATTTTAGGGCCCTTCAAATCTGTCATAATAGCAATCAAATATCCTTCATTTTGAAGACGCTCAATGATTTCTATTTTCTTTGAATGTTCTTCATAAGTGCCATGAGACATATTTATTCTAGCTAAATCTAATCCAGCCTCAGCAAACGCTTTAACTGTCTTGTAATCGCTACTCGCAGGACCTAGTGTTGCAACTATTTTAGTTTTACATTTGTGCATAACCTCACTCCTTATCCAATAACTTTATTAACTTCATATAAGTACATATAATCAACAACTTTTTTCTTTACAGCTTCATCAAAAGATAAACTCTTAACTTCCTTATTAGACAAATAAAGCATTTTATCGCTTTCACCTTCTAATAAAAACTTAACAGCTTCACTACCTAAAACACTTGCTCTAAATCTATCCATTGCTGTAGGATGTCCTCCTCTTTGGAAATGGCCTAGAACATTTGCTCTAGTTTCAAAACCTGTATTTTCTTCTATTCTTTTTGCAAGTTCATTAGAATCAAGAATGTTTTCACTAACAATAATTAAAACATGTCTTCTTCCTTCTTCTTTCATTGCAATAATTTCCTTATACATTTCTTCTTCATCAAATTCAGTGTTAGGATCTATTAAAATATCCGCTCCACAAGCAATCGAACTATATAAAGCTAAATCTCCACAATGCCTTCCCATAACTTCAACAATCGTGCATCTATTATGAGATGATGATGTATCTCTCAACTTATCCACTGCATCAATAATAGTATTTAATGCTGTATCAAATCCAATTGTATATCCAGGTGAGTTAATATCGTTATCGATAGTTCCTGCTACACCAATACATTTAATACCTAGTTCTCCTAGTTCATTAGCGCCTCTAAAACTTCCATCTCCACCAATAACAACAAGGCCTTCTATACCAATTTCTTCTAGTTTTTTTAATCCTTCCTTTTGGATTTCTACATCCTTAAACTCAGGAAGTCTAGCAGTACCAATAATTGTTCCACCACGATTTAAAACCTCAGAAACAAATCTTCTATCAACTTTTTTTATCTTACCTTCAACAAGACCTTTATATCCATCATAAATAACATAAGGCTCCACATTATTGTTTAAACATGTTCTAACTGCAGCCCTTATCGCAGCGTTCATACCAGGCGCATCTCCACCAGATGTTAAAATACCAATTTTTTTCACTAAAATCTCTCCTTATATCCGATTTAATAATACCACTTTTAATTATTTCAACCAATAAAATACCCAATATATAAAAAGAAAAAAGGCTCTCGCCTTTTACTTTTCTATATTAATTACATTTGGACAAATAGCCTTTATCTTATCAATAAATTTACTTGCCTTAATTTTTCCCATTTCATGGTTTGTTTTAGAAACATTATACATTTTTTCAAGTTCACTTAATGTATAGCAACTTGTAATAAATGTTAACGAATTATTCTTACTACGATAATCAATAATGGTTCCAAGAACATCATCTCTTACCCATTCACTTTGTTTTTCTTCACCTAAATTATCTAAAACTAAAATATCGGCATTTTTGACTGTATCCATTAATTTTACATAATTTTCTTTACTAAAACTAAAAGTATTCTTTAAAGAATCAATAAAAGTTTTAACATCTACAAATGCACAAGTTTTATTCTCTTCTTTAACAAACTCATTACACAAAGCAATAAGTGGATAAGACTTTCCAGAAGAAGAACCACCAGAAACAAACAAGCCTTCACTAGCATCAAGAGACTCTATTTGCATAATTCTTTTTTCATATTCAAAGCGTCCCTTTTTATTCTCCATATTATCAATATCAATTTTTAACAATTCATCATTAAAATCTCTAATCAAATAATTGTTTTTCAATTTTCTTTGTTCTTCTTTTTTAGGACATAGTGTATATTCTCTTTCTAAAGCCCCATCTTCTTTTCTAACAAGTTTTAAAATTGTCCCCTTAATTTCTTTAGCACAATTTTCTATATTTGTACAAGATTTACAACACATTCTATCTTCGTAATAACACAAAAAATATCCTAAATAATAATTAAATTCTTCCATCCCAACATTTAATTTTTTGATAATATCTTTAATTTCTTTTTTAGTTAAAAGTTCATCTGCAACAGCATCTTTTTTCTTAAGGATTTCTCTATTTGCTTTAGTATTTTTATTAAACTTCAACTGTTGCATTTTTCTTTCTTTCCTTTCTAGCTTTCTTTAGTTTTTCAAACTCCTCAGCTTCATCAATACGAGGTTCTTCTTTTTTTACAACCTCAACCTTCTTTGGAACACTTTTAACTTCAGGAATTATTTCAATCTCCTCTTTTGGAGACTCCACTACTTTAGTAGTTTCTTTCTTCGTATTACTATATCTAGTTTTAAAACTCTTGAAATGATCAATAGCCTCTGTCGCAGTAGAAATATTCTCTCTAACTAAAGATGATGCAACCTTCATTACATAATTGTATGGAAGAGTATTTTGTTTATTAAACATTACATAGTCTAACAATACATTAATAACCTCTGGATTTAACTTTGTCATCAATGATAAATCTTCAATTAGTTTTACATCTTGCTTACTAGGCTCCATGTTACCTTGTAAAATTCTTAAATATTGGAAAGGTTCTAACTCTTGAAGCATTTCAACCTTTTTACTAACGCCTTTTTTCTTATCCTCTAATGCTTTAACATCTTTATTACTAACTTTCATAACCTTACGATACTCAAAACATTTTCTTTTAAATATTTCATAATTAATCTTCTCTTGAGAACCTAGTCCTTCAATTGAAGCAATTAAAATGTTGCATAGTTCATATTCATCTAATCTGTATAAATTAGCCATAGATTCCATTAACTCTACAAAACTACTATTAATCAAACTCTTTCTAATTTTATTTTCCTTTAAAACCATCAAGAAGATTTCTAAACTAAAGTTAGCACCAATCTTTCCATTCTTTCTTTGAGACAATTCTTCTTTATCCCCAATAACAGACTGCAAACTACTAGTGTCACTCATATCTAAATTATAAACTTCGTTAAATGTGTGTGTAACATCATAAAAATCACTTGATGTTTCATTTCTAACAACAAATAAAGATCTTAGTTTATCATAATCCTCATCATCTAACTTTTGCTTTAATAAAGTTCCTAAAAGTTCATGCTTAAAGAAGTTCTCTGGCGCTAAAGGAGCATACAACTCATAACAATATGTCGGAGTTATTCCTTCTTTAACCATAGTTTTAATTAATCCTAAACCTTCTAATTTATCTCTAAATTGTTCAAATTCTTCAACTGTACAATCCATATTAGCAAATAAATGCTTATGATCACATTTAGCATTACAAACAAGAATACTCTCGTATTTACTCCACAATGTAAAATATAAAGCCAAAGCACCATATCCACATAAAGGTTGATATAAAAGAGTTAAAATTTTTCTATCATTGTCATTAAGCATAGATGCTGAAGTAACGACATAACCATTATAAACAACAACTTTTTTTAGCTCCATCCTTATATCCCCCCATCGTTTACCCATTATAACACTAATATTTGAATAATAGAAGCATCAAATGCAAACTTATTTCCAAATTTTTTTGATGATTTTTTTGTCATATCCTATATTCCTACATACTCTAGAGAGAAAGGATGATTACCCATGAACATCTTTAGTGTAATTATTTTATCTTTAACAATCTGTATTGATTCTTTTTTACTTTGTTTTTTATTGAAAGTCCCAAAAAAAATACATTTTATTACAATTCCTCTGTTATTTACCCTGTCCCAAATCATATTTTTAAGTTTAGGATATTTCTTCGGTTCATCTCTAGAACTCTCATTTCAAAAACATGCAAAATATATAATTTTTATCATCTTTTCATTTATGTCTTTAAAAATGATTACTGATACTTTAATAAATAAAGGCAAAGAAAAAACTTGTCTTTGCACTTTAAAAAGCGTTTTGCTTCAAGTACTACTAACAAGTTTTGACTCTTTGTTTTTAGGAATTCCTTTAGCCTTTAAATTCTCTTCTTGTTTTTTACTTTTAGTGATTACAGGAATAGCAACATTTACCCTTTGTTTAATAGGATTACTTCTAAGAAATAAAATCAAAAACAATCACGATGATACTATAGGAATACTAGGAGCAATAGTCCTTTTTATATTCGCAATCAAAAGTTTATTATAATTATCTTTTGACTCCCCACTTCATTTGAAGTTTGTTTAAAAGTTCTTTAATATCCTCATCACATTTTCCTTCTTTTTCCTTTTTTCTATACAAGGAAATCCAGTTCCCAATAGGATAACCTTTATAAGTTTCTTTTTGTGAGATATTTGCAATACTTCCATATTCATTATAATACTCTACTAGAATTTTAAGTTTTATTTTATCGGGAATATATTTACTATCCATCCAATTAGGGTCTCTTTTAGATAATTCTTCATACTCTTGCTTTGTTAAAGGTGTCAAATTTCTTGAATTTACTTCTCTTCCCTCTTTTAAAGCGATAGCTATAGCAAGTCTCTCTTTAAATAAAACAATCCAATTTCCAATATTGTGTCCTTTATAAACCGCTTTTCTATCTATTTGCTTTAGCGTTATATTATTTTCCTTACAATATTCATCTATAACAGCTAGTTTTGCTAAAAAAGATAATCGTATCTCCCATACCATTTTTAATTTATTCAAGCGTTCTATTTCACTATTCTCAAGATTACCTTGATGCATATCGCTTCTTAACTCTTTAACCCATTTATCAATAGGATAACCATCATATTCTTGAGGAATACTCGAAAAATCAGACAAATCTGTTGCTTCTTTTTTACAGTACATTTCAATTATTCCAATTTTCTTTTCTACTAATCGCTTGCTTACTGAAACACTAAATCCTTCAAATAAAGATAATCTGTCTAACTCTTCATCAGTAAGAGGAACAACCTGTCTTGTCTTCTCTCCTTGTTCTTCTTGTAATCTAGCTTTATATTTAGCTCTAAAGAAACTTGTCCATGATCCGATTTTATACCCTTTATATACTTCATCATATGGTATTGAAGAAAAATCTTTTCCGGTCTTTTTCATGTACTCTTCAATTATTTGACATTTAACTTCAAAAGGAACTTCTTTTGAAGCATTCCACACCATACCTAACTTGTCTAAAAATTGTTCTAGATTAGAATCTAACGTTCCGTTGGCCTTTTTAGTTCTGAAATCACTCAACCAATCTCCTACCGGATATCCATTATATTCATCATTTCTTTTTATAGAGTCTAATCCACCAAATTCTTCATAATACATTTTTAGAATTCTTTTTTTGTCTTCCATTGTAAGATTCTTACTTTCCCACAATATTCCTAATCTTTCTAAAGTTTCTATTATTTTACTATCAAGAGGATTACCTAATTTTTTTAATGATTCTTCATCACCCATAGCGTTATATTTTCGCTTAAAGGTAGAAATCCATGCACCAATTCGATATCCTTTATACACTTCCTCGTAACGAACATTCTTTAAATTAGTTTTATTAACAACACAATATTCTTCAAGCACCTTTACTTTTTCTTCATCAGCAACAAATCTATTTGGTTCATATACAAATCCTATACTATCCAACTTTTCTTTTTCTTCTTCAGTTAATGTCCCTTTTCTATACTTAACTCTAAACTGGCTAATCCATGTGCCTAACTGATACCCCTTATACACAACAAGCCCTTTTATATCCGACATAGTTACATTATATTCCTTACAATATTCTTTAAAAATCTCTATTTTTTTATCCAAATCAGTCATGAAATCACTTGTCCATTTGATTTTTAATTTTTCAAAGAATTCAACTTCCTCATCACTCATTGGTCTTAATTTTGACTTCTTTATTTCTTCAACACTTGACGTCCTTAATTTATATTGACCCCTTGCAACCTCAAGCATATTACCAATATTTATTTTTTTGCCATGATATATAAAAATTTCACTAAGTTTTACATTTTCCAAATTAGGATGTTTTGGATCTTTACAATACTCTAAAAAGATTTCTTCTCTTATTCTTCTGCTTGTGTAATAACGATTAACGCTATTCAAATAATCAAGTATATCTATCATTTTATAATGCATTTCAAAAGCAAATGGTTCTTTTTCACTTGCTTCATCAAAGCCTATAGAATGCATCAAATTTCTATATTGTTCCATATCTTTTCTCATAAGTTCAACATTATTAACAAGGTCAAAAACAACCGGTCTTTTTCTAGTATCATTTATAGCTAACGCTCTACCTAGTTGTTGCAAAAAAACAATATTGGAACTTGTCGGTCTTAACATTATTACTCCATCTAAATCTTTTACATGGATTCCTTCATTAAGCATATTAACAGAAAACAATAAATCAACACCATCAAAAGAAGAGTTTTCAAATGAAGCAATTATTCTCTCATTTTCACGATAATCTTCATCACTAGAAACACTTTGTATTCTTAAGTTTGTCCCTTCTTTAAACCAACTTTTACATTCATTCATTTTATTTTTCATGTCTTCAATACTAGAGCAAAAAACAATTAACTTAGATTTCTTTAAATCAAATTTAGAAAAAGTTTCTTCAAAAACTTCTTGTACACCATCCGCTTTTTCAACAAGTCTTCTAGCTTCTTTTATTTTCTCTTTAACTTGTTTTCTAACATCTTCACTAAGTATTTTTTTATCTAATTTTTCTTCAATAGAATCTATTTCTTCTTTAAAAGAATACATTCCATATACCATATGTGGATAAGGCAGTATCTTTCCTATTGCTGCTTCTAAATTAAGAATTGATGATATTCTTCCATCAAACAATAACTCTACCATATTTTTATTATCTGAAGGCCTAATTGGAGTAGCGCTAAGTCCTAAAAGTTTACACTCTGGATGAATCCTTAAAAATCTATCACAAGCTTCTCCCCATTTATCTGCTCCTAAATGATGGAATTCATCTACAACAACATTCTTAATTGGTAGTTCTCTTATCTCTTCATCACTCATAAAGTTAAGCTTTGAGTATGTTAAAAGATTTATATTTTTATTATTTAACAAAGTTCTTATAACATCTAATTTTTCCTCTATAGATGCGTTTAATAAGTATTCATAATTATCTTCAAAGTAAGTCATCAAAATTAAATTAGCGAATTTATTAAGAATCGTTAATGTCGGAGCGAAAAAAGTAAATGGTTCGTTTTTATTATCATTTAACCATTTTAAAGCCAAATACATCTTTCCTGTACCTGTCGCATGTATCGCGCAAGCTTTGCCATATTCTTCAATATCACTCATCAAAGAAATATATGGTTGCTTATTATGTTCTTTTAAAATTCCATCATCAAAATTCATACTTATCACCACCGTTTTCAAGTATACATTCATCAACTACTTTTGACAATTTGGACAATAATGTGTTCCACGACCTCCAACTACTATTTTCTCAATACTAGTTTTACACACCGGACATTTTTCACCTTTTTTTCCATAGACATTAAGTTCGTTTTGAAATCTACCATCAACATTATTGCCAGAATGATAACTACGTATCGTAGATCCTCCCGCTTCAATAGCTTTATTTAAAACGATAATGCTATTATCTATAATAATTTTGCAATCATTTAAGCTTAATTCTTTCCCCTTTTTTAAAGGATTAATTTTAGACAAAAACAAAACTTCATCCGCATAAATATTACCAAGTCCAGCCATATTTGTTTGATCTAATACAAGTTCCTTTATTGGCTTATTAGAATTCTTAATTTTAGCAAACAATTCTTCCTTAGTTATTGAAAAAGGTTCTTTTCCTAATTTTGCTAAAGTTTCATCTTTCATATAATCATTTTTACTTAAAAGTTTCATTTTACCGAATTTTCTTACATCATGATAAAGAAGTGTTCTTCCATCATCTAACAAAAAAGAAATTATTTTATGCTTATTAATCTTCTCATCATTAATATCATTTTCTATCAGATAATATTTACCTTCCATCCTAAGATGAGATAACAAAACATAATCATCCATAACAAAAATTAGATGTTTACCAATTCTTTCCACATCATAAATTGTTTGATTAATTATCTTTGCTTTAAATTCATTAAAAACAATATTTTCTAGAACATTATTATAATAAATAAATGAATCTTTTATCTTCTTCCCATTAACCCATAATTTAAGAACATTTCTTACTGTTTCAACTTCTGGTAACTCAGGCATAAAATCACTCCTTATTTAGCGCTAAACCAATCTTTTCCAATTCCACTTTCTGCTTTTAATCTAACTGTTAAATTACTAGCCTCTTCCATCATTTTAGTAAGAGTTGGAACTAAAAATTCTTTTTCCGATTCTACAACATCAAACACTAATTCATCGTGTATTTGCATAATCATTTTACTCTTATAATTATTCTCTTTTAAATAATTATTAATGTTAATCATTGCTACTTTAATAACATCTGCTGCACTTCCTTGAATTGGTGTATTCATAGCTACTCTTTTACCAAATTCTCTTTCCATATATGAAGATGAGTTAATTTCTTTAACTTCTCTTCTTCTACCAAGAATTGTTGTAACATATCCCTTTTCTTTACAATCATTAACTAAAACATCTAAATACTCTTTTATCTTTGGGAACGTTTCAAAATACTTAGTTATAAATTTTTTGGCTTCAGAAGGAGTACACCCTATTTGCTCACTAAGCCCCCAATCAGAAATACCATACACAATACCAAAGTTTACAGCTTTTGCTTGTCTACGCATTGAATCTGTAACCATCTCTTTTGGCATATCAAAAATAGCACTTGCAGTCATAAGGTGAACATCTTGTCCACTTTCAAAATATTTAATCATAGTTTCATCTGCTGCTAAAGATGCTAAAACTCTTAATTCTACTTGTGAGTAATCAATCGATAATATGTAATCATTGCTTGGTAAAAATGCCTTTCTTATCGATTTAGACTCTTCATCTCTAACGCTTATATTTTGCATATTTGGCTCACTTGAAGATAGTCTTCCAGTTTGTGTTAATGCTTGATTAAATATCGCATGAATCTTACCATCTTCACAAACAAAGTTACCTAAACTATCAACATATGTAGAAAGAAGTTTAGCGTACTTTCTGTATTGTAAAATATACTCAATTATTTCATGCTCATTAACTAATTTTAATAACTCTTCACTTGAGGTAGATCTTTTCTTATTACTCTTGAGACCTAAATCGTCAAAAAGAACTTCTCCAACTTGTTTAGGAGACGCTATATTAAACTTCTTATTTGCCAAACGATAGATATCGCTCTCCAACATATTAAGTTTAAACCTAAACTCGACACCTAAATCTTCTAAAATACCTTTGTCAACTTTAACACCATTATTCTCCATATCAATAAGAGTATATACTAAAGGCATTTCCATATTCATAAACAAAGAATAAACTTCTTTTTCTTTCATCTTACTAATTAATTCTTCTCTTAACTTATAAGAATTAAATGAAACCAAAGAAGCAAACTCTCCAATATTATTATCATCTTTAATGTCAGGAAGAATAACCCCAATTGTATTAAATACTGCATAAATATCATCTTTCATTGAAGAATCCAAAAGGTAACAAGCAATCTTGAAATCAAAATCAAAACCTTTAGGGTTTATACCTAATCTATTAAGCATTACAACACTTGCTTTTATATCATAACAACTCTTTTTATATTCTTCATTTTCTAAATAAGTTTTTATATTTGAAGACTTAAATAAGTTATCTCTCTTAACATAATAAGTCTTTTCTTCATTACTAAAAGAAATACCCTCTAATTCGCTAAAATGATAATTAGATCCTTTAAAATATAAATAAACACCCAAATCTTGTTTTAAGAAAGAATCATCAATTATTTCTACTTCTTCATAAGCAAATTTTTCTTTATTATTAAAACTAATTTTTTTAATCAAAGAAATCATGTCATATCTTTGATAAAACTCTATTAAAGAATCTTTTATACCAGTATACGCTATATCTTCAATAGAAAAACCAAGTGGAACATCTGTATAAATAGTTGCTAACTTTTTGCTATGAAAACCATCTTCTTTTCCTTCAATTAGTTTTTCTTTTAATTTACCTGAAATACTATCAATATTTTCATAAATCCCTTCCATAGAACCATACTCTTCTAAAAGTTTTAAAGCGCCTTTTTCTCCAATACCTTTAATACCCTTAATATTATCACTAGTATCCCCAAAAATTCCTTTATAGTCTGTTACTTGAGATGGTAGTAGTCCATACTCTTCTTTACAAACTTTAGGAGTAACTGCCAAAATATCTGAAGTTCCCTTTTTAGGAACATTTACAGTTACTTTATCACTTATTAATTGGAATAAATCTCTATCGCTCGAGAAAATTTCAACTTTGCAATCATTAGCCTCTCCAATTTTAGCCATTGTAGCAACAATATCATCTGCCTCATATCCTGCAAGTTCAAAACACTTAAGTCCCATTTTAGTAACCATTTCTCTAGCTAAAGGAAATTGTGCAACTAAATCTTCAGGGGCAGGTTTTCTACCAGCCTTATAATCTTGATATTCTTCATGTCTAAAAGTTTTCTTATCTGTATCAAAAGCAATTAAAGCATAATCTGGATTAACTGTATCTATAACTTTATTAAGCATATTAGCCAAAGCAAAAAGAGCATTCGTAGGTGTGCCATCTTTACTTCTCATAATACTTCCATACGCAGTTGCATAATACGCTCTAAACAACAATGAATTTCCATCTACAAGTAACATTTTCTTCATTAAATATTCCCCCAATTTCAACCATAACAATTATACCATTAAACATCTATTTATAAAACAAAAAAGAACTACGATTGTAGTTCTTTTCTCTATTTGTTTTTTGGATTTTATCCAATCATTTCTGTGTATGAACCGATGTTGTCTAATTCAAAGTTCGCAATATTATATTCGATAGTCATTTTTTGGCTTTCTGCTCCGTTAAATCCTTCACTATCAGTCATACTTACAACTTCCCATTCAGTCATATAACCGTTTTCAAAAGTTAACTTAGTTAAGCAATCTACTAAATCATCATTTTCAGTTACAACAAGAGTAAATACTGTTTTTGTTTCACTGATTTTATCCATAACAACATTCATTTGTGGATTACTTGTAACCACAGTATATACATTACTATATAAATTTACAACATTAGTAATAGATCCTAGCATAGAAACTAATAGTACTGAATCTTGAATTTCATCTACTTGAACATCCGCAGATGCTTCAACACCATAAGCGTCAACTACATGCGTTGTATATTTCTTTGTTGCTACATCATACATTTTAATTTCATATTTGTATTCAGTATCATTTTTGATTAATTTAAATGTAACGAACGCTTCTTCGTCGCCTGTTTTAGCATAAAGTTTTACTGTATCTCCATCCTTATAGTTCTTATAAGTAATTGATTCAGATTCAATTAAGTTACCAAATATATCGCGTTGTTTTGCTTCGATAGAATATTTTGTATTAACAAAATTATCATCTAATGAATCGATTCCTTTTGCTAAATAATCGATTAATTGGTTTCTAGCGAACTCTGTAGAATAGTTGTTTTGAGCCTCTAAATATTCTTGTGTTTCTTTCATCACTTTGTCTAAATCTTCTTGATTGAATTTGATGTTAGATGAACATCCTGCTGTGCCTACTAAAGCACATGCTGCTACTGCTAAAGTTAATAATTTGCTTTTAAATTTTTTCATTTTTTTCTCTCCTTAACAGCCCTGATTATACATCATTAAATAAAAAAAGGCAATAGTCTAGACAACTAGCCATTTGCCTTTATTTGAAATTCTTTTATACTATTAGCAACGATAGAAACATTTTCTTTAACTTCTACTTTTCCCTCTATAACAAGATAGCCTCCTACATTAAGTAAGTTTGATGTTTGCTTATATAATGAAGGGAAAATAACAACTCCAACACTACCAAATTCATCTATCATTGTTGTAATAGACATAAGTTCATTTTTCTTAGTTTTTATAATTTTATTCTTTTTAACCATCAAAATAATCTTGACATTTTTATTGTTGTATTTACTTATGATAGAGCAATTAATAAAACCATTTTTATTCAACTTGTCTCTTAATTTTTCAAGCGGGAATTCGCTTATATAAGAACCTAAAACTTCATTCTCTAAAGACAACTTTTCATTTGACTCCTCAACTTCATCAATACTAGGAACATCAACAAGATCAAAATCAAAACTAAGTTGATCACCGTTGTTTATTGTTATCATATCAGAATATTTAACTATCTTATTATAGTTTTTCTTTAGTGTACTTCTATTATAACCAAAGTCATCTAAAGCTCCAGAATCTACAAGCAAGTTAAGTTGACCTTCTCCAAGTTTGTATTTACTCATTCTTACTATAAAATCAATATAACCTTCAAATTGCTTTTCGTTACTTTCTTTAATAATGTTTTTCACCATTTGGCTACTTATGCCTTTAATATGAGACAACCCAAAACTTATCTTATCTTGGCTGATTGCCCTAAATCCATAATCACTATGATTAACACTAGGTAAAACAAGAGCAATCCCATTATCTTTAGCTTCTTTTATATATTCTCCAAACTTATCACCAAAAGCAAACGACTCCATTACGCACGAGAAGAAAATTGAAGGATAATATAATTTCAAATAAGCCATTTGAATAGCTATTAAAGAATAACTAACCGTATGCGCTTTATTAAATCCATAACTAGCAAATTTTAAAATTAACGCAAATACTTCTTCTGCTTTTTCTTTAGAGTGTCCTTTTTTAATACTACCTTGAATAAATTCTTCTTTAAGCGCTAACATTTTACTTTCTTCTTTTTTAGACATTGCTCTTCTTAAAATATCAGCCTTAGCTAAAGAGAAACCAGCAAACACTGTCGCAACTTGTAATATTTGCTCTTGATAAACTATTATTCCATAGGTAGATTTCAATATATTCTCCAAACTCTTATCCGGATAAACAACCTTTATTTTGCCGTTTTTCCTTAAAGTAAACTCTTCAATAAAATCACGAGGTCCTGGTCTATATAAAGCAATAATTGACGCCACATCATCAAAACATTTAGGATCAACTATTTTAATAGTCTTTTTCATTCCTTCACTCTCTAATTGGAATAGTCCAGAAGTCTTTCCTTCACCTATCATTTTATAAATTTTAGGATTCTCATAATCAATATTATTCAAATCTAAACTAATATCATAAACTCTTTTTATCTCTTTTAAACAATCATCAATAATTGTTAAGTTTCTTAATCCTAATAAATCCATTTTTAGAAGGCCTAAATCTTCTAAATAATTCATATCATATTGGACAATAAGACCTTTACTATCTCCAATAACTGGCAAAATATTTTCTAACTTATCATTTGCTATAACCATACCTGCCGCATGAATAGAAGTTTGACGAGGTAGCCCCTCTAAAGATAAAGCAATATTATAAACATCTAAATATTTATCATCGCTAGTTATGAAAGTTTTAAACTCTTCACTTAACTCCATCATACTTTTCAATGAATTTCTTCCGCTTCTATGTGCTTTCTTTGAAAGTAGTTCAATATCTTGCTTACTTAATCCTACAACACGTGCACAATCCCTTAAAACTTGTTTTGCAGCTAAAGTAGAAAACGTAACAATATTAGCTACTCTATCACTACCATATTTATCTTTTAAATAATTAGCAACCTCATCTCTTCTATTATCTTGGAAGTCGATATCAATATCAGGCATACTAATTCTTTCAACATTCAAGAAACGTTCAAACAATAGATCATATTTAATAGGATCAACATTTGTAATACCAAGAACATACGAAACTAAACTTCCTGCCGCACTACCTCTTCCTGGGCCTACTAAAATATTATTCTTTTTCGCAAATTTAACATAATCATAAACAATTAAAAAATAATCAGCAAAGCCCATTTCATTTATAACTTTTAATTCTTTTTCTAATCTTTCAACATATCGCTTATCTTTAGAAAATTCTTTATTTCTTTTTTCTAATCCCTTGTACGCTAATTTTGTTAAATACGTTTTAGAGTTAAAAGATTCATCTTCACTAAACTTACAAATTCTCAACTCTGATTTAGTAAAATCAACATTCAATAATTCAACTAATTCTTCACAACCTTTTAGTTCCTCATAAGTAAAATTATTTCTTTTTTCATCATCACTTAAAAAGCAACTGTAAGTTAGGTTTTCTTTATTTCTAGAATAACCAATAACTTCATTATTTTTAATTGCTTTTAGAACATCGATATTATCTAAATCATATTTATCTTCACTAACAATATTATTGAAATAAATCTTCTTATAATCTAAATCTCTTAAATAAGCATTTGTTTTATACAACTCTTTATTTTGATAATATTCCATACCTATATAGAAATAAGGAAATGTATCTTTGTAATAATCAAGGAATGTAACATATTCATCTTTATCAAGATGTCTAAGCCCCCTAAATCCAGGAACAACCACTATTAGATGTTCTTTATATTCTTTGACTAAATCAATAGTCAATTTTTCTTTACTTGTATTAACAAAACTAGATAACTTAACTAAAGCTAAATATCCTTCATTGTCTTTAGCAATTAAACAAATAATTCCATTATTAAGTTCAAATTCAACACCAATTATTGGTTTAATATCGTTCTTCTTACAAGCATTATAAAACTCCATGCATCCAAACATTACATCTTTATCAATTAGACCTAAATAAGAATATTTTCTTTCTTTAGCGATAGTTATAATATCTTCAATTTTCAAGGTGCTTGAAAGGAATGTATATCCACTTTTTATACATAATTCTCCTTTCATACAAATCACCTCTTTTCCATATTAAAATATTTACTCAGTTTTATCAACCTGATAACTTAAAACTTCTTTTTTTATTTCACCCTTATAGTGATAATAATTAGGACAATCATCCTCAACTTCTCTTAAATGTTCCATAATATCGTTTTTAAGAACAATACCCGAATATTTTCTTTCAATCTTATAAATTACAAAACAATACAAACAAATACACATTAAATTAATAACTAACAAAACTTTATATACATTTAAAGAGTTACTAAAACTAGCTATCAATAGAATCACATATGAAATAACTCTACCTATATTTAAAGAAACTTCCGCCAAAACGTTATGCTCTAAAGCGTACTTTAACTTTCCTGTAATTCTTATTAATCCCATTCTCTTTTGAGAGTTTATATTGTCTGGCACTATCATTGCGATTGTAAACAATACATTAAATAAAATAATTGTTGGCTTACTTATACTAAATAAAACTCCTACTATACCAATAAAACATAAAAATGCACATAAAAAGACAATCTTAACTTTTTTAGAATTATACTTTTTCATAAAAAAGAACGTAACAAGAATAGCAACAACTGACATTATTGAAGAAAGTGACCCTAAACTCATATTACTATTAAAAGTTAAAACAATCAAAATCGTAATAAGTGTCGCCGTACTTGTTCTTAATCCATTAACAAAGGTCATTAAATAGCATTCTAAAAAAGCCTTTCCTTTCTTACTATTTTTAACATCTTCAATCAAACCTTTAAAATTAAGTTTATCTCCTTCTTCTTTTCTGCTGACAAGCAAGAATGTAGCAAAAAACAAAATCAAACAAACAACAAAAGCATATATTGCCGTAGTAACAAAAGATCCTGCTTCAATAATCGAACCTAATGCGATTGGAGCTACAATATTAACTATATATCCCCAAATATTATATAAACCATAAAATTTTTGTATACTTTTTGAACTAATTGCTTCATTCATCATAACATTGTAACTAGACCAATATACTCCTGAGGATAATCCATAAAATAACGCTATTGGTATAACATAATCTACAACTCTTTCCTTAAGTAATGAAATCAAAATCAAAAATATACATTTAAGTAAAATAGACGATCTATAAAAATACACTTTATTTCCTTTATGCAAAAAACTACTAAACAAAGAATAAAAGAAACCTAGGCCAATATATTGCATAATATAATACATTGCTACATTAAACATATTTCCATTAGAAATAGTTAAAAGATACGCAACTAAAAATGTTGAAACAAACAATTCGATTATTTTCATCAAACTGTTACAAACAATATACCCTATAGATTCTTTTGTTAACTTTCCTTCTCTACCCATAATAAACTACCTCAACTCTGTAATAACTTCACATTTTCCTTCTTTATATTTAAATGTTGTTATACTACCAACAACAAGCGTAAGCATTGGTTTTACATGACCTATATCAGCATCATATATAATAGGAACATTTAATTTACCCAAAACTTTCTTTATTGCTTTTTCATAAGATATGTCTATCCATTCTTGATTATAAAATAATGGTCTTCCAAATACGATTCCTTTACAGTATTTAAAATATCCTGCTTCTTTTAGTTGATTTAAAGACATCATAAATCTTCCAGCATCCATTGAAAATGTTTCTAAAAACCAAACAAAACCATCGTCTTTATATTTATTTAAAAACTTTTTAACTTTATCAAATCGAGTTCCAACAATACCGTTTATAACATCTTGGCATCCTCCGATAAGTCTACCTTTTAACTCAAGTTCCTTTTCGCCTCTTAAAGTTTTCCATTCTACTTCAGTTGTATACTTAGGCAAAGCGTATGGATTTTCTTCATTCTTTTCTTCACCATAAAACTTATAGCTATGTTGGGTTAAATTTTCTCCTTTTAGTAACGATAAATTATTCTTTGCACTTTCGCTTAGTTCATCTGTAGAAAATTCCCCTAAACCATTTCCATAAACACTTGCTGTATCACATAGTGTTGGCAACAAAAATATAATATGCGTTGTATCACTATATCCTTGAACCCACTTAGCCTTACTATCTTTTATCTTTTTATAGTTTATGTAAGGCATTGTTTCGTACTGGAAATCTCCTCCTGCAATATTAAGAACCATTTTACTATCTTCATCAAAATAAGCTTCGTTAAATTTAGAACCTCTAACTTTAGCGCTCGCACTTTTATACATTCTTTGTTTTAAACAATGCTCTTGCATTTCTACATTAAAACCTTCTCTTCTTAAATTGTCAGCAGCCTTTAAATATCTTTCTTTTCTTTCGATATCTTTTTTAGAAACACCTGCAGATAAAGCAGTTAAAACAATCTTGTCATCTTTTTTTAAAAACTCTGGATACTTCATCGTTTTTCACCCTTCATAAAACCTTTTTGTTTTAAACTTGCTTCATACGCAATAATAGTTGTAGCAATAGCAACATTTAAAGAATCACATTGACCTAGCATTGGAATCATAATCATTTCATAATCACCATCATACCAAGGCTTAGTTATTCCATATCTTTCACTACCTACAATTAAAGCAACTCTACCTTCGTAAGATTCTTCAAAATATGTTTTAGTTGCTCTTGTGTCTGTTAAATATATTTTGAAGTTCTTCTTCTTTAACCAAGCTTTACACTCTTCAACACTTCCAAATTCTACAACTGGTTTTGTAAAAGCAGCACCCATGCTTCCTTTAATAATTTTAGGGTGAGTAATTCTAGCTCTTCTGTTACATAAGAAAACACCATCAATATTTGCTCCATCACAAGCTCTTAAAATTGTTCCTACATTACCAGGAATCTCCAATCCATCAAGAACAATAATAATATTATTTTTACTTAACTTAATATCCTCTAATTTACTTAAAGGGAACTTACAAATAGAAATCATTCCTTTAGGATCATCTTTCTCGCAAATCTTCATAAATGTTTTTAAAGAAACTTGATAAGTCTTTTTAGCTTTGGCAAAAAAACTTTCAATTAAGTTCATCGCTTCATGACTTGTTATAATTTCAGGGCAAAAAATAAATGAATCAACCTCTAAGTCATTATTCAATGCTTTTTCATGAGCCCATATCCCATCAATAACAAAGAAGTTATTTTTATTTGGTTTTGAGTTATTAATAATTGCCAAAACTTCTTTTATCTTTCCGTTTTGAGCGCCAATTGCCTCAATATTATATTTATTCTTTTCTATAAATTTTTCTAATCTAATTTCTACACTTTCCATAAAATCACCAATTTAATTTTAAACCATTCCTACATTTTTTAAAATAAAAGTAAAAAACTATTAATATTTTTTAAGCATGTGATATACTTTTTTTAGAAATTACGAAAGGTTTAGGTTAGAAGATGAAAGGTACAGTAAAAAATTTCAACAAAGAAAAAGGCTATGGCTTTATTAAAACTGACGAAGGGAAAGATTTATTCTTCCACTACAGTGAACTAAAAATGGAAGGTTTCAAAACAGTAAACGCTGGTCAAACAGTAGAATTCGAAGTTGTTGAAACTGAAAAAGGTTTAAGAGCAGTTAATATAACAGTAGTAGAATAAGAGTTCGAAATGAACTCTTTTTATTTTAATTAAAATTTATTCTCGTTTGCTTTGTTAAGCCTTTTTAATTCGTTATAATTAATTTGTGAACGTATTTCACAAGGAGGTCTATGAGTTAATATGAACGGAACAGTAAAAAGTTTTAACAAAAGAAAGGGATATGGATTTATCAACACATCTAGTGGCGATTCTGTTTTCTTTCACTACAGTGAACTAAAAATGGATGGCTTCAAGACTATAAATCCAGAAGAAAAAGTTAGCTTTGAACTTATCGAATCTGAAAAAGGATTAAGAGCTATCAATATCTGTATTGATACAACTAATTAATAATTAGACGGATTAGGGAACTACGGTTCCTTTTTTATTTGCACATTCAACAATCTTAAATAATTAAAGTATTCTTTTTTAAACTTAGTTTGAATAAACTCCAGAACAATCAAAACAATAACACTCACTGAAGTTAACCCTAAGCTTATATATTGAATACTTTTTTTCATGTTCACAAAAAAAGATTTAAATTCTTTAATTAAATCATTATATTCATTATTTCCTTTATAATCCTCTTCTTTAATATCTTCATATATTAAAAGATCTTTTATCCTCAAATTGCTCAAACTAAGACCTACTATCTCTTTAAAAAACGAATAACTCCATTCACTATTTTGAAAAAGAATACACTCATCAGAAATAACAACATCCTTTATATACATTTCTATTTTTTTAATACTCTCATTACATTTCATAAATAATGTAATTTCATCACCCTTCCCTTTATTTAAAATTTCCGCTAGTTTACTAGAAATAACAATTTCATTTAAGTCAAGTTTTTCTTTATATACCTTTAACTCCAGCAAACCAATATCTTTAAAAGAATCTATTTTAATCAAATTTTTAAAATGATTAATATAATTATTACAGTCATACCCTTCTTCTAAACACACAATATACTCGCTATAATCTATATTATTAAAATATTTATATTCCTTAATCTCTACTCTATATCTTTGATGATTTTCATTTTCTCCAATTAAAACAAATTCAAAGTTTGCTAATAAATTACTAGTATTAATCTTTTTAAAAACATTTTCTATATCTTCTTTTTTTATATCAAAATAATATTCTTCATAATCGTTATTATCATAAATTTTAAAAAATCGTTTATTACTAAAAACAACCGTGTCTTCACTTTCTACAACTCTATCTACTGCATAAGGGAAATCAAGAAGTTTCTTATTAACTAACAAAGTATCAATATAATCTTTATTACATCCATTAATTAAATTATCAAAACAAAACTTATTATAATTAATCCCCACAATAAAAGAATCAGCCTCTAAATTTTCTTCAGCGTATTTAATCGAAGAAAGCACAAAAGCATTATCTATATAATAATTATCGATCATTAAATCCTTCTCATATAGCAAAGAATTATAATAATTCGCATTATAATCTACTACATATGGGGATAACTCTTTAATCACTTCATAAAACAAGTTTTCATCTAACGAATAAACAGTATTTTTCTTATTTATTAATGTCCCCTCTATTTCCTTAAAATATTCCACATACTTATCAAAATTATTGTCTAAATAATCATCAATAAAAAAGCAACTAAATAAGGATATCACTAATGAAAATACAAAAAATATCTTTTGAGGGAAAACCTTCTTAAAATAAAATAGCAAATATTTAAACTCTATTTTTATCTTTGAAGTATTTCTATAATTACTACAAACTTCCTCATCAACAACATTATCTTTCATAAAAACTTTTGTAGCAAAATCACTCATATAATCATTATGCTTTGTAAAAATTATTAACTTATCTTTCTTAACTTTTTCCATTATATCTATCATAACTTTTATATTTTCATAAGATAGAGCGCTAAATGGCTCATCTAACAAAAGAATTTGTTCACTACAATTAAAAGCCAAGTTCATTTGAACGAGTTGCAACTCTCCAAGTGACAAATATTTCACTTTTTTATTTAATAGCCTATCTATATCACAACAATAAATAATTCTTTTATTTTGAATTATCTCGAATAATTTAAAATGTTCTCTAACAGTCAAGTTACTAACAAGATTCCCCCTATCCTTTAAATAAAAGATATTACCTAAAACATGTACACTACCATCATAGTCTTTATCCTCACCAGCTAGAATATTTAATAATGTGGTCTTTCCAATTCCACTCTTACCTTTTATTAAATAGGCACCTTTGTCAAAACTATAACTAAAGTTCTTGAAAACATATTTTGAACCATACTTCTTTGAAAGATTATAAACTTTTATCATATCGAAATCTTCCTTACAATTTCTCTGTTTAGAAGTTTCTTATTAAAATAAAGAACTAATAAGTAAATTATAAAAAAGGCCCCAAAATTAATGTCAAACTCTTCAAAAAGTAAATTGCCAATTAAACTAATTAAAACAAGAGAAATAAGAGAAACAAAAATAATCAAAAGTTTATTTTCTCTATAAAAAATAGCTACAAGTTTATTTTTTCTAACTCCACTAGATTTAAAGAAAAGCAAATCATTTTCCTTGATTTTCATTTTCTTTTTGACTAACCTAAATCCATATATTAAAGATAATAAAATTATAAAAGCATTTAAATAATTTAGACACTTAATAATATCATCAAACGACTCTGATAAAGAACTATAATATTCATAAGAACTTGATAAATATTCAATATTATTATCCTCTAAAACTCCTAAATTTATATTTTCAAAATAAAGAATATACTTATATGTATCTAGTTCAAGATTAACAAAATATTCATACAAACTTTTCTTATTATTTATTAACATATTTTCCTTAAAATAACTATCCACCATCTTATAATCAACATATATTTTATCTTCTTTAATAAGAGGTTTGTTAAATGTAATACCTACAACTTTTAAGGTTATTTTATCTTTATAAATATCAATTTTTTTATCATTTATAATCCTATTTGCCTCTACGACAATTTCTTCTCCTATTGAATAATTATCACTTGCAATTACTTCATCGTATTTTAATGGATATCTTCCTTCTTTTAACCTAATATCTTCTTTATTTATTACATTAAAATTATCCCTTTCATACAAATCATTTAGAAAGATATCGTAGTTAAGTCCAACAAAATCACCATCTTTACTCAATAATTCTATCTTTTCTTTTTCTAAATTCTTACATGTTTTAAACACCACATTACCATCTTCTTTTAAAGTACATTCTTTTACATAAAACTTATTATAATCTAAGGATTCAATTTCTCCGTTTTTTAAATATTCTTCAAAATTACTTTTCATACTAAAAGCTAAATTCAAAAAGAAAATCAAAGCAAAAAAAACACTCATAAAGCAAATATTTAGCTTATTAAAAGTCAAACCGGACTTTCTATACTTTCTAAGTTTTATCTTTGACTTATTCTTTATTAGTTCAATTAATTTACCTTTATTATTTTCTCTTATTAAATTTAATTTTTTATCTTCTATTTTATAAATACAATCGCAGTATTTATCTATAATTTTTTTATCATGACTTACTAATAAAACCACTTTTTCTTTACTTACTCTTTTTATTTCTCTCATTATAAGAGACGAATTATAATCATCTAAATGACTTGTAGGTTCATCGCATACTATTAATGACGATTTATACAAGCCAATTAAAACAGATATTCTTTGCTGCATACCAAATGATAACTCACTTGGATACTTATTAATTGAAGAAATTAAATTGAATCTTCTCAAAAGATTTACATCCAAATTAAACATTTCAAAATGTTCTTTTACCGTAAGATTATCTAATAAATTAACTTTTTGAGAAATAAAGGAAGTCTTTTTAAATTTATTCTTCACCTTTCCTCTTGTTTGTTTAATAAATCCCGAAATAATATTTAATAATGTTGTTTTCCCACATCCATTTTCTCCGATTATTCCATAAATTCCACACTTATCAATTTTCAAACAAACCTTAGAAAACAAAATTTGTTTCCTATATTTCTTTTTTATATTCTTTAACTCTATCAAAAAAGGTCCCCTTATTATCTATACAAGGAACCTTTCAAAATTAATCAACTGTTTCTATTTTTTTTACTGCTTTTTCAAATTTATATCTACTAAGCATTACAACATGTCCGCATCCTAAACATTTTATTTTAATATCTGCACCAACTCTTATAATTTGCCATCTGTTACATCTAGTCTCACAAGGATGTTCTTTTTTTGTAATTGCTATATCATTAACCTTATATTCCATTAAAATAACCCCTCTATCTTTCCTTCACTATCTATCTTTATTTTATTTGCCGCAGGTACTCTAGGAAGTCCTGGCATTGTCAAAACATTTCCTGTAAGAACAACCGCAAACTTTACACCATTAGAAATCCTTACTTCTTTTACACTTATATTAAAATCCGTAGGTCTTCCAATTAATTTATCGTTATCTGATAAAGACATTGGAGTCTTTGCCATACATACTAGCAAATCTTTATCCAAACCTTGCATTTCTAATGCCCTTATATTATTTATTGCATTCTCACTAAAGTCAACATCATTCGCACCATATATTTCTTTACAAATAACTTTTATTTTCTCTTTTAAATCCATTTTTAAATCATACAAATAATTAAATTTAGAATTATCTTCTTCACAAAGTTTTACTACTTTTTTAGCAAGATTAACTGCCCCTTCGCCACCTTTAGCAAAACCTTCACAAAGTTCCACTTCATATCCTTTAGATTTACACCAATTAAACAACCAATCTATTTCTTTTTCACTATCCGTAAAGAATTTATTAATTGCTACAACACACGGTAAATTATATTTACTCACATTCTCTAAATGTTTCTCTAAATTACAAACACCTTTTTCTAAACTAGTTAAATCTTCCTTATCTAAATCTTCTTTATTTGCTCCTCCATGCATTTTCAATGCACGAATTGTAGCAACTAAAACAACGGCATTAGGCTTTAAGTTTCCTTCTCTACATTTAATATCCAAAAACTTTTCTGCCCCTAAATCTGCGCCAAATCCAGCCTCTGTAATGCAATAATCCGCTAATTTAAGACCTAACTTAGTGGCAATTAAAGAATTGCATCCATGAGCAATATTTGCAAAAGGTCCTCCATGAATTAAAGCTGGAGTATGTTCTAAAGTTTGAACCAAATTTGGCTTAATAGCATCTTTCATTAAAACTTTTAACGAACCAACAATTCCCAAATCTTTAACTTTAACGACTTTATTATCATAAGTATAAGCAATAATTGCTTCCCCTATTTTTTCGCCAAAATCCTCTAAGTCCTTACACAAACATAAAATGGCCATTACTTCACTTGCTACTGTTATATTAAAAGAATCTTTTCTAGTAACGCCATTTTTTCCTCCTTCTGCAACTGTAATATCTCTAAGTGCTCTATCATTTAAATCAACACATCTTTTCCAAACAATTCTTGATGGATCAATATTTAACTCATTTCCAAAATAAATATGATTATCTAAACATGCACTAATTAAATTATTAACAGAAGTTAATGCATGCATGTCACCTGTAAAATGTAAATTTATTTCATCCATTGGGACAACTTGAGCATATCCTCCTCCAGTAGCCCCTCCTTTTAATCCAAAAACAGGCCCCATCGAAGGCTCTCTTAATGCTAATATTGCCTTTTTGTTTATCTTAAAAAACGCCTCTCCTAAACCTATTGTAGTGGTAGTTTTTCCTTCTCCTGCTTTTGTAGGACTAATCGCTGTAACTAGAATAAGTTTTCCATCTTTTTTATCTTTAAGTTCCTTAAATATATCTAGATTTATCTTGGCTTTATACTTACCATACATTTCAAGATAATCTTCATTAATACTTAAAGATTTTGCAATGTTTAAAATATTTTCTTTTTTACACTCTTCAGCTATTTCTATATCACTTTTAAACATAGAATCACCTCTTAGTGTAATTATATATTTATTAATGCTATTTTAAAATAAAAAAGGATAAGTAATTTTACCTATCCTTGTCTTGTTATTAAACATTAAGTTTGTTTGCTAACTCTACTACTTGCATTCTAATAATTTTTACAAGAGATACAGCATCAATTTTCTCTCCTGTTGAGAAATATGGAACCACTACATATTTGCCATCAACAGATTCACTGTGTTCCAAATTATACTCTTGAATTCTTTTCTCTTCGCCATCAGGGAACTCAATACTGTTATAACCCATATCTTTACATTTCCATGGATTTATAATATTACAATAAAAACTTACCCAGCCTCTTTTATCAACAACACGATCATAGTATTTTTCTAAAAATCTTTGTTGTCTTTTAGATACTGTAGAACTAGAAGAAACGCAAACAGCAAATGGAACTACATTTTCATCAATATATCCATCTAATGTTTTTGAATCAATTACTTGCATTTGTATTTTCATAATATATCAACTCCAGATATAACCATAGTATCATTACAGTATTATTTTATCAACTTTTTACCCTAAAAAACATTATTTATGTTTAAACACAAACTCTAAATTTGCAAATTATATGTTTTTACATACATAGTATGCACATAACATTCCTGCAACTGAAGGAGTAAATATAATACTCGCTGGAGGACAAACTTCTTTTAAAATTTTGCCATCCTCTTTTACTACTTTTTGTTGTTTTATAGGAATTTCTTTTGAAAAAACAACGTTTATTTTTTTTATTTCTTTTTCTCTATTTTCTTTTCTAACAAATTCCCTAAGTTTTTTAGCAACAGGATCATAACTAGTTTTATCCAAAGTAGTTATATCAATCTTGGTTAAATCCTCTCTATTACCCATTCCCATTGAACTAATAAATTTAATATTGTTATCTAAACATAGTTTTATTAAATCCCACTTACACGTTATTGTGTCAATCGCATCTATTACAAAATCCACTTTTTCATTTAAAATGATGTCTCTACTCTCACTATTGTAAAACATCGAATAATTCTTAACTTTTGCATTAGGATTAATATCTAAAATTCTCTCTTTAACAACTTCACTCTTATCTCTTCCCAAAGTAGATTCTAAGGCAATTATTTGTCTATTTAAATTTGTAATATCCACCACATCTTTATCAATTACAACAAAGTCTTCTACCCCTAGTCTAGCAAGGGCTTCAACCGCATAAGCGCCAACGCCACCTAGTCCAACCACACAAACTTTTATTTTTTTGAATTTATCGCTTTTTTCTTTGCCAAAATAAAGTTCATTTCTTAAAAATCTCTCACTCATAAATTACCTCAAATATTCAATAACTTCTTGAATTGTTTTATCAAAGTTTTCTAAATCAACATCAAACCATTTAACATCAAATTGATTATTAAACCACGTGTATTGTCTTTTAGCGTAATTTCTAGATTTCTTCTTGATAAGTTCAATTGCCTCATCATAACTTATTTCATTACGGTAATGAGCAAATAACTCTTTATAACCTATAGCTTGTAAAGATTTATAATCATTATTCCCATATTTTTCAAACAAGTTCTTTGTTTCCTCAATTAAACCATTTTCTATCATCACATCAACTCTTTTATTAATTCTTTCATATAAAAGATCTCTTGGCAAAGTTAAACCAATAAAAGCAACATCATAAATAAGTTCGTGCTTTTGTTCATCTAACATTTCACTTTTGCTTTGATTAATATTAGAGATAACATTTAAAGCTCTTACGACTCTTTTTCTGTTATTCGGATGCAATTTCAATGCTTCCTTTTCATCTTCTTCTTTTAATAGTGCATACACTTCTTCATTAGAATATTCTTTATAATCATTAAAATTACTAGATTCTTCTTTTTCAAATTTATAATCATATAAAGCTGCTTTTAAGTAAAGACCTGTCCCACCAGCTACAATTGGAAGTAAACCTTTATCTTCAAACTCTTTTATTTTATTTCTTAAATCTGTTTGATAATCATAAACAGTATAGTCCTCTTCTATTTCTTTAAAATCAAGTAAATGATGTTTTATTCCTTGCATTTCTTCCTTTGTCACTTTCGCACTTCCAATATTCAATTCTTTATAAATTTGAACACTATCACCATTAATAATTTCTGTATTAAAATGTTTTGCTAACTCAACACTTAACTTTGTTTTACCTACTCCTGTAGGTCCTACAATAACTATAATCTTACTCATTACTATGCTGTCCTTTTAAACATTTTATCTAATTCATTATTGTTGTAAACAATTAAAGTTGGTCTTCCGTGAGGGCATGTGAAAGGATTATTACAAATAAATAAGTTATCTAATAATATTTGCATTTCTTGCATAGATAAAGGTTTATTTGCTTTTAAAGATGCCTTACAAGCTAAAGTAGAAATAGCCTTAAGTCTTAAATCTCCTAATTTAACTTTTCCTCTTGATTCCAAAACTTGTTCAACAACTTCTTCAATGTACTCATTAACACTAGATTCTTTCATCCAAACAGGAATACTAGTTACTTTAAATGCATTAATTCCAAATGGAGACATTTCAATACCAATTGTTTTAAAAACATCTAAGTAATCTAATAATTTTTGTGATTGAACGCTACTAGTATTAATAATTATAGGAACTAACAAATCTGTAAATGCCCACTTTGATGAATCATTTAATTCTCTTTGGAATTTCTCATAATTAATACGCTCTGCTGCTGCATGTTGGTCTACTATATACATTGCATCTTCATCATAAGCTAGAATATATTTAGCGTGATATTGCCCAATTGGAGTTAATCTAATATACTTTTTATCTTCTGTTTCTTGGCTAGAAAAATCATGTACTTCTTCTAAAATCTTTTTCTCTTCTTGGATTAAATCCTCATTTAATAAAACTTCTTCACTAATGTCAAAGTTTGCGTTTCTATTATAAAATGCATCTACATCTAATTTAATTTGTTCGCTCTTTTTAGCTGGTTCACTGTAAATTTTAGGAGCGATATTCGTTACTTGGAATAATTCTCTAATTGTTTTTTCTACAATTTCTTTTAACTCTTTTTCTTTTGATAATCTAACTTCATGTTTAGCAGGATGAACATTAACATCCACTAAAGTCGGATCAACTTCAACATTTATAATTGTAATAGGATATCTATCATCGCTTAGATAAGTTTTATACGCATCTATAACAGCGTTTTGAACCCCTACCATCTTTACACATCTTCTATTTAAAATAGTAATAATGAAGTTCCTATTAGCTTTAGAAACACCTAACGAACTTGTATAACCGGATATTTCAAAGTTATCTTCTTCACAACTGAATTTTTTCATTTCTCTAGCAACATTTAAACCATACAAACTAGAAATAACCTCTAAAACATCGCCTCTTCCAGTACTAAAGAAATTAACTTTATCTTCAACATATAAAGTCAAACTAACATTAGGATGAGATAAAGCAATCTTAGAAACGATTTCTGTAATATGTGCAATTTCCACATTATCTGATTTTAAATATTTTAATCTAGCAGGAGTATTATAGAATAAGTTTTCAACTTTGATAGTTGTTCCTACTCTAGAAGCACAAGGTTCGTCTTCAACTATCTCACTATCTCTTAATTTCAAATGAGTTCCTAGACTACCTTTACAAGTTTCAATAGTAACTTCTGCAACTGCTGATATAGATGGTAACGCTTCTCCTCTAAATCCTAAAGTATGAATATTAAATAAATCTCTCTCTTTAATAATCTTAGATGTCGCATGTCTTTTAAATGCTAAATGTGCATCTTCTTTGTCCATACCTTTACCATTATCACTAACGCAAATAAGTTTCTTTCCTGCTTCTTTTATTTTAATCTCAATAACAGTCGCACCAGCATCAATTGAGTTTTCAACCAACTCTTTTACTACACTCGCTGGTCTTTCAATAACTTCTCCTGCTGCAATCTTATTTGCTAATGCTGGATCTAAAACTTTTATAATACTCATACTTTATCCTCCTATCTTTTAATAGAACTGTTACTCTTTACTTGAACTTTCATTCCTTTATTTATTAACAATTTTGTTACAGAACTTTCTCTAACAACATTTCTTCTATCTCTTTGGTTAACAAGAAGCACAATTTTATCTTTAAATACAACCAACCCTTTACAAGTTCTACCTTCAATTTCAAACATTTCATCTGTTGTCGCGCGATAATTAAGCGACAAATTAGATTCTATATTTGGATAATACACACAGTTTAAATCGCCTTTTGAAATCGAATCATCTACCGCATCTCTTAAGACGCTTTTTTCTCTAGCAATCCATACTTCAGGGAAATTTTCATCATCTCTATAATGATCTTCATTTGGCTCGCTAAAGCGTATTGTCGTATATTTAACATTTGCTTCTTCTAAATAATTTTCAATTTCTTCTTCAGTTATTTTGCCTTTTGCAAACAAAATAACTGTATCGCTATCTTCACTGTAAAAACAAGAATCAAATAGTCTATTTTTTATTGTTCTATTTCCTATTGTAAAATCACACCAACAGTTTAAATACAATATATTTCCTAAAGAATCTTTTTTTACTTTTTCTAAAGCAACTCTAGTCTCATCTTTATTACTTTGAATTGCCCAAACATCTAAATTACTTTTCACAAAAATCACCTACACAAATTTTATCCAATCTTATTTTTAAGTTCAACCAGATAATTAAGTGCTTCCATTGGAGTCATATTCATTGGATCTAATGTTTTTAAATCCTTTACATACTCTGGTTCAACTTCTTTTATAATAACTTCATTCTTACTAGAACCAACACTTCCATTTTGTTCCAAATTAACCAAAATTTGTTTTGCTCTTTCTAATAAAGTATCAGGCAAATGAGCAAGACGTGCTACGTTAACACCATAAGATTTATTTGCGCATCCATCTTGCAATGTATACAAGAATGTAACTTTATCATTTTCTTCATAAACGGCTACATTTTTATTAACAATTCCATCTAACTTACTTTCTAAGAATGTTAACTCATGGTAGTGTGTAGAGAATAACGTTTTAGCCTTAATATTAACTGCAATATATTCAATTATCGCTTGTGCTAAAGCCATACCATCGTAAGTAGAAGTTCCTCTACCAATCTCATCAAAAATAATTAAAGATTTATTAGTAGCGTTTCTTAAAGCATTATTAGCTTCCATCATTTCAACCATGAATGTTGATTTACCGCTTACCAAATCATCACTTGCTCCAATTCTTGTAAATATCTTATCAAACAAGCATAAACTTGCTTCCTTACATGCTACATAACTTCCTATTTGAGCCATAACTACTGCTATTGCTACTTGTCTCATAATTGTAGATTTACCACCCATGTTAGGACCTGTAATTATTTGCAAGAAATTATCATTATCTATATAAACATTATTTTTAACGAAATGTTCTTTACCTAATAATTGTTCTAATACAGGATGTCTAACTTCAGTTAAAGATACTGTATCATCTTCATTGAACATTGGTCTAACATAACCATTAGTTACAGCAACTTCCGCAAAATCACTAAGAACATCAACAGTTGATAATACATCTGCTAAATTTTGAATATCTTCAGTTATTGCTTTAACTTTATCTCTTATTTCACCGAACAATTCATATTCTAATTTAACAATCTTTTCTTCTGCTTTTAGAATCATATCTTCTTTTTCTTTTAACTCATTAGTTATAAATCTTTCAGCACCTGTTAAAGTTTGTTTTCTAACATATCCAAATTCTTCTTTAACCATATCTAAATATGAATTTGTAATTTCAATATAATAACCGAATACTTTGTTGTATCCTACTTTTAACCCTTTAATTCCTGTCTTTTCTCTTTCACTAGCCTCAATACCAGCAATGAAAGTTTTACCGTTATGAGAAATATACTTTAATTCATCTAAATCGCTGTTATATCCCTCTTTAATGATTCCACCTTCTTTAATTGCCAAAGGAGGATTATCAATAATTGCTCTGTCAATCAAATCAACTATTTCAGGTAAAGCCTTTATCTTATCTGACAATACAAACAAATCCATTTCTCCACTATCTTTTAATAATGCTTTAATTTCAGGAACAACACTTAAAGATTTTTTTAATTGAACTAAATCTCTAGCATTCGCATTACCATAACTAATTCTTGCAACAAGTCTTTCTAAGTCATAAACTTCTTTTAATAGTTCAATCACTTGCTTACGACAAATGAAATTATTAACAAAACTATCTACTATCTTAAGTCTATCTTCTATCGCCTTATGAGTACACAAAGGATTATTAATCCATCTTTTAAGCATTCTAGAACCTGCCGCAGTTTTACACTTATCTAAAATCCATAAAAGAGAGCCATATCTATCTTCACTTCTTAATGTTCTTGTTAACTCTAAATTATTTCTTGAATACCCATCAATTTGTAGCAATTCTGTTTTTTCAATAACAACAGCTTTCTTTAAATAATCTAAATTTCTCTTTTGTGTTTTGATTAAATAACCAACTAATCTATTGATAGATTTAACTTGCCTATAATCACTAACATTCTCACTTATATGAGCATATTCTTTTTCATCAGCTAATTCTTTTTGATATGAAATAGTTAAGCGATTTCCATCTTTGATTTTTAGTAACATATCAGGATTAAATTCTTCACTAACCACAATCTCTTTACACTCTAAAGAATCAATTTCACCTTTTAATGCATTATAAGTTCTGTCTATATTACAAACACTTATTTCTCCAGTAGACAAATCAACATAACTCAATATATAACTATTTCCTGCTTCTTCAACTTCTAATAAATAGTTGTTTTTTCTTTCTTGTAAACCTAAATCAATTAGTGTTCCTGGAGTTATAATTTGAACTACATCTCTTTTAACAATTCCTTTCGCAGTCGCAGGATCCTCTAATTGCTCAACAATTCCTACTTTATACCCTCTATCAACTAATCTTTCAATATATCCTTTAACACTATGATGAGGAACTCCACACATTGGCACTCTTTCTTCAACGCCAGCATCTCTTCCAGTTAAAACTAATTCTAATTCTCTAGAAGCTATTTTAGCATCTTCAAAAAACATTTCATAAAAGTCTCCAAGTCTATAAAGAATAATTGTATCTTCATATTGCTCTTTCACTTTTAAATATTGCATCATCATAGGTGTATAACTTTTCTTTTCCATTTTTTCAACTCCTAATACCACTTAGATATTATAACATTTCTTTATTTCATATAAAAGAAATAAAATAAAGTAATTTGTTTTGAAATTAATTGTAAAAGCAAGATATTTTGCTATAATTATTTATGTATTGAGGAGGCTTTAATTATGTGTTTTTTATTTTGGAAGAAAAAGAAAGTAAAAGAAGAGACTAAAGTTGAAGAAACTAAGGTAGAAGAAACAAAAGTAGAAGAAACAAAAGTAGAAGAAAAAGTAGAACCTGAAACTGTTGCAGTAGAGGCTCCCGCAGAGGGTGAAAAAGAAGTAAAAACAGAAGCAAAAAATACTACTAAAAAACCAACTGTAAAGAAACCTGCTACTAAAGCTGCTACAACTAAAAAAGAAACAGCAGTTAAGAAAGAAACAACAAAAAAGACTCCTGCTAAAACAACTGCAAAAAAAGCAGAGCCTAAAGAAACTGAAGAAGTAAAAAAAACTCCTTCAAAAAAGGTATATCACGTTTCTTTAAGAAAAGAAGATGGCAAATGGCAAGTTAAATATGGCGGTGGAAAAAAAGCTATAAAATTATTTGACACTCAAGCAGAAGCCATAAAGTTTGCAGAAGAAAGAGCAGATAGTCAAGAAGGTTCAATTTCAATCCATAAAAAAGATGGAAAAATAAGAAAACAAGACTATAGCAAAAAAAGCGAAGATAAATAGGTTTAATTAAAGTAGTATTCTTAGAATATTACTTTTTTTATACATAAAAAGAAAGGATGTAAATTTAATGAATGATAAAAAGAATGAAAGTATAACATCTAGAGATGTTGACTTTGCGAAATGGTATACGGATGTCGTTAGAGCCGCTAGACTAGCAGCATATTCAAACGTAAAAGGATGTACTGTATTCGAGCCTAACGGTGCTGCTATCTGGGAGAAAATACAAAGAACACTGGATGACAAATTTAAAGAAAGTGGACATCAAAATGTTATGATGCCTATGCTAATACCAGAGAATTTAATGAAAAAAGAAGGAGAACTAATCGAAGGATTTGCACCTGAAGTTGCTTGGGTTACTATGGGCGGAAGCAAAGTCCTAGAAGAAAGACTTTGTATTAGGCCAACTAGCGAAACTTTATTTAGTGATTATTTTAGTTCAGTTGTAAACTCATATAGAGATTTGCCATTAAAATATAATCAATGGTGTAGTGTAATGCGTTGGGAAAAAGAAACAAGACCATTCTTAAGATCAAGAGAATTCTTCTGGCAAGAAGGACATACAATTCACGAAACTCAAGAAGAAGCAGAAAAAGAAACACATGATATGCTTATGACATACAAAAACTTCTTTGAAGAATATTTAGCAATTCCTGTTTTAACTGGAACTAAAACTGAAAAAGAAAAATTCGCAGGTGCAGAATACACTTTAACAGTAGAAGCATTAATGTATAACGGTGTATCTTTACAATCTGGAACTAGCCATTACTTTGGCCAAAAGTTTTCAAAAGCATACGACATTAAATTCTTAGGAAGAGATAGCAAAGTTCAACACGCATATCAAACCTCTTGGGGTGTGTCAAACAGAATGATTGGTGCCTTAATTATGGTTCATGGTGATGATAACGGTTTAATTCTTCCACCTAAAATTGCTCCAAAACAAGTTGTAATCGTAGGAATCGGAAAGAATGATGAAGTTGTAAATAAAGTTGTAGAAAACTGCTACAACAAATTAAAACAAGCAGGTATTTCAGTTTACATTGATAACAGTGAAAAATCTCCAGGTTTCAAATTTGCTGAAGCAGAAGTTAACGGTATTCCTGTTAGACTAGAAATAGGAAAAAGAGACTTAACTAACAATGAAATCACAGTAGCAAGACGTGATACTAGAGAAAAGTTATTATTTGATTACAACGATAGTTTAATTGAAAACATTAAAAAGTTAATGGATGATATTCAAGCAAATATGTATAATAGAGCAAAAGAAAGAATGAACTCATTAACTTACAGTGCTAAAACACTAGATGAAGTAGAAAAAATCATGAACACTAAACCTGGATTTATTTATGCATCTTGGTGTGGATGTCAAGAATGTGAATTAAAAATGAAAGAAATTAGAGGAACTAAATCTAGATGTATAGTTGAAACTTATGAAGATGAAAATCATGAGCACACTTGTGTTGTGTGTGGCAAAAAAGCTAAGCACAATGTCGTTTGGGGTATTCAATATTAATTAAAGTTTGCAAACAAAAAGTTCTATCAATGCGATAGAACTTTTCTTTTACAAATTTAATCTTATAAATAATTCCAACTATTAAGAACGCCTACTATAATAGCTTCATTTTCATCATGATCTTCTTTTACAGGTATTGTTATACAACCAACCGCCCCCGCTTTATTTAGCTTAAAGAAATATGAAGTTTGTTTAAATCCATTTGGAAATTGCGCATAAGTTTTATATGCCTCTATTGTTCCACTTTTACAAACTCCCACAAACTTTTCTTCACTAAATATAGTCATTCCAGCTTTAGCCATATTAGATGAACAAATATTGAAAAACTCTTCTAAAGTAGATTCTTTAAGATACCCGTCATATACAATATAAAATTCTTTTTGCAAATCAAAATTAACCATATAATTTGTATATCTTTCAGGAATGTTATATTTAGAATAATCTTCTTTTTTTATTTCTTGCCAATTACCATTTAATTCAAATTCATATCCTAGTTCATTTTTAAAAATAGCCATACATATCCCCCTTAATAATCTACGTGACTTCCACCAAACTCATCTAAAGAAATACTCTTTACTTTTTTAGCACTTGTTCCAATACAGTCAATAATATCATTGAACTTTTCAAATACCCCTATATCAATAGAATTATCCATTATCTTCATTTTTTTCATTTGTTTAAAGAACTTTTTGCTACACTTAAGTTCTATTGCATAAGCATAATATCTTTCCCATACAACTGCCCCCATTAAAGGATGTTCTGGAAGCGTACTGCACTTTTTTAAGAACTTTCTAAATCCTATCCATTTTTTATAATCTTCATTCCCTTTCTTACTAAACTCATTATAATAACAATTTAAATTATACATAAAAGAAATCAAGAATTTCATGCACCACAAAACTCCCGCTGTTATTAAACAACAAAGGAAAAACACAAGAAGAAAATCTGCCGCATCTCCAGCATCTTCACATGACTCTATACCAACGCAACACAAACCACTAGATATCGCAGCTAAAATTGTAACAACTTTATCAACAATCTTGTAGACTCTCATTTTAATTATAGCAATCTTTGTGCCAAAAAAATCATGCTTTTTAGCATCCGTTTGTACATTTCTCAAGAACTTCGAAAAGAATCCTTCTTTTAAATTATCTTTATATAATTTCTTATGTAATGTGTTACTTGTTATGCTTGTTTTTGTTCCAAACAAATAAGTAATTAAAAGTGATTCATATGGTTTTAATATTTCATGCTCGCCACAGTTTCTTTCTAAAACATATTCAGCATCATCATCGCTAACAAAACCTTTTTTCAAAGTTATTTTAATCAAACCTCTACCTATTAAATCCATCAAAGTAGAACAAATCTCTCTTCTTCCTATTTTTTGATAATTGATTAAATAACCCATAACCGCAGGTTCATAATCAGGAATTGTCGTAGTTTCTCTTATAAATATTTCTTCAATATCCTTAAGGCCTAATTTTGACCTATAATATAAAGTTTCAACAACAAGATATACAAAATAACCAACAACTACCAATGCAACAATTCCAATTAAAATCAAAAAAGGAATTGTTATTACTCCATAACCTATTAGCCTTGCTTCATCCAAAAACATAATATCACCCACAAATTTATTATAATAAAGCCGTTATTTTTAATCTAGTAAATGGTATAATTATTTTGGTGATAATTATTATGATGAGACTAGATAGGTTTTTAACAGAATTAGGAATTGGAACTAGAAAAGAAGTAAAAGAAATAGTAAAAAAAGGACACATAAAAGTTAATGAAAATATAGCCAAAAATAGCGATATAAAAATTGATGAAAACAATGATAAAATTTATTTGGATAATGAACTTCTTGTTTATGAAAAATTTGTATACTTAATGTTAAACAAACCTGCTGGTGTTGTAAGCGCAACATTTGATAATAGAGATAAAACAGTAATAGATTTAATAGATGAATACAAACACTTAAATTTATTCCCTTTTGGAAGACTAGATAAAGATAGCGAAGGACTATTAATAATAAGCAATGATGGTCAATTAGCCCACAATCTACTATCTCCTAAAAAGCATGTTGATAAAACTTATTACGTTGATGTAGAAGGGTGGGTAACAGAAGACGATATACAAAAATTTAAAGAAGGAATAACTTTAGATGATGGAAAACTTTGTAAAAGCGCTAAATTAGAAATAATCGTAAGTGATGAAATAAGTAAATGCTATGTAACTATAAGTGAAGGTGTCTTTCATCAAGTAAAAAGGATGTTTGAAAGTGTAAACAAAAAAGTGATTTACTTGAAGCGAATCACTTTTGGAAATATTTCATTAGATAACACCTTAAAATTAGGTGAATACAGAAAACTAACAGAGGAAGAAATAGAAAGGTTAAAAAATTAAATTACCTTTTATTTCCCTCTTTTTTTAATAATTCAATATCTGCTTTCATTAAAGAATCTGCCATAAATATGTCATGCAAATTTCCTTTTTCAGCATTTTTTGTAATTGACAAAGAATTTTGTTCTATCCTAATTTTACAATCATCACTATGTCTATAAATAGACTCCATAACATCCATGCTTCTTCCAAGTTGTTTTTCGGCGCTTTCTTTTATAGAATCAACATCTCTTTTAATAGGTTTCAATGCATCCAATGCACCCGCTAATTCATTTATAAAATATTGGCTTTGATCTTGAAGTTCTTGTAATTCATCAATACTCATATCCTTTTTAGAAAAATTACCTTTTTCTAGTGCAATATTAAAATTAACACGATTTATTTTTATGTATTGTCTAAGACTATTAAGCATCTCAATGTGCTCTTTAAATGTTTTTATTTTTCTAGAAAAATCATCAATTTTACCAGCATTTCTAGAACTTTCTTCGATGTCTTTTAAATCTCTTTCTAAATACTCTAAAGATTCTTTTATATCTTCAAAATCGCTTATTCTATCTACTAATTCCTTTTCCATAATTTCGTAAAGTTTACTACCTTTTTTCAAATATTTTTCACTTACAGAACCCATTTCAATCACCTCTTGTTTATATTTTACAATACCCTATTTCTTTTATCTATTATTTTTTAATAAAAAACCCTCAACAACGTTGAGAGTTTTGTTTTTATTTACTATTTATTTTTCATGTGTGGGAATAATAATACATCACGAATTGTATCAGTTCCTGTAAGTAACATTACAAGTCTATCAACACCGATACCGATACCTCCAGTTGGAGCCATACCGTATTCTAATGATTCAACAAAATCAATATCCATTTCATTAGCTTCATCATTACCCAATTCTTTTTCTTTTAATTGGTTAACGAATCTTTCTTTTTGATCAATTGGGTCATTTAACTCAGTATAAGCATTACCGAATTCTTTACCATTTATAAATAATTCAAAACGATCTGTAAATCTAGGATCTTCTGGATTTCTCTTAGTTAATGGAGAAACCTCTACTGGATATTTATAAATGAATGTTGGTTGAATTAATGTTGATTCAACAAATTCTTCAAAGAATAAGTTAATTACATGTCCTAGAGTTTCTTCGTGCTTATCTAATTCAATGTTATGTTTTTTAGCTAACTCAACTGCTTCTGCATCTGTTTTAACTTCATTAAAATCAATACCTGTAATTTCTTTAATAGAATCTACCATTGTAATTCTCTTGAAAGGAGCCTTTAAACTGATTTCTTTACCTTGGTATGTAATTTCTGTAGTTCCTTGAACTTTCATAGATAATTCACTAAACATACCTTCTGCCAATTCCATCATATCGCTTAAATCCCCATAAGCTTGGTAAATTTCAACTGTAGTAAATTCTGGGTTATGAGTTGCATCCATACCCTCATTTCTAAACAATCTACCAATTTCGTAAACGCTTTCCATTCCTCCAACGATTAATCTCTTTAAAGGAAGTTCTGTTGCTATTCTTAAATAGAAATCCATATCTAATGCATTGTGGTGTGTAACAAATGGTCTAGCACTTGCTCCTCCAAGAATTGGATTCAATACTGGAGTTTCAACTTCAACAAAGCCTTTATTATCTAAATAGTTTTGGATTCCTCTGATTATTTTTGGTCTTGTGAAAGCAATTCTTTTGCTTTCTTCATTCATAATTAAGTCTACATATCTACGACGTCTTGCTTCTTCTTTATCTTGTAAACCATGGAACTTTTCTGGTAAAGGTCTTAAAGCTTTTGTTAAGTGAGTGTACTCTAATGCTTTAACACTTAATTCACCAGTTTTAGTAATCATTAATTTACCTTTAATTCCTACGATATCACCAATGTCTGCTAACTTAAAGATTTCCCATGTTTCTTCTCCTAAAACATCTTTTCTTAAATAAGCTTGCATTTGTCCTTTTTTATCTTGAATATGCATAAAAGCAACTTTACCCATATCTCTTAAAGTCATGATACGTCCTGCTATGCTTACAACAACATCTTTTTCTTCCATTTCTTCATGAGTATAACCACCATAAGTTTCTTTTAAATCAGCACTCCATGAATCTCTATCATATCTTTTACCAAATGGATCCAAGCCTTTTTCAATATATTTTGCAAGTTTCTCTCTTCTTACTTGCTCTTGTTCTGTTAAATTTAATTCTTCCATTTATAACACTCCTTTTTGACTTTGTTATTATATAACAATTATTTTCTTTTATCAATTATTAATTCACTATTTGGAATAGCTATCAATTTTGTTATCAATAGCTATCTTCTTAAGTAAATCCTTTATTATTCGCTCAATTCTAGAATCTTCTTTATAATCAGCAGGAGCAATAAAATTAACCCTGCCATCTCTATACAATTTATCGGCAATCTTCTTTTTCTTTTCAGAATTAGGATTATATACACAAACAGAGTGGCCTCCATAAGTTTTAACCATCTTCATACAAGGTACATCTGTTTCTCCATCACCAATATAAATCATGTTTGAATAAGGTAATAAACTCGATTTGTCTCCAACATATTCATTAAGTTCATATGGGTCATATAGTTTATCAAGTTTATTTTTTCTAACACGATAAATATATTGTGTTTTAGTCGTATAGTTTATTGATTGAGCAGCCCAAATAGGCTCATTCGTTTCATCATCATAAGCAAATCTACAAGCAAAGATTCTTTTAAATTCTTTTGCTATTTTTGTGCCATCTAAAATCTCTTTTAATCCACAAGAAATAACATAATGTTCAACTTCCAAATCCAAATAAGCTCCATAGGAATTTATTCTTTTAAACCAAGTTTCAACACCTTCAAAAAAAGAAATAACTTTCCCTTGATTGTAGAATTCTTCTTTAGTTATCTTTAATTTCTTTTCTTTTACAAGTTTTATAGACATATACATATAAGCTAGAATGTTATCCATATTATGTTCTTTAGCGAACTCTCCAGTCATCTCCCAAAACTCATTAGCACTAATCTTCAAGTTTGGAATAAACGCATACTCCTGCATATTTCCTGGAGCCAAAGTTTCATCAAAATCATACATAATAGCCACTTTTTTTCTTATACTCATAAACAACCATCCTAACTTTTATTTTTTTATTTGTTCGATAAATTCCTTAAGTCTTTTAACAAAAGAAACAACAGGAATATATAATTCACTATTGTAATTTGAATTCACATCACCATATGGTCCGTACTTCACCCCGAAAAGAGACCACAAAAAAGTTCTCCACAAATCTTTAGAAGACTCCGACTCACTAGAACTTTCATAAGTTTCTTCAAACAACTTACTGCGTAATTCTTCAAGAGTGATTATTTCGTCATATTCACCTAATACAAAATCCGAGCACAAAACAACATGGCCATCTGAATTAATAGCAAAATATTTAAGATTTCCAAAGTTTTCAATTTTAAAATCAACGCGTTCAACTGGCCCTAAAAAAATTATTTTAGATAACCTAGTACATCCTGAAAAAGCATCACTTGCAACACTAATAAAATTAGAATTTATTTTTAAAATCTCTAAATTTTCACAATTTTTAAAAGCAGAACTCCCAATGTTCCAAACATCTTTTGGGAGTTCAACTTCTTTTAAATCTTTACAATTTGCAAAACATTCATACCCTATTACTTGGACATCGTTCCAGAACTTTTTCGGATTGTTCTTTAGTGTTTTTAGATCCACTTCATTTACGTCAAATAACATATTGTTTTGCTTTTCCATACATAATCTCCTTAATTGAATTTAACTTTATAGTTTTCTATTGATTCTTCAATTATTTGCTTGGCAACCGCAACATTTTCTACTTTTTCAATATATGTAGATTTTCCTTCTAGTTGCTTGTATACTCTAAAGAAATGTTGCATTTCTTCAAGCATATGTTTAGGCAAATCTTTAATATCTTTATAAACATTCATAACAGGATCGTGTTCAACTACCGCAATAATTTTCTCATCAACTTCTCCACCATCAATCATTAAAACTACACCAATTGGTCTACATTTAACAAGAGACATAGGTTCAAGAACCTCTTGACATAAAACTAATACATCAAGAGGATCGTTGTCACCTGAATAAGTTTTTGGAATAAAACCATAGTTCGCAGGATAATGCGTAGAAGTATATAAAATTCTGTCTAAAATTATTAATCCTGTTTCTTTATCTAATTCATATTTTTTCTTACTACCCTTAGATATTTCTATACAAGCAATAAAACTATCTTTATTAACTCTATTACTATCTAAGTCATGCCAAATATTCACTACTCTTCACCCATCTTTTTTAATCTTTCAAATCTCTTCATAGCAAACTTCTTAGATGCTTCTAATAATGCTTCTGCTTCTTCTGGATTTGCAAATGGCAATCTATTATATCTTGTTTCGTTCAACAAGAAATCTTTAAACTTATCAAAATTAGGTTCTTTAAAGTCTAATTGTAGTGGATTCTTTCCTTGTTCTTCTAAACGAGGGTCGTATCTGAACAAGTTGAAGTAACCACTTTCAGTTGCAGCCTTTTGTGTTTCTTGATGATTCATTAATCCGCCTTTAATTCCATGTTCAATACAAGGAGAATAAGCAATGATTAATGATGGGCCATCATAACTTTCAGCTTCTTTTAACGCTTTAATAGCTTGCATGTTATTAGCTCCCATATTAATTTGAGCAACGTAAACATGACCATAAGCCATTGCAATTGCTGCTAAATCTTTTTTAGCTGTTTTCTTACCAGCTGCAGTAAACTTAGCAATTGAACCAGTTTGACTTGATTTAGATGATTGTCCACCAGTATTAGAATAAACTTCTGTATCTAAAACTAAAATATTAACATTTTCATTGTTAGCTAAAACGTGATCTAATCCACCATAACCGATATCATATGCCCATCCATCTCCACCAACAATCCATTGAGATTTACTTACTAAATCTCTTTCGAATTCTAACAACTCTTTAACATATGCGTTTGGAGTTTTCTTAACCATTTCAACAATTTTAGAAGCTAACTCTCTTTCTTTTGCTCTGTTTCCTAAATTAGCAAGATAATCTTTTAATACATCTTGTAAAGGTTTCTCTAAATAAGGTAAGTTTTTGTTAATTATATTAACTATTTGATATTGTTTGTAACTAGATGCTACTCTCATACCAAAACCATATTCTGCATTATCTTCAAATAGTGAGTTTGCCCAAGCAGGTCCTTCACCTTTATTATCTTTAACAAATGGAGTTGAAGGAGTTGAACCACTATAAATTGAAGAACATCCTGTGGCATTTGCAATAATCATATCTTCTCCAAACAATTGAGAAATAAGTCTATAGTAAGGAGTTTCTCCACATCCGGCACAAGCACCACTTACTTCAAAATAAGGTTTCAATAATCCAGCACCTTTTACTGTATTTTCAGGGAATAAGCCTTTCTTATAGAAGTCACCATTATATAAATAATCTGCTCCTTCTTCTTCCTTAACTTGATCTTTTACAGATTCCATAGTTAACGCTTTTTCGCCCTTCATTCCAGGACATTCTTTAACACACAATCCACAACCAACACAGTTTAATGGAGATACTTGTACTCTATATTTTAATCCCTTAACAGCAGGACCACCCATTGCATCTAATACATCTTTTCTTACAACACTTGGAGCGTTTGCAACTTCTTCATCATTTAATACAAATGTTCTAATAGTTGCATGTGGACAAACAAATGCACACTTGTTACATTGAATACATTTGTCACTGTGCCATACAGGAACTTCCTCAGCAATATTTCTTTTTTCTTTAAATGCTACATTACTTTCCATTGAACCATCAATTAAAGTTTCAGTAGTAAATGCAGATACTGGTAAATCATATCCATCAAGATGAGTAATAGGATAAACAAATTTGTCAAAGTAATCATCACCAGTTAATTTTCTTGTATCTCTACTTACAAGTTTAGCCCAACTTGGATCAACTTCGATTTCAACTAATTGGTCACCTTTATCAATCGCCATGTAGTTTGCTTTTACAACATCTTCACCTTTTTTACTATAAGATTTCTTAGCCATTTCTTTCATTAATTCTTTAGCTTTCTTATAGTCTAGTAATTGAGGATTTAATTTAAAGAATGCACTTTGTAGAATTGTATTAGTTCTTCTTCCCATTCCTACACTCTTAGCAATTTCACTAGCATCAATGATGTAGAATTTTGCTTTCTTTAATGCTAATTGTTTTTTGAATTTATTTGGTAAATGTTTTAATAACTCTGCTTTAGTAAATTCTGTATTTAATAAGAAAGTTCCGCCCTCTTTTAAGTTAGACAACATATCATATTTAACAATATATGAATCCATTGAACATGAAATGAAATCAGCATTTTTAACATAATAAGTAGAACGAATTGGTGAATCTCCAAATCTTAAGTGTGATCTAGTTGTTCCACCTGATTTTTTAGAATCGTAAGCAAAATATGCTTGAATATATTTATTTGTATTATCACCAATGATTTTGATTGAGTTCTTATTAGCACTTACTGTACCATCACTACCTAAACCATAGAATAAACAAGAAGTATAATCTCCATCAATATGGAATTTTTCATCTACTTTTAAAGATAATTTTGTAACATCATCATTAATACCAATTGTGAAACTGTTTAATGGGTTTTCTTTATCTAAATTGTCGTAAACGGCTTTGATTTGATTAGGTTGAGTATCTTTACTAGATAAACCATATCTTCCACCAACAATTGCATCAACTTTAACATTGCTTTGAGCCAATGCTGCTACAACATCTAAATATAAAGGTTCTCCTGTTGCTCCGCTTTCTTTAGTTCTATCTAAAACAGCAATCTTTTTAACTGTCTTTGGTAATACTTTTAATAAATATTTACATGAGAATGGTCTATATAAGTGAACTTTAACTAATCCAACTTTTTCGCCTTCTTTAGTTAATTTATCAATTGTTTCTTTAATAGTCTCAGTAACAGAACCCATTGCAACAATTACTTTAGTTGCATCTTTAGCACCATAATATGTAAATGGAGCGTATTCTCTTCCCGTTATTTCTGAAATTTTCTTTAAGTAATAAGCTGTAGTTTCTACGATATCGTCAAAGTGTTTATTTTGAGCTTCTCTTCCTTGGAAATAAATGTCATCATTTTCTGCTCCACCTCTAGCGATAGGATTAGTATGTGGATTTAAAGCGTTCTTTCTAAAATCCTCAACTGCTTTTCTATCAACTAATTCTCTTAAAACATCATAATCTTGTAATTCAACTTTTTGAATTTCATGACTTGTTCTAAAGCCATCAAAGAAGTGAATAAAAGGTGCTCTAGATTTAATTGCACTTAAGTGTGCTACAGGAGCTAAATCTGCTGATTCTTGTACTGAGTGAGAACAAAGCATTGCAACTCCAGTTTGTCTTGTTGCATATATATCTTGGTGATCTCCAAAGATTGATAAAGCACGTCCTGCAATTGCTCTTGCTGATACGTGTAAAACTCCTGGTAAGAATTCACCAACCATTTTATATAAGTTAGGAATCATTAATAATAATCCTTGTGATGCTGTATAAGTTGTTGCTAATGCTCCTGCTTGTAAAGCACCATGGATTGCTCCACTTGCTCCAGCCTCTGATTGCATTTCTACAACCTTAACAATGTTTCTAAATACATTTTCTTTCCCTTTACTTGCCCATGCATCAACATGCTCTGCCATTGTTGAACTTGGTGTAATTGGATAAATTGCTGCAACTTCACTAAAAGCATAAGAACCATATGCCGCAGCTTCATTTCCATCTAATGATGCGATAATTTTTTTCTTTTCCATTCTTCCTCTTCCTCTTTTCTTATTTTATTTTTTATATCAAACTACACTTTTATAATAAAATTATAAATTATTTGATTTTGCTAAACAATAAAAGCAGCAATTTATCTAAATTCTTTTATTGTATTCTTAAAAATTACAAATATATTTTAAAAATAAATCTTAATTCATATAAACTTTTATTTTTTTTGCTAATATTAAATTGTGAGGTGTAGTTATGGAAACTAAATTAAATTATAAAAGAACATTCTTTATCGGTTGTGCATTTTTTACAATAATGCTTTTATGGCAAGTGTACAACTACATGTGCCCACTATTCTTAGAAGACCTAGGAATTAATGACACTTATAAAGGCCTAATCATGGCTGGAGACAATATCTTTGCTCTTGTAATGCTTCCAGCATTTGGAACACTATCGGATAAAACAAAAACTAAACTAGGCAAAAGAATGCCTTATATTCTAGTAGGAACAATCCTTGCCGCATTAGCTTTCCCATTTGTCGCAGCATTTGGAATTGCAGGTAATCTTATAGGTCTATTAATCACTATGGGACTTATTTTATTCTTCATGAATATATATAGAGCTCCTGCGGTAGCATTAATGCCAGACTTAACTCCAAAAAAATATCGTTCTAAAGCCAATGGTATAATTAACCTAATGGGCGGTGTTGGAGGAATATTTGCTTATGGTACTGCACTATTATTCGGAAACAAATATCCACTTATTCCATTCATTGTTACTAGTTTACTAATGGTTGCTGCTTTAGTTATTTTATTAGTAACAATTAAAGAAACTAAAATTCTTGCAGAAATGGAAAATGACGAAGAAATAAAAGAAGAGATTAATAACCTAGAGCCACTTTCAAAAGAACAAAAAAGAAATTTAATATTTGTTTTATGTGCTGTATTCTTCTGGTACTTTGCTGTTAATGCTGTTGAAACATTCTGGGGAACTTATGCTTGGGATATCTTCTTCGATAATAACCCTGGCAATAAAACAACAGGCGCTATTGCTTTATTAATATTTACAGCAGCATCAATTGCTTCTTACTTACCTGGAGGAATTATGGCTCAAAAAATAGGGAGAAAGAAAACAATCATTATTGGAGTAATAAGCATTTTCTTACCATTCTTTATTGCTTCATTCTTAAGCAGTTGGAACTTAATTGGATTTGTAATTTTATTCATTCTAGCAGGTTTTGGTTGGGCCGCAATCAACTCAAACTCTTATCCTATGGTTGTTGAATATGCTAACGGTAGTAACGGCGGTAAATTCACCGGATTCTACTATACAGCAGCGCAACTTGCTCAAACAATAACTCCTCTTATTATCGGTGGTGTTATGGACTTAATAGGAAGACGAATGATGTTCCCTTATTCATCACTATTCTTACTAGTAGCCCTAACATTTATGATTTTAGTAAAAGAAAATTCAAAACAAAAATAAAGCACTTAAATGTGCTTTTTTTTATTACTAATTAATATACTTTAATGGTGATAAAAATGAGTGAAAGAATAATTGAATTGAATTCAAAAAATCTTCTTTACAATTTAGATTTTTATAAAAAGAAAACAGCAAAAGATATTATTGCTATAGTAAAAGATAATGCCTATGGACATGGTCTAAAAGAAATAATCTCAATAATAGATAGTACTGAAATAAAAATGTATGCCGTCGCAAATATTGAAGAAGCTATTGAAGCTTCAAATTATACACAAAAAGATATTTTAATCTTAGATAAAGTCAATGACTTTTCTAAGATTACAGATCAAATGATTATTACTATAATTAGTAAGAGTCATTTATCCGATATGATTAAAAGCAAATATCATTTTAGAGTGCATTTAAAAATAAACACTGGAATGAATAGAAAGGGTATTTTACCTAAAGAATTTGATGAATGTATGACTCTAATAAAAGCAGCTAAAAACATAAATCTAGAAGGAATATACACGCACTATGCAAGCAACAAAAAAAGTGATTTAAACAAACAATACGAAACATTCAAAACAGTAGTAAAACAACTAGATAAAAACAATTATTTAATCCATGCTTCCAGCAGTGTTTCTTCTTTATTATTAAAAGAGAATCTAACAAATGCTTGTAGAATTGGAATCGGTTTATATGGACTAAATCATCGATATGAAGTTATGAAAGAAGTTCGTCCAGTACTATCATTATATTCACATATAGATAAATGTAGTGAAATAAGCAAAAACACTCTTGTAGGATATAATTACATGTTCAAAACACCTTCAACTGGATTTCTTTTATTGTCTCCAATTGGATACGGACTAGGCTATTTAATAAGACAAAAATATCAAGCATTTTATAAAGGAATATACTTAAAACAAATGTGTAGAGTTTGTATGGATTGCTGCATCTACTTTTCTAAAACCCCAATAAAAGAAGGCGAAAAAATAGAACTTCTTGGCGAGCATATTCCAGTTGATACAATAGCAAGAAATAACAAATGTAGCCCTTATGAAATAGTCACATTATTAAATAAAAACATTAAAAGAATAGTTATCTAAAATTTATCAAAAAATACTATTGGTGATAACATGAAAATATTAAAAAAACTTTGGTCTTTTTCTGTTAAATCGGGACTCTCCTTATTCATATTTACTATAATGTTTATAACGTCTGTCATTCTTGTCTCAATAACTCAAAAAGGAAAAATTAATTATGGAAATAGATGTATTTCTTCTTTTAATGAACAAGTACTTTCTTATCTAAATCAAGAAGAAATAATTTCTTATGACTATGATTTCAAATGCAATACACTTTATCTAGATTTAACATTAAATGAAGGCATAACAAAAGAAGGCGCTAAAGTACTACTTATACGCCTCTCTTCTTATTATGATGAAATAAATTATAATGTAGATACTCAAATTACTCTTAAAGGAGATAACTACTTAATTTTAGCAACTTTAGTAAATAAAGAAATAACAATAAACATTACAACTCTTTAACTATATCGTAACACAAATCTTCTTTATTAAATTTTATTGATATATATTCTTTTTCTATTTTAAACCCTAAATCAAAAAACACTTTTAAGGCTTTTTCTCTAGAAGCAGGAACACTATCACAAAGTTTTTTTACACCTTGTTTTTTTGCTTCTTCAATAAATTTAGTCATTGATGGTCTCATATACCCTTGACCTTGATATTTAGAATGAATAACAATACCCATTGAGTATTCCCCGTCTGATATCAAATTAAAATTAACATAGCCTATAAACTCATTTGTATCTACATCTTTAATGTATGCATAATAAAAATGAGTTTTCTTTTTATTATTTTCTAACCAGTTCTCCCACTTAGACTTAGGAAAATCTATACAACCTGTATCGTAGTGATATCCCTCATAACTAACATCATATCCTGCATTATAATTCATCGTATCAGGATCGCTCATACATTCTTCTCTAAACCACAAATCCTCTAATTTAGGTTCTATTAAAATAATATTTTTCATTTTAATTCCTCCTTGATTACATTCATAAAGATAGGTTCATTCCCCTTATAGCATAAAGGAGATGCTGGACTTGTATGATAAATAGGAATAACAATCTTTTTACCACTTCCAAAATCAACCTCATATTTTTTACCCACTACATCTTTTAGTTTATCAACTTTAACACCTAGTACTGTTTCAGTAGGATATTGTCCCATAGGGAGAATAACATCAAAATCAAAAGAATCTATTTGTTTAAATAAAATTTCCTTACAATTGTTCGAGCACTCTCTTAATCTTTTTCTATCTTCAATTATACATTTGCAAACTTCAGTAAAGTTAATGTCATCTATCGTTAAATCTATTAAATTAAGCAATCTATCTAATACTTTTCCACTCGCTTGGAACTTACCATCAACATTATAAAAAGCCCTTTTAGAAACAATCCATCCATCTTTCGCAGGAGATTCCCCTAAAACTAAAATTCTACTTTTACCCTTTTTAATAGTATCACAACTTAATTTAGGAAGACTTCCACACTTCGTACAATTCCTAATCATCAACTCTATATCAACCATAAAAATCACCAAGTATATTATAACAAAAAAAGCCTAGTTTCCTAGGCTTTACTTTATATAACTGGTGATCCGTACAAGATTCGAACTTGTGACCCATTGATTAAGAGTCAATTGCTCTACCAACTGAGCTAACGGACCAACTGCTCATTAATAATAAGACATTTTTCATTAAATATCAATAACTTTTTCTAAAAAAAGCAAAAAAACATTTCTTTTTAATTAAAATTATTTAAATTTCTATATTTCGACAAATTACTACACATTATCTATGATTAAATCGTTTTTACCACGCACGCAAAAAAAGGAGGGATGGCAAAATTATTATAAGAGAAGACAGTGATGTCGTAGTAAGCAAAACAAAACTTTATAAGTTAATAAATGTTAAAAAATTTGATAAAGCAAAAAGCTATTTATACGAAGAACAGAATAACGTTTATAAAATGGCTATTGATAGACTTCAACCATACATTGATCAAGAGTTAATTAATGAAGATGAAATAGATACTTTTATTCAAATTATTGAAAAAAACTTAATTTATAACATGCTAAAAGAAAAAGGAAATATTAAAATGAATGTCTTATATCTGAACGAATTAATTGAAAGAAAAAAGAAATTAGAAGACATGAAGAAGATTAGAAAATGTTAATCTTCTTTTTATTTTCCAATTTACTTTTTGACTTTAGATTTTTCGCTCCACATTTCGTATTGTTCTATCTCCCAATCACCAGAATGTCCTTGTCGATTAATTCCATACTCACTAAAATTAACACCTTTAAGAATAGTTGATTTTTTGTTATGTTTCTTTATTAATTGTTGCAAATCATTTAGTCCCATTCCCACATTTATTCTTGTTAGAGGCTTGTTTGGGTTTTTCTTATTATATTCTTTTGCAAACTTATCTATAGCCTCTAAATACTTGTTATATATCATCTTTTTACTTTCTTCATCACTAATTAAAGAATGCGAAATTTCAACATTATTAAATACACCATATCCTTGTTCTCTGTTTACATACAATGTACTCTTAGCAATAATTTTACCTTCATTATTTTTTATAACTAAGTTTTGACAATCCGGATGCAAAATACTAGCTTTCATTACTCCAAATCCAACGCCCTCTAAATGGGCACAGCAAGAACAATACTTACCTAACACAAAATTTCTTGGATCGTATTTAGAAATAAACTCATATGTAAACTTTTTGTTTGCAAGTTCATCTAAAACTTTTAACGTTTCTGCAGTACCTTCTAGAATCTTTTTTCTTTCAATTTCAATTTGCTCAAAAACATCTGTTTCTTTTATTTCTTCACTAACAATATGATCTTGTATTTTACCTTCAGATTTAAGTTTTAAATATTCTTTTCTTATACGGTCTGCTAAGTCAAAAGATTCTTGTCTTTTAGTGTAAAGTCTTATTGCATCTACAATATCTCTATTAGTGTCATCTACTCTTTCAAAATTTATTTTTGATAAATATTCAATACACATCTCTACTGTAACTTTGCGATATTTTTGTGAACCTCTGTTACTTCTTCCAAATTCTTTTATTTTATCAAAACTATTATATATTCTCGCAATATATCCCGTTTGCTCTGCTTCTAAAGATATCAATTCACTAATATTCTTTTTATCCATAAAAAATTCTGCCCATTCTTTATTAAATCCCTTAGCATTTAAAGACTCTAAAGAGCCATGAATATTCTCAAAACGAATCAACTCTTTTGAAAGAAGATTACTTAAAAATTCACATGCTTTTTGTCTATCAATTTGATTATCGCTAAAAGCACCTAAAGTATAAGCAAATTTAAATAAATCATAATAATGCGCTCTATTATTGTATGGTCTCCAATTATGTGTTTTCATCAAATTTCTAAACATTCTAGAAAATTCTTTTTGATTATTTTTCAAACAATCAATCATCTTTTTTCCTTCATTTTTCATAAATAAATCATTAGCCATATAAGGAAGAAAAAGCATTAATTCTCTTAAATCTTTCACTTCATTTTTCCCCAATAATGAAGAAATATAAATAGATTTTGTTACACGATCAAACGAGCCTATAGATACATCAAAAAAATCAGAAACATCAACATTCAATCGTTCTTCACTTATAAACAATTTATCCGATTCATACATTTCTAGACCTTCTATTTCATGTACTCTTTCCATTTTATTTCCCATAATAAAAAATTTATCAACATTAAAATCTCCAGAAAAAGAATTCGTAGCGATTCTCTCCAAACCACTTGGTATTTTAACTTCTTTTAAACTATTACAGTTGGAAAACGCATTTCTTTCTATAGCCCTAACCGAACTAGGAATATTCATTTTTGATAAAGAAACACACTCATCAAAAGCATTTACACCTATTGAAACAACTCCCTCTGGAAGAGAAACACTTTTCAATTCTGTGCAATAGAAGAATGTCATCTTTTCTATTCTTTTAACCTTTGGAGGTATGTTCATTTTCTTTATTGATTCACATTTACAAAAAGCATATGAACCTATCTCTTCAACACTTTCAGGAATAGTTACATTAACTAAATTATCACATCCATTAAATGCCCCTGTTTCTATTATCTTAAGATTCTTTGGCAAGTGTATACTTGTAAGAGATTTGCACAAATAAAACATATTATCTTTTAATACATCTAAATTTTCTGGAAGAGATATTTTTCTCAATCTTTCACAACAAGCAAAAGCACTTCCACCTATATCTTCAACAGTATTAGGGATAATAACTTCTTCAACATTATGACAATTAGCAAAGGCATGTTTTTCGATGATTTTAACTGATTTAGGTAAAATAACTTTCTTTATAGTGTTGCAATAAGAAAACGCAGATTCTCCAATACAAGTAACACCATCTGGAACAACCGCCACTTTATCACGTTTACCACATTTTTCTACTTTTATTAATGTACCTTTATCATCAATATTAAATCTCATAGCATACCTCTCATTAACCAAATTATAACACTCAACCAATTCATTTTAAAGTCTTAATTTTTATTAATAAATAGGAGAAAACACATTTATTACACCTTATTGAATTTAATTAATATTATGTATTGATATAAGGGGTGAAATTATGAATGATACTATTTTAAAACTAGAAAATGTATCCAAAAGTTTTTTTACTCTTGAAGGAGAAATAGAAGTATTAAATAGCATCAATTTAAATCTAAAAGAAGGGGAAAAAATTGCAATTGTAGGTCCTAGTGGATGTGGAAAATCTACCATTTTAAATCTAATAAGCGGATTAATATCACCTGATAAAGGAACTATAGAATTAAATGGTGATGTAGGCTATATGTTTCAAAAAGATAATTTACTTGAATGGCGAACAATTTATAAAAATATTACGCTAGGATTAGAAATAAAAGGAAAAATATCAAAAGAGCAGAAAGCATACATTGATAATCTATTAAAGAAGTACAACTTATATGAATTTAGAAACAGTTATCCACATGAATTATCCGGTGGAATGAGACAAAGAGTTTCCTTGATAAGAACCTTAGTATTAAACCCTTCTATCTTATTACTAGATGAACCTTTTAGCGCGCTAGATTCACAAACAAAAATAACTGTCAACGAAGATGTTTATAGCATTGTAAGCAAAGAAAATAAAAGTGTAATTTTAGTAACACATGATATTGCCGAAGCCATTGCTTTTTGCGACAAAGTATTTGTTCTAACAAACAGACCGTCAAGAATAAAAACTATTCATGAAATAAAATTTAATAACATAGGAAAAAGAACACCATTAAAAGTTAGAAAACACACCTTATTTAAAGATTATTTCGATAAGATTTGGGGTGATTTAGATGTTTTTAAAAACTGAAAACGCAAAAAAATATATAAAAAAACAAAAAATGAATAAAGTAAAAATTTTACTTATTCAATTAGTTGTTTTCTTTGGTTTTCTTCTTTTATGGGAAGTGCTATCTTCAAGAGAAATTATAAACAGTTTTCTTTTCTCCAAACCTAGTTCTATTATTCAACTTTTAAAGAAATACATCATAAGCGGTGAACTTTATACACATATATCTATTTCTGTATACGAAACAGTCTTAGGACTTTTAATTGGTACAACTCTAGGGATTGTTATTGCCATTCTTCTATGGTGGAATAAAACACTAGCTAAAGTTATGGCTCCTTTTTTAGTTATTCTAAATGCCTTGCCCAAAACCGCTCTTGCGCCTATCTTTATTATTTGGGCAGGAACTGGAGTAAAAGGAATTGTTGTCGTTGCCGTATCAATTTCTTTGATTCTAACAGTTTTATCTTCCTATAACTACTTTAAAAATATTGATGAAGAAAAAATAAAAATGTTACAAAGTTTCGGAGCGAACAAATGGCAGATACTGACTAAGTTAGTATTACCTGCTAATACAGTTAATTTAGTAGATATAGCAAAGATTAACATCGGAATGTCTTGGGTTGGAGTTATCATGGGAGAATTCATAGTATCGCGTGCAGGAATTGGATATTTGATAGTTTATGGCAGCCAAATATTTAAATTAGATTTAGTAATGATGGGCGTATTTATTTTAGCCATAATTGCCTATTTGATGTATCAAACTGTAAACATACTAGAAAAGATTTTAAAGAAGAAAATAGGAAAATAAAAAGGTCCTCAATTTGAACTAGTCAAGAAAAAGTAGACAATTTATAAAAAAGCACAATTTAACTCCAATTTGGTTTTAAACTGAGTTGGAGTTTTATATTTTAAAGAA
>JBGVRX010000005.1:0-12770 GCA_045128835.1 Bacilli bacterium | reverse complement strand
ATGAATCAAAATAGTCTACAATACTTGTAAAATTTTCTTCATCTGATTTTGATAATTTTTTTCTTTCAGGAAGTTCTTTATATTCACTATACGAATAATTTTTTAATGAAAGTTTCCTTATTAAATCCATAAGTAAAACATTATTATAAATAATTAGATTTCCTTCTGCTCTATCAACAACCGATTCTCCATCTCTATCAATATTATTAGTAATAGCACCTTGTTCTATTAAATAATCTAAAGCCTCTAATTTAAACTTAGGACTTCCAATTAAATTCATAATAGGAGTAACTTTATATGTAGTCAAATGATTAACTTCTGCACCATTTTCTATAAGCAATTTCATCTTTTCTATATCATTATCATAGGCGACATTAAATAAAGGAGAAAACCCTAAATGGTTAACAGCATTAACATCCGCTCCCATATCAATCATTCTTTTTAATAAAGCATAAGGAAAGTCTGCTTCTAGTGTAGCTTGCAAAACAGGAATATATCTAGGTAAATCTACCCTTGCACCTCTATCTAACATGTATTCTACCACATCATATTTTGCTGCTAGTAACGCGCACATTAAAGGTGTCACAGTCTCATATTCCATGCGAGCAAAAACATAATTATAATCACCGTTAGTTAGGGTTCTAATTTGCGAATAGTCCCCTTTTTTCACAGCATCATACATCTTTATGCATAATTGGTAGTCATCATGTAGGTTATTGCCTAAGTTGATCATTTATTATTCCTCCCTAACGATTAATAATCTTTATAACTTATACATTATCTTTGCTTTCTCTAAAACAGAAGAAATAAATTCATTTTTTGAAGCAGTATATTTTTTTCTATCATCTTGATACTTTACAGATAATTCTTTCTTCAAATTTTCATACTCTTTGACTGTTTCTGGATGGTCTAATAAATACGTTTTAAAATACATAAAGTTATTCCAATAATTACTTCCTATTTTTTGAATATGAATGTAGTGAGTTCTGCAAGTTACATCTCCTTTACCTGCAAAAATCTCACCTTTAGTAGTCATTTGATTTTCTACATCATAATTATATTTAGATAGAATATCTCCTATCTTAATTACTGTTTCCTCATCATCACAACCTATAGCAATATCAATAATAGGTTTAGCACTTAACCCCTTAATTGAAGTGCTTCCCACATGTTCAATTCTAAAGTTTATTCCCTTAAGAAGACTAACTAACATGTTTTTCTCTTTTTCATACTCTTTAGCCCATTCTTCATTATAAAGTTCTAAAATAACTTTATCTCTATCTAAACCAACCATAATTACCCCCAAAGACTTAACAAACTTATTTTAACATAATCATTATTAAAAAAAGTCGATTTCTCGACTTTTGTCATAATAATATCTATCTAGTACTATTAGAATGTTTAGTGTAATAAAACATCTCACTCAACATTTCTAATTCTTCTGCTGTAAATGAGTCTACAAACTCTAACTTTTCCTCTATTTTATTCTCTCTAGGAGCATCATAAATATAGATACCCGCATCTAAATCTTTATAATAAGTTCCATGCATTATCGCATTTCTTAGTTTACCAAACTTAATATATTCAGCTGTTTTACTTAAGTTCTCTTGAAACACCTTATTTGGAGTCGTAGAGAAAACTTGAAAGAATCTATTTGTCATAAACAAACTCGCTATGTCACCAACGTTCTTTATCTCCTTTAACCCACTTGGAGTATACCTAGAAGTTTTTTCTAAGTATTCATTAAAAGTTTCCCCTCTTAAAGGATACAAACAATTTAACATATGATAAAAATCACTCGTTCTCAAAAAGTTATTTAAAGCATTTTGTTTATATGGATAAAAGAAATTAAAGTTATCATATTCTTTTATATAACCACTTCTAATACCTTCAATTAATTCTTTTATAACTTTCTTTTGATTCTCATCAGGAGATAATATTTCTCCCGTTTTAATATTTCTAAGTTTAATAAAGTCTTCAGTATTTACAATCTTTTTAGAAGATTTAATCTTATCCATATCTATATCTAAAATGTACTCTAATTGCTTATACTCATTCATATTTTTCATATAAACAACAATTAAATCTACAAGTTCCTTTTCACTTATAGTTACCTTTAACATCCCATTATCTTTTTTCTTTTGAGTAGGCAAGAAAGTAAACACTTCATTTAAAATGGAATAATCATATGAAGGCTCTTTCATATCATCATTATGAGAAACTGCATTTCTAATAAATGTTAAAAGTTGTTCATTATTAAAGTTGTTTGGGCCCTCAAAAACATTTGACTTTAACTTATCAAATTCCTTCTTATCATACTTTAAACTAGGATCATAGTTTTTATATAACAGTTCATAAACATAACACATCACTTGAATAGCCGCTGTACTTTTAAGTTCATTAATAGCAATTTTAAGAAGATCTCTTTTAGGCATATCAAAGTCTACACCATTCTTTTGAACTTGAACCTCATGCTCTTTTAAAGCGTAATCAAAACAAACCATAAAACTCTTATCTTTGTGAGTTGCCCAATAAGCAAAAGCATCAAGTAAAAGAACATTATATGATATTTTTAATAAGTTATTTTGTGCTTCATCTACCATATTACACACCTCACAAACTTATTTTAACATATTATTTTTTATTATAAAACTCCAAATAATATTCAATAGCCTTCTTATGATAAGGAAGAGGAAGTTTGCTTTTTAATTCTTCTTCACTTATCCATCTAGGAGTGCATCCATCTTCTAAAACTTCTTTATTATTTAAATCTATTTCTACAACAAAAATATTAGCCTTAGATTCCATTGGGTATTTACCTGCTGCTAACCAAAAACAATCAATACAAACTAATTCTTCAATATGCTTTATTTCGTAACCACTTTCTTCTAAAAACTCTCTTTTTAAACACTCTTTGTAAGTCTCATTTTCTTCGATTCCTCCACCTACTAAAGAGTATTGATTGTTCTTCTCAACCACTAAAAAAGAATCCTTGTTTCTTACAATACCAAAACAAGTTTCTCTATAACTATATTTACCTTCAAATTTATCTCCAATAACAAGTGTTTTCATATTATTTATGATCCCTTGCATACTCATTAATAAATTTCTTTACATCATTAAATTTAGCCTCATCATAAACGTATTCTTTTCTTTCTTTAACAAAGTTTGTACTTCCTCTTTTTTCATAACTATAACGAGGAATTAATTGAATGTGATAATGATTGTTAGGGCCATCACACATTGTACACATATATACTCTTTCACATTGATATACCGCTTTTATAATTATCATTAATTGCTTAGCAAATCTCATTATTTTATTATTTATTTCATCAGGTGCTTCACTCATATCATGATAGTGAGTCATAGTTGAAATAGCCATATGTCCATCACTTCTAGGATTACCTACAAAGAAACATTCAATATCTTCATCTTCATAAACAAGCATCAAACTGTTGTCTCCATATAATGCTCCATTGTTTTCTCTATTAAAGCAAGTTGGGCAGATTCCCATGTCTGTTAACTCTCCTGGAGTTAGTTTTAATAAATCTTTCTTATCCATTCTTTACACCTCTTTCCAACTACATTATATACTTTATAAAATAAAACGTAAGAAATAAGGCTAAAAACTGTAGAAACAATAATAACCATTAAACAATATATTGCTTGTCCTAATCCACCGATTGACGCTATCAAAGACAATCTAACACTATCAATAGAATCTACAATCATATAAAGCATACCGTGATAATTAGTATCTAGCAAATTACTTGCAATCGCAGGTATTACTAAATATAAAGGTATAACGATACAAATCCATTTAATGTCCTCTTTAAAATCAAATTTAATAAATCTCAAAGATATCATTAAAAAGAAAAACAAACATACCCAAAAGTGAAACATAACACTTTGGAAATCAAAATAGTCTTCAAAAAATCCTTGGATTACATTAACTCCATAAATTGATGTTGGAAATATTAACATAACTAAAAACAAACTCATACATGTAGAAATTGTTAAAGCATTAACTATCTTTTTATACTTACCATTATAAAAACAAAATAAAGGCAATAAATATAAAAACAAACTACAGTAATGCAAAGGAAAATGAAACAAGTTATAACCTTTAATTAAAGATATAATTTGCTTAAATATTTCAAAAGCAATTAAAAGAACACTTACGACTTTAAGTGGCACCATTCTTATGCTTTCTTCTTCATCCTTAAATGATTTACCTACACAGAATGCAACTACCGCTATTATTATAAAAGTAGCAATATACAATAAAAAATGAGAACCAGTCCACATCTTCCTCACCTCGCATTAAAACTATACCACTATTTTACAATAAAAAAAAGTACCAATTTGGTACTTTACTTAAGTTTTCCTTTACTAACCTCATCTACTATTCCTGCGATATAAGCTTTACATTCAACTTCTTTATCTAATAATTCCCAAACAGCATTTTGTTCGATTCTTGTTTGAGGAATATCTAGCCAATATTTAACATATCCATTTCTTCCAAATTTCTTATTAACAAAAGCATATACTCTTTCAATTTGCTCTTGTCTATTAAATTCCTTCTCATTCTTTAAACCATATTTTACTGGTCTTGAGAATACTAAATATAAACTATTATTCCTATCCGCATCTGCGACTATTTTTCCATAAATACTTCTAGGTTCATATTCTAAATGTGAAGAATGATCTTCAACTGCTTGAGCTATTAATTCAATAGTTTCTTCATCATAAAACTCTTTTAATTTAGAATCATTTCTAACAATAACTCCTGAACTTTTCGCATGTCCTTCTCTACCTCTAGAAATACCAACATCGTGATATGCTCCCACTACATAAGCAATTTCTAAATTAACTTCATAACCTTGTTTTATTAATTCATCACCATATTCAAGACAGTTTTTAGTAACAAAGTTATAATGAGCAATACTATGCGCTTTATCAAAAGTTTTATATTGTTCCTTTATTTCACTATTAATGTAGTTTAACAACTCTTCTCTTATAAATTTTTTCTTCATCCTTCACACCTCTTCTTTCTTTTTTACTATTCTACTTAATTTTAATTAAGTATTACAACACTTAATAATTTATAAATAAAAAATCTCTTACAAAGAGACCTTTATCGTTTATTTTTACTAAGTAAAAGATTCTTTAATTTTATTTCATCATAATCTATTTTTCTTTTAGCAATATTAACTTCTTGTTTAGTAACTGTATCTACTACTTGATACTTACAATTCTTATTTAAAAGAAAACATTTATTAGATTCATCTATAACAACTAAATCATCTTTATAAATATCAATAATCAAATGTTCTACATCATTAATACAAAGAATATCTCCTACTTTATATTCTTTCTTTTTATTGCTTTTGGCTCTTTCTTGCTTAACTCTTTTTTGTTCTTCAAAATATTTAATAATATCTTTACCATATTCTTCTAATAAAACTAAATTAGAAGCATCTTCTACAAAAGCATCTTTTAAAACATAAAATCTTTTCTTATTATATTCAAAAGTTATTTCTTTATTATCTTTAGAAACAAGTTTTAATAAGCTGACTTTATTATTTTCATTTACTTTACGAATTAAATATTTTTCATTATTAACTAAAACTAAATCACCAACTTGAAAATTAATGTGTTTACTAATTAATTTACTTATTTCTTCCCCTTTATATTTCTTCGCTAAACACCTGGATAAATCGCTTAATTCTTTACTTGTATAACAACCATTAAATCTATTTTTAAAAGAAGAAAACTCGATTTTTATTATTTCATCTATTAAAACATTTCTAAATTTTTCATTAATGTAATGACCTAATTTCCCTATATTACGATCATGAGTATGAGCTAAAGCGTAAAGATAATTCTCATCTTTGTATAAAACAGTAAATGGCCTTAATTTGTGACTTCCTTCAAAATTATATTTCTCTGTTTTACTAACTTCACACCAGACCACATCGCCATATTTTAATTTATTTATTTCCTCACTATCCATACGCTTACCTCTTCTTTAACATTATAATTCACCCATATCTCCTTTTCAACAACAAAAAAAGAACCAAAAGGTTCTCTTAATTAATGAATTTCATCTTTAATACTTGTAGTTACTTCTACTCGTTGAAATCTATATTCTTGCTTATAACCAGGATATGCATCTTTATCTAGTTTCTCTGTAAACATACTTAATGGTCTTACATAAAGAGGACAATCATCATAAATGCCTCTATATACAACCATCTTTTCTCCTGTTTCGCTATGAATAGCGATACCCTCTATTAAATATAAGTTCCCTTTAAAGTGTCTATATATTTTACCAACTTGTACATCCATGATATTCACTCCAATCATTCTATAAGTATTTTATCACTATTTATAAGTATGTTTAGTAAATAGGACACTTTATTTTAAATACCGAATCTTTTCTTAATCATTTTTAGCATTTTTTCATGGAATTCCTCTTCAGTTAAATCCTCTAATCTATTTTGCTCTAACCTTCTTGAAAGAAGAAACATCCTATCCATAAATCTAAATTCATCAATAGTCATCTTATCTAAAAACTTTAACTTATCTTCAGTCTTCTTCCCTCTAGGAGCGTCATAAAAATAATAATTACCATAAAAATCTTTATAATAAGTCCCATGCATTAAAGAATTTCTAATCTTATTAAATCTATTAAATTCAAAAATGTTTTTCGCATAATTAAGTACTTCATTATCTGTTGATGAGAATGTTTGAAACATTCTATTAACAATAAATAACCCTGGAATATCTTGCTGTTGCTTTATTTCTCTATCATAAAAAGTTCCAAACTTTAACATATAATCCATATATTCAGAATAAGTGTCTTGTCTATGTCTATAAAGGCCTGTTACTAAGTAATAAAAATCATACATTCTTAAACAATTATTCAAAACATTTTGCTTATAAGGGTAAGCATAATCAACGCATTTATGTTTATCAACTTTATTATTTCTTAAATATGTAATAATATCTCTTATAACTTTCTCTTGATGCTCATCAGGAATATAAAACTCTCCTGTCTCTTTATTTTTTAAACCTATAAAATCCTCTACTTTTTCAATCTTTTTATTTGAATAAATGTTATCTAAATTAAGCACCGGGCTTTGAGTAAAATTAGTTAAACAGTTCAAACTAACAATATAATCACTTAAAAAAGTCACTAATGAATGTTTCCATATAACAACTTTAGACTCTTGACCATCTTTATTAGAGGTAAATGTATAATAACGATCATTTTGAGAGAAAGTATATCTTACATTATCTCCTAAATCATCATTATGAGAAATTGCATTTCTAATAAAATTTAATAGTTGAAAATCTGTAGTTATATCATCACTTGCAAATATATATTCCTTGTTTTTAAATTCCGCTCTTTCTAAATCTTTATTTTCTGTTTCTTTTGCTATCTCAAAAGTATAACAAGCAATTTGAGCTACTATCGTAGTATTTAAAGCATCAATCACCTTCAACAATGTATCTCTAGCACTTAATCCCTCTACTACTTCACCATTCTCTTCCCATCTAAATCCTCTTAAATCCATAGTTTCTTTAAAACTATGAATAAAACTTTTATCTTTCAAGTTATACCATAAAACCATTGCATCATGAATTAAGATGTTACAGCTAATTTTCTGCATATTATCTTCAACTATTAAATTATCCATAAACTACTCACCTACCTAAATTTTAACACCAGTAAAAAAAATAGCAAGATAAACTTTTTACCTTGCTATTTGCTTAATTATCACTAGTAACTTCTAAATCTATTTGTTTATTATCGTTAGATTTTGCTTTAATTACTACATTATTCTTTACTTCAAATCTACTTACGCCTTTAGATAACTTATTTACAATTATATTTGATACTGCAAACAAACTTATAAAAACAAGCACAAAGAATGCTAAGAGAGAAATTACATAAAACCAGTTTATAGTAAACCAAACATACGTTGATGAAGGAACTATATTATATAAAAATTTAAGAGGTGTTCCTTCATAATTATATAAATAGAAATAGTTTGCTTCCCAACCTAAACTTACCCTAAATGCCGAATTACAAATAATTGCTATTAAAGCCATGCTTCCAACAAAAACAAGTGCGTGAACCAAATCTTTTTTTGCTAATTTTGGCAAATAAACCATAACACCATAAAGAGCACATACAATTATGAAGATGTGCCCCCAAATATACGTTTGAGGTCTTATTTTTAATATCGTATCATAGTTTGCTAAGGCATCAGCAAAAAGCATAGCTAAGAACGCTGGAATTATATTAAAACAAAATGCTGTTGAGATTAACCATTTCCTCTTTGTTATTAGCGCTAAACCAGCAATCAAACTACCTATATGACACACTTGAAGAGGAATAACTTCTAAATCCCAACCGCTTCTAATAAAGATATCTATATTACGAACAACTAGAATCAACACAGAAATTACTCCTAAAATCATTCCCAAATTCTCTTTTTCTTTTTTGCTTTTATTTCTTATAAAATAGTAAATACCTGCAAAGATAATAAATGGCGATATCATATATAAAATATGCCAAAAAGACCATAACTCAAACTTCATTTAACTCTCTCCTTATAACTCAATAATTTTACTCTTTCTTTTCTTACTTAATCCTTTTAATCCTTCTAATATTTGATAGTCTAGATGGCTTTCTAGTTTTTCTATATCAAACAAATCTTTTTCTCTTCCCATTGCCTTCTTATTTTTATAAATAAGTTCCTTTCTTGCTACTTTAACATTAATGCCCAAATAGTTAATAGGAGTTTTATTATATTGATATTTAAAGTATTCAATAGGAAGTATCCTATCTAGTTTCTTTTGCTTATTTCCATCTTTAAAATACTCACTGATTATATAGTTTTCCTTATCAAAACTAACAAGGAAAAAACCTATATGAAAATTACTAAATTTGTGCCATGCGCATACTTCATGATCTCCATCAGTATACCCATATTCATTTAAAACTTTCTCGCTAATAAATCTATTATCAAAGAAATTAAAGTCTGTATTTTCAAACACCAACTTTAGTTTCTCTACATCTTTTTCTTCAATCAAAATATCTAAATCATCATGTTTTCTTTCAAGAGGAATACCAGCATCAATGTATCCTCCAATAGCTCCAGCGATATAATAGTTTATACTTAATTCATTTAGTTTTTTACAAATCATTACTATTGTTTCATTAACAAATTTAGTATCACTCATTTATATCCCTCCAATTAGCTAATAACATGATAACTTATTTAAACAAATAAATCATTAAAAAACAAATCCATAATAAAAAAAGCCTAATCATAGGCTCTTATTTGTAACTTATTCTTATATTACCGGTAGATACTTTTATCTTACAAATTCCACCTTCATAAGTTTCTGGAACACTAACATTTCCTGTTTTACTACTCGCATTAAATATTTTGCTTGATAAAAGCGTTCCTTTTACATCTCCTGTACTTAAAGTAATATAAATATTTTTTGCATCAAATTCTTCAAAGTACAAGTCTCCTGTTTTTCCCGTCATATTAAAGTCATCACTAACTACAACCTTAACAAGTTCAGTATCACCCGTACTTGTTGTTATGTCCAACTTACTAGCAGTTACTCCAGTTAATTCAACATCTCCAGTTGAACTATCAATACTTAAATTTCCAAGACTACTATTATCTATTTCTATATCTCCAGTAGAACTTTTAATTACAACAGAATTAAATGTAAATCCTTTAATTTCTATATCTCCAGTTTTATTATTTATATTTAAAGAATTAATTGTAGATTTTGTTAAATATAAATTAACTTCAAAGCCACCAAAAGAAATTAACTTATCATAAAATTCACGTTCATCTTTTTGCTTAATAATTAATGTGTTATCTACAACTTTTGATTCTATTGTAACTTTTTTATTCTCTGTTGATACAACTTTATTCTCATTAGATACATAAATATTTATATCAAAAGCATTACCTTCTATTTTTATATCATTATAAGTTTCTTCAATAAGATATACTTTCTCTTCTTCAGTAAACTTGAAGTATACCGCTCTACCTATCAAGCCCAAAATAATTGAAGTTAAAACACTTAAAACTACTACTATAAAAGGTTTAGTAATACTTTGACAAACCTCAAAGAAATTCATTAATGAATAAATTATTGGAACCATAAATAACACCCCCGTAATCAATAACCCTAAACTCAAATTAAATGGAATATATACATAAATAGATATCAGTAGCAAGTTAACAAGAATAAACATTATTATTAAATAACTTAATAAAAATATTTTTGATAATTTTTTATATTTATCTTCCGCCAAGTATTTCTTTTGTTCTTTAAATAATAAAGGATAGAAAATAATAAAATATCCTAAAAAAGTTCCAACTATTGCAATCAAGCACCAATAATCATTTAAATATACACTACATGTTACAAACAACAAAGACATACTAAGTAAAGTAGATACTACAAATAATGATTTTTTAAACTTCTTAGTTACCCACGTTATAGTAGGGCAAAACGTATAGGCACACATTATTGATGTTAAAACAATAAAAAACCAAGATAAAGTATGGTTAACTGCTAAATTAACAATAAAACACACCAAAATAGCCAACAAATACGATATATTCAAAGTCCAAAAAGCGCTTTTTCTCATACAATTATATCTTGAGGCTTCTTTTTCTATCTTCCTATAATGTTCATCTCTACTTGACTCAATTAATTCATGTTCACTAATCTCTAGAACCTTGCAAATATCGGGTACTAAAGTAATGTCAGGATAACTAACTCCTCTTTCCCATTTACTAACTGTACTGACATCTACAAAGAGAAAATCAGCTAAATCTTGCTGGGTATAATTTTTCTTTAATCTAGACTCTTTTATAAAAGATCCAAATTTAACTTTATTCACTAGAGCACCACCTCTTTTCACAAACCAATATTAGCAATTTTCTTTATACAAAACAATAAGCCCTATATGGCTTATTAAGCCACCTCTTTAAATATCAATTGATATGAACTAGTTTCCTCATCCCAATCATCTTCTTTTTCTATAAGATTCCATTCTTCTTTAGTCCCATTATAATAAATTTCTTTTAATGAAGAACAGTTAGAAAAAGCACCCATACATATACGTTTTAAACTTTTAGGTAAGTTAACTACTTCAAGATTAGAACAACAGTTAAAAGCACAAACTCCAATAACTTCTATTCCTTCTTTTAAGATAACTTTTTTTAGAGACTCCAAACGTTCAAAAACAACTGGAGCTAACTCTACAACACTTCCTGGTACTACAACACTAGTTATTTCAAAACCTCCATAAAATGCCTGAAAAAAGATATCACTAACACCATTAGGGATAACAACATCTCCCCCATTACCGCAGTACTCCATAAGCATATTATCTTCATCAATTACAAAATCTTTATTATTTTCACAAGACATCAATAACACCTCTTTTACTTATTTGTTATAAAATATTTTTCATAATCCTTTAAAGGAGTATATTCGCTAGATGTATCTACAAGATCAATATTTTGATAATAGATATTTAAAATTTCTTGATATTTTTTACTTTGTTCAGCATAGTATTTCGCACCATATTGACTCATACCAACACCATGCCCCCATCCTCCACCATAGAAACTTAAGTTATCACCATTCCACTCTAATGCAAAAAATCCGGATTTTAAAGTTGATGGATTTTTAGTTGTACTTGTATATGTTGCTGAATTAGCTTTTGCTCTATATAAAGTCGTATCACTTCCACAATCATCAGGTCTTATTGTAAATCTAATGTTATATTGATTATATATTCTAAATGTTACATTCGCTGCCTCTATTTGTAAACTAATAATTACTCCAGAACTTCCTCTTTCTGCAACAAAAATATTACTAATTTCACCAATATCACTAGGGAAGTTTTTCACAACCCAACTACCATTTTCTAAAATAGGATATGACTTTTTATTTGATGGAACCATTAAAGGTAAGTTAGTATTTAACGTTTGTCTTAGTTGGCTTTTATTCATTGTTATTAACCATCTAAAGTCTAAACTTTCACCTGAAGAAGCTTCCATATTAAGTTTTTTAAAAAAATTTAACATGCTTGTTTCACTACTTGTATCTACAATTTGATTTGTTTCATTTCCACCTTGTAAATAAGGAATATCACTACCGACTCCATTAACAATCCAAACTTCATTTCCTTTACTTTGTAATCCTCCATTATTTGAATAAAAATAAGCATTTATTGGACTACCATTATAAAACATTGTCATTCCTTTTGTCTCTTCTACCGCACGATTAGTCGCATCTGTATCATTATAATTATTATAAACTTGGCTACTTTCACTATCATCTACTATATATCCTAACGTTCTATGACTTTTATTATAAATTTCTTTATAAGCAAACGTTCTTGCTGCAACTGCTTGAGCTTTTAAAGCTTCAATATGCCAACTTGCTACCATTTCTGAAGGAACAACTTTCTTTAAATAATCATCCATTAATAAATCATTTATAACTAAAAGCCTTCCTTTAACTAAAGATAATTCTATATTACCTTCATACAACAATTTAGAATTTCTTGATATTGAAGCAATCTTCATTTGTTCTTCATTGTCTTCAATAATAACTCTTTTTGAGGAAGTTATCTTTTTCCCTGAAATATAAAAAGTTATTTTACTATCACTAACAGTAAACTCTAAACTTGTATTTTCAGG
>JBGVRX010000004.1:0-30910 GCA_045128835.1 Bacilli bacterium | reverse complement strand
AATGACTATTAAAGAAGCTATGAAAGAAAGACATATGGTAAGAAAATATGTTGATAAGAAAATACCAGAGGATTTGGTATCAAAATTAAATGAAAGAATAGAAGAAAATAATAAAAAATATGATTTATCAATCAAATTGATGCTTGATAATGATAAAGCAGTAAATAGTATTATTAAATTATTACTAGCAAAGGGTGTTAAAAATTATATTATTTTAGCAGGAAACGATACTGATGATTTAGCAGAAAAACTAGGATATTCAAGTGCTGATATAATGTTATATGCACAAACACTAGGATTAAACACTTGGTATGTTGGTGGCACTTTTAATCGTGGAGTATCAAAATATGTTCCAAATAAAAAAGTAATTGGAATAGTAGCAATTGGATATGGAATAAATAATGGTGTAGCACATAAATCCAAAACTTTAGAAGAAGTATCAAGTTATGATGGAACAATGCCTGAGTGGTTTAAAAACGGAATCCTAGCATCATTACTTGCTCCGACAGCTCTTAATAAACAAGATTATAGAATCGTTGGCAAGGGTAATAAAGTAAAAATAGAAATAGATAATGGAATATTTACAGGAGCAAATAAAGGTCTGATTAAATATCATTTTGAATTAGGTGCAGGTAAAGAATCCTTTGAATGGGAGTAATACAAATTCCAATATGTCGAGTAGAGGAGAGAAAATACTCTCCTCTACAAAAAGTGCTAAAAATCAGTCATATTAAGTGACAGATCCATATTTTAAAAGGAATTTCAGAAGGAATTGGTCAAACTGGTAAAGGAGTATTGTCGTTCTTTACTGCTGGAATGTATGTTGGCTCTGGAGTATGGAAAGTTGGAGTTGGTGCAAAAAATACATTTTCATCAATTATAGGAAGAGCTGCAGGTAGATTTATTGCAAATTACGTACCAAACCATATGTTTGAAAATTTATTCTAATAAAGGAGAATCTTGATGGTTAAAATTAAATTGAAATTATTTGAATCTATAGTCGGTGCTATATTATTGCCAAATATAGGGTTGTTTTTTACAACGTTATTATTAATCATCTCATTAATAGTTAAACAAGAACCGATTGTATATAAAGGAATTCTAATTTCATATATAGTTTGCTTATCTTTGATGATTTTTACTTTAGTTATCTGTTTTTTAGTAAATCAAAAAAGCATAAAAGAATTTGTTTTAAAAGATAGTGAAATTGAATTTCTTAATCATACGTATCTAACAGATCAAGTAAGTTCTTGTGAATATTATGTATGTAAATGGTATGCATTGCCGATAGCACTAATCTATAAACAACAAGCGGCAGGATTAATAACCTTTAAATTTAATTCTGGTGAAAAAATTCAATTTAAAATATTCTATAAAGATTATCTAAAATTAAAAAATAAATTTAAAAATATTATTGTAAAATAGCAAATTACTTTCACAAGCAAAACTAGGTAAGTTTACTCTATGGGTAGGCTTACCTTTTCATTTAATCTATATTAATAGATTATTTAATAGAAAAATGGTATAATAAAGTATCTAAATGAGATTAATAAAATTTACAATTAATGGAAAGGAGTGTTGAAATATGAACAAAGTATTAGATTTGTTAGGCAAAAATAAAAAAAATTTATTTAAATATGCTGAAGATAACAAAATAGAATGTTATAAAGTAAAGAAAAATGTTTATGGTTTCAATATCATTTTCCTTAATATGGAGCATAAATGTGAATTTCATATTTACAATAATATCGTCTATTCCATTCAATTATTTTTAAATAAGGATAATAGGACATATAATTGCAGTTTTAATGATTTAGTTGACATGTATAAAGATAATTTTAACTCACAATATGGTAATCCAATTAGTGATAATACAAATCATCCAACTGATAACATTGCTATTACATATAAGAATGATAAACATTTAATATATATTTTTGAACAAAGCAGTCTTAATCAGATCAAAATTTCTATTAGTAGATTTAACAAAGAAATAGATGCAAAAACATATAGTTTTAGTCCTAAATTAAGATATTTGTTATATTTAATTGGTGGCTTATTATGGGGATTATTAATGTTTTTTGCAATGTCATATAAAGACTACTCTTGGACAAATTTTGGAATATGGATGATTGGTGGTTTGATATGGGCATTATTATTTGGTTTCATATTCGAAATATTTATTAATTTTGCTCCAAAACAAGCAAAAATAAAGTTAAAACAAATTAATAAGATTGAAGAGAATGAAAAGCAATTTGAATATGAAATTAGTAGTTGTGGTCAAGTATATTTCTTAAATAATAAGAGGAATAAACGTTATACAGCTAAGATCTATTTAAATGATAATATTTTTAAAATCATCTATTATAAAAAAGGCAAAATTTATAATATTAAGAAAAACATAGAATTATTAGCAGAAGGTTTAGGTTTTGGACATTTAGTTTTTGAAATAGAGAATAAGAGGGTTTCCTTTAGTTTATACAATAGAGAAGAATTCAATATAATTAAAGAACATATTGATGAAAAACTAGGATATCATTCTTCGAAATTTGTAGAAATATATTCGTTAGTTAAGAAGATAATAATAGAATATAATCCTTATTCTTTATATAGCGATAATAATAAAAATGTTTTTGATTATGAAATTGATATTATTTCTAGGAAAATATTCGAAAAAGGAAATATGAGTCTAGATGAACTAAAAGAAGAAGTGATGATTGCATTTGATTATGATTACTCATCACAGATCAATGTAGAATTACCTACTATTCTTTATAAACAATTTTATAAATAGGAGGCCATTTATGTTAGATAAACATATTAAAAAGATAGAACCTATTATTGAAGAATTAAAAGGAAAAAGAATAGAAAAGGTAGATGGCGTTTTAATTCCAGAGTATTTATATTCTTTTCCTAATGGATTATGGTTATCTTTTGATCTTGATAAAAGAGATAATTATTTTGATGTTAAGTTAGGGAGATTATTTTCTTTAGATTATGTTATGCCTAGATTAGTTGTATTGGAAAGCATCGAATACTATTTTGCTGCAGTTAATGAATTAAAATTAGGACATATAAAATATGAATTTTCACATATTTCATATGAAATAGAAAATGTGTTTGAAATATTAAAAAATAATTTAAAAACAATTGTAGAGAATTATTATCAATTAAAAGAAGTTGGAAAAACAAAGGTTCTAATTTCAAAAGAAGAAGAAAGATTGAAGTCTTATTTACTAGCAGATCTAAGTTATTCATCTAATTTAGAATTGGATTTAAAAGAAAGAATTGAGTCTTTTGCAAGTAGGCTAAATAAAATTGACTCAAATAAAATGATTAAAAGAGCAAATAAGAGAAAACAATTAAAATGGCAATTATTTGATGGTATGGGTGAATTAATATTTGGATTAGGAATAATAGGTATTGGACTATTATGTGCGTGGCTATTTTCATTAAAGAAAGATATATCTGATATACCTTTTGAAGTGTTCATCATTCTTGCTTTAGTGGTAGTAATTATCTTGGCATTTATAGTTGGATTAATTGTTTTATTGATTAAGAAAAAGAAAAAATAGGAGGCAGTATGAGAGAAAAGAAAAGATTAATAGAAGCATTACACAAAGTTATAGAAGATATCATGGACAATTATGATAAATATTCGGAAAACGAAATAAATGAAATAAAAAAATTTTATAATAATGCAATAGCGTTAAATGATAAATTAGAGCATTATGATCAAAAGAAAAGTGTTATTGACAAATTAAAAGAAGCTTTCGAAAACTTTTTTGGTGGTAAAAATAAATGAGTAGTAAAAATAATAATATAGCTAAACTGAAGAAAAGAAATTTTGTAAGTATTATTATCGTATCATTTGTTGCTTCTTTTTTATCTATAGTTTTTGGGACATTATTAGGGTTACTAAATATTAATTTTGGTTCATTACACTTGGTCGCTTTAGGCATCATTTGGATTTTAAATGTTTTTGTTTCATATACAATATCCTATTTGATGGGTTTGTTATTTAAAATTAAATTTAGTTTTTTAAATATAATTGCTCTAGCTTTTTCGTATACTTTCAGCGTTATTTTGGTTATAGCATTTTCTGGGTCACTAGATTACTTATATGTAACAAGTTACTTCTCTATAGTTACCATTATTGGAATTATATATGGACTGTATAAATTATATAAATCCAAAAAGAACTTTTATAAGTAGTTTATTAGTTTAAAAAGTGGTGGATAAAGTAATGTACTACACAACAGAAAATGAAAACTATCGTAAATATGGTATAGTTATTCTTGAAGTATATGATGAAACATTAAGAACAACAGTTTATCTTTACCGTAAACCCACATCTAGTGAACGAAAAGAAATAGAATACATAATAAGTATAATTTATAAGGAGTGAATTTTATGAATCTAAAAGACTTTTGTAAACATCATTGGGAATATTATTTGGTATTGGAAAAAGATTTTCTTCAATTAGAAAGATATGTAAGTTTTGAGCTTGGAGAAGATTATTTGTATGATGGAAAGAAACATAGAAAATGCGGTAATAGTAAAAAATTTTCTAATGAATTTGTTAAACAATATCAAGCAATATGCTCTGAAGTAGATGTTATATTAAAAAGTATTTGTCTAGAATTATGTAATCAGTCTGCTTGCGATATGAAGAATGGTTACACTCCTTTAGTCTTGCAAAATTGGCCAAATATTAAAAATCAAAAAGTTAGATTTAAAGACTTAGAACTTCAACCATTTTCTAATTGGCAACAAGAACCCGATTATAAATCACCGGATTGGTGGACTCCATACAATAAAATTAAACACGAAAGAGTGAATAATTACCACAAAGCAAATCTTAAAAATGTACTTAATGCTCTTTCTGGTTTATATATATTAGAAAACTATCTTGTCAAATTCATTGGTGATAGAGATGACGACATGGATGTTCCAAATGATATTTCTTTAATATTCAAAATGACAGATTTTGAGACAAGGGAAACGGTTATTGGAAAAGACAGTTATCTAACAACATCTAAAGACATTGATGAGTTGTTGTCTTAACTGCTGAAGAATTCATGATATTTTATTGCTTATATATCAATTATGTAGAACGATTCGTAAAAAATGCTTAAAATTTATACTTATTGATAGATTGTTATAGAAGAAATTATTAAAAACTTGCAGGATTGTAACTATTTTTAACAAATAGTTGTTTATTTATAAATGTAAACTCACTAATTTGATTACGTTTCATATACTAATATGAGGTGTTACTTATGTCTAGAGTTAGATATAATAAAAAGGATGTAGAGACATTGGCTCGCTTAATAAAGAGTGAAGCATTAGGTGAAGGCAATTTTGGAATGCTTTTAGTAGGTAATGTAGGTATTAATAGGGTGGTTTATAAATGTAATCCATTTAAAGCTATTACAAATATTCAAAAAATGGTTTATCAACCAGGGAATTTTTTGGGGGTTAATAGTAAGCTTTTCAGTGGACCGGTTAATAGTAAAATTAAAGGTTTAGCAGAGAAAAACATTAAGTTTTGGAGAGCAGAACCAGCATATAAAGCATTGTATTTCCAAAATCCAGGAAAAGGAAATCCTTGCAAAAATAGATTCTGGGGAGATTTTGCAGGTAAGTATAAGAATCATTGTTTTTATAATCCCGATAATTTAGAAGGATGTGGCCTTTAAATAAGGCCTTTTTAATTAGAAAATTAGAAAGATTATGCTAAAATGATTTTAGGTGAGTAGTAATGAAATATGACTTGTTAAGCAAATATTCTTTAGATATAAATAATGTTTTGAAAGAGTATCCTCGCCCTCAATTAAGAAGGGATAGTTATTTAAACTTAAATGGGCTTTGGAAATATACGATTAATAATGATGGAAATATCAAAGAAGAATTTTCGAATGATATTGTTGTACCTTATTGTATAGAAAGCTATTTGTCTGGAGTTGGAAAAGAGTTAAAGAATGATGAATATTTAATCTATAAAAAGGAATTTATTGTAGATGAAGAGTTTTTAAAATACATAACTTTTCTTCATCTAGATAAGGTTGATCAAATATGTGAAGTTTATCTTAATAACGAACTAGTCGGTAGAGGAGATAATGGGTATTTGCCTTTAGTTTTAGACGTAAGTAAATTTATCAAAATAGGGAGTAATATTCTTATTGTTAAAGTGAAAGATGAATTAAATGCTGATTACCCATATGGTAAGCAATCTAGAAAAAGAGGTGGAATGTGGTATACGCCTGTTAGCGGAATATGGGGAAGTGTTTGGTTAGAGTCTGTAAGTAAAAACCATATTAAAAATTTAAAAATAACTCCCAATATTGATGAGAGCACTGTAAGGATAAAGGTAGATAGTGATAGTGCTGATTTTGAGGTTATTATAAAAGAAGAAGATAAGATTATTTATGAGAGTAAAGTTGATGGAAATGATTTTGTAGTGAAAATAAGAGATGTTAAGCTATGGAGTCCCGACAATCCTTTTTTGTATGATTTGATTATTCGTAATGAATGTGATTGCATTGAATCATATTTTGCTATGAGAAAGTTTAGTTGTGATGATAAATATTTTTATTTAAACAACAAGAAATGCTTCATAAATGGGGTTTTAGATCAAGGATATTTTAGTGATGGGATTTATACTCCTTCAAGTTATGAAACGTATAAAGATGATATTTTGAAAATGAAGGAACTAGGCTTTAATACGTTAAGAAAGCATATTAAAGTAGAACCTTTAATGTTTTATTATTATTGTGATATGTATGGGATGCTAGTTATTCAAGACATGGTTAATGTAGGGGAGTATAGTTTTCTTAAACATACAGCATTACCTACGATTGGAGTAAAGAAAAACTTAATGAAGGTAAGTGAAGGAGCTAAGAGTAATTTTATTAGTAATTTAAAGGGTACAATTGAATTATTGTACAATACACCATCTCTTATTTCTTATACTATTTTTAATGAAGGATGGGGTCAATTTGATGATTGTAAGATGTATGAATTAGTAAAATCAATGGATTCTACTAGAGTTATAGACACTGCATCTGGTTGGTTTAAACCTAAAGATAGTGATGTAGAAAGTCTTCATGTTTATTTTAGAAAAGTTAAATTGAAAGAAAGTAATAAGCCTATTTTTGTTAGTGAGTTTGGAGGATATTCTTATAAGGTTGATGGTCATGTTTTTAATGAGAATAAAGAATATGGGTACAAGAAATATAAAGACAAAGATAAATTTGAAAAAGGATTTATTGAGTTATATAAAAGGGATGTTATAGGTAATTTAGAAAATAAATTAGCAGGTGTTATTTATACTCAAGTTAGTGATGTGGAAGATGAGATTAATGGATTATTAACTTATGATAGAAAGGTATGTAAAGTAGATTCTAAAAGAGTTAAAGAGTTGATGGATAGGATATATAATAAATTTAATGAGATGTAGATTTGTCGAATATTGATAGTCCCCTTCTAATAAGTTAAGGGAAGGAAAGGGGAGAATAGTCGAAAGGGAGGTGTAATCATGGATTTGAATAAAATTAAAGAAGATAATTTTGAGGTTATTGGTATGGTTGCACATTATTTAATTAATCATAGCGATTTAATAAATAAGGAAATGATTGAGGAAACTGTTAAAGTTTGTGATGTTAGCAGTGATGAAGCTTTCTTTTTGCTTTTTTGTGAAGCATGTGGTTTGGATATTGGTTCTAATCGTCATGATTTGGACTTAGCGATGAGATATTTAAAAGAAGGTATAAGGAAATTAAATAAAGAATATTATATTAATAATCCTTATTATAAAAATATAAAAGTAAAGGAAAATAAGGTTGGTAATTGGGAATTTAAATATGAAAGGTATAAACCTTATGAGGCTTTTATTTACAATGACTTGATTGTAAAAGATAATTTTGTAGAAATACCTAGAATTGGCTATTTTGAAGAAGAGTTTGAATATTTAGCGGTTTTAGAAAATAACAATGAATGGATGCTTATTACTCCAAATGAGATTAATACTATGCAGTCTGTTATTGATGAGGTTAAAGGTGATGTCGTGGCTTTTGGGTTAGGCCTAGGATATTTTGCTTATATGGCTAGTATAAAAGATGATGTAAATAGTGTGACTATTGTTGAAAGAGATGAAAATGTAATTAAGTTATTTGAAGAGAATATCTTGCCTTGTTTTTCAAATAAAGAAAAGATTAAAATCGTTAGAAGTGATGCTTTTGAATTTGCTAAAGATATGGAAGGCTATGATTATGCTTTTGTAGATTTGTGGCATGATGTTAGTGATGGGGTTGATTTATATCTCAAGATGAGAAGTATGGAAAAAGAAAAGATTAAATATCGTTATTGGATAGAGGAATCTTTATTGTCTTGGATTAGATGGAACAAATAATTTATTAATAAATTATAGTAAGAGCAATTGCTCTTGCTTTTTTTTGTGATTTTCTTTGTTGGAAATAATATTAGTGATATAATTTTTTAAAGGTAGGTGAATATTGTGTCAAAAGATAAAAAAAGAGATGAAAGCAAAGCACCTAAAAAAATATCTGTAGAGGCAGAAGTGGCTCTGCTTGGTTTATTAACGGCTATAATTTCTTTGATAGGTTTACTTAACCAAGGGTGGTTAGGCGGCTTTTTGGCACGTTGTTTAGTTTACTTATTCGGTAGTATGTATTTTGTTGTTTTATTATTTAATGTTTATTTAGGAATGTATTTGTTCTTTAAAAGAAAAAAGCCTACGATTGTTTTAGGCCTTAACGGCTTTGCTGTTATTTTATTGTTATTTTCTTGTTAGTGGCTTCTAGTATTTATGATGGAGCGGCTTTATCTACATGGTTTAGTCATTTTAGTGATAATTTTAAGGAGATTTCTTTGTCTGGGGCTAAGGTGGATATAACTAGAATTAATCAAGTTGGTGGAGGATTAATTGGTTATTTTGTTTATGCTTTAATGGTTTCTTGTTTAGAGGCTTTTGTAGCTAATCTTATAATTTTTGTTGTTATTTTTGCATGCTTATACATTTTACTAAAGAAACCATCTATTATTCTTTATAAGAAGGCTAAAGAATTAATTGTTGCATTTAAAGATAAAAGAAAGGCAAAGACAACTACGAAGTCTGTTGTAGAATTTGATAATAACGAAAAAGTTTTTGAAGAAGTACAATCTTTCGGTAATGAAACCGTTGTAGTAGAGGAGAAACCAACTTTAGGTTTTGAGGTTAGTAAAGAAATAGATATTAACCCTAAAAATGGTCTTTCTTTTGATATATTTCACGAAAATATTTTTGAAGAAGATGTAGAGGAAGAACTTCCTAATGAAATTGTTGTTAACGAGATTAAGTATGAAACTGTTAATGAAGAAGATAATGAAGTGTCTCCAACTTATACGGCAGAAGAACTAGAGTTCTATGGTGATGAAGAATTAGAGTTCTATAATGAAGAAAATGAAATTACAGAAGAAGTTGTTGTAGAAGAAAAAACTGAAGAAGAAATAATAGGGGAACCTTTAGTAAGTGAAGATGTTCAAGTAGAAACAATACAAGAACAAGTTGCTCCGGTTTTTGATGAAAATGATCCTTATAGTTTACTAAATGATTCAGCGGGCAATAATGCTCAGGATGAATTAAAGGATGAGGTTGAATTAAATTGCGAAAAGATTAATCAAAAACTTAGAGAATTAAATATTAAAGCAAGTGTAAGTGATTATATAATTGGTCCTTGCGTTACTAGATATGAAATAGTTCCTGAACTTGGAGTTAGAGTTAACTCTATAACTAATATTGAAAGTGATTTGAAGTTAGCTTTAGCTGCAATAAAAACAAGAATGGAAGCACCAATTCCAGGTAAGAGTGCCGTAGGTATAGAGGTTGCTAATAAAAAGAGATACCCTGTTTATTTAAAAGAAGTAATAAAGCCTTTTGTTGATGATAAGAGTAAACTATTAGTTGGTATTGGTAGAGATTTAAATAATAAGGAAGTAGTTCTAAATATTGATAAAATGCCTCATCTTTTAGTGGCAGGAGCAACTGGAAGTGGTAAATCGGTATGTATCAATTCAATGATTGTATCTCTTCTTTTAAGAACTACTCCAAGTGAAGTTAAAATGATTTTAATAGATCCTAAAAAAGTTGAAATGTTGCCGTATGCAAACATGCCTCATTTATTGTGTCCAGTAGTTACAGATCCTAAAAAAGCCTCAGTTGCTTTAAAGAAAGTTGTTGTAGAAATGGATAGAAGATATGATGAGTTTGCTAATAATGGAGCGAGAAATATCGAAGGCTATAACAGAATAAAAAGAAATAATGGGGAAGCAGAACTTCCAAATATTGTTGTAATCATTGATGAGTTGGCTGATTTGATGTTAGTTGCATCTAAAGAAGTAGAAGAAAGTATCCAAAGAATTACTCAACTAGCTAGAGCAGCGGGAATTTATTTAATTGTTGCGACACAAAGACCATCTGTAGATGTTATTACAGGAATTATTAAAGCTAATATTCCTTCAAGAATTGCTTTCTCTGTATCATCTCAAGTTGATTCAAAGACTATTATTGATAGAGGTGGAGCAGAAGGACTATTAGGAAGAGGAGACATGCTTATGGATATTTCTGGTACAGGTACTTTAAATAGGGTTCAAGGTGTATTTGTAAGCGATGAAGAGATATTTAATGTTGTTAATTATGTAAAGAGAAAATACAACGTTGAATATAACGAAGAATTCTTGAATTTAGAAGAAGAAAAACAAACTCAAATTAATAATTTAATGGTAAATGAAGATACTAATAGTGATGATAAATTGTATGAAGAGATTAAGGATTTTGTTATTAGAACACAAAAAGCATCTACTTCATTACTTCAAAGACATTTTACAGTAGGTTATTCAAGAGCTGCTAGAATGATTGATAGACTAGAAGAAGAAGGCGTAATTGGAGAATCTAATGGTGCTAAACCAAGAGAAGTATTAATGACTTATAAAAGGGAGGAACCTAGTGATGAATAAAAAGGAAGTTATTTTAGATAGTGGCGTTAAACTATTAATGATTAATACTGATAAATTTAAAACAGTTGATGTTAGAGTTTTTTTTGAAGATAGTTTAGAATCAAAAAGTATTACTTGTAACAATCTTTTATTGAAGTTGCTATCTACAAAAACTAAAAAATATCCAAGTAGAAAAGAATTAAAGACATATTTACAAAACTTATATGATATGAAGATTAAATCTTACGTTGCTTCTTATGGAGAAACATTCTCTTTCTCTATTGGAGTTAATTCATTAAATAAAAGATACACTTTAAATAATGAAAATCTTTTAGAAAAGCAATTTGAAGTGTTAAATGAGGTTTTATATAATCCTTTAGCAAGTGGCACTTCTTTTGAAAATGATTATTTTAATGAGATGAAAAATGATTATAAAGAAGGTTTAATAGATGCAGAAAACTATAAAGAAGTAGTTGTTAAGAAGAAGATTAATCAAATCTTAGGTGACAATAACAAGATGTTTGAAATGACAGAAGGTTATTTAGATAAATTAAAGGATTTAACTAATGAAGAAGTTTACGCTAAATATGAAGCGATGAATGATATGTGTAAGGCAATCATTGTTATTGGAGATATTGATTTTGACGAAGTTGAAACTTATGCAAGTAAATATTTAAGTGTTAAAGCAAGCAGATGCCATAACAAGTATATTTATAAAAATGAAATGAAAAAATATGATGATTATAGTTTTGATTCTAAGTTTAGTCAATCATCAATTGGTGTTTTATTTGATATAGATGTTTACTTTAATGATAAATTGTATTATCCAACTTGTGTGTTTATGGAAATGTTTAACTACTATTTATTTAAGATTGTTAGGGAAGAACATAACTTCTGTTATTCAATTTATGCTAGTTATATGAGTTCAAGGGGACTTTGCTTGTTGCAATCTAATATTGAATCTAAAAACTATGAAATGACTTTGAAGTTAATTAATGACATTCATGAAGATTTAAAAGTAAATATTGATGAAAAAGTTTTGGATATATGTAAGAAAAAAGTCATTAATGGTATTAAGAAAGAAGAAGATTCTCCTTTAAAAATGGTTACAAGAGAACATTTTAAAGATTTGTATAATTTGAAAGATAATGATGAAGTTATTAAAATTTTAGAAAATATTACTGGTGAAGAGATTAAAGAAGCTGCTAGTAAGTTAGAGAAGAAGTTTAGTGTAATTGTTAAGGAGGGAAAATAAATGGATAAGTGGTTATATAAAGATATAAATGAAGAAGTTTATCATAAAACTCTTAGCAATGGATTAAATGTATATTTAATTAAAAAACCAGGATATAAAGAAAAATGTGCTTTTTTTGGTACTAGATTTGGTTCTTTTCAAACTGGAGATTATTTAGTTAATGATAAGGGCGAAAAACATTTAGTAGTTGGCGGTATAGCGCACTTCTTGGAGCATCGCTTATTTGATTATTATAAAGGTAATGTTATGGATTTATATGATGAGTTAGGTGCATATACTAATGCATTTACTTCTTATAATAAGACCGTATATTATTTCTCTACGATAGATAATTTTGAAGAGTGTCTTAATTTATTATTAGATTTCCCAAGTGTTTTTGAAATGAGTGAGGAAGCAGTTAATAAGGAAAAAGATATTATTGTTCAAGAGTTGTTAATGTATAAGGATATGCCTGATCAAAAGTTATTTGATAAAACGATGTCTAACTTATATTTTGAGCATCCAATTAAATTTGATGTTGGTGGTGAACCAGAGGAAGTTAGAATAACTACTAGAGACTTATTAAAGTTGTGTCATCAAACTTTTTACGCTCCTAATAATATGAATCTTGTAGTAGCTGGAGATATCGATATTGATGAAACAATGGCTTTAATTGAAAATAATCAAAAGGATAAAACTTTTGAAACTTCTAAACATGAACCTAAAGTTATTAATGAAAAATATGATGAGGTTATAAAAGAAGAGGAAGAGGTTAAAGAAAGCATTAATAAAGATAAACTTATGATTGCTTACAAACTTAAACCTTTTGCTAAAGATAGACAAAAAGAACAATTATGTATGGAATTTATTTGTTCTTTACTATTTGCTAGTAGTACAGAATTTTATGATAGTTTAATTAAAGATGGTTTAGCAAATGGCGTAGAGAGTGAATTTGTTAGTTATAAAGATGTTAGTTGTCTTATTTTTAGTTGTGATGTAAACGATAGTGATAAGGTTAAAACTTTAGTTAAAGAAAGAGTTAAGAACGCTATTAGCTTATTTAAAGAAGAAGATTTAGAAAATATTAAAAAGAGTGAGGTTTCATTTATTATTAGAAGTTGTAACTCTTGTGTTAATTTGGCTAAATATTTTGCTTTGTATTTGTTTGAAGATGCTAATTATTTAGATTTAATTAAAACAATTAAAGAAATAACTGTTCAAGATTTGATTGATGTATATAATGAGTATTTAAAAGATGCAGTTAATACTACATGTATTTTAAGAGGAGACAACAATGATTAAGGGCATTGGAGTAGATATTTTAAGTATTGAAAGAATAGATTATAAAATTGCTAGAAAAGTTCTTTCTAGTGAGGAGTTAGAAATCTTCAATTCTATTACAAATGATAAATTAAAGAGGGAATATCTAGCAGAAAGATTCGCGGTAAAAGAAGCTTTATTTAAGGCTGATAATGCTTATTTTAATTATGATCAAGTTACGGTTTTGAATGATGAAAAGGGTAAACCATATTTTAAAGATATAAATGGCTTAGTTACTATTGCTCATGATAATGGTATGGTTTGTGCTTTTGTTGTTTTAAACGGTTAATATTTATAATAAGTAGAGTTTTTGATTCTAGAATTTACATTGATTGCTATATTGTCTAAAGAGTATTTTAAATTTTTGTTTTTTCTAAAGGCATAATCATTTAGATGATAGATATCAATGTCATTATTATACGCTAAAGAAAGGGTGTTTGAGACATCCTTTTTTATTTCTTCATTTAATCTATTTCTTATTTCATCATTAGATAATGTGGTGAGATTTACATTAATATAAGATTCATTAGTTATGGTTATTTCAAATTTGTTGTTTTTTATATCTGTTGTCCAATTGCTTTTATCAATTATTACATTAATTGGGGAATTATTTTCATTAAAATCGATATTTAGAAAAGATAATTCTTTATAAAAACGATAACCAAGTGCTTCTTCTTGGTTTAAACATTTTATTTTAGAAAAGGAGTTGTAGGTTGTAAAACAAATTCCTCCATAGGCGTATGTTTTTATGTTTTGTAGTTTCCCTTCTTTATCTCCTTCTTCGATAACATCTTCACGTATTTTTATTATAGGAAAAGCATATGTTCTTTTATTTTCGTAGTAACTTTTTAAGGAATCTAATAAGTATGAAGGGGAAGCATATCCTTTTATTAATTTAGGATCTTTATTACTAGCGTGAGAATATATTCCTGTGCCTACAAGATTGTATTTAACACTATAGAAGTCTTCAATGTTTTCTTCGGTTATATAAATGTTTACTTTAGTTCTAAAGATAGGGCTATTTATAAAATATTTACATAATTCGTTATATTCTAAAGGACCTTCATCAAAAACTGATTTATTGAATATAATACTTCTTAACTTAATTGCACTTATATAGGTTAAGGTTTTCAATCCTAATTTTGTAAAGATTTTATTAATATCTTCATCTTCTTCATGGATTAGAATAAAAGTAGATTCATTTATTGATCCTTCAGTTTCTACGATTGAGATAGTTGAGGTGTTTAATATTTGTAAGTATACCTTATATTTATTGTTTTCATAGGTTATTCCAAGTGAGATAGGGAAAAACATTTGGCCTAGATCTTTTTCTTTTATAAAGCAGCCACTTGTTATAAGAGAAGTTAGGATAGTTATTATCATTAGAAGTTTTTTCATTTGTTTTTCTCCTTTCTCTTTTTTAAAAAGTTAGTAGGTAATAATGAATTTAGTAATGCTTTTGCATCTAGTGGTGCAAGAGGATACAAATAAGGAGTAGAGATAGAACTTTTCGAAACTAGATAAATTAAAACTAAAAGAAAACCTATACTCATTCCAATAAATCCGTATAGAGCAGTAGACAAAAATAAGAACCAACGTAATAAATTAATGCTTGTATTGAAACTGCTGTTGTTTGAGATTACATAACTTGAAATTACACTTATTGCAGCGACAAAAAGCGCTTCTTGGCTTAGAATTCCTGCTTCTATGACAGCGCGACCTAAAAGCAAACTTCCTACGACTAATAAACTAGCGCTCATTGCTTGAGAAAGCCTAGTTCCTGCGATTCTAAATATTTGAAACAGAATTTCTGCGATAATTACTTCAGACATAAAAGAAATGTCTATGCCTTTTCTAGCATTAATTGTAGAAGATATTAATGATAATGGTAAAAATTCAGGATAAAAACTAATTACTCCCATAATAAAAGGTGAAATGAATACTGCACAAAATAAGGCTATAGAAAATAAGAGTCTATCAAATAAAACAGAAAAGTAATTTTCACTTAATGAGTCATGATAATCTAAAAAATAGAAGAATGTCGCTGGTGCTATTAGGGCAAGAGGGATACCATCAATTAATATAACTATTCTTCCTTTTAATAAGGATTGAGCAATAAAATCAGGGCGAGAGGTATAGTTTAGTAAAGGAATTAGACTTTTATTGTCCGCTAACAATGATTGAAGTTGACCAATATTAGTCAAACTATCTATTTTGGCGTTTTTAAGTTTTTCTTTTATATCATTAATTATTTTACTATTAGATATCTTATCTATATACAAACAAGTAATATTTGTATTTGTTTGTTTTCCTAAAGTATATTTTTCTATTGTTAAGTCTTTGCTTTTTATTCTTTTTTGGATTAAGGCTACATTTTTGTCATTACTTTCTACTAATGCATCTCTGGGCCCTGTTATAGAGATATCTGTTATAGGATCACTTGTTTGTCGAGTAGGAATATCCTCTAGAGAAATAGAGTATATTTGTTTGTTTTCATAGTTGTAAATTATTACATTCCCAGAGAATATTTTTAAATCTATTTCATTTTCTTGTATTACAGTAATTCCTGTGATATTTAATGTTTCTAAGTTTATAGAAATATTTGTTTTTTCTATTAAAGTAGGTATGATACTTTTTTGAAGTAAATCTATATTTATCATGGATTGATGATAAAACAATAATAAGGGGACATTTGCAAATATTTTAAAGAAGGTAATGTATTGATTATTTTTATATAACTTTTTGAATTTTGTTTCAGGATTATTAAAAATATTAGGCATGTTTATGTTTCCTCCTTATAGATAAAGGGAGTAATATAAAGCATAGTAAGAGGCAAGTAGAGCTTATTATTAGTATTTTGTCTATTGAAAAGAGATATAAATCCATACTTCTTTGTACAATAAATACAAGTATTAGTAGTAAAAAAATAAGGGATATTGTTATTATTTTATTAAGATTTAAAGAGTTTTTAATCGTTATAAATGAATAACCGAGTCTTATATAAATTGATACAGATAATGATAATAAATAATAAAAATCAATATTTTCAAAGAATTTACCTGCGATGATGTTTTTAATACTTTCTAAATAAGGGAATCTTATTTGATTTAGTAATTCTCCATATTCCCATGTTTGTCTTAGTATTGTTAGAACTCCTATTAAAGAAATTAAGATAGAAAAAGTTAGCGTTGCTTTTATATTTATTTTATTTGAAATGATTTTTCTATTATTTAAAAGAAGTAGAGGTTCTAATAGTATAGGTGCACTATAAATAACTATTAGTAAAATATTACTTTTTTCTATCTTTAAAATATTATAGAAAACGTAAAAATCTATAGAAGACATGTTTGTTAAATAAGAGTACTTGAATGCCGAATAGATTATTAAAAGAATCATAGCAAGGGAGAAAAAATGGTGGTCTCCTTTTATTAGTGTATATATTAAGGGGATTGTTATAGCGATTAAAAGAATAATGTAACTTGTTTCTTGGTAGTAGTATAGAACGATAATATTTGTTACATTAAGGATGCTTATTAAAGCTGTTACTAATAGATAAATGGCGGTAATAATATGGAAGGCAAAACTTTTTTTGCTATTTTCTTTTATTTTATTTGAGTTTATGATTTTGCAAACTAAATATGTTGTTACAGGAAATAATAATTGAAAAACACATATTATAAAAACACATTGTTTGCTAAATTCATGAAATAGTTGTTGGGTAAGAATTTGAGTAATATAGAAACTGTAAGACAAAAAGAAGATTATTAAAAGATTTATAGATGATATCTTAGTTTCTTTCATATGTGTCACCAAGAGTATTGTTCCCATATTTTAGGAGATAAAACAAAAAATAACTTAAGACAAAACTGGGATTTTATTGTCGTAGTAAGTAATAAAATGTAGAAAAGAGGTGGCATTATGATTAATCAATTGTTTTTAGTTGGAAGGATAAAGGAAATAGATACTTTAAATAATAATGAACTTATAATAGAGGTTGTAAGAAATTATAAGAACGTAGATGGAATATTTGAAAAGGATTTGTTTAGATGTAATTTATGGATTGCTCTTAGTAAAAGAATAGGACTTAATTGTAAAGATGGAGATATTGTAGCTGTTAAAGGAAGGTTAGTAGATGATAAGGGAAGTTGCCACATTTTAGCGGAGCAAGTTATATTATTAAATAAGTTGTAATTGTCTTTGAAAAGGAAAAAACTTTTGTTAAAATTATTAACGGTGATGTTAATGTTTAAATTTGTTAAAGCTTTTTTTAAAGGATTATATAAAATTTTACTTTCTTATCCAAAAATAAGAAAATATCAAAAGAATAAAGATAAATATTCTAGGGAAGAGCGTTATGCTTTTTTAAGAAAATTAGTAAATATTCTTTTTAAATCATTTAATGTTAAGGTTAACGCTAAAGGATTAGAGAAAATAGATCCTAATGGAACTTATTTTATCGTTTGTAACCATCAATCAATGGCAGATGCATTAACTTTAATTCATTTATTTGAAAAACCAATGAGTGCGGTTAGTAAAATAGAGGCTTTAAAGTATCCTATTATTGGTAGAGCATGTGATATGGTTGATATTATTTTTATTGATAGAGATAACATAAGAGATGCTGTAAAAATGTTAAAGGCAAGTAAAGAGTTCTTAAATAATAACGTAAGTGTTGCTATATTTCCGGAAGGAACTAGAACAAAAGATGAAAACTATACTCCTAGCGAATATAAGTCTGGTGCTTTAAAACCTGCTTTTGAAACTAAATCAAAAATTGCTGTACTTGCAATAGATGGCAGTTATAAAGTGTTTTCTAAGAAACATAAAAAAGATATAACTATCAATGTTGAAGTTATAGATGTATTAGATTTTGATAACTATGGGGTTAAAAACACTAATGAATTAGCTCACGAAATTTATACTAAAACAGTAGAAAAAATTAATGAATTTCGTCAACAATAACGCAAGAGTTAACGCTAAGTTAACAAATGAATAATTGAGGTTTTATTTGTTTATAATGCACATGAGGTGCATAGTAAATGAACAATGAAATCTTTGCAAAACGTTTTAAGGAATTAAGAATTAATGCTGGTATTACTCAAACAGAATTCAGTTTGATTTTTGGTATAACAAAAGCAACTGTTTCTTATTATGAAAGTGGTAAAAGACTACCTAGCAATACGATGATTAGAAAGATTGCTAATTATTTTAAGGTTCCAGTTGATTATTTATTAGGTATGGATTATATAATGGAAGATTTTAATGATGAATATTTAAAAGATGAAACATTATTAAAAATAATTAGAAGGTCTAAAAAATTATCATCTTTTATTTTGGATGATCCACGAACTAATGTTAAATTATTAGAAAAATTTATTGATACGTATAAAAATAATTAATTTTTATTATTTAGAATAGCATCTATATCGTATATTTCACGGTTACCTAGTGATGGTACTTCTACTAATAAATGATCTTCAAAAACTTTTAAAATAGTAGATGGACCGTAATTTGTTTCTACGACTTGATTTATTGTAAATAATGAAGGAAGAGTTATTAATGTATTTAAGTAAGATTTATCTAGATTATATACTGTTTTACTAGATTCAACTTTTACTTGAATGCGGATGATAACTTTTTTTATTGAATAACTTTCTCTTATGAAAGATGCTATCTCTCCTTCAAAATATTCAGGTTTTTGACTTATAAGAGCGAAGTCTTTATAATCTTTAACTAAAATTTGACCTAAGTATTGTTTATTGAATGTGAAAACATCAATTCTTTTCTTTTTTGTAACTTTGAAGTAAACACTTTCATCACGAGTCGATCTATTAATTCCAAGTTGAGCGTGTTTGAAATCTTTTAGTTCTACTTCAAATACTGGATTAGGATTATCGATTGTATATTCTTCTTTATATGTTGGAGTTTTCTTAGTATAACCAATGGGTTTAGTATCAGGCATAACAACATCTAGCCCATCTGAAGATGTCTTTTTTAGAAACAAAAAAATAGCTACACAAATAACAAATAAGACAATTAACACAATTACAGCACTTTCCATTTAAATCACCTTTGATATTATAGCATGGGATTGTTTTTTTTGTTATAATTTTATGGGTGAAGTTTAATGCAAGATACATATAAAACGATTTTAGACTCATATGCGAAGAGACTTATTTCAACTAATTCGAGAACAAGAACGATATACTACAGCAAGAATAATAAGTATATTATTGATGTGGCAAGATATATGAAGAAGGTAAGTGAAGAAGAACTTAAAAAGTTTTTTTGTTCAGAAAATGGTCTTGGAACTTTAAAGTTGGCTTATGGAGGAATGTCTACTTCTAAAGCAAATGAAATGTTTGATTTATACATTAATAAGCAAATAGATGAGGAATATATCTTAGAAAAATATAGATATTTTACTAAAGAGGACTTTTCTAGACTAAAAAAAGAAGGAACTTCTTGTTATATTGAACTATATAATAAACATGAAAGGTTAAAGAAAAAAGAGTTTCATCAATTGTTTAAGGTAAGCGAAGAAAATGAATCTATAATTAAACAAATTGGTAAAGATGATTTATATATTGGATATCCTTATATTCAAGGAAGATTTAATAAAGATAAAGTTGTAAGAGCTCCACTTATGCTTCATAAAATTAATATGACTATAAGTGGTGAAAATGTCATTATAAATAATGTGGGCACTAAAATATTAAATCCTGTTTTCATCATGTCTTATTTAGTAGAAAATGAGATTACATATAAAGATTCTTTGGATTTTGAAATTGTCGAGGATGACTATATGCCTGTCGTAGATAAAATCTTTAAAAATATAGGAATTAAATACGTTAATAATGTTTTTGGTTATGCAATTCAGGATATGAAAGATTTAACAAAGGCTGAGTTTAAAGAAACATATAATTATGTAGATAATAAGTTTGAGATAATAAATGGTATGACTATTGGTATTTTCCCTATATCTGACAAGAAAATTTATGATGATGTTAAAGATTTAAGAGATAGCGAAGAAATCAATAAAATGTTAAATGCTTTTTATGATAAAGGTAGTGATGCTGTTTTATTTGAAGATAAGGTTGAAGATGTAAATGAAAAAGAGTTAAAGTATATAACAGTTCTTGATTACAGCCAAAAGAAAACATTACAAGAGGCTCTAAATAAAAACTGTATCATTCAAGGACCTCCTGGAACTGGTAAGTCCCAAGTAATCTCTAATATTGCGGCAAATTTATTGCTTAATAGAAGAAATACTTTGTTCTGTTCTGAAAAAAGAACTGCGACAGATGTTATTTATAATAGATTAGGTAAATTAAATGCTTTTGCATTATTGTTACATGACCATGTAAGTGAGAAAAATTACTTCTATGATTCAATTGTTAAAGCTGTAGAGACAGCTAAAGATAATATTGATAGATATAAAAAGAAATCTTTTAATTTTAATCAAGATTATAAAATAGAATCATTCTTTAATAATTCTAAAAAGTATAACAGTGTTGTGAATGGTGAATACCATGGTTTAACTTTTAGAGAAGTCATGGTTAATAAGGATAAAGAGTTATTAAATGAAGAAATATACGAAAGACTTTCTAAATTAGTAAAAGATGAGGGCGAATTAGAAACGCTTATTTACAAATATGAAGCATCTGATTTATATCAAACAGCGATTAAATGGCAAAGGGAATTAGAAAAGGAATATTATTCTAAATATAAATTAAAGATAGATAAGTTGTTAAAGATTAATGAAGTATATAAAGAAGTAAATGAATGTAAAAACAATTACGTAAAGAATAATAAAGTAAATGAATTTGTTAACGATGTAAGTGCAAGTAATAACTTCTTCAAAAAAATACTTAATAAAAACATAGAATTAGAAGAGTATTGTAAGGACTTTTTAGATGAAAGTAAGCATGATTTTACAGTGTTTAGTAATGTTCCTTTTAAAGGAAACGATCAAAAGGATTTATTTGTTTTGAAGTTTGAATATAACTTAAGTAATGAAGATATATTAAATAACTACATTATTTATATTAGTAAAAAGGTATATAAGGATATAGATTTAGTGTTTGCTACTCATTATACATCTTCATATGATGGATTAATGAAAGAGGCTTTTGAAAATATGGACTCTAAAAGAGAAGATTCTATTGAGTTTATAGCAAGAAGTTGTTCTGCGGATATTAAAGAAAAACTATCAAGTTCAAAATATAATGATCAAGTTCAAAAACTTCTAGGAGAAATAAACAAGAAAAGAAAACCACCTATTAAGGTTATAATTGATAAATATTTTGAAATATTACAAATTATTTTCCCTATTTGGATTATGACTCCAGATGTTGTTTCGGCAGTTATTCCTTTAAGAGAAGGTATCTTTGATAAGGTTATTTTTGATGAAGCCAGTCAATTATTTATAGAAAAAGCGGTTCCTGCGATAGCTAGAAGTAATTCTGTTGTAATTTGCGGTGACTCAAAACAATTAAGACCGACTCTATTCTTTGAATCAAGATATGATGAAACAGAAGAAGATATAATGGTAGAAGTAGAGCAAGAAAGTGCTTTAACAGAAAATAGTTTATTAGATTATGCGACAACATCTAATAAATATGTATCTAGCATGCTTCAATATCATTATAGATGTTATTATAAGGAACTAATTAATTTCTCAAACTATGCTTTCTATAATGGAGATTTAGTATTTGCTACTAACATTAAAGGAAGTGAACTTTTGCCAATTGAGACAATTAATGTTGATGGTAAATGGGATGGACAAACTAATATGGTTGAAGCAACTAGAGTTGTTGAACTTGTTAAAAATTTACTAGTTAATAGAAAAAAGGATGAAACAATTGGTATCATTACTCTAAATGTTAATCAAAGAGATTTGATTTTAGATTTATTTGAAGATGAATGTAAAAAGGATAAAGAATTTGCAACTTTATATAGAAGCGAAAGAGAAAGAAAGGATCCTGAAACTACAGAAGATGAGAGTATTTTTGTTAAGAACCTAGAAAGTGTTCAAGGTGATGAAAGAGATATTATTATTTTCTCTATATCATATGCTAAAAATGAAAAAGGAAAGATTGGATCATCTTTAGGAGAAATTCAAAGACAATATGGAGAGAACAGATTGAATGTAGCTATATCAAGAGCTAAGAAGAAAATTTATATCATTAAATCATTTATGGGTGAAGAGTTAACAGTTAATGATAGTAATAAAGGCCCTTCATATTTTAAAAAATATTTAAGATATGCTGATAATTTAAATAATTATGATAGTGAAGCTAGTAAAGAGTTATTAAATTCTTTGCTAACTGAAGAAAAAGAAGAAGTTAAAAATAGTGAAGGTTTATGGTTAGAAGAAGATGTTTACAACCATTTAATTAAGAATATTGATACATCTCTTTATGAAATTAGAAGAGGGGTAGAAATAGGTAGCTTTATCATTAATTTAGCAATTTATGATAAGGAAACGAATATGTTGTTGTTTGGAATAGAATGTTCAGGAGTTAAAGACTACTCTAATGAAGCTCAAGTTAGTGATGATATATATAGACATTACTATTTACAAATTAGAGGATGGGATATCTATAAATTATGGATTACTGACTGGTTTAATGATAAAGATGGAGAAATTAAGAAGATTTCTGATAAATTGAATGGATTAAAAGAGATAAAAAATATTGACTTTAATTAAACTCTAATATATAATCTTCAATGTTGCTAGAAATTATAAGAACTTAGGAGGTGTTTACAAATGGCAGTACCAGCAAGAAGAACTTCAAAAACAGTTAAAAGAAAACGTAGATCACACGAAAGATTAACAATGCCTAATTTAAGTGCTTGTAGTAATTGTGGCGAAATGATTAAATCTCATATCGTATGCCCTAACTGTGGATACTATGATGGAAAAAAAGTTTTATAATATATAAAATAATAGAAAAACGCGTTTAAAAAGCAACTTTCAAGAAAAGTTGTTTTTTTTTGCGAAAAAATGTTTACAAGTGGGGTATTGGGGGCTATAATGGAAGTATAAGTGGTGAAAAGTGGTAGAAAGTGGGTGATGGATATGTTCATGGGTCAGTTTTTACATAACGTAGATGAAAAAGGACGCATCATCATTCCGTCAAAACTTAGAGAGCAACTTTCTAACGCAGTAGTAGTAACAAGAGGTTTCGATAAGTGTATCGCCTTGTATTCTACAGAAGGATGGGAAAAGTTCCAAACTTCACTACTTGCCTTACCAAACACAATGCAAGATGCTAGAAAAAACATTCGTGTATTAGTAGGTAGTGCTTCTAGTCAAGAATTTGATAAGCAAGGTAGAATTAATTTACCTAGTAACTTAACTAAAGAAGCAGGTATCGTTAAGGAATGTGTAATTGTAGGTGTCTTAGATCACATTGAAATTTGGGCTAAGGAAGCATGGGATTCATATTATGATGAAGCATCATCTAGTTTAGAAGATGTAGCAGAAAAATTATCATTTGTAGGTAAGTAATATGGGTGAGCATGTATCAGTATTATTAAACGAGTCCATTGAAGGACTTGATATTAAACCGGATGGAGTCTATGTTGATGCTACTTTAGGTAGAGCAGGGCATAGTTGCCATATATTGACTAAGTTATCTAATCTTGGAAAGCTATATTGCTTTGACAAAGATATAGAAGCTATGGGAACTTCTCGACAATTACTGTCGACAATTTCTCCCCAATTCGAATTAATCCATGCCGATTATAAGTTTATCGTGATGGAGCTTAATAAGCGTGGAATTAATTTCGTTGATGGTATATTGTTTGATTTAGGAGTTTCCTCTCCCCAACTAGATAACGGTGAAAGAGGTTTTTCATACAAATATGATGCAAGACTTGATATGCGTATGAATAGAGACGATAAGTTAGATGCTTACACCGTAGTTAATACATATAAGGAAGAAGATCTTAGAAATATTATTTATAGTTACGGCGAAGAAAGGTATGCTAGAAATATTGCTAGGAATATTGTCCTTAAAAGAAAAGAAAAGCCAATTGAAACGACTTTCGAACTTGTGGATATCATAAAAGCTAGTATGCCAGGAAAGGCTTTAAAGGATGGACATCCTGCTAAAAGAACTTTCCAAGCTATTAGAATTGAAGTTAACGATGAACTTAATGGTTTAAAGGTAGCTTTGAATGATAGTTTAAAACTTCTTAAAAAAGGAGGAAGAATCGCTGTTATTACATTCCATTCATTGGAAGATAAAATAGTAAAAGAGGTATTTAAGAAGGCAAGTGAGGGTGAAAGTTGGTCAAGAAATATGCCTGTTAATCTAAATGAAAAGGAAGTTGATTTTAGGTTAATTACAAAAAAACCAATATTACCAAGTGAAAAGGAACTTAGGGAAAACAACCGTTCTCATTCTGCCAAACTTAGAATTTTAGAAAAAATTTAAAGGGGGTAATTGAAGTGATTACGAAGAAGAAATTAAAAACTAAATTAGATTATGAAATTAGGACATTTGGTTTTTGCGCCCTTTTATTACTGATTTTTACAGTAATATTCGTTAATCCACAAATTACCGACATGAACAACGCTAATGATGCGCTTGAGCAAGAAATTAGAGTTGAAGAAGAAAATAAGAGTAGATTGATGTTTGAACAAGAAGAAATCATGACAGAAACTACAATAAAGAACAATGATTGATAAAGGATAGCAAATGTGCTATCCTTTTATATATAGGAGGTTGATAAACAATGAGACGTATTTTTATGGGAATTGTTGTTTTGTGTGCCTTCTTTTTTATTGGAACTTGTATTGATGATGGAAGTAGTTATAGTACAGTAACGGTATCATCTAGTTTATCTGGTGAGTATGATATGAGTGCTCTAAATAGTGATGATAAAGAAGTATTAAAAGCTAATATAATGGTTTTCAATGATCAGTACAGTAGTTTTTTAGGAATAACATATAAAGAAAACAATTCCTATGGAAGTGGCGTTATTTATAAAAGTGACGCTAAGTTTTATTATGCATTAACTAATAATCATGTAGTGAATCTTGATTATGCTTATAAACATCAGGATTTATATATAGAAGATTATTATGCTAATAAAATAGCTGCAGAAGTTGTTTATAGTGATGTTAAATATGATTTAGCGGTTATTCGTTTTGCTAAAACAAGTAAATTAAATGAACTTAAAATTAGTGATGACGCTATTACTGTTAGAGAAAATGTAAAAAGTTTAGGTAACCCACATTCTATTAGAAATGTAGTAAGCAAAGGGCAAGTAAATTGCTATAGCTATGTAACATTAGATACAAACAAATCTAAAGTTGATTTTGAAGTAATCGTACATAGTGCTAAAATTGCTGGTGGATCAAGTGGAGGAGCTCTTTTAAATAGTGATAATGAGATAATTGGTATTACTTTTGCAGGAGTATTTGATAATACAGGAAACTTTATTACAGGATATGCAATTCCTGCGATGAGAATAATAGAATTCTTAAACAAATAAATATATCGTAAGATATATTTTTTTATGCTGAAAATTTTTAATGTAATTAAATTAAGACCATGCTATAATTATCATGTAGGTGATAAATAGTGAAAAAAGAAGAGGTAGTTGTAAAGATTTTAAGTAATCCTAAATTGTTCTCTTTTTTTCAGTATTTAAAAACAGAGAATTGGAACAAATTAACAACTAAGAAAAAAGAAAATTTTTATAATAGATTAAATGCTATGATATCAGAGATTTTAGATATTGATGTCGTAGATTTATATATTGATGATGAAGGAATTAATCAAGATAATTTTGAGGATCCAAGCTCATATAAAAACACATTCGTAGATAGTGAAGGTACTCTAATTATAAATGATGTTAATTACAATCAATATTTAACTGTATATGAATACTTTTTTAGGCTTAGATTACACTTGTTAGAGCTTTCTTTTTCTAATGAATATAAATTAGATTTAAGCGAAGAAGATAGAAAAGCATTAGAGAAAAATTATAAGTTTGTTACTCATGGTGATATTTCTTTAAAAATGATGTTAGAAGAAGGTCATCCTTATGAAGACTATCAATTTATAAATAAAGAAGCTAGAAAGTTTGCTGAAACAATTGTTTTTGAATTAGTAAGAAGAAACTATGATCCAGAGAACTGTTATGATGAAGAAAAATTTATGAGTAATTATAGAATTTTAGATAATGAGGTTGTAATGGGTATGGGAGAATCTCATTATAACGATCATTGTACAGATACTGTTTCTAATATGCATAAATTATCTGTAATTATTAAAAAAATTGAAAATTTAAAGGGAACTAATCTTACAAAGGTAAAAGATGAAGATTTATTATTCATGGTTTATCCTAGTATTATTAAAAATAGCAAACCAGAGATTGTCATTAATGCTTTTAATGAGATTATAAGAAGAATTTATGGTGATGGTCTTAAAATAAAACGTGATAAAAAAGAATTTTTTATAAATAACAATGCTTATTCTAACAAGGAGTTGCCTAATTTATTAAATATTCTTTTATATGAGTGTTTGAATAATTTAGACAATGATTTGCGTGAAGATACAAGTTTATTAGACGAGAATATTCTTAGAAGTAAGGGTATTGAAGAAGCTATTAAGGACTATAAGAAGAAGTGGTTATATAGCGTTGTTCGCACTATCGATAATGCGAATGATGAGGATATGTTTAGTGCTTTTAAGTATCAAAGTTTATATAGATTGATTAATAAGGAAGTTATGGAGTCTGTGATTAATAAGACTACTAAAAATAACCTTCCTCTTAAGAAAAGGGGGAGTAAATAATGAATAAACATGATTTGTTTTTTAAAAAAGTAATGGGTAATCCAACCCTAGTTAAGAGCTTAAAAAAATTAGAAACAAAGACATGGGATAAAATACATTTTCATGAAAGAATAGAATTATTTAAGACTATTGTTGGAGAGATTACCAATTTTTATCCTGAATTAGGCACTCCTAAGTTTGAGTTTATCTTTATGGATAGTGAAGCTTCTGGTGAAGAGTCAGAAAAAGGAACTTATATAAATGTTAGAATGCTAGAAGATGGCAATCATTTTGAAGTTTTAGCTACAGTTTTGCATGAAATAAGACATTTCTTCCAAAGAAAAGCTGGTGAAATTTATGAGAAAACAGGAAAGGTTCATCCATTATTTACTAAAGAAGAATTAGAGGAATTTGTAATTAATATGGCAAGATCATCTTTGCTTTTGGCTTCAAACTATGTAGATGCTAGTGACATGGATCAATTTGAGTATGCTCTTCAACCTATTGAATATGATGCAGAGAATTTTTCTTATGAGTTTATGAGAAGATTATCTAAGAACTTTTTAACTGATTACTATGATGTTAAAAATTGTGGCTTTGCTAATAATAATTTTGAAAGTATAAAGAAGATGTATGAAGGTAACAAACATAATCTTATTGATTTTGATCGAATTTATAAATTAAATTATCAAGACATGGTTAATAGAAATAAAGTTAGATTTAAAAAAGATAAAAGAGAATATGATCGTTATATGAAGTGGCTAGATAAAATTGACTATTTAGATGACACTAAATTATTTATTCTTCTTAGTCCTTGTTTTATTGATACTTATAGTGAAGAGATGAGGATTAAGTTATTGAATGCATATTTAGAATATAATGATTGTAGTAAAAGAATTGAATTAATAGATGGTCAATATTATTTTAATGATTTGTTATTTGATATGGATGAAACTGGTACTTATGCAGTATTTGAACCTTTGTTTTTACAAGTAGCGGAAGATAAGATTAAATCAATCGTTAGTAAGGATTTTGATAAATTAAAGTTTGGTTTTGAAAAGGATGTTAAAATAAATCTAGCGGTTAAAGAGAACTTTATAAGTGAAGAGAAAAATCCTTTATTTTATAGACTTCAACCTTATATTTTGTTAAGAGATGGTTTTATGAAGCAAGAGTATATGAGATTAATAAGAAGTATTGATAATATTTATGATGAGTATAATTCTTATTATTTTGACTTTGAAAGGTTTTTGAAAAAATATGATAGTTTACCAATTATTACAAAAGCAGAAATGATGACTGGTAAGAAATTTGAAGAAATATATGCTTCGATGGTAGAGAAAATGAAGAAAAATATAGGAATGGATAGAAAGACTAGTAAATAGTCTTTTTTTCTTACTTAATTCATAAAGTTTATTGGTGATGTGAGTGATAAAAGCGGCAATGGCAAAGAAAATTTTATCTTTAGAGATAATATTTTCGATTGCAATAGCAATAATTGGAATAAGATTAGGGTTTATTCAAATAATTAGAAATAATGTTTTACTTGATGGAGCAAGTGAGTCATGGCAAAGAAGTTTTCCTCTTATGGCAAGTAGGGGGTATATATATGATAGAACAGGAATTGAATTAGCAATTAATGTTCCTACAATGTCAGTAGCGGTAATTCCTTATCAAGTAAAAGAAAAAGCCAAAACAAGCAATATATTGGCCCCTATACTGGGGGTAGAAGCTAAAGAAATATATGAGCAAATAAATAAAAAGGTTTCTATTGTTAGACTGAAAGGGAAAGGAAGACAGGTTAGTGATGAAGTAGCGCTCAAAATTAATAATTTGAGGTTGGAGGGTGTTTACTTACTTAGGGATTCTACTAGATATTATCCTTATGAAACTCTTTTAGCTCATACTTTAGGGTTTGTCGGTAGTGATAATCAAGGCTTAGCGGGAATAGAAGCCTATTATAATCAATATTTACAAGGTAAAAATGGGCATTTAAATTATTATATGGATGCGAAAGGTGGTTTGTTTAGTAATCTTGAATCTAATTTAATTAGCCCCGCTTCTGGAATGAGTTTGAATTTAACAATCGATTATAATATTCAAAGCATTATGGAAAGAGAATTGTATAACGCTTATTTAAAGTACTCTCCAGAATCAGTTATAGGAATTGCTATGAATCCTAAAAATGGGGAAGTATTAGGGATAGTTAACTACCCAACGTATAATCCTAATGAATATCAAAATTATAATAGTGACACCTACAATAGAAACTTAGCTATATGGAAATCTTATGAGCCTGGTTCTACTTTTAAAGTTTTTTCTTTTGCAGCGGCACTAGAAGAAAAAGTAATTGATATGTATAAGGATACTTATTATGATACTGGTTCAGTCTATGTAGAAGGACAAAGAATTAAGTCTTGGAAAAAAGGTGGACATGGACTTCAAACATACTTAGAAGTTTTACAAAACTCTTCGAACCCAGGATTTGTTTCTATTGCTCAAAAATTAGGTAAAGATAATTTGTATAATTACATTACTAACTTTGGTTTTGGTAATAAAACGGGCATTGATATCTGGGGTGAAAGTGCAGGTATCATGTTTAATTATGATAGTTATAACTTATTAGAGCAGGCCACTAGTGCTTTTGGGCAAGGAGTAAGTGTTACAGCACTTCAGTTAGTTACTGCTTTTAGCGCCGTTATAAATGGAGGTTATTTATATACGCCATCTATTTTAGATAGTATTTCTTTAACTTCAACTGGCGAAATAATATACGAAAAAGAAAATGTAATTAAAAGACAAGTTATAAGTAATGATACAAGCGCTTTGATGAGAGATGCATTAGAACATGTAGTAAGCTTAGGTGGAGGAAGAAATGCGCATATTGATAATTACCGCGTTGGTGGTAAGACAGGTACGGCTCAAAAGGCTGTTAATGGTGTTTATCAATCCGGCAATTATAATTTATCTATGATAGCAGCTGCGCCTATGGATGATCCTAAAGTTGTAGTATATGTAGCAATAGATAATCCTAAAAGTGCCATTCAATATGGAGGGACTGTCGCAGGACCAATAGTAAAAGAAATATTAAGTGATGTTTTACCTTATTTAGGCGTAGAAAAAAGAAGTGGAGGTATAGATAAAAACTACACTTGGATGGATACTAAAACATATACAGTAGATAATTATGTAGGATTGGAAAAGAAAAAGGTTAAATCTCAATATTTTAAATTTGAGTTTATAGGTGAAGGAAATACTGTAATAGATCAATTGCCTAAATATGGAGAGAAAGTAGAAGAAGGTAGTACTATAGTTGTGATGCTAGGATAGTTTTAGTATCTTAGGGTTCATCAAAATTAGATTAAGTGTTGCTCGCGTTGTTTTCAATAAAAAGGAAAAATAACAGTTTTAAGCTCATTATTAATTTGAAGTGATTTAATAAAAGTAGACAAAGAGTAAAAAAACTCAGTCTACTTTTTTTGTTATACTAGAATAAAGGAGGAAAACAACATGAGCAGACCAAATGGAACAAAAAACATAATGCGAACACCAGAAGAAAAAGCAA
>JBGVRX010000003.1:0-40695 GCA_045128835.1 Bacilli bacterium | reverse complement strand
ACAAAGGTGTTATATTATTTGAAATTGGATATGATCAAAAAGAAGCGATTTTAGAAATTTGCAAAAATAATTTGAATAATTATGATGCTGTTTGCTATAAAGATATTAGTGGTAATGATCGTATGATTGTTATTCAATTATTGTAGTAGAAAAATCGTTTTTTGTGTGGTATTATTTTAAGTGTAAGGAGGGATTTATATGGATTGTGTGAAACTTTATTATAAAGAAGAACTGGTTGGTATTCTAACATATAAAGAACCTCAATATATTTTTGTAAAAAATGATAAGTTTAGTAACCCTGAACTTGTTAAACATATCGGTCTAAAAGATAAGAATGAATATTATTCCAATAGGTTATTTACTTTCTTTTTAAGATTTATTCCTCAAAAGGCAAGAATTGATATAACAGAGAAGGCTGGAATAAAGGAAGAAGATAGTGAATATGATATTTTAAAAAAAGTTGCTTCACTAGATTTAAATAAAAATCAATTTTGGATAGGGTTATGATTATGAATGTGAATAGAAGAATAGAGAATTGTAGAAACAAAGATGGTTTCATAAATATGGATAAATTAATCAATTATAAAGAGAAAGGTATTGCTCTAGAAGGGAGTAATGCTAAATCTTGGTATAATGTTAATGGGACTCGTGTTTTGTATAAAGAATACGGCAATATTTTAGCGTGCTTTGGAGAAGTTATGTATTATAGAGCCGCTTTAATGTGTGGTGTTGATTGTGCTCAATATGACTTTGCTATTTGTGAAGGTAAAGTAGGAACTATTAGTTATGATTTTTTGAATGTAGATGAATGTTATTACAATTTTTTAGAACTAACTAGTCAGTTCGGTGATTCTAATTTTGATTTAGAAAACATAACTAGCAATCAAGAATTGTTGATAATACAAAACAATAAGTATAATAATTTGATTTCAATTAGAGCCTTATTAGGAAAGTTATTCCATGTTTCGAAGGAACAAAAAAGGGAAATTGAGAGAGGTTTAATAAAGTTATTTTGTTTAGATACTTTATTTTGGCATCAAGATAGAACGTTGTGGAATAATGGAATTGCTGTTGATGAAGAGGAAGATACATCTAGATTAGCGCCGGCACATGACAATTCGTATGTTTTGTGTCTCAATAGAGGTGCTGATTACATTGAAGAATGTATTATTGATTTTATCAATGGAGGTGTGATGGGAAATAATAATCCTAAATACTCTTCTTTTGAACTTGTTTTTGAGGGCGATGATTCCATTGAGCAACTTATAAATTTTTATGAAAATTGTGATGATGAGATGAGAGAAACTATTGGCGGTGTTATTAATAGTTTAGATGTTGATATGTTGTTAAGAGAAACAATGCAAGATTGCAAAATAGGTGATGTTCCGGCATTGTGGATTAAAGCTGTATTAAATTTTCGTAAAAAGACTATTTTAAGAGGCTTTGAAAGTGTTAAAATTAAGGATGATGAGGCACAAATGCCAAACGTTACTTTTAGTAAAAGAAAATAGGGGGAAACACTAATGTTTGAATACATGACAGTTAGAGAATTATACGAATTATTGATTGATAATAATGAATTAGAAAAAGATGGTCTTGATTATGTTGAATTACAAGGCTGGGTAAGAACAAATAGAAATAATGGTTCTGTTGGTTTTATTGAATTAAATGATGGAACTTATTTTAAGAGTGCACAATTAGTATATAGTAAAGATAATAAAGATTTTGATGAGTACGCTAAATATGGTACAGGTTGTGCTTTAACAGTTATGGGAAGACTTGTTTTAACTCCTGAAAATAAACAACCATTTGAAATACAAGTTAAAGAAATTGTTTTAGAAGGAAGTTGTAGCGAAGACTATCCTTTACAAAAGAAGAGACATGGTTTTGAATTCTTAAGAGAAATTGCTCATTTGCGTCCTAGAACAAATACTTTTAGTGCAGTATTTAGAGTTAGAAGTGTTTTAGCAATGGCAATTCATGAATTCTTCCAATCACAAGGGTTTGTATATGTTAACTCTCCAATTATTACAGGAAACGATGCCGAAGGTGCAGGAGAAGCTTTCATTGTAACTACAAGAGAAGATAACAAGTATGAACAAGATTTCTTTGGTAAAAAAGCATCTTTAACAGTTTCTGGGCAATTAAATGCTGAAGCTTATGCATTAGCTTTTCGAGATGTTTATACATTTGGTCCTACTTTTAGAGCAGAAAACTCTAATACAGTAAGACATGCAAGTGAATTCTGGATGATAGAGCCAGAGATTGCTTTTGCTGATTTAGAAGATGATATGTTGTTAGCAGAAGATTTAATTAAATTCTGTATTAATTCTGTTATGGAAAACTGTAAAGAAGAAATGGAATTCTTTAACAAGATGATTGATAATACATTGATGGAAAGACTTACTGCAGTATTAAATAGTGATTTCAAGAGAATGACTTATACTGAAGCAATTGATAGATTGTTAGAAGCAGTTAAAGCTGGACATGAATTTGAAGATAAGGATATTTATTGGGGAATGGATTTGCAATCTGAACATGAGAGATTCATTTGTGAAAAGGTTGTAAATGGACCTGTTTTCTTAACTGATTATCCTAAAGATATAAAAGCTTTCTATATGAGATTGAATGATGATGGAAAGACTGTTGCAGCGACAGATCTTTTAGTTCCATTTGTTGGTGAATTAGTTGGTGGTTCTCAAAGAGAGGAAAGATACGACTATTTAGTTAAAAGAATGGAAGAATTAAATATGAAGAAAGATGGCATGGAATGGTATCTTGATTTAAGAAGATTTGGTGGTTGTAAGCACGCAGGATTTGGTGTTGGATTTGAAAGACTTGTAATGTATGTAACTGGTATGCAAAATATTAGAGATGTTATTCCATTTGCAAGAACTCCTAAGAATCTATTATTCTAGGTGAAAAACTATGAAGCAACTTACTAAAGAGGAAAGAAAAATAATTGCAAGAAAAAGAATCAGAGGACTTCTGATCTTTTTGATTGTGATTTTTTCTCTTATTCTTTGCTATCATGTTTATTTATTGGTTAAAGGTTGGTTTTAGTAAATGAAAAAGAATTATATTGCCCTTGGTGGATTGTTTGCATGTATGCATGTTCTTTTTTTAGTTTTATCAAAAATGATTGTAGGGAGTGAATTGCTTCTAGTTTTATTTTTGCCTTTATTATCAACTATTTATACTCTTAAATGTGATAAAAAGAGTGTTTTGATGTTTGTTATTGCTACTCTTTTAATTTGCTTTGTTTTTGATTTTGTTAGCACTTTTATTTATGTTGTTCCATCATTAATTTGTGGAATAATGTATGGTTTTTTAAGAAAGAAAAATTTTAAAGAATTGGAACTTTTATGCGTTAGTGGTTTAACTCATATGGTGTCTATTCTTTTTTCTTTTCTTGTTATTGTTTTATTGTTTAAAGAAGTTGATTTTATGGCTATATTCGAGAAAATCTTTTCTCTTTCTGGAAATGAATTGATTGTTGTTTCTTTGTTAACCTTGTTGGTTTTAGGTTTTTGTGAAGCGTTCTTGGTTCATATGATAAGCGATAATGAATTAGAAAAATTAGCAACTAAAGTGGAAAAAAACGTAACTGTTCCTAAATGGTTTTCTTATGCATCTACATTGAGTTTTTCTTTTTTTGTTGTTATTTATTTTGTTAATAGTTTGTATTGTGTATTCCCTATGTTGGCTTTCTTTGTGTTTTTTATTCCTTATATTATAGAGGGAATAATTAATTTGAAATATAAAATGTTAACAACTGCATTGTGTGTGGCATTTAGTTTTGTTGCTATTTTTATTATTCAATTTTTAAATCCAATTTCATATTTGATGTTACCGGTTTTTATTGCTAGTCCCTTGGTTATCAATAATTTTAAAGACAATTCGGAAAAAAACTTTTAAAAGTATTGTAAATGCGATAAAATAAAAATAATAAGAGGGGGTAGACCGACTATGTTAGAGTTTATTAAAATGTTTGGTTTGGGAATCCTATATACAGTGTTGTTTCCTTTTATAGTTGCTATATTTGCACTGTATATTGTGTATGTTTTCGGAAACTATTTGGTACTAGAGGCTATTAATTTATTTGGCTTCTTCTTTGGTTATTCATTTAGTGTTGAAACAGAACTAGAGAAAAAACTTGCAAGCATGAGAGTTAATTCAAGTGAGAGCGGAAATGTAGCAGAAGAGTTCGAAGAATTCTTTGAACAAGTTGATGTTACAGATGATTTGAGAGGAAGTGATAACAATGTTTAATTTGGATTTTTTAATTCAACTTACTGAAAAAGACAAAAGAATCATTGTTGCATTATTCATTCTTTTAATTTTGCTTTTTGTTTTAATTGCCTATATTGCCCAAGGTATTAAGGCACTTATGAAAAACTACGCTAAAGGAATAGATGGGTACATGCATGAATTGTGTAGTGCAAAACTTGTAGATAATCCTAAAGATTTTAGAAAGCAAGTGTTTAAAAAAGAGAGTAAGGTTTTATATCAAAAAACTAGATGGGTATTTAGGGTATTTATTTTGTCTATGATAGGATTCCTTGTTTATACATTTGTTGTTAAACCTGGAGGAGATGCTAATCCATTTGCATATGTTGGAGAAAGTTTAAGTTCTTTGTGTATAAATCTTGAATGGCCAAAAGGAGAATTCTTCGGAATTAAGAATTTCCCAATTGACTGGCCTTATGTAGCAAGTTGGCCTTCACCTAAATTTGATTTACCAAGTATTGTTAGCTATGTGATGCTAATTGTTTGGGTTGTTACTTTAATTAGCGTATTTACTAGTACATTAAGATTTATTGCTAGAATTAATAGAGCAAGAGTTAAATCAACAGAGGTATTTACTCGTAGTTTAGACGATGCTAATTTTAATGAGGATAATTATCACGTATGAGTAAAAATAAAATAATAACAATTTTCTCTGTATTTTTGGTTTTTATTTTATTTATTGCTATGAAACCTGGAGATAATCCAGTAATTTTAATGAGAGTTGCTTCAATTGCCGCGGCTATTATATTCGCGGCAATGATTTTGTATACGAGGGTTTTGTGGAGAGTTTCACCATTTAATAAATTGCACAATGTGATTGATATTGGTGGTAAGTGGGAAGGTAAAATAATACTTTCTAATGGTGATTCAAATGAAGTAGATGCTGTTATTACACAGTATTTAGATGAAATAAAAATTAAAATAACAACTGAAGATTTTTACAATGATTCGTTAGCGTGTAAAATGCGTAGTGATAAGCAAGGAACTTATTTGTATTTTGTTTATAGATCTAAACCTGTCGGTCGTGTTGGTTCTAGAGAACAAATTGAATATGGAACGTTTATTATTAAATGTGATGAGGATTTTTTGGAAGGAATATTTTATACTTCGGGAAGAATTTCAGGAAAACTTGAATTATATAGGAAATAAGCCTGTTTTGTTGTAAAAAACATATTTCAATGATAGAATTAAATTATATTTTGTTAAGGAGGAAGTATCATGGGTTTTTGGTCTAGAATTTTCGGCAAAAAGAAAAAAACTTGTCCTTGTTGTGAGCACAAAGAAGAAGTTGTAGCTCCAGTTGAGGAAAAAGTTGAAGAAACAGCTGCACCAGTTGTAGAAGAAGTTGTAGAAGAAAAAACAGAAGAAGTTGCTGCTCCAGTTGTAGAAGAAAAAGTAGAAGAAAAGACAGAAGAAAAAGTTGCTCCTGCAAAGAAAACAACTGCTGCTAAAAAGACTACTTCAACAAAGAGTACTACAGCAAAGAAAACAACAACTAAAACAACAGCTGCTAAGACAACTGCTAAAAAAACAACAGCAACTAAAACAGCTGCAAAGAAGACAACAACTAAAAAAGAAGCTTAATTATTAAAAGAAGATTGTTTATGCAATCTTTTTTTATTTTTACGGGTTGATTTTTGTGATATATATTGTAAAATATATATGTGGAGTTGATGTGTATGTTGAAAAAGTTAACATTGAGTAGTGATGATATCTTTAATAAGGAATTTACTTTGCAATATAAGGGTTATGTTCCTCAAGAGGTTGATGGCTTTTTGGATGAAGTTTTAAAGAATTATGAAATTATCGAAGAAATAAAAGATTATTATGAAACTCAAAACAAAGCTCTTCAAAAAACAAATAGTATTTTAAGAACTAAAATTGATGAATTAGAAACAAAACTTGAAATAGAAAAAAATAAAAACAATTCAATTGAGAAAGTTGATAGTTCTTCAAATTTAGATTTGATTAAAAAGATTGCAAAGCTTGAAAGTGAATTGTTTCAAACAAAACAAGCTCTTGCAGATGTTGGAGCTAACTAATTAGATATTCAATTCGGATAATCGCTGCCTTTTGGTAGAGGAAAGTCCATGCTCGCACTTTCTGTGATGAAAGTAGTGTTTGTGCTAGATTAAAAAATAAGTCTAGGTAGTTTGAGCAACTAACGGCGGATCTTAAACCTAAGTCGCAAGATATGGTTTGAACCTGAAAGTGCCACAGTGACGTAGTTGTTGGGAAACCAATAAGTGGAACGCGGTAAACCCCGCAAGCGAGAAACCCAAATTTGGTAGGGGAACTTTCTTTAAAGAAACGAATTTAAAGAGGGATGTAGTAATACATAGATAAATGATTATCAAAACAGAACATGGCTTATAGAATTGAATGCTCATATTTAAGGTCTTTGGACCTTTTTTTATTGGCTTTTGCACAATCAACAACCTATTTTTTGTAAACGATTGCTATTCAAAGAGCAATGGTTTATTATATTCTTAAGTAGTGTTAAAAGGGGTGATTGGGATGAAAAACAAAAAGAACCTAAAAGTATTTGTTGCTATGGTGTTTTCTTTTCTGATGATCATTCTATTTAATCATGAAAATATTAAGGCAATAGAATACACGTATGAGGGTGGAGAAGTAAAGGAAACATATAAGAAAGTAGATGTTATGGTGTTTTCTTACGATTATATAAGTAAGTTTGAAAGTCAAACTATTGTTGATGGCGGAATTGATGTTTCGCGTGAGCAATTTTATAGTGGGAAATCTATTACTATTAATTATGATGAATATGACAATTTGTGGCCATTTACAGAAGATAATGATGGAACTTACATTTACAAACACAATAATGTAAGAAATGATTTTGCTAGTGAAATAAAAACGTTTAAAAATTCTAGTGGCTCATATACTCTAGATGAAGAAGGTTTATATAAGATTGTTTATATATTTGCAGATGAAGTAGTGTTTGTTAAATATATAAATATAGATTTAGATATGCATGATGCTTTTGTTAAAGGGGCCAGTAAGTATCAAAACACTTCAGCGTTTGCTGATTTTGAGTTCTCTTTAAAATTGCAAGATGCATATGATTTAAAAGGTAATAAATATTATTATGCGTTTGGTACTAATGCTTCATCATTAAACTTCAAACAATTTGAAGTGTTTGATGGCGCAGAGAATGGCGCTGTTAATAGTATAGAAAAGGATTTAAAAGTTAAGATAAATGAAGCAGATACATCTATTGGAGGGGCTAAAAAGTATTTCTTTGTGAAGATTGTTTCTCCAGATGGTGCAGAAAGAGTAATCCAAACATTAGAGTCATACGAAATTGCTAGTAAAATTCAAGCTAGTGTATTACTAGTAGATGAGAATAATAATGTTATAGAAGATCATGTATCATTCAAAAAACAATCTGTTATTAAATTTAAAATAATGTTTAATGCGCCAGTTAGTTATTCTAATTTGCAATTTGCAGTTGATGGCGTTGACTTTATGCCTATGGATGACAAGGCTACAGAGGTTACAGAAGTATATGTAGAATATGTTGTTCAAGATTTCAGTAACTTCAAAGGTGAATTTAAACTTCAAACTAAAAATAATGTTTCTGCGGTTGTTAGAAATGCAGGAGTTAATATTTCTTTGGATGTTGTTGTTAAAGCAAGTTTTGATGTAGATGTTGTAAATCCTGAAATTAATATTGTAGATGATGGGGAAGTTGATGGTAAAAGAAAGTATGCTGTAACTGTTGAAGTAGATGAAGATAACTTAAAAGATGTTTTGTATTACGCTAAAGTATGTGCAATTTCTCAAGTAGATAAATGCTTAGATAAGTTCGATGACAATAATCCAAATATTGTTAGTTTAGGAGCTGCTAATAATCCAACAGCAATTATTGATGAGAAATTTGGAAGATATGATGGAGTTAATTTGGCATTATTTGTTAAGGCTATAGATAAAGCTGGAAATGTTAAGACTTCAGTTAAGTGGGGCTATATTGTTGATAATGTTATTGTTCCTGATGGGGAAGTTGAAGCATTGTTTGTTCATGAAAACATTATGGAGAATGAAGATGTTAAAGGTAAGAAATTATTAGTTAAAGTTCCTCTAACTTATAATGTTACAGCAGTTAGTTATAAACCTCTTGGAAGTGTTGAAAATGCTTGTCAGTTAGTAGCAAGTGCAGATGTAGATTTCCAAACTTATGAGTGTTTTAAGATTGAAGGATATGATTTCAATTCTAAAGTTAGTGTTATCCTTGTTGATTCTTTTGGAAACAAAGAGACTTATGAGAATAAATTTAAATATAGCACTATCTTAGATGGTAACATTGTTCTTGGTGGAAAGAATTTCACTTTATATAGTGATGAAGATTATGAGATTGAATTTAAAATTTATAATTCAATGAAAGAAAATGAAGCGCATTTAGAATTTAATAAAGAAATTTTAGATGGATTCAAAGCTGAATTGAATTTTGATAAAATTCCTTCTATGAAAGATTTAATTGTTCGTCTAGTTTATTTGAACGGAGAAGAGATTATTGTTCTTAATGAAAATGTTGGTGATAGTATAGAATTCCCAACTGTATTAGAACTTTTAGAAGATTTAGGCCATTTAGAAGAATTCAAAGCTTGTGCGATGAATAAGTGTGATGTTGAGTTGTATTTGCAATATGATTATGTAGCAAATGATATTCCTCAAACTAGACTGGTTAAAATTAATTTCATGGATAATTCGAATAAATATGTTATTGATAATTTCAATTATGAAAACGTAGTAAATGTTGGTGAAAAATTTGTTGAATTCAATTATAACTATTTAGATAACTTGAATAGACCTATTGATCCTAATAACGTTGTAGGTAAAAGAAAAATTATGTTTGAAGATGTAAATGGTAATGTTAAAGAAGTTACTTTAATTAATACTTCAGTTTTAGGTAAATATACTGTTGCAGAATCGTTTGCATTTGGTGAGGGTAATAGTTTCCCATTGACTTATGTGGTTGAAATTGTTGATACAATAGCACCAGTAATTAGACTTAATGGAAAAGATAAAATTGAACTTGCAATAGGAGATGAATTTATTGATCCTTCAGCTGTTGCAAACGATAATTATGATGATCATGTAATTGTTCAATTCAAAGTTGATCCAGAATTAGATGTTAATAAACCAGGAACATATATTATTAGTTATTGGGCTGTAGATAGCAGTGGTAATATGTCTGAGATTGTAACAAGAACTATTATTGTTAAAGGTGAGAGTCAACTTATGACTTACTTAATAGCAGGTGGAATTGGATTATTTACAGTATTGGTTATGGTTGTAGGAACAATCATTGAAGTTAAAAAAGAAAAGAGAAGAAAATAATTCTTCTCTTTTTGTTTGCTGATGGGGGATTATTTTGAATCCTCTTTTTTATTTTTGAATATTATTTTTTTTCTTGTTATGTAATTAAACACTAGAACTACTAAGGTTAAAAATATTTTTACAATCCATTCATTAATTTTTAAAATTCCATATCCTAAGGCCATTCCTAAAGTGTGAATTATAAAACCTACAGATGATAATAATGCAAAGACAAGAAATCCTGTTTTTGTCTTTGCAAAATTAGTGTTTGTTTTGTTAAAAACAAATATAATTGAAAATATATAATTGAATATTAAGCCAAATATGAATCCTATACCTGTTCCTATTATCGTTATAATTCCATCAGGGGAAGAATTTCCGATTACTGTATTTACGAAGTTATAATCATATAAACTAGGAGAATATAGGTACAAGACAATAGCCATAGCTAACATATCAACAATAGTAGCAAATCCACCTACTATTAGGAATTTAAAAATTTCGTAGTATTTGGGGTATTTTTCCTCTAAAGTCATTAATAATTTTCTCATTTATTGCACCTCAATATGTTAAAATTTTATATCTTTTAAAAAAATAATTCAATACATTGATTTTTTTTAGTAATCTCATACTTTTTCCTTTTATATTTTCTTTCTAAAAGATATAATAAAGACAAGACGAATGGAGAGATTTTATGAATAAAAAAATGAATTTGCCTAATAAAATTACAATACTTAGAATGATTATCGTAGTAATTATTATGGTTTTAGCTTTATTGCCAGAAGGAAAGAGTTTTGGCTTTTGGATTTTGAATTATGATTATAGAATGCTTAGCATTTTAGTTTTATTTGCAATAGGTTCATATACAGACCATTTGGATGGTCATATTGCTAGAAAAAATAATATAGTTACAACGTTTGGAAAATTTATGGATCCAATTGCAGATAAATTGTTAGTTAATTCTTTGTTTATTATTTTAACAGGTATGGGAAAAATACATTGGTTAGTTACTGTTATAATGGTAAGTAGAGATATTATTGTAGATGTTATTAGATTAATAATGGTTGAAAGAGGAACTGTTATTGCGGCATCTATTTGGGGTAAATTAAAAACAGTAGCTCAAATGATATCATTAATTTTAGTTTTAGCTTTACCTGCACCTGATGGTCACTGGTTAACCATTTGTACAAGTATTTTAACTTATATTGCTGCATTTATTTCTTTGATGTCAGGATTTGATTATTTCTGGAAAAACAGAAAAACATTATTAGAAGATGCTTTAAGTTAAAAATGACACTATTCGTTGTATAGATATATTAGGAGGGTGTTTTTATGGAAAAAGTAAAAAAAGATGAGGCTTTAGAAGAAGCCTTAAAACAAATTAAAAAACAATATGGTCAAGGAGCAATTATGAAACTTGGAGATAGAGTGTCTGTTAAAGTGGATGCTATTTCTTCGGGTTCATTGCTTTTAGATGCTGCATTAGGAATTGGTGGTTATCCAAAAGGAAGAGTAATTGAAATCTATGGCCCTGAGTCAAGTGGTAAAACGACAGTAGCATTACACGCTATTGCAAGTGCACAAAAAAAAGGTGGCAGAGCAGCATTTATAGATGCTGAACATGCGATAGATCCTGAGTATGCTAAAAGATTAGGTGTTAATGTTGATGAACTTATTTTGTCTCAACCAGATTCAGGAGAACAAGCAATGGAGATTGTGGAAATTCTTATTAAATCACAATCTGTAGATTTGGTTGTTGTTGACTCGGTTGCTGCGTTAGTTCCTCAAGCAGAACTTGATGGCGAAATGTCAGATGCTCAAGTAGGAGCACAAGCAAGATTAATGTCAAAAGCATTAAGAAAAATAACAGCATTATTAAATAAGAGTGAATGTTCAATTATTTTTATTAATCAATTAAGAGAAAAGGTTGGAATAATGTTTGGAAATCCTGAGACTACACCTGGTGGTAGAGCTCTTAAATTCTACTCAACAATTAGATTGGATGTTCGTAAAGGTGAAGCATTAAAAAATGGATCAGACATTATTGGAAATGTTGTTAATATTAAAGTTGTGAAAAATAAAGTGGCTGCACCATTTAAAACCGCAAGTGTTGATTTAGTTTATGGAATAGGTATAAATCATGAAGGTGAAGTTTTAGATTTAGCGGCAAATAATGAAATTGTTAAGAAAAGTGGCGCTTGGTATGACTATAATGGCGAAAGAATTGGTCAAGGTAGAGAGGCTGCTAAAAAATATTTGGTTGAGCACGCTGAGTTGTTAACAGATATTGAAAATAAAGTTAGAGAAAAATTAGGGCTAAGCAATTAGCCTTTTTGCATATTAGGTAGGTGGTTTGTTTGAAGTGTATTATTCAATGTTTTCATCCATTTAGAAATAAATTAGAGGTTATTACATTAAGAGATGGAAAAATATATTTTGATGATGGTAGATACGAAAAAATTATTTTAGATGATGAAGAGGAAGTTAATGAATTTTATTCTAAATTATTTGAATTGATGTTTTCTTGGAAACAAGAGTATATTGGCGATAAAGTTTTTGATGGAGAAAAGTATTTGATTGAAGTGGATATTAATCACAAACGTAAGAAATTCAAAATACAAAATAAGTTTCCTGACAATTGGGATAAATTCCTTCATATAAAGGAAGATATACTTGCGTTTGATAAGGAGTAATTTTATGGAGATTTTAATAAATAAAATAAAGGATTACTCTAAACAAGAGCAAACAATTGTGATAAGAGGAAACGGCATATCTTTGATTGATGGAAAATCTTGTTATGAGAAACTTTTAACTAAAGATGTTGAATTTATTAGTGAAGTTGAAGATAGGTTAGCTAAGATTATGTTTTCTTGGAAAGATGAATATGTTGGAAATCGAATGATAGATGGAGAAAAGTATCATATTGTTGTTGAGGTAAATCACAAAAAGAAAAAATATAAAATACAAAATAAATTTCCTGATAATTGGGATGAATTCTTGGAACTTCAAAGGTTGATAATGGAAGGAGAATGTTTATGATTAGGGAAGTAGTTCAAAATGTTTTAGATAATAATTTTGATTTAATAGTAGATGAAATATGTGAGTATTTTGGTGAAGAGTATGAAAAAGAGTTAAAATCAAGAGCAGATAAAGTCACAATCTCGCTAATAAAAGATAATGGCGTTATTTCAACTAAAAGTGGAGATATTTATGTTGGTGATGAACCTGTTTGCATAAAACAAGATGATGCATCTCACGTGATTATTCCACTTTCTATGGTTTGTGATACTAGAGGAAATGTTTCTTTTATTCATGTTTTGATTCATGCGCTTAGTGATGAAGTATTCATAAAAGATAATAAAGATGCATTTAATGAAACAGTTGTTGATTATATGGCTAATGAAATTGCTAAACAATTAAAGGAAAGCGGTATAAATGTAACAATGAGTAATAATCCAATATATGAATCAAATAGTTTTTACTCTAATATGTTTAGTGAAATAGAAGAGTTTTATGATGAAAATATTGAAAAAATAATTTCTGCGAGAATGGGGCAACATGTTGAGTTTAAAGATGCTGATGAATATATAGATGGTGCTCAAGAGGTTGTTGACAAGGCCTTTATGCAAGAAATTTCTAAAGAAGATTTTGTTATTAAAAGAAGATAAAGACATGGATTTTATATTCGTGTCTTTTTTTTATAAAATAAATTGGTTGTATGTTTGTGAAAAATGCGCAAAATATATTAAAATAAAAGAGTATAGAAATATACGTTTTATAAATATCACTGAATGAATGGGGGAAAAATAATGATATTTGTTTGGATCCTACTTGGTTTAGTTGTTGGTGTTGCTGCAGGAATTGTTTTAATGAGAGTTAGACCTATGTTTGGACTTAAAAATATGGAGTCTAAGGTTAATAGTATTATAAAAGAAGCGGAAGCAAAAGCAAATGATATTAAACATAGCGCTGAGGTTGAGGCAAAGGCTTTTACTTATGAAATGAAGCAAAATGCTGAAAAAGAAATCAAAGAGATGAAAGTTGAATTAGTAGAGGCTGAAAACAAACTTAACGTTAGAGAAGATAATATTAATCGTAGAGATAATGCATTATTAGTAAAAGAAGAAAATTTAGAAACAAAATTAAAACAATTAACTGAAAAAACAGAGCAATTAAATAGTAGAGAATATGAAATTAATATGAAGAGCGAGTCTATTCTTAAAGAATTAGAAAGAGTGGCATCGCTAACTGTTGCTGAGGCAAAAAAAGAGTTGTTTAGAATAGTAGAAGAAAAAATTGCTAACGAAACTACTCTATATATTAAAAATAAAGAAGAAGAAGCTAGATTAAAAGCAAATGATACTGCTAAGCAAATTCTTAGTGTTGCTATAGAAAAATTTTCGCAAGAAGTTGCGGCAGAAAGAACTGTAAGTACAGTTAGCTTACCTAATGATGAATTAAAAGGTAGAATTATTGGTCGTGAAGGAAGAAATATTAGAACGATTGAACAATTAACTGGTGTTGATTTAATAATCGATGATACTCCAGAAGTTATTAGTGTTTCTTGTTTTGATCCAATCAGAAGAGAAACAGCAAGAATTGCTTTAGAGAATTTGATTAAAGATGGAAGAATTCAACCGGGAAGAATCGAAGAAGTTGTTGAAAAGGCTAAAGAAGAAGTTAATGAATCAATCATGAAAGCTGGAGAAGACGCTATTTTCCAATTAGGTATTTCAAGAATGAGTAATGAAATGATTCAAACTATTGGTAAACTTAAATATCGTACTAGTTATGGACAAAATGCTTTAAAACATTCAATGGAAGTTGCTTATTTAACTGGTATTATGGCTGTTGAATTAGGATTAGATCAAAATCTAGGTAGAAGAGCAGGATTACTTCATGATATAGGTAAGGCTTTAGACTTTGAAGTTGAAGGTAGTCACGTTGAATTAGGAGCTAGATTAGCTAAAAAGAATAATGAAAATAATATTGTTATAAATGCAATTGAATCACATCATGGTGATGTAGAGGCAAATAATGTTTATTCACATTTAGTTTCTGCGGCAGATACTTTAAGTGCTGCAAGACCTGGAGCGAGAAGTGAAACTTTAGAAAACTACATTAAGAGAGTTGAAAAATTAGAAGAGTTATCAACAAGTTTTGAGGGTGTTAGTCAAGCGTACGCTATTCAAGCAGGTAGAGAAGTTCGTGTTATGGTTATGCCTGAAAAAGTTGATGATCTTCAAGCATTCAGAATTGCTAGAGAACTTAAAGAAAAAATTGAAAATGAACTTACTTATCCTGGACAAATTAAAGTAACAGTTATTAGAGAAACTAGAGCTAATGAGGTTGCTAAATAGAATTTATGAAAATATTGTTTCTTGGTGATATTTTTAGTAAAAGTGGTAGGGAAGTTGTAAAGAAACATTTACATACTTTAAAAGAAACGTATAGCGTTGATTTAGTTATTGCTAACGGTGAGAATAGTGCGCATGGAAAAGGAATGACTAAAAAAATCTATGAAGAATTGATGGATATTGGTGTTGATGCTTTTACGATGGGTAATCATTATTTAAAAAATAAAGAGATTACAAAATGGTTAGATGATGTTGATAACATTGCACGTCCTGCTAATATAGATGGAATTGTAGAGGGTAAAGGTAGTGTTGTGATAAATACTCCTAAAGGTGATGTTAGAATTACTAATTTAATTGGTAGAGTTTTTATAAAAGAGTTTGAAGCATTGAATCCATTTGAATGTTTAGATGATATTATTGATGATTGTGATGAATTAATTCACATTGTTGATTTCCATGCAGAGGCAAATGGTGAAAAGAAAAGTCTTGCATATTATGTAGATGGTAGAGTTAGTGCTGTGTTAGGTACACATACTCATGTTCAAACAGCAGATAATAGAGTCCTTCCCAAAGGCACTGCCTATATTAGTGATGTAGGTTTTTGTGGGGGATATGAGAGCGTTTTAGGAATAATCCCTAAAGATGCGATATCTTTTTCTAAAGATTATGTTTTTAAAAATCATACTCCAGATGATGGAGATGGAGAGTTGAGTGCTGTTGTTTTAGATATTGATGAAAATAATGGTAAAGCTAATAGTATTGAAAGAATATATATTGTTCCTGAAATGAAATAATAATCATAATAGTTGATATTAACCAATATTATTGAATAGGGAGGAAAATATCAATGACAGAAATATTAAAAGTTTCAACTAAGTCAAATCCAAATTTGGTGGCAGGAGCATTAGTAAATATTTTAAAAGAAAAAGAAAATGTTGAAATTCATTCAATTGGAGCAGGGGCATTAAATCAAGCTATTAAAGCTGTAGCTATTGCTAGAGGGTTTGTAGCTCCAAGTGGAAAGGAACTAGCGGTAATTCCTTCGTTTTGGGAAGTGGATATTGAAAATCAAGTTAAAACCGCTATTAAATTAGTTGTTAAGTTTTTATAAGAGAGTCTTAGGACTCTTTTTCTTTTTTAGAAAAATAGACTTGAAAGTATAATTGTTATATAATTTTCTTGTGGTGTATGCTATGAAAAATTGGTTTAAAGAAAAAATATTAAATGATAATAAGAAGACACTGCTTTTTATAAGTTTGTGTGTTTTTTCTATACTTTTTATTTATCAAACTTGTGTGTTTGCATACGGGACATATTTCAATAGCAGTTCAGATGATGTTCTTCAATATTCACCTATTTTAGGACAATACATTGAACTTTTTAAAAGCGGTAAATTGTCGTTGTTTAATTATAGCAATAATTTAGGGGCCTCTATTTTTGCGGATATGTATTATTTGCCAATTGATATATTTTCGCTTTTTACGCTCATATTTAGTTTGTTTTGCGATAAGATTATTGCTTTTTCTATAGTAGAATTGTTGAAAGTTTTATTTGGTGTTACAACTTTTGCTTTTTTATTACAAAAGTGTAAGTATAAGAACTGGATTGTAGTGACTTTATCTTTTGTTTATTTTTGCGTAGGCGGCAGCTGGGTTTTAGCGGTATTTCCAACATATTTTTCGTTATTCTTTTATTTGCCATGTAGTTTGTTGGTTGTTAAATATTATTGCGAGGGCAAGAAATGGTTGCTTCCTTTATATGGAATGTTATTGATTTTATATAATTTTTATAATGCTTATTCTTTGTTTATTTTTATGGGACTTGATTTTATAGTAGTTTCAATTAGAGATAATTATAAAGATATTAAGAGTTTGGCTAAAGATGTTTTAGTTTTCTGTGCTCATATAATATTGTCAGTATTTATGGGGATGGTTATTTTACTTCCAAGTGTTTTATATATTTTGAATTATTCTCCTAGAGATATTACGAATTTAGAAATTTTGTTCGATTTTAATATTTATTTTAAAATGATTTCTAAAATGTTTGTTTATGAAACAGGGACTCTTAATTTTATTGATGGTGTAGGGGATTTATCTGCATATGTTCAAAATCATTTTAGTTATTATATTGGATTAATTGGGATTTTCGTTTTATCGTTATTATTTTACTTGAAAGATCGAACTAGCAGAATTTACAAGTGGACATTAGGTGTTGTAGGGGTGTTTGCGATATTTCCAATATTTTCCTCTATTTTTACAGGTGTTGCTACTGCGTATTTGAGATGGTTGTGCTTTTTAAATGTTATTTTATTGTGCTTTGTTGCTCATATTTTAGAACAAGGGGCATGGGAGAAAGTTAGCGCTAAACAAAAAATAAAGAGTTTGGTTGGTATAGGTGCTTTGTATCTTATTGCTTTTGTATATAACATGATTGTACTGGTTAATGCCGAAACATTTAAACCCAAAAATTTCTATTATATAAGTATGCTTTTAGTTGTGCTTGTTTTTGCTGCGATGTATTTTATTTTTTACTTATCTAAGCAAAAGAATTTGTTTTGCACAATGATTTTAGTTGAGTTTGTTGTAATCTTAGTAATAAATTTATCAGTTCCTTTTGGGTCAGTAAAAGGATTGAATAATGTTAAAGCTTATAGAAACATTAATGAAGTTTTAAACAAACTTGATATAGAAGACAATTCTTTAGATAGAGCGTATATTGGAGAAACGGCGAAATATAACAATGGAAGATTTGGAAGTAAACTTACAAATGAAGTGACGTTTCATTCATTTAATAATACCAGTGTTTATGATTATCAAAATTTATATAATCAATATGATAGAGTTTATTTAATTATAAATAATCTAAGAAGTTATTCTCCTCTATATACAAGGGCTAACAACTATAAATATGTGATGATTACTAAAGAATTATATGATTTTACTCTTGATTATATGGATGTTTATTATGAGGATGATTACTATATTGTTTATGAAAATAAAGATTATGAACCTTTTTATGTTTATGAGAATTATTATGTTTATGATGAAGTTGAAAGTTTAAATTATAAAAAAGATTATATTGAGTTTCAAAAGAAATTGTTTAAAGGTGTTGTTTTGGAAGAGGGAGAATATAATTTGAATTATCAAGATTTCAACTACGACGATAGTTCGACCCAATATATATATTATGAAAATAATTTAGCGTTAGAAAAACAAGGCGATAGCATTGTTGGAGATTTGGGAGATTTAAATTTCCAAAATAAAGGATTCTTATATTTTGAATTTAATAAAGAAGTTGAAGATGTTAAGATTGTTGAAAATGATATAGAGAAATCTTGTTTATATGATGAAGGCTTTTATAAATGCAAATATGATAGTAGGCCAGAAAAGATTTTGGTGGATTCTTCTAACGAAGATATTGAAGTAATGTATCACATTGTGTGGGATATTGATGAAGATTTATATTTGGTATACAACGTAGAAGATGAATTTAACTCTAAATATATTAGTTATTTTGTTAGTGATAACGAAGGCGGTATAACTTTAATTGATTCTAATAATAACGAAAGAAGATGTTTGGTTGGCTTTTGTTCTGTTGATGGTTTTGATGCTAAATATGTAATAACTGCGGCATCTGAAGAAAGCGTAATAAAAGAAAAAGATACGTATATAAGATATCAAGAAGGTTTTGATTATTATTATGAGAATAAAAATGATTTGTATGCGCAAAATAAAGAGTTGTTTTATGATGGTTCTACTGTAACAGTAAGATATGAAAGAATATCATCTAGTGATAAAGATCAAGTTATTGTTCTTCCGCTTGCCTATAGTGATGAGTGGATGTGTGACAAAGAGGGATATACTCTTGTTAAGGCAAATGGTGGATATCTAGGTATAATGGTAGAAAGCGGTATAACTTCAATCGATGTTTCTATAAAGTTTAAACCTAGTGGCTTGAATGTTGGTATTGTTTGCAGTTTCATAGGAATAGGCATCTATGTGGCTTATGTGATTGTTTTTTGGAAGAAAAAGAAAAAAGAAAATTTTAGTGAATTGAATGGTGATAAAGAATGAGCGACATAATTCAAAATTTTATTTTGTCAATATTTGGCGATAACCCTATTTTGGCAACCATCGTTATTTCAATGGTTCCTGTAGTGGAATTAAGGGGGGCTATCCCTTTTGGAAGTAGTAAAGAAATATGGGGCGATAACGCTTTATCTGTGCTAGAGGCAAGTTTTTATACTGTTATTGGCTCTATTATTTCTGCTCTTGCAGTAATACTTCTTATGATTCCAATATTTAAACTTTTGAAGAAAACAAAGATATTTCGCAGGTTTATCGAGTCGTTAGAAATAAAGTTTAAAAAGAAAAGCGATAAGATAAAAATGGATGCAGAAGAAAACAAAAAGAAAAGTTTGAAGAAATGGCTTGGTGTAATGACGTTTGTGGCAATACCGTTGCCTCTTACGGGCGTTTGGACAGGTAGTGCGGTAGCTGTTTTTTTAGAAATGGGATTTTGGAAGAGTTTTACTTCAATTTCTATAGGAGCAATTATTGCTGCATGCATTGTGATGATTGTTAGCTCAATATTAGGTGATGGAGCGCTTGTTATATTTTATGCTTTTTTTATTATTTTAATTGTTCTTGTAGTTGCATATATAGTTAAGGTGTTATTTATAAAAAGAAAAGTAGAAAAATTAAATTAAAAAAAAGGATGATTTTCATCCTTTTTGTTTGCTAATTTTAAAAGTTTAATTTTTCTCTAATTATGTAATTAGGACGTCCTTTTACTTCATCATATATTCGAGAAATATATAAGTTAGTAAGTCCAGTGTGAATCATTAAAATTGAAGCAAATAAAGCTATACTTGGGAATAACCATGCGGTTAATGGTAATACAACTTTAAAGCAAGCAAGTACTATAAATATTATGAAACATAGTATAGAAAGAAAAGCAGTAAGTAATCCATGTTTTAGTGGTAATGAAAGAGGATAGTCGCTATTAGCTACAATTCCATCTTTTGCTAGTTTGACTAATTTTTTTATACCATACTTAGTTTCTCCAGCAGATCTTTTATCTCTATCAAATTCTACAAAGGTTTGTTTATAACCAACCCAACTTGTTATTCCCCTTAAAAAACGATTGTGTTCTGGCAATGAACAAATTGTGTTAATAACTTTTCTGTCAAATAATTTGAAATCTCCAACTTTTGCAGGGATATTAAGGCCTGTGATAGATGCGACAAATTTAGTGTATGCAGTAGACGTGAATTTTTTGAAGAATGTTTCGCCCTCTCTAACAGTTCTTCTTCCATGAACTACTTCATAACCTTCTTTCCATTTTTCTATCATTTGAAGTATTGCTTCAGGTCTATCTTGTAAGTCTACGTCTATATCGATTACGGCTTCACCTTTTGATTCGCTGAATCCACTTAGTAATGCAGCTTGTTGTCCAAAGTTTCTAGAAAAATCTATAACCTTTATTCTTTTATCTTTTTTTGCTAGATCTACTAAAATGTTGTAAGTATTATCTTTGCTTCCATCATTAACAAATATAATTTCATAAGTTTCTTTAGTTTGATCCATCACTGGAATTATTCTTTCATAAAATAGTGGTAATGCTTCTTCTTCGTTGTATACGGGAACAACAATTGAATATTTAATTTCCATTTTTAACACCTCAAAAATAGATTAGCATAAACATTATGAAATTTCCAATTGCTAGGTTAATAAAATTTATTTTATTAAAATAATGATAAAAAACATTGATTTGTTTTATAATTATTATTGGTGATATAAATGATAGAAATAAAGAATGTTACGAAGATTTTTGGAAAAGATTTTAAAGCTGTGGATAATCTTTCTTTGAATGTTGAAGAGGGATATATTTATGGTTTTTTAGGACCTAATGGTGCTGGTAAAACTACAACATTAAAGATGATTACAGGTATTTTAAGAGCAGATAAGGGTCAAATCTTAATAAATAATATTGACGTTGATAAAAATCCAATTGAAGCCAAATCACAATTTGGTTTTGTTAGTGATAACCCAGATTTGTTTTTGAAATTAAAGGGAATTGAATATTTGAATTTTGTTGGGACAGTTTATAACATAAACCAAAGAAAATTAAGAGAGAATATTTTTAAGTATTCTAAGATGTTTGATATGAATGAAGTTTTAAATAATAAAATAGAGAGTTATTCTCATGGTATGAGGCAAAAGATCGCGATTATTGGAGCATTAATACATGAACCTAAAATTTGGATTTTAGATGAGCCGCTTACAGGGTTAGATCCTAAATCTTCTTTTACTTTAAAAGAGATGATGAGAGAACACGCAAGTAAGGGAAATGTTGTTCTTTTCTCTACACATGTTTTAGAGGTGGCGGAAAAGGTTTGCGATAAAGTAGCGGTAATTGCTAAAGGTAAATTATTATTCAATGGCACTATTGATGAAATGAAGGAAAAAGTGGGAGAAGATGATTCTCTAGAAAGAATGTTCTTGGAGTTGGTTGAAAATGAGTAAACTAGGAGCACTTACAAAAGTCTTATTTAAGACAAATTTATTTGCTGGAGAAAATAATTCTAACGGAAAGAAGAAAAACAAATTTCTAAGTTGGGTTTTAATTGCCTTTTTGCTTATCTTTGTTATTGGATCCTTGGGGGTTCCAATTGTTATGACTTTAGATGCTGTTTTAGAAATTTCTCCATTAGAGAATATCTTCATATCTTTAATACTTCCTCTTGCAGGAGTTACAACTATTATCTTTTCTATTTTTTCTGTCGTTAGTGTGTTTTATCTTAGTAAAGATAGTGATCATTTGTTGCATCTTCCGATAGTTCCTAAAGATATTATGCTTAGTAAATTTTTTGTTTCTTTAATGAACGAATATTATATTTTGTTTATGTTTATACTTCCTTGTTTGATTGGTGTAGGAGTAGGAATAGACGCTAGTGCGATGTATTATGTTTATTCGGGATTAATATTTTTACTTTTACCGATTATTCCATCTGCGATAGTCACATTAATTGTTTTAATTGTGACTAGATTTACTGGAATAATGAAAAACAAAGATTTATTTATGTACATTTCAATGTTTTTAGTTATTGCTTTCGCTCTAGCATACAACTTTGTAGTTCAAGGATTTATTGCTGTTGATCCTGAAAATATAGGTACAACATTCGGTAGTTTAGAAGCAGAAGCAATACCTTATTTAAAAATGATATTTCCTTTTTACAATAGTGCTTCTGAGGCTTTAATGAATTTTGATAATATGAATGGGATTTTTTCTTTGATTACTTTTATTTGTTTTAATCTTGCAGCAATTTTAGTAATTTATTTTGTTGGGGATAAATTGTATTTAAAAACATTAACAACAAACGGAGGAAGTAAAAGCAAAAAGACTAGATTAGAAGATATTAAATGTAAAAAAGAATCTGTTTTTTCAATGCTTTTGAAAAAGGAATGGTTAGTTATTAAAAGAACGCCTGTATTTATGCTTAATATTGTTGTAATGGTATTTATTATGCCGATAATATTTGTTATGTCATTTATGATTGGTTATGGAAGTGGAGATGCTACTTCTATATTGCCGGATAAAAGTGTTGTTTTAGGATATTTAGATAATCCTATAGTGTATTTAATCGTTCTAGTCGTTGGAGTTTTCTTTACCTCATTTTCTTTGGCGGCTTCAACTTCTATTTCTAGAGAAGGAAGTAATGCATGGATTATGAAAGTAATTCCAGTAAGTGCTTTTAGACAAATTAGTGTAAAGGTATTCTTTGCGGCACTTTTAGATATTATTGGAGTCTTACTTGTTATGATTATTCCAATAATTTTGTTTGAAATCCCTGTTTATTATGCTTTATGTGTTTTAATTCCAGTGGTCTTGATTGTATTTATTCTGAATTATTTAAATATTTTATTAGATTTAAGAAAACCTAGAATTAAGTGGAGTGAAGAAAGTGTGGCAGTTAAGCAAAACATGAATGGGGTTGTTTCAATGTTTTTAACTATGGCAATTGCTGCTTTATTTGGATTAGTGGCATATTTTGTTTATAGATATAGTATTGATATCAATGTTGCTAGTTTGAGTGGAATTGTTAGTGGAGTTTGTGTTATTATACTAGCGCTTATCATTTTATGGTTTAAAAAGAATGATAATAAATTATTAGATAATGTGGATTAAGGGTGATGTAAATGAAGAAAGATTATAGTGAATATTTTAGAAAGCCTTCTTTAAAGGAAGCAGCAGAAAGAAAAAAAGAAATAATAATTAATAAAGATGGTTTAGAAGTTCCTGAAGGTATGAGTAATATTGGAAAGAATAAGTTCTACTTTATTCGTACTTATGGTTGTCAAGGTAATGAGGCTGATAGTGAAGTAATAGCAGGTATTCTTGAATTTTTAGGATATAAGAAAGCTGAAGACGTTGAAAAAGCTGATGTTATTTTGCTTAATACTTGTGCGGTTAGAGAAAATGCAGAAGAAAAGGTATTTGGAGAAATCGGGGCTTTAAAGAAACTTAAAACAGTAAATCCAGATGTTATTTTTGGTATTTGTGGATGTATGGCTCAACAAGAACATATTGTGGAAAAAATATTAAAATCTTATCCTCAAGTTGATTTGGTATTTGGAACTCACAATATTAATAGATTACCATTACTTTTAAAAGATGCTTTGCTTAATAAAGAGAGAGTTGTAGAGGTTTTCTCTAATAAAAGTGAAATTCATGAGAACTTACCAATTGTTAGAAATAATAACTTAAAAGCTTGGGTTAATATTATGTATGGTTGCGATAAATTCTGTACGTATTGTATAGTTCCTTATACAAGAGGAAAAGAGAGAAGTAGACTTAAAGAAGATATTTTAAAAGAAGTTAGAGAATTAAAGGAAAAAGGATTTAAGGAAATAACTTTATTGGGACAAAATGTTAATGCTTATGGTAATGATCTGAATAAGGGGTATAACTTTGCAGATTTGTTAAAAGAAGTTAGTGATGTAGGAATAGAAAGAATCCGTTTCGTTACAAGTCACCCATGGAATTTTACAGATGAAATGGTTGAGGCAATTGCTTCTAGAGATAACATAATGCCATATATTCATTTACCTATCCAATCTGGTGATGATGAGATTTTAAGAAGAATGGGTAGAAGATATTCTTATGAAGAATATAAAAAATTGTATAATTCTTTAAGAGAAAAAGTTAAAAACTGCAGTATTACAACAGATATTATTGTTGGCTTCCCAGGAGAAACAGAAGAGCAATTTGCTAATACTTTAAAAGCCGTTAAAGAGTTGCAATATGATAGTGCATTCACATTTATTTATTCTCCTAGAGTAGGTACTCCAGCGGCAAGAATGGAAGATAATGTTACTGAAGAAGAAAAGAAGAAAAGATTTAATGCTTTAGTAGAGGTTGTTGGAGAATCTGCGAAGAGAAGAAATGATGAATACGTTGGAAAAACAATCAAGGTTTTAGTTGAGGGTTATTCTAAGAGAAATAAGAGCATTTTGTCAGGTTATAGTGAAGAAAATAAATTAGTTAATTTTAAAGGAGACGAATCAATGATTGGCGAAATCGTTGATGTTAAAATTTCTGTATCTAAGACTTGGACACTAGAAGGTGAAGCGGTTTAATGGAAGAACTTGCTAACAGAATTAATGAAGAAATTAAAAACAGCACTTTATATAAAAACTATTTGTCGTTAAAAGAAAAAGTTGAAAATGATTCTTATTTAAAAGTGATGAAAAAGGAACTTGAATTGTTGAAAAATGAAATTTGTAAAAGTAAAAATAAAGATCTTTTAGATGAGTATTATGATAAAGAAAAAGAGTATTTAAATAATTCGTTTGTTAAAGAATATTTGGATATAAAAGCGGAGTTAAAAGAATTGTTCAAAGAGATTGTCGATATTTTGTCTCTTAATTAAAAAAAATACTTTAAAAACATTACAGATTATGTAATAATTATATTAGTAGTAGTTTGGGGGTAATGGGTTATGAGATGTCAAAGATGTGGATTCGAAATTGAACCAGGACAAACATTTTGTAGTATGTGTGGAACAGAGCAATCAAAGGCTTTGCGTGAACCAAAAAAGAAAATTAAATCAATATTAGGTATTATTAAAATTACGTCAAACAATCATTTGAAAATGTATGGTAATTTGGCACTTGTTATTTTAGCATGTGTATTAGTGTACTTTATGTGTCATGAGTCACCAGTAATGGTTCCTTTGTATTGTTTGGCAGCATTACTTTTTGCGTATATCTTTTTCCAATGTATTTTACCATATAAAAACCCTAATGCGAGTAAGAGTAAAAAGTACAAACTAGGTGTTAAAGTTTCATTTATGTTAATTTTGATTTTAGTTCTTGTTGCTTTTCTTGGTGATTCTTCACTAACAGATTTTGCAAAAATGTTTAATTAAGGGGGAATAGAGTATGGCAGGCGCAACATATGAGTTATCAGTATTAAAAGTAAGTTTAATGGGAGAATGTAGAGTTCCTAGAATAATTAATAGATTATTATTTCCTGATGAGAGAATAGCTTTTGCTTTAAAAGGTATAAGAGATATTATGGTATTTACAAACAACAGAATTCTTTATGTTGATTATAGACAAGTAAGTGGTAAATCTGTTGAGTTTGCTACATATATGTTCCAAGATATTATTTCTTATTCGATCGTTACTCCAGGTTTAGGACTAGATTGTGATTCTGAAATAGTTTTAAGATTTATAGATAGAGAAGTTGTTCAAATTTCTATAGATAAAGGACATAACTTAGATAGATATTTGTATTTAACATATGATTTAATTTCAGCAGTTAAAAATCACCACCCATTACAAAAAGGTGTGTTTAACATGAAATTAAGTGTTAAAGAAAACAACGAACAATTCTTTGAATAAGATATAGGCTCGCGAATGCGGGTCTTTTTTTTGCAGCAGGTAATAAACTTGCTGCTTTTTTCATATAGTAAAAAAGAAAGGTGGCTAATGATGTTTAGAGAAATAGTGACTAAGGCAGTCGTGGGAAAAGGAAAAATTAGTAATAATAATGAGGCAATTGTCCAAGTTAATAAAGTTCCAAGCAAAGTTTTAGGATGTTGGATAATTAATCATTTTTTTGTTAGTTGTTTGCAAGGAAATAAAATAGTGGCTAAAGGAAAGTATGATTTACATATATGGTATGGTGTTGAAAATGATACTGATACCGTTGTTCATAAACAGACTGTTGATTATGAAGAAGAGTTCTCTTTAAATATGAAAAAAGGTGAATCTTTAAATATAGAGAATGAATTGATAACTAAGTGTGTTAAATATCCTGCTTGTAATAATTTGACTTTAAATGAGGATGGGACAATTGCTGTAAGAATCGAAAAAGAACTTCTTTTAGATGTGATTGGAGAAACAAAGTTAAAGGTTCAGATTTCTTCTTCGGACGATGAGTGGGTTAATAATGATGATATCGACAATATTGATGTCGATTATTTAAATAAATGAAAATAGCTATCATAAATGGTGTTTTAGAAAAGGAAAAGTCTAGGTATTGTTTGTATAAAGTTGGAAGTTATAGCGTAATAGAGAGATTGTTTAGATTGTGTAAAAATCATGCTGATAAAGTGTATTTTTTAGTGAATGACGATAGTTATTTTGATTATGAAGATGTGATAAAAAAGTACAATATCAATGTAATTTTTGTGGGGGACAATAAATCAATTGAGGAAAGTGTTAATGGCTTTTATACCGATCAAGATATCTTGTATTTTGTGGATTGTAATGTATTTTTAGATGAAAAAGTATTTGAGGATTTTTACTTTGAATCCATTGATTTATTCGATGCAAGGGAAGAGTGTGTTGTAAGTGTTAGAATTGGAAAAAATGTTAGACTTAATGATAATGTTAAAAAGGAATTTATTGATGGTAGTGTAACTATTGATACACCTAATAAATATTCGGATTTAGTAAAAAGTTTTTATGTTAAAAACGCTCTTAATTTTATTGATAAGGGAGTGAATGTTATTGATGTTTATAATACTTACATAGATGATGAGGTTGTTATTGAAGAGGGTGTGGTGGTTTATCCTAATTCACACGTAAGTGGTAAAAGTAAAATTGGAAAAGGTACAACAATATATTCTAATTGTTGTATTGAGGATTCTTTTATAGGAGAGAATTGTTTCATAGGTCCCTTTTCTAATTTGAAGAAAGGGACTGATGTTGGGTTTAAATGTATTGTTGGAGCTTTCGTGGAACTTAAAAATACAGTGTTAAGAAACAATGTTAAAGTAAAACATCATGCATATTTAGGTGATGGTTTAGTTGGTGATAATTGTAATGTGGGCTGTGGTACGATTTTTGCTAATTATGATGGTAAAGAAAAACATAAGACTGTTATTGGTGATAATTGCTTTATTGGAAGTAATGTTACAATTGTTGCCCCATGTAGTATTGGAGAAGATTCTGTTATAGCTGCTGGATCTACGATTGTTGAGAATGTAAAAGACGATTCATTAGCTATTGCAAGGGCACGACAAGTCAACAAAATTGATTATTATAAATAATCAATTATATTTGCCTAAAAGGCTGTGAAAACAAAAAAATGTTGATTTATTGATATATAGGTGATATACTAATTCTAAACAAATGAGGTGGTTTAGAATGTTTAAAAATTTAAAGAAGTTTTTAGTGCTAATTCCTTGTATGGTTGTTGCGTTTTTCTTGTTCACAAATTCCAAGGCTTTAGCGGGTGATGCAGTTTTATTAAGAGCTGATTCAGTTATTGTTGGCTCACGAAGTAAGGAAAATACATATTATTTCCCAGACTCAAATAGTTCAACTTGGGAGTTTCAAGCTAGTTTTAAAGCAATCAAAGATTGGGATACTTTCTTAAAATGGAGAGTAGTTAGACCTGATGGTATGGCAACAGCTTGGAGTGAAAAAGATTATTATGTAGATAACGATGGTAAATTTATCATTGGTGATTATAGCAGTCTTAGTTATTATATATATGTTGGGTTAGACGGTAGAACAAGTGTTGCTCCTCTATCAACATATTATGTAGATATTGAATATTATGGTGAACTAATTGTTAGTTGGCACCAAGAGGAAAAAGATGAAACTATCAAAGTTGTTGTTGCTGAAAATAGTAGTGATGCAACTCCAGTTGTAGATCTTTCTTTCAATAGCAGTACAAACAAGTATTCAGTTAATGCTTCGTTTAAAAAGGATGGCTATGGAATTATAACGAGTATAGAGTATTTCTTTGCCACTGACGATATGCTTGTTAATAAGTACACTGAATTTACAACAGCAATGAATCAAAGTTCAAAGAAAGGCAACTTATCTGTAACTCCTTCAAACAAAGTATCTGGTGTTATTAATGGCGATTCAACAGCAAAAGAATTATACGTTGCTGTTAAAACTGGTAATGGATATGTTTCAATTGTTTCTTATGAAGTTGGTTCAACTGGAAACAATGGTGGTAATCAAACTCAAACTGGAGGACAAACAGATACAACTCCTCAAGAAAACCCAGGAGATGAAAGCACAGGATTGTTCGATTATGATATCGGCGAATTAATCTTAATCGTATTAGTAATTGTTCTAATCGTAAGTTGTGCATTAATTATTACTCAAAAAATCGTTGATTACAAAAAGAGATTATATTAATAGAAAATAAGGGCTCATAAGGAGCCCTTTTATTTTTTGAAATAATATATTTTCCCAGTATCATCAAAAGAATGTGTGTTAGGGTTGTATTTCATAGAGACTGTTTGGTAATTAGTAGAGTACCAATCTGTCTCTTTTTTTGTATCTACTATTTTTGCTATTTCTTGGAATATTTTTTTTGATAAAACATAATTTGTTAATTGTTTATTAGAATCTGAGCCTACCCATATCCCAATAGTGATATTAGGATTAAATGCTATAACATAAGAATCGCTATTTGTTGTTCCGCTTTTTGCGGCATAAATATTATTTGTTTTATAGTTAGCCATTGTGGGGATTGCATAGGAAGATAAAGAAGAATCGAAAGTTGCTGTTAGCATTTGATTTAGTATTAAAGTGTCGGATTCATTCAATATTTTTTGGTAACTATTATTTTTTGAGTATAAGGTATTACCATAAGAATCAGTAACATAATTAATATAACTAGGCTTATAATAATTTCCTAGCGAAGCAAATGTGTTATAAAGAGCTGTTAAATTTAATAAAGAGGTATTAACAGTACCTAAGGCAATTGAAGGCAAAGCATCTGCATTGTTAATAGAAAATTTGTTTAGTAACGATACTAAGTTATTACTTCCTAATAATAAAAGGGTTTTTAAAGCATATATATTATCAGATAGTGAGAGTGCTTGTATCATGTCTATTTCGCCATTAGCATATTTATTATTGGCGTTTTTGGGTGAATATTGACCAAAGTCTTTAATGTTAAAAACTGTTTCTTCGCTGGTTAGTAATGTTGATGGAGAAAAGCCGTTTATAAGTGCTAAGTAATATAATAAAGGTTTTATTGTTGATCCTATCTGTCTAGAGGAACTAGTTGCTCTATTATATCCGGATGCAGAGTAATCAAATCCTCCAATTGTATATAATATCTTATTAGAAAATGGTTTCATTATTGCTATTGCAATTTGTATATCGTTGTTTGATGGTGTGTATTTTTGAAGAATATTATTTATTTCTTCATTTAAATCGGAGTCTATGTTTGTATAGACTTTTAATCCTTTTCTCAAGTTTTCATTTGTGTAAAGATTTAATTCCTTTAATTCGTTTATGACACAGTCTTTATAATAATAAAAATTAGTAGAGCTTGTTTTGTTGAAACTATAGGAAATACTCTCATTTAAAGCATTTTGGTATTCTTCTGCGGATATATAGTTTTGTGTGAACATGTGATATAAAACTAGATTCTTTCGCTTATTAGCATTTTCTAGATTTATTTTAGGGGAATAAATAGAGGGGGCATTGCAAACACCTGCTAGTATGGCGGATTCTGCGACCGTCAATTCTGAGGGGGATTTATTAAAGTAAAATTTACTTGCGCCATCTATTCCAGTTATTCCGTGTCCGAAATAAAGACTATTTATATAGCCTTCAAGTATTTGTTCTTTTGTGTATTTTCTTTCGATTTGAATTGTATAAAAAGCTTCTTTTATTTTTCTGGATAACGTACGGTTATTATTTAGTAGTGTATTTCGAGCGTATTGTTGGGTTATTGTACTTGCTCCTTGTTTTATAGAAAATGAAAAAAGATTGATAAAAAAGGCTTTGATATTTCTTTTTAAATCAAATCCTTTATGGTTATAAAAATTTTGGTCTTCGATGGCTACAAAAGCGTTATATACATAACTTTTTAAAGAGGATAGTGGTATATATTCACTTTCATAATTATAAAGTTGTTGATATATTTTATTGCCGTTATTATCGTATAATTCTATATTGTTTACTTTTGCTAATACAGGAGAAGGAATTAAATAAGTTAGTGCTGAAATAAACAGGGAAAGTATAATTATTAAAGAAATAACTAATTTTGTTATTTTTTTCAAATGAATCACCATTTATAGTATGGGGAAAGCGTAATTCTCTATACATTTTTTTCTTTTGTTTGTATAATAAAAACGGTGATTTTTTGTGCAAAAGATTGTTAATTGTGAATTAAGTATAAAAAGAGTTATTGGTGATAAGGATGAAACGTCAGTAATTAAGGGTAAAGGCTATTTTAAAGAGGATAATGGAGAAACTGTTGTTTTCTTTTCAAATGAAGAAGCTAAATATAAATATGTTTATAATAATGGTTTATTAGAAGTTTTTTGTAATGATTCTAAGTATACTTTTAAAGAGAATGTTAAAGACTTTGGAGAAATAAAAAGTGGTGAATATATTTTTAAAATCACCACTTTAGCTTCAAAAATAGAAGTTATGAATAATTGTATTGTTTTAGATTATTCTTTATATCAACAAGATATGTTGATAGGTACATATTACAGTAGATTATCTTTTAATTAATGTTATTTCTACATTTCTAACGTTTGTTCCATCTGCATTACAAACAGTTAATTCAATAGTATCATTAGGTGCATATTTTAATAATTCAACACTGAAGTCTGTTGATTTATTTACTTTTACACCTTCAATATGAGTAATTACTTCGTTTATTGCAACTTTACCTTTTAAAGGACTAGTAGAACCCATTTCTAGAACAAGTAATCCGTTACTTACATTTAGGTTATATTCTTGTCTATCTGCTTTGCTTAATAATCTTATATCAATAATAGTAATATTTAAGAATGGTCTATAGTACAATGATCCTTGTAATAAATAAGAAGCGACTAATTCAAAGTGAGAAATAGGAATAGAATAGTTGAAACTTTCAAGGTTAGTGTTAGAGCCAGAGTTAACAAGTTTCATTGTGTTGATTCCGATTAAGTTTCCGGCGTTATCAAATAAAGGACCTCCACTATTTCCTGGATTTAATGCAGCATCTATTTGGATTAAGTAAAGATCAAGTGAAGATGTATCTGGTGTCATTGCTATATTTAAGTTTGAAATAATGCCATGAGTAGCTGTTGTAGAGAATTCTTCCCCAAGAGGGCTTCCTACAGCCATTATAGCTTCACCTATTTTTAAAGTGTTACTACGTCTTAATGTTGCAATAGTGTAATCGTTTCTTTTGCTTATTTTAACAACTGCGACATCTTCAGTTTCATCATATCCAATAAGAGTGCCTTCAACCATTATGTCATTTGACAATAAAACTTCAATGCTTGAAGATCCTTTAACTACATGTGCATTAGTAAATATATAAGCGTATCCATTAGTAACGCTGTCGTCAGCAAAGAAAACTCCGCTTCCGGTAGCAACTATATTTCCACTAACAACGTTTCTAATTGTTACAACTGAAGTTTTAACATTATCATAAATAACATCCCAAGATGTTTCTGTTGTAGGTCCATCACTAGTATAGTGAATAAATCCAGAATAGTTTGTTTCAGGGGTTATAATAGTTGTTCCAGAAGAATTATTTCCTCCGCCTAAGTCTGAAGAACTATTTCCTCCACTTCCTTGGCCATTAGAAGAATCAAAGTTATATACATAAATTTTACAACCTGTAATCATGAAAACACAAAGTATTACAAGTAATAATTTTGATAATTTTTTCATTAAAATCACTCCTGTATAAGATTATAGCACTATTTAAAAAATAATTGGTATAGGTCAACTTTAAATTGTCAAAAAAAACATAAATACTTCCTATATAAAATATTCTTTAATAGGAGGTTTTAGAAGTGGAAAAAAGTTTTTTAAAGTTTAGTGAAGAAATAACAATAATGATTCTTTCGATAATAGTTGTTTTGTTTTCTTTTTTTAACAGTAATACTTATAACGGTAATATTATTTCCTTTCTTTTTCAGTTTATTAAATCATGTGTGTTTTTTAGTGTCCCTTTTTTTGTTTGTTTTTTTGATAATAAGCGAGAAAATGTAAAAAAAGTAGCTGCGATTTATAGTAGCTACTTTATTATTAACTTATTGATTACTATTTTATTTTCTTTTAGTAATAGTATTATTCTTATTTTTGTTAAAACGGCATTGGATTTGATAAGTTTGATGATTCTACTAAGTGGTTTACTTATATTTATAGAATACTTTTTAAAATATAATTCTATTCAGAGTAAAGTTTATAATTTTACTGTAATGAAAATAGTATATTTAGTAGGCGAAACTATGTCATATCCGTTTTTATATTTTATAAATAAGAAGGTGGGAAAGTAATTTTATTACCACTTGTTGAAAACTTTTTCAGCAAAGCCAGTAAAATCTTTTAAAATAATTTTACTTCCATCATCTAATACTATAGTTCCATTAAATTTACCAAATACTTGATGTTGGTCACTGCATATAATTCCTACACTTGTTTTTGATTTTCTATCAATTATTGGAGTGAAATCCATTTCAAATCTTTTATCGTTAGATGTGAATGTCCAAGGTTTCAAATAATCATCATTTCCGTTTTCATCTTTAGGTATATTAAATGTTACTTGGTCTAGTTTGTGGGCTTTGCCATCGACGAACACCATGTTTTCACTAGCAGCACTTGTGTCTCCAAAACCATAACCGATATTGAATCCAACAAGTTTGTTGTCAACATATCCATGTCCTGCGCCCCAATACCAAGTGTTTTTATATGTCCAAACTCCACGACCCCAATCTAATAATCCTAGTGTGTTATCTTTAGAAAATTCTATTCTTTTATCACCGTAAATAACATATCCTTCGGCTTTCATTCCAACTATTTTTTGATTGTAATAGAAGGCTTTTTTATTTTCTTTGAATGGGGTAGCAATAACCATTGAATCAACTGGTTCATCAGTTAATTTAAATTCTAATTTTAATGATTTTTCTTTATCAAATTTTTTCATATCAAGTTTTAATGTTCTTGTTTCGCCATCATTTAAAAATTCAATATTTGCTTTTTTGCTGTTTACTTTGATATCACCAATCTTTGATGTTGAAGGAAGGTTTGTTTTACCATTAGTAAATAAGGAAATTATAGAAGTTGTTTTTTCTTTTGCTTCTTTAAAATTTATTAATGAAGCACTTACCATACCCATGTATGAATTATCATCAATTGTTAAAGCAACAGCATAATCATCATTGTAAATTAAATAATAGTCCCATTCTTTAATTTTGAATTTTTTTGCTTTAATGTCATTGCGAGAATATTCTTGGATTAATGATGTAGAATATCCAGGATTTGTTAACTCTCCAAGTTCATTTAATAATTTTACTTTTTCTTTTATTTCTGTTTGCATTTTTATCACCTAATTTTATTTTAGCAAAAGCTCTAAAATTAATTAATAAATAAGGACAAATGATTGTAAATAAATGTAATGAAATTTACAATTATAGTATAGGTAGGATGTGTGATAAATGGATAACATTATTGAAGTTAAGGGATTATGTTTTTCGTATGATGAAAATAAGTTTATTGATAATATGTCTTTTTCTATTAAAAGAAATTCTTATACTTGTATTATAGGCCCAAATGGTAGTGGTAAAACAACGCTTTCAAAATTACTTTGTGGTCTATTAGAAGGAAGTGATGGAGAAATCTTTATCGATAATATTTTGTTTAATAAAGAAAATTCAGGAATTATTAGAAATAAGTTAGGGGTAATATTTCAAAATCCAGACAATCAATATATAGGAACAACATTAAAAGATGATATTATTTTTGGATTAGAAAATCATAATATTGATCCAAATAAAATGGATGAGATAATTAGTGAGGTTAGTGAACTTTGTGGCGTCAAAGATTTGTTAGAGAAAGAGCCATATGCGATGAGTGGAGGTCAAAAACAAAAAGGTGCAATCGCGGGTGTTCTAGCACTTTCTCCAGAAATTCTTATTTTAGATGAAGCAACAAGCATGTTGGATCCTATTTCTAAAGAGGAATTTAAAGAAAATATTTTGAAATTGCAAAAAGAAAAAAACTTGACGATAATTTCTATTACTCATGATAAAAATGAAACTTTAAAGGCTGATAATGTAATTGTTTTGAATAAAGGAGAAATTGTTTTTCAAGGAACAAATAAGGAATTATATGGTATAGAGGTAGAAAAATATAATTTAAAATTACCTTCAATTATTGATGTTCAAAAGAGTTTAGGTTATAAAGAGTATATTTTAGATGAAAGCGAATTCCTTAAAAAGTTAGAAGGTGATTCTAAATGACTATAAAGTTTAATGATGTTAGTTTTGGGTATTCAAAAAATAAAAAGGTTTTAAAAAATATAAATTTAGAATTTAATAAAAGTGAAATTGTTTTTATAATGGGGCATACAGGAAGTGGAAAGTCCACATTAGTTCAACATATTAATGGATTATTAATTTCTGATGAAGGAACTGTGGATGTTTCTTTTAGGGAGAATAAGTTTAGTCTTTCTAAAAATAAGAAGGAAAAGAATATCAATGATTTGAGAAAAGAAATAGGAATGGTGTTTCAATTTCCTGAGTATCAATTGTTTGAAACTACAGTTTTAAAGGATGTTATGTTTGGACCTATGAACTTTTTTAAAGATGAGAATAAATCTAAAGAGTTTTCAAAAAGTGCGCTTAACATAATGGAAATTAAAGAAGAATATTATGAAAAATCTCCTTTTGATTTGTCTGGAGGAGAGAAAAGGAAAGTTGCAATTGCAGGAGTTCTAGCATCTAATCCTAGTGTTATTATTATGGATGAGCCAACTTCTAGTTTGGATCCTGTTTCTACTAGAGAAATGATGGATTTAATAAAAAGATTAAAAGAAGAAAATAAACTAATTATTGTTATTAGTCATGATACAGATTTATGTTATGAATATGCTGATAGAGTTATTATTATGAGTAATGGAGAAATAATTAAGGATAGTAGCGTAGAAGATGCTTTTAATGATAATGATATTTTAAATAAGGCAAGTTTAACTGAACCATTTGTTTTGAAAGTAAAAAAAGTAATGAAGATAAATAATGATAGTGTTAGAAATATTGAAAATTTGAAAGAGGTGATATCTCATGAATAATATCACTTTTGGTAAATATATTAATAATCACTCTTTTTTAACTAAAATAGATGCAAGGGTTAAGATTGCAGTTATGATTGGTCTTCTTGTTTGTTGTTTTTTGAATTTTAATATTGTGGGGTTTTCCTTGTTGTTTGGATTTTTGTGTTTACTTATGTTTATAGGTAAACTTAGTTTTAAGTCGTTATTTAAAATTGTTAAGCATATGTGGTTTTTATTCTTAATGTTATTAGTTATAAATTTGTTAACGATTAAGGGTGAAGTGTTATTTGAAATTGGTAAGGTTTATATTTATAAAGATGCGGTATTTCAGACTATTTATGTGTTTTTTAGAATAGTAATGTTGCTTATGATATCAACGTTACTTAGTTCTAGTACAACACCAAGTGAGTTAACTTATGCTTTAGAATTTTATCTAACTCCATTAAAAACATTTAAAATAAATATACATGAAATAGCTATAATGGTTTCTATTGCTTTGAGATTTATTCCTAATTTGATAGATGAAATGGAAAGAATTAAGAAAGCTCAAACTAGTAGAGGAATAGATTTTGAAAATGGAAAATATAAAGATAAACTTAGAGGCTTAACTAGTCTTATCATACCTTTGTTTATATCTTGTTTTGATAAGGCTGATGAATTAACTAACGCTATGGTAGCAAGGGGATATGATAGTGAAATGCCTAGAAGTAAATACAAGCATTTAACTACGAGTAAAAATGATTTAATTGCGGTAATGTTTGTTATAGTTTGTCTTACTGTTATTGTTATATTAAATGGAGTGGTTTTATGAGAAATTTTAAGGTTGTAGTCAGTTATAATGGTGTTAATTTTAATGGATATCAAAAACAAAATAGTTTAAGAAGTGTTCAAGGTGAAATAGAAAAAGTTTTAAATAAAATTCATCATCACGATGTTAAAAGTTTTGGCGCAGGGAGAACAGATAAAGGTGTTCATGCTTTAGGGCAGGTATTTAATTTTGAAAGTGATTTAGAGATGAATGCATCTCAGTTTGAAAAAGCGTTTAATTCTTTATTACCTGACGATATTTATGTTAAAAATGTTGAAGAGGTGGATATGTCTTTCCACTCTCGTTATAGTAGTAAAAGCAAAGAATATCATTATTTAGTTAATTTAGGAGATTACAATGTTTTAGAAAAAGATTATGTTCTTCAATTAAATAAAGATGTTGATGTTGAAAAGATGAAAGAAGCTAGTAAATTATTTTTAGGGAAACATGATTTTAAAAACTTTTGTGCTAGTGAAGAAGAAAAGGTTAAAGATTACATTCGAATTATTGAAAGTATTGATATAACTAAAGAGAATGATAAGATTTTATTTGTTTTTAAAGGTAATGGTTTTCTAAGATATATGGTTAGAATGCTTGTTGCGATTTTGTTAGAAATCGGTACGGGAAGGAAAGATGTTTCTTTTATAGAAGAAAGATTAGATAACGATAAATTAAATAGAAGCAATTATAAAGTTGATTCTTGTGGTTTATATTTGATTAAAGTTAATTATTAAGTAGAAATAGTCCTCACTATGAGGGCTTTTTAATTTGGTGTGCTATAATGAAAATAGGTGGTATTTGTGAAAAGGAAAAAGAAAAGTACATTGGATAGGTTGTATTCATATGATAAAAGGAATAATGCTTATAAAATAGAGATTTCTCTTGATAAGTATGAAGATATTTATAATGAGTGGGATCCTACGCCGTTTAAAAAAAGAGATATTGAAGAGGAGTTTATTAAATATGTTATAGATTCTTCAACGGATATTCCTATGAAATATAATCTTGATTTATATTTATATCTTCCAGAAAGTATGTATGATGAAAAAAAAGAAAAGAACGCTAAGGCGGCAATGAAATCTTATTTTAACTATCTTCTAGATAGGAATAAGAGAACATTAACAAATTCTATTGTTAGATGTTTAAGATCTACATTTATAGGAATAATTTTATTAGCTTTTTATTTCTTTTCTTCAGTAGAGGATCCAAGTGGGTTAGCGCAAGTATTGGTTGAAGGAATTTCAATACTTGGATGGGTTGCTTTGTGGGATGTAGGAGAAGAACTTCTTTTAAATCTTATAAGTCATTATAACAAAAGAAGAAATTTAAAAAGAATTAGTAATGCTAAAGTGGAGTTTATTTATAAATGAGAACGCTAGATTATTTGCCAAATACCAATATATATTTATATCAAGATAGTGAGATGTTTAGAATAAATAGTGATACTAGATATCTTGGGGAATTTATTAATGTAAAGCAAAGTGAAGTTGTATTAGATATCGGAACCAATAATGGAGCGCTTCTTTTATATGCAAATATGAAAGGATGTAAGAAATTAATAGGTGTAGATATTAATTCTAAAGCAATTGAACTTTGTGAAGAAAATATGAAATTAAACAAAATTGAAAATTATGAGTTACATAGTTGTAAAGTACAAGAATTAAAGATAGATAAAGTAGATGTTATTATCTGTAATCCACCTTATTTTAAAAGCGGAAAAGCTAAGGAAAATAAAGATTTAGCGAATGCAAGACATGAAGGAGAATTAACGTTATTTGAACTTATTGAAAACAGTAAAAGGTTATTAAAAGAAAAAGGCAAATTAATGTTAGTTTATAAATCTTGTGATATCGCAGAAGTTATAGCTTTATTAGATTTAAATGGCTTTGGAATTAGTAGAATTCAGTTTGTTTTTGATGAAAATAAAGATAATTCTACTTGTTTCATGTTAGAAACTGTAAAAGGAAAAAAACACAATGTTAAAGTAATAAAATCAGTAGAAATTATTCATTGATAAAACGTGAGGTTATAAACATTGTTTTCTAGATTTATTGAACAAATCTAGAGTGATAGGTTAATATTTAAGTAAGTCAAGAAGTTTTTATTGTGGGGAAACGGAGGGATTGCTATGAGTTACTTAGGTGAGTCAAAAAAATCAAGAAAGAGTTTAATAACTAAAATATTTAGTTATATTGTTTTGGTATTTGCTTTTCTTCTGGTAGGTTTTGTGTCACAAGAGAATAATGTTGGTGCGTGTAGTACGAAACTTACAATTACCTCATCTGCTGCATCACTGCCTGGTGTAGGAGATTGCTTTCTAGGAAGTTTAGACACTAAAATGAGAGTTGGTAGTGAATATTTTAATATCATTCAAAGTCATAAAATTGATCAAATAACAAACATATCGATAAGTAGATCGACTAGAGCGGTTAATGTTTCTTATTCATGGGCTTGTGGTTTCTTGTGGTTGGATACTTGTACGGAGACTCTTAATGTCGGTACTGTTGCTTCAGGAACAGCAGAAAGAGCAGTTTGGATTTATGATATGGGGTTTGGAACAATTGGATATCACTATTTTGTTCAACCTACGGCTTCAATTTCTGTGGATAATACATCGTATAAAAAGACGCATACAGTCTCTGTTTCTTTTTCTGGATATGGTGTTACATCTTACTATTATCAATGGGTAACTTATGATTCTAGTGGTAATCCTAATTATTATGCATATAGTGATTGTACGTATAAATCCGTAAACGGCTCTACTTATTATACTTATGATAATACTAGTAGTAGTACATCATGGTCTGCTGGATCAGGTAAAACGGGTAGATATGCAATGTATGTATGTGTTAAAGATTCTTTGGGATGGACCAGCCCTGCAACGACAGGTGTGAATCTTTACTTGGATAATACAAACCCTTCTGCAGCGACATTGTCTACCAATGGCAGCACAACTTATAGTAAAGGTTATTCGTTGACATTATCTGCATCCGATAGCCATAGTGGAGTGAATAAGATATACTATTGTTGGGAAGAGGGAACTGATACATGTACAAATTTTACTGGTGTGTCAAGCGGAACTTCCATTAGTAAAACATCAATTTCTGGAAGTTGGTATTTGAGAACATATGTTGAGGACAAAGCAGGAAATAAAACATCTCAAACATATAAATTATTTTATTTTGATAGTGAAGCACCAACCTTGTCTTCAAGGACATCGACAGGAAGTACCGTGTGGGCAAAATCGTATACGGTAACAGCTACATATTCAGATTCTCATAGTGGAGTAGGGGCTACGGAGTATTGCTGGAATACAAGCAGTACAGCGACAAGTGTATCTAGTTGTTCATCAAGTACTAGTACAATAAGTGGAGTAACCGGGTATTATTATTTACATACTAGGGCAAGAGATAAGTCTGTAAAAGGTTCAACAAGTTCTGATTATAACTATAGTGGTTGGTCTGTTACAAGTGCATTTTATTTAGATAACACAGCACCGAGTTTTTCGTCGGCTTCTCCAGCGAGTGACACTACATATACCCAATCAAAAAGCATCACAGTATCTTACAGCGATAGTCATAGCGGTGTTAGTGATATTTTAACTTGCTGGACAACAAGTTCTAGTGGGTGTACCCCATCAACAAGTAATACACCGTCAATTAGTGGGACAACGGGCTCCATAACAGTTAGTAAATCGACCGTAACAGGATGTTACTATTTATCGGTATATGCATTTGATAATGCCGGAAACTATTCGGGAGTTACAACAAAAGGAACATATTGTTTCGATAACACAAGGCCGACAGTTTCTTTATCTTCTACAGGTAATTCATCATACGTAAAAGGGGTTAGTGTAACATTAACAACAAGTGATAGTCATAGCGGTCCAAAGAATACATATTATTGTTGGAGTACGAGCAGTAGCAGTTGTACCGGAACAGGAACAAGGCCTGCAGTTTCATCAATAACAGCAACATTAACAGGTGTAACTGGAACATACTATTTACTTTATGATGCCCAAGATAATGCAGGGAATTATGCTTATTCAAGTTTTGGTGTAGCAGGCCCATATTATTTAGATAATACATCGCCAACATTGTCATCAAGAACATCTAACGGAAATACTACATGGGCGAAATCATATACTGTAACAGCGACATATACAGAAGCGAAAACTAGTGTTGGCTCAATAACATATTGTTGGAATACAAGTAGTACAGCCAGTGATACATCAAGTTGTGCATCAAGCACTAGTACAATAAGTGGAGTAACAGGATATTATTACTTACATACAAGAGCAAGAGATACGACTCCGAAAGGAACTGCTAGTTCAGATTATAACTGGTC
>JBGVRX010000002.1:0-121076 GCA_045128835.1 Bacilli bacterium | reverse complement strand
CAGTCATCTTACACTTAACTATATACCAGTCCGAGTATTCACTGACTGGATAGTTGAACTCCTTCTCTAGGTTTTCTTTAGCAATTTGTATGATACATCTCAAGTACGAAACACTATAATCACCTTTTCTATCAAACAGTTTAATAGCCTGCTTAATTGCTACTTCTACACTAAGCTTTGCTTCTTCTAAATCTAATCTTTTCTTCACTGTTACCACTCCTTCTCACAAATGAAAAATCCCGTTAATCCCGATACTCAATAGCTAATATGGGATTTTTGGGACTTTCATTAACCTTCAGTTATATCTCTAGCAGATTCTGCTAGTATTGCACCTTCCTTAATTAATCCATTACAACAGTCATCCTCGTCTATTCTATGAGGTATTGCATAGATATCTATTGAGTTCTCAAGTGCTTTAGTAACTGCTATCATACATTTTTCATTCTTTTTAGCTTCTACTACTAGTATACCTCTGCCACTTAATGCTCCCATTAACTTGCCTTGTGACATTAATCCTTTATGTTTCTCTGATTTGCATGGGTATTCAGTAATAACTAGGCAGTTCTCATAATCATCTGTATTTGAATCATCAATATTACTGGATAATACTTTAATGTAGCTTCCACCCTTAGCTCTAATTTCCCCCTCAACTGCTGGTAATATTGCTTCATTGTCAGCTAGTACAAGTATGTGTGAATCATCAACTAAATCTCTAGTAAATGTTTTGGCAACATCTTCAGCATATGGTGATAGTTTCTTTTTCGAACTGACCATGCCTACTTTCCCTTTAGCATACACCAAATCAAAATTACCTTTATAGAATAATACGAATGGTGGCTTATACATTCCTTTTAGATTTGTTGGGAACTTCTCGTCAATGATAGTTATATAGTTATACTTACATTCATCTACTACTCTATCTATCTCTTCACGATTTACCTGTTCCTTTTCATTTATTGCTTTATAGATTGCATCCCAATCTCCTTCATGCTTAATTGCTAGATATGCAATTATCTTATCCATAATAAATTCCTCCTTGATTTTTTAATTTTAAAAAGGAGAATCATCGATTCCCCTTGTCTTGCATATAAATATATAAGTTTACGGAAACTTTTTTCCAACTAAAAAGTCACCATACATTTTTTGTTTCCAAAAAGTTGCAAAGTCACCATTTCGGCACCAAAAATTGACCTAATTTTTTCAATTTTTCGAAAGTTACAAAAGTTACTGAAGTTACCAAAATTATTTGAACAGATTTTACAATATTTTAACCTATTAAACGATAATTTGATAATAATCGCGCACTCCTAAGGAGAAGGTCGCACGTTCAAATCGTGTCGGGAACGCCATAATTAAATTAAAAACAGTTACCTAGAACATATCTTGGAACTGTTTTTTTTATTTATTTCAAATAAGATTTAACTAAATTTAAAAAGTTATCATATCCATACCTATCTAAGATATCATGAGGGCAATGTTTTCCCGTAACAGCTTGGTGTGTAATAACTCTTTCGATAGGAATATTATACTCTTCCATTAACATTGCTACTAGCTTAGCCCCATTATTAATAGCCTTATCTTTTATAGTCGTATCACTTATCATTGATTTAGCAATTTCAATACCAATAGACTGCTTGTTCATTTTTTGTTCTCCAGCATGCCAGGCATTATATTTCATATTTACAGCTTGATATACATTGACCTCATCTACTGCAAAATGAAATGAAGTTGAGCTAGTATTGCTACTAGAATTCAAATATTTAACTTCATTAACAGCTGGAGCAGTATTGGCTGTGTTATGAACAACAATATAAGTAGGTTTGCTCATTTCATAACCAACCTTTTTATGATTTGTCGGCAAAATCATATAATGAACTTCTAATCCTTGTTCATTAGTAGTATTTAATAAACCATCTACCACATTATTATAAGTAGGTTTATTTTGATTGCTTGGTTTACTTTGGGCAACTTGATTACCTTTATCGCTTTCGCCACTTTGATTGCTTTGGTTGTTTTGAATACTTTGCGTAGAAGCTTGTTTTGACGCTGCACCAGAAACATTTGTTAACGTAACTGTACAACCACTAATCAACAAACTACCGCTAATTAGTAAACAACATAACATCAATAATCTACTTTTAAGTCTCATACGCACACCACCTACCTCCATTATAACTCTTTTATCGAGGTAATGCATAATACAATTTTTTTCGCTGTGGATAAAATTAATATTCTTTATTTTTTCTTGTCCCACAATATAAAACAATCAATTATGTAAATAAAAAAAGCTAAAAAATAGCTTTCTTTTATATTCTTTAAACCTTTAAAAGTCAAAATCCATTATTAACTTTGCTTCTTTTTAATAATTATTTAGAAATGAGCTTTATCGTTTTCTAAGACAGCTTTTATTTTGTTCAAAGCTTTTCCATATATATTTTGCTTAATAAGGCCCTCTTTTGCATACCCTACAATATACAAATTATCCTTTTCTAATTTCAAAATAAAAACCGCGCTCGCTAATCCCATACATCCAGATGAGATTTCTACTATACAAGTATTATCATCTATACTTTTTAAACTTTTAAAACCTGTTCTATATAATGATTCTATTAATTTTTTGTTTCCTTTATTATAAACGAAAGGATCTTCTATATAAAATATTCCTTTTTTATGCACGTTTATATATTCACAAAGGCGTTGAACAAGAGCGTTTTCGCATTTCTCAATTTCATTAAAATAAAGTTTATAACTCATAAAATCTTCTCCTTCCAATCTATACTATAAGTTTATACCACTCTGCTGCACTTTATATTTTTATAAAGCCACCGAACTATTTTATTCTTTACTACAAGAATTAAAATGCCATTTTTCTTTTATTTTTATTTCATTTACAATTCTTATATGTGGCATAACCATTATACCAGAAGAATTATAGTTTAATTTACTTTGATCATCATTAACATACCCTTTGTAATAATTCTTTACCGCAGGTTGAATTTTTATAAAATCAATTAAATCAGGATTATCAAATGAAACTTCTAAAGAATTAGTAAAGGTGTCTCCTTTACCTGTATTTATTTCAAAATTGTAATTTAGATTACCATTCCAATTTATTACTTTATTATCTTTATCTTCCACATCAACACTTAATCCAAATTGACCGTTTTCAAAAGAAATATTTGAATTTGAATCAAACTTAACTTCATCAGAAGAAGTAATTGAAGTAACTATTTGAGGAACTAATAAAAGATTAATTGATTTATTATCACAAGCAACTTCTATAGTAACCTCTATATCATTATCTCTTATGATATATTTTTTTGTCATTTCATAGTTAACACCATTAACATTTTGACTAGTTTTACAAATCACATTGATACCATCTTTACAATTTTCAATATTTATCAACTCAAATAAAGCATTTGAAAAATCGCCAATTTTACTAAAATCATCTGCATTGTATACATCACACCTGTAACTATTTCTACACTTTTCAATTCTCTCTTCGTTAGATGATAAAGTTTGTTTTAAGTCACTATCAGTTTCAGTAACAACTAAAGGCATTGCTTGCTTATAAATAGAATTATACGAACTAATAATATCAAGTTCTTTGCTTGCTTCACCGTTTAAAACAATATGGTAATCAATACAAGCCCCTCTCATATCTATACTAAGAGTTTGATTTTTGGTAGTTACAAAGACTTCATTCTCGCCATCATTATCCCAATCCATTACTTTAACTACTTGATTTTTATATACCACATCACAAGATTTAAATAATTCATCTAATAATCTATCTGCTATTTCTAAGTATGATAAACCAATATTATCAAAATAAGGAGATGATCCATAATTAGGATGTCTACTAGCCCACTTAGAATCTTCTTGATACAATACATTTCTAACCCTATTAATCAAAATATATTTATCGCTTATATCTTTACCATAATGTTCATTAAGATATTTTTCAATAAAGGAATAACGCATACTAGAATCTAAAATAATTGATTTCATTATTTCAGATTGTTCTATAAATGAAAGTTTGTCTATAATACCCTTTTCTAATGCTTCTTGTTTCCTTTCTAAAAGTTGTAATCTACTGATAGTTTTTCTTAGTTTTTCATCACTATAAACTACACCTCTAACGCCTCTTTTAGCAGTCCAATTTTCCCATTCAGGATACGATTTGCTTGATGAAACAGGATAAGTATCAAAATAAGAATTACTTTTGTAATAATCTTTCAAACCAATAAAACTTATTTCTTCATCCTCATTTACTAATTTAAAGAAATCATTCATCCATTCAGTATCCATCAATGGATTTTTACTCCAATCACCAATTTTTTCAGCATCTTCAAAAATAACTGCAATTGGATTAATACTTTTACCACATTTAAGAGCATATTCATTAGCCTTAATCAAGTCCTGTTTTATCATATTAAAGTATTCTTTTGCACCTATTTTAACATTATCAAATTCATTAAAATAATTATTCTTTAAAAGATGATATCTATATTTACTATGCATAGGAAAACAATAAAATTCATTTCCTACGATACTATCTCTAAAATTAAAATAAAGCATATCTTGTGGTAATCTCGATATTGTTGTTTTAGAAACTAAATCATAAAATCCTAAATGCTTCAAACAATAATCATTCTCACCACCTATATCAGAATAATAATCTTCATAAAAGGTTTCTGAATCTAAAAAATACAATGGAGTTATCCCTAATCTTTTACTAGCCTTACTAATTTCAGCTAATAATAATTCTCCTGTTTCCCTTTCAGGAATATGTATACCTTGCCAATCACTAAAACTAACACCTAAAGTATTAAACAATAAATCTCCATATTCTTTAAGTTGAAAGTATATATCATCAACTCTAGAACTAAGTTGTATAAAAGCTTCATCACAAAAGCCACCAATAAGTCCTACCTTACTAGTTTTGACTAAATCTTTTAGCCTATTTAAATACTCTTTTTTTTCTTGTTTTATCCAATATAAAAACGGGCCTGACAAATGTATATTAATGTGAAAATCATTAAAGTTTTTTACTGCATTTTCTAACATATCCATCCATGGCTCATATGAATTAGAAAAGACATCTTCTCTTGTTTTATATAATTGAAAATGTGGTTGATGAAAATGAGGACAAAACGCAATATATCCTTTCATAAGTCACCTCCTAATACCATATAAATTATAATTTAATTACAATAAAATATCTATCAAATAACTTCTTATATTTTAATGATTTATCTACCCTATAAAACACATTAATAATATAACAGTTATACATTCTTTTCAAATAATTTCTATAATTAGTAATTATTTATAAAATAATGCCATATTTTTTTACACATTTCGACATTTGAATTGACTTAAAAGGCTTTTTAAAATATACTACGATGGAAAGGATTTGAGCAGGCACATGAAAAGTAATATAAAAAAGCAAATGTTTAATATTTTTATAGTTCTGGCTTTGGCTGTTATTACAATAACAACTATAGTAATAAACTCCGAAGAATTAAACTTTTCTAATATTAAAAAATTTGTTAGTAACGCAAATCCTGTATATATCTGTGCTGCTTTCATCTGTTGGATTCTATTTGTATTATTAGAAGCATTAAGTATACATATAATTTTAAAAGCCTTTAGGATAAAACCTAAAATTCAATCGTCTATTGCTTATTCCACATCGGATATTTACTATTCGGCAATAACACCTTCTGCTTCAGGAGGACAACCTGCTTCTGCATATTATATGATAAGAGATGGTATTTCTTCGGGTATTTCAAGTTTCACATTAATATTCAATTTAATGGGTTATACCGCAGCAATAATAATTATTGGATCCCTTTCATTAATTTTTGGATTTGACATATTTTTACAAATCCCTCTATTTATACAAATTCTAATAGGGTTTGGAATTGTAATACAAATAGGTTTACTAATATTCTTTATAGCATGCATGTGTAAAGCTTCACTAGTAAAAAAATTTGCTTATTTTATTGTAAATATACTAAACAAAATTAAGATAATAAAAAATAAAGAAAAATGGATTGAAAAAGTTGATTCTCTTGTCGAGAAGTATAATGGTTGTTACAAAACATTAAAAAGACATAAAAAAACAATCTTGCCTGTTATTTTGATTAATACGGCTCAAAGATTCTCACAAATATTGATTTCAGTATTTGTATGTAAAGCTGCATTTGATTGTAGTTTTGTAGAAATGATTATCATGCAAGGTCTTGTATTACTAGGATATAATTCATTGCCTCTTCCTGGAGGAGCTGGCGCATTTGAATATCTATACTTAGAAATCTATGCCTTAGCATTACCATCATCATATGTAGTAGTAGCAATGATGGTAACAAGATTTATATCTTACTACTTTAGCGTGATAGTTAGTGGCATCTACACCCTTGTTTATCATTTGGTACCGCAAAAGAAAAAGCAAGAAAAGAAAGATGTTATTAAAAATGAATCTAATTGTTTCGAAATAATTCAATAAAATAGGAGGGTTAATTATGGAAGCAAAAAAAGAAAGAAAACTTAGAATACCTTTTTTAGGATTCTACCACTATGGAGTAATTTTAACTTACTTATCAGTAGTATCAGCAATCATCGGAATTTATTTCTCTGTTGGAGGAAATCACGAAGCTCAACCATTAGTAGGAGTTATATGTCTTATAATTTCTGGAATCTGTGATTCTTTTGACGGTACTGTAGCTAGAACAAGAAAAAATAGAACAAAAGAAGATAAAATGTTTGGTGAAAGAATTGACTCATTAAGTGATTTAATTGCCTTTGGTGTAGCACCAACAGCAATTGGATTTGGAATGAAAATTAACCGTTGGTTCTTCTTCCCTGTTTTTGCTCTTTATGTTTTATGTGCTTTAATTCGTTTAGCATACTTTGATGTAACAGAAGAAATAAGAATGCAAGATGAAAATTGTGGTAAAAGAAAATTCTATGAAGGATTACCAGTTACTAATTCAGCTTTCATAATTCCAATATTCTATATAATCGCAATTATGTTCCCTGCAGAATCACTTGGAGCAACAATCACAATGGTTATCGCTTATGTAGGTGTTGCAATTGCCTTTATTTCTAACTTCAAAATTCCAAAACCTGATACAAAAAATATAATTAAAATTATGTTAATTGCCGCTTTATTATTTACAGCACTTGTAATTCTTAAATTGGCGGTGTTCAATTAATGAGGAAAATACTAAGTAAACAAGATTTAGTAACACCTTCATCAGTAAAGTTTTTATACGACACAAAATTAGGAAATATTTTATTATTTATCTTAACCAAAAGATGGATTTCAAAACTTGTAGGGAAGTATCTAGATAGCAAACTTTCTCGTAATAGAATCAAAAAATATGTAAAGAAAAACAACATAGATTTAAATTTATATGTAGAAAAGAAATATACAAGTTTCAATGATTTCTTTACTAGAGAAATAAAACCAGAAAACAGACCATTTGTTCAAGATAAAAATAGTTTCCCTTCTCCTAGTGATGGAAAACTTACAGTATACAATATAAATGAAACTAATACATTTAATATAAAAGGTTTCGATTATACAGTAGAAACTTTATTAAACAACGAAGAATTAGCTTCTAAGTATAAAAATGGATTATGCGTTGTAATACGACTATCTGTTGAAGACTATCACCGTTACTTTTACGTAGATGACTGCACTAAAGAAAAAGGTGTCTTCATACAAGGTAAACTACATACTGTTCAACCACACGCACTAAGCAAAAGAAAAGTCTTTAGCGAAAACTGTAGAGAATATACAGTAATGCATACCAAAAACTTTGGAACTGTAACTCAAGTAGAAGTCGGAGCAATGATGGTTGGCAAAATAGCTAATAATCATAAAGAAGAAGGATCTCACTCTAAAGGTGAAGAGAAAGGTATGTTTGAATTTGGAGGTTCTACAATAGTATTACTTTTAGAGAAGGATAAAGTGATATTAGATGAGGAATTCTTTACAAATACTAAAGAGGATAATGAAACTTACGTATTATGCGGAGAAAAAATAGGATATGCACCAAAAAAGGACTTGTTATAATTACAAGCCCTTTTTCTTTATTCAATTTCTTTCTTCTCAACGCTCTTTTTTAATTTCTTTTCTACAAGCAATACCGCTCCGTATATTACAAGCATTAAAATTGCTCCCGCTACCATATCTATAAAATAATGTTGTTTTACAAATACTGTTGATACTATACATCCTAATCCTACAATTCCTGTAAGAAGTTTATACCAAATAGGTGTTCCTTTTGTAAAACTACCTATTATCATTAACATACCAAAAATTGCATGTATTGAAGGTAAACAGTTAACTGCCCCATCATCTATACCATAAATATATCTTACTAATATACTAAATATATCATTCCCCTCTACCTCAGGACGAATAAACTTAGTTTGATAGCACAAGAAGAATATATTAGCCAAAATAACCGTTACTGCTCCACTAATTACAAGACGATAAAATTTATTCTTGTCTTTATAACTAATGTAATATAGTTGAATAGGTGGTGAAAAATAATATGGAAGGTAAAACAAAATAAAAAATTTCCAAAAAGGAATAAGGTCATCTATTTTCATATTTATAAGATGCCAATCAGTACTAACTTGCTTAGAAGTTTCATATAAAACTCCTTTAAGAACATAAAGGAAGAATATAATAATTAAATATTTAATATGTAGTTTTTTAAACCATTTTTTTTCACTTATTTTCATGTTATCTCTCCAAACGCTATATAATTATATATTATTTTGTCGAATTTTTTTATAATTTGTCTAATAATTTTTGATATATTTTTCAGTAAAAAACATAATAAATTTTACAACAGTTTCTTCAAAACAAATAATGCTAATTAAAAAGATGTATCATCAATTGATACATCCTTTCTTTATTTTTTCTTTCCTAAATAAGTATCTAGATCTTTTCTAATATTATCAGGCATTTCTCTTTCTACTGGGAAATAATAAGAATTAATAAGTCTTTTACTAAACTCGCTCATGAAATCACAAGTACGATAATAGTTAACCTCATCTAGTCTTTCTAAGACATCCTTTCTAGAATGAATTTTAGCCCCTCCACCTGGAGCCAAACGCGCAAATGTTACCGCCGGAACACCTTTATCTGCAAATGAAGTTGAATCTGAAGAATATACGCTTTGCTTAGTTCCTATTGAAAAGCCTAACTCTGCACCTAAATATCTTATATAATTTGCTAATGAAATATTTGAAGTGCAATGTGCCATATCTGTTCCTATAATTGCCCCAATCATATCAACATTAATACATAATTTATAATTTTTCAATTCCTCTTCATGTGCAACTGTATAAGCTTTCGATCCAAGTAATCCAACCTCTTCTGACCCACACCAAATAAACTTTAAAGTTCTTTGAGGTTTATTTTCTTTAAAGTATGCTAAAAGTTGCATTATCGCACAACTACCAGTCGCATTATCATAAGCCCCTTTAGAATAACTTACAGAATCATAATGAGCAGTAAAAGCAACCACTTCATTTTTAAATTTATCACCCTCAATTGTAGCAACAACATTATAAGAATCATTTTCAAACTCTTCTTCAATCATTACTATATGACAACTCTTAGGATTTTCTTTTAAGATCATTTCTGCATCTTTCATTCGAATACAAACCGCAGGAATCTTTCCATGACTATAATGACGTTCTCTATACATATAAGGATCTATATCTACATTTTCTTTTTCTTCATATACATCTCCAGTACATAGTATTAAAGCTGCAGCTTTCTTTTCTGCTAGTTTTTCATACAAAGAATAACCTACCAATTTTGAATGCACTAAACATATTTTTCCTTCTATATCCAAAAGTTCGCATGTAGATAAACTATCTACATAAACAAATTCTCCTGTTATACCCTCTTCGCTAGTCGATCCAGACATACCAACCCCTACGCATTCAACTTCGATATCTGGATTAAAGAATTTAAGACTTGCTTCTTTAATTTTACAACCATTAACTTTAAATGATTCTAAAACAGCTTCAACTCCTAAATCTTCACATTCCTTTTTGATAATTTCACTAGCGTGTTTCTCTTCTTCTGTACCACTTGTTCTTACAAAATATAATTTTTTTAATAAATCAAAACTTTTATAACTCATAAACTTCCTCCAAACATATTAATTTTTATTTTTAAACATATACTATTTTCAAAAAAAATAAAAAGATGTACCTTTCAATACACCTTTCTAGCTCGTTTATTTTTTTACCGGTTGTTGTGCTTTGCTCAATTTTCTTACAATAGCATCACAAGCTTGTATTGCTCCATCACAGTTAACTAAATTTTTTACAGCTTTATCCAAGGCTTTATTTTCTTCATATGCATAATCTCCAGCATCAAAAGCATCAGCCTTCTCATCTCCAGTCGCATATGTTTCCATCCATACAACTTCTTTTTCATCTCGAATATCCATTTTTTCTTCTACATCTTCAAGATATTTAACTCTTTCTTCTTGTAAGTTAACCTTTAGTTTTTCGCAATAAGCAATTTTTTCATTACTAGGCATGTCTTTTATTTTAGCCATAATCTTTCTTGCAAATTTATGTTTTGCTAATTTAATAGCAATGTTATCGAAAACATTATATTCAAACATATAACTTCCTCCTCTAGTAAATTATAAAACTTACTACACTTAAATTATATAACTCAAAAACAATATTATCAAGGAATATCACTTTTGTTCTTTTTTTACAAATTCATTAAAATACGCTAAACCGCCTACTGAAGCATTACTTCTCTCTAATTTTATACCTATCTCTTTGCAAATTTCATCAACATACACTTTAATTTTGCCTTGAGTTAAAGGTTCCACAAAAGAAACTTTAGGGTCATAATCAATCAGTTTAGCTATTGTTGTTCTTGTACCATCTTTTAAAACTATAATTTTAGAAACAATATTCATTAGAGTTGTCCTTAAATTAGCATCCTCATTTGCTATGACTTTATTAATTAGTTCATTTATTAGAATATTATTTGTATATTTAGTATTACCTTTTTTAAACTCTTCATAATCAGATAAAATTTGCTCATCTAAGTATTCTAAGGCTTTATCTTTAATCTCTTCTGGAATGCCATAATATGCCTCTGCTATCGCACATGAAATAGCACACAAAGTATCACTATCTCCTCCAATTGATATGCTAGTTCTTAAACAGTCTTCAAAACCATCACTAATTAAAAAACAAAATATTGCTTGAGGAACTGTATTTTGACAAGTCTCATTAAACTTATAATTCTTCACTAAATCTTCATAATCAAAATCCAACTTATAATAGTTTTCTTCTATATATTTTTTTATTTCTTCTTTACTACTTCCATTTAAAGCCATGTATATAGCTACAGTTGTTGCTTCAGCTCCTTTAATACCCTCTTCATGATCATGAGTAACCGCAGTCACCATATAAGATAAAAACTTTGCTTCATCTAAAGTTCTAGCAAAGTAAGCTGCCGGACTAACTCTCATAGCAGAACCATTTCCATATGAACCATAGGCCTTAGGATTCTTAAATTGTAACCAATTTCTAAAAGACAAACCATAACTCATATCAGGATACATTTTCCCATACTTTTGCATATACTTAACTGTATTTTTTGAAAGCAATGCATAATTAAACATTTTAGAATTTTTCAAAGCTTTATAGATTGCTACTGTCATTACAGTATCATCTGTAAAGAAGCATCTAGAAGAAAACAATTCAAAATCTTTCGTTCTTATATTATCAAATTCATATATTGAACCTACGATATCACCAATAATTGCACCTAACACATTTACCCCTCCTACTATATTTTCATTTTACAACTATTCATCAATTTATTAAAGTTTCAAACAAAAAAGATGTATTAATTAGAAATACATCTTTCATTTTTAAATTTTAAAGTTTACGTTAAGCCTTTTAATTGTATTTATGCTGATGCTCTCTCACTTACATACTTTTGGAATTTTTCTAAAGCCTTCTCATAATTTTTATCTTTATTAGAAATATTAGCTAATAACAAGCGAACTTTTTCTTGTTCTGCATATTCATCACTTAAATAAACATCAATTAATCCTAAATAAGCTTCATCAGGATGTTTAACCATCGCTTTGTTGTACCAATAAATAGCTTGATTGCTATCCTTATGCTTGTACATTCTAGCTACTTCTAATTGAGCCGCGTGATTGTCTTGGTTAGCTGCTTTTAAGTAATATTTACTTGCTAAATATTCATCTCTTACAACTCCAACACCACATTCATAGCAGTAGCCTAAATTTAATAAAGCTACACTAGAATTATTTTCTGCTGCTCTTTCAAACCAATAAACTCCATATGATTCATTTTTTTCTACTCCTGCGCCTTTTAAATAGGCAAGACCAAGATTACATTGAGCCTTACTGTTGTTTAAGTCTGCTGCTTTTTGATACCATTTAACAGCTTCTGATAAGTTCTTAGTTACTAAAGTTCCATGAGCATAGTTATATCCTATTCTATACATTGCTGTATCAGAGCCCATATCTGCAGCTCTCTTTAGCATTACTATTGCTTCATCTAAACCTTTTTCTTCATATATATCTGATAACATAAGAGTTGCTTCTAAGCAATTATTTTCACTTGATATTCTCAAGCATTCCATAGCTCTTTCTTTATCTTCATATACTCCAAATCCATTCAAGTATGCTAATCCTATATAATATTGAGCAACACAATGACCTTGTTTTGCTGCTGTACTGAAATATTTTACTGCTTTTGTATAATCTGTATTTGTATAAATTCCATCGAAGTAATATTTACCTAAGACATATTGAACCTCTGCACAGTTAGAACATTTCTCTAATAAATGCAAAGCAGCCTTTGTGTCTCCTCTTTCTAAATATACTTCTGCTATTTTTATTGATGCCTCTAAACAACCACATTTAATCGCACGTTCATAACTAGTTAAGGCAAACTCTATATTTCTTCTGAAATCAGGATTAGTTTGATATATTAATCCTATTTCATATAATGCTTTTCCATGTCCTTTTTTTCCTGCTTCTTCAAAACAAGCAATAGCTAGACTAGTGTTCTTCTCAACACCAAATCCATCTTTATAACACATGCCTAAATTATATAACGCTGTTTTATTGCCTAATTTTGCGATTTGTTCGTATAAAGCAATACCTTTTTTTTGGTCAACAAAAGTACCTATTCCATTGCAATAGCAGTATCCTAAGTTAACAATAGCTTTTTCATGCTTTTCTTTTGCTGCTTCAGAAAACCAGTAGAAAGCCTTATTATCATCTCGTTCTACTCCTAGTGCATTTCTGTACATGACACCTAAATTATATTTTGCTTCATTATTTCCAGCATCTGCTGCCTTATAATATAAATTAAAGGCCTTATCTAAATCCTTTTCAACAACGAATCCATCTTTATACAAATCAGCTAATTTCGTCATAGCTTCAATATTCCCACCGTCTGCTGCTTTACTATACCAAAAGCAAGCTTCAGTGTGATCCTTTTTAGCATATACTCCATCAAAATAATAATCTGCAACTTTTAATTGAGCTTCTATCTTCCCGTCATTTGCCGCCTCTAAATACCATTTAAAAGCGTCCTTATATTTTCCATCAGATTCATACTTATCTGCAACAATTAATTTTGACTCAACGTTATCTTTTTTGGCCTCTTTTAAAATCTCTTTAAACTCCTTAGCCACAACTGCACCTCCAGATAACGATTTAATTGTATACCATTATTAAAAATTCTTCAATTTTTTTTGCAAATAAATATCACTTTTTTTGACAAATTTTGCCGATTTCCCTAGGATTTTACTAAACTTTTGAGGTTTTAATTCCATCGGTATTAAATTTCATTAATTCAAATGGATAAACACAATAACTAATTGATTTATTTTTCAATATCATTCTTTCATTATTATGTAGATGTCCATGAATATGAAAAGGAATTTTATTTTTAAAAATATAATTAGTAATTCCCTTTAATCCATCATGAGGTGGATCATTATTATCTATCAAGAAAGGCTTATCATGAGTAACAAAAATATCAGAACCCTCTAAATTATTTAAAATATCAATACTCTCCTCATGAGTAAACAAAGGCTTTTCTTTACTAGTATATTTAAACGACCCTTGAAATCCTGAAATCTTAACTCCATTAACTTCTACTACTTTATTATGCAATGATTCAATATTATAATTTTCGTACAAAGAAAAAGTATCATGATTTCCCAAAATACCATAAATCTTATTTATAGGCACATATTTTAAAATAATATCAATATCACTATTACTATGATCTCCTAATAAAATACAAACATCATATTCTTTTTTAGCAATTTTAGAAAATTCTTTCTCATTACCATATAAAGCGTTATGTGTATCACTAACAAATAAAATTGCTATTTCTTTATTAAATTTATTAGCTTTACCATATTCTCTATATAATAATCCTGGGTACGAATTATCTTTTTTCAAAAAGTTGAACATTACCAATCACCTCTATACACCATCAATTCTATCATTTGATAAATGTCATAACAACGATATCACAATTTTATAAACCTAAAATTTCACTATATAATAAAATGACAAAATAAAAGATAGCAAATATTACTTGCTATCTTTTACATAACTCTATATTCTTTCTTTTCCTCTTGAGTAGCACCAGGCATATGACCTTTATAACTATATACCTTCTTTATATAATCAAAAACTTCTTCATTACTTGAAGTGATAGGCAAGAAATGCATATATCTGCCTCCGCCCCATTCATACTTAGATACATTTACCATATCTACAATAATAAGTTTATTTGGGTATGTTTTATGGAGTTCTATTTTAATTAACTTCATACTTTTACATTTATCTTCTTTATACTCACTTTTTTCAAAATCATGAAATTTATCTATGGTCTCTTCCTCAAAATCGATATTTTCTTTCATTAATGACATATCCATTAACTTTAAACTATATGAAGAAAACTCATTTAAAGTCATATTATTTATATTATTTTCAATATATACTTGAATATCTCTTCCTTTGCCACTAGGAAACATCAATAAATTTCCATTCTCATTAATTGCAATATAAAAGCCTATAGAATTCAAATTTTTTTCATTTCTTTTTTCTTCTAATACAGTATACATAATGTTCTCCTTTAATAAAAATTATGTTTATTTCCCGCCGAAGCATTTTCTGCCTTCAAAAATTGCAACAATTATGCTACTTACCAAACCTGCAATAACCTGGCTAAGTGGATACATTAAATATCTAACAAATCCTTCAGCAACCCCCTTAACCCTGTGATAAAACGCTGGAATAGGCATAAACAAGAAAAATGCTATAATCAAGCAAATAGAACATATAAAACTTAAATACGATTTCTCTGTTAAAATATTAATAATTGAAAGAACAATAGCAAGAATTATTAAAGATATACTTATCCATAAAAATATTGTCGCCCCAGGAATGTTTTCTCTAATCTGTGCTGTTGTAGTATCAAAAACTTTAACATCATCCTTTAAAAGCAATTCTCGTAAAGGAACACTATAAAAAAACCTTTCCTCTATTATGTCTCCAAATGGTGTTGTTGGAAGCGTTTCCACAACATATCCATAACCAAAATTCATAAAAAACACTAAAATAAGACAAAAAACGCAATATAAAGAAAAAACAATTTTATGCATCTCTTTTCGATTCATTACAATCATCTCCTATAAAAATTATTAAAAAAATCCTTGTCAAATTAAATAACAAGGAATATTTTTTTACTTCATTCCACCTTTATCATATAAAGTCATGATAAGTTTATGTGTCTTTAAAGCCTCTTCACCACTGATTTCAAGTTTTTCTTTGCCTAATAAAGCATTATAGTATTGACGTATTTGACGAATATGCCATGAACCCCAATAATCTTTGCCTCCATCCGCAGCATTTGTTTTATTGTTTTCATGAGCCTCTTCCATAGTCCCATCATTATACGTAATATAAGCATCATGATAACTAAAAACAACTTTACCATTTTCACAGAACATACGAATTTCAATAGGTTCATCACAACAATAATTGTTCATACAGTAAAAGCCATACTTAGTTCCATTTTTATAAGTAATATACCCTTCTGCAGTATCTTCAACACTAACTATTTTATGCCCTCTATTATGCATAGTACAATCAATTGACTCTATCTCACTATCAATAATCCAGTTTACTAAATCAATAGAGTGAATTGCTTGGTCAATTACAACACCGCCGCCTTCTTTATCCCAAGTACCTTTCCAGTCACTACTTTTATAATAATCATCTGAACGATGCCATGTTAAAACAGAACGTGCTGATAATATTTTTCCTAACTTACCACTTGTAACAGCCTTTTTAACTAGTTGAGCAGGATTATTGTATCTGCATTGAAATATTACACCAAATTGCAAATCTTTCTCTTTAGCTACTTCAACAGCTCTAACTGCGCTATCAAAGTCTACATCCATTGGTTTCTCTGTAAGAACATTTACTCCATGTTCAAAAGCACAAATCGCAACCTTAGAATGAAGATAATGAGGTAAGCACAAATGTACAGCATCTAAATTTTCTTTCTCTAACATTTCTTCATATGAATAGTATGCCTTTATCCCATACTCTTTTGCTGCAGCGTCTGCTCTATCCTTTTTGATATCACAGCAAGCCACAAGTTCAACTTCTTCAATTGATGTTAAAGGCAAAAGATGTCTAACAGAAATACGACCACAACCAATAACACCCACTCTAAATTTTTTAGAGTTTTGCTTCATGTTTTCGTTTTTATCCATTTTAAAATCCTCCATACTTTAACTAAATTATACAACTTAAATAAAATAATGGGCCTAAAACAGACAATATTTTGCCTTTTTTAAACCCATAATAACTTAATTATCTTCTTCACTTACAGTTTTATAGCACACAATAAATATAAAAGTATTTCTAACAACTTTACTAGTATCAAGTCCTATTCCTATAGAATATAACGATACATTCGCAGCACTATGGTCATCACTTGTATACAACGAATCAGTAACATTCTCTTTACTTTCTGCTTTAATTAATCCTCCAGTTTCATGATCTGCAGTAATAATTAAAGCTGTATCTTCATTGTCTTTAATGTATTCCAAAACATAATCTGCTATATCAAACAAAGTTCTTACCTCTGATAAAGCAGGAATAATCTCGTTAGCATGACTAAACTTATCTATATAAGCGCACTCAATCATTAAAACAAAACCATTATCATTATCCAAATAATCAATTGCGTACTCAGCTAAATCAACCATATTTATTGGATTAATCATCTCGGGATTATATATAGAATAAATATTATCTAAATTAGCGATAACTTTTTTAGAAAAATCTATAGAATATAATTCTTCCTCTTCATCACACATAACAAAATCATTAGAAGTAAATAACTCTTCATATTCATAATAAATCTCGTGATATTGGCCTATTAATAAATCTAGTGGACTTGTGCTTTGAGTTGCTAATATTGTCCCTACATCTGTCCTATCACTTGCATGCGAAGAGTACCCAGCTGGAGTAGCACCAAACAAATAATCATTTGTGACTATCCCGGTTTTCATGTTTTTATCACTAGCGTATTCCATGATATTTTTTAAATTATTTTTCCCATCATATCCAACTCTACCATTTGTTACACTAACTCCTGTTGCTAACGCTGTAGCACCAGCAGCACTATCTGTCGGAGATTCTACTGTAAGAGAATTTGTATTTACATCTGTAATATAATATTTTTCAAATGATTGTTCTCCCAGTTCAAAATAAGTTTTAGTATTCTCAATATGATTTTTACCCATGCCATCACCTATTAAAATAATTATATTTTTAATACCTTCAGCATGAATGTTATAGTTGTCATATGACACTTTTTTACATGATGAAAAAATCATCATAGATGAAACGGTTAAAAATAAAACTAATATCTTAGTGATTATCTTCTTCATATTTTTATATATTATGCTACCGAAGAAAACATATAAGCAACTATTACAATAGTTTTAACAAACAAATCAATACCTGGCAAAAGTATAAAAGAAGTAATAACAGTATCGTATATATTTTTAGGTAACTCCGCAATATTTATTTGAGATTGACTAAGCAATACTATAAGCATTATTACAATCGCTAATAATATAAAAGTAACCAATGTCTTTATAATTGAATGTTTCATTCCTTTCGCACTATTCAAAAACAAACTATACCCCAAGCAAACAACACTTAATCCTACAGATATTATAATATTATCATTAAAAACATAAAATCCCATAAAAGCTACTACTGAAATTATTGCTCCCAAAAGATACCATTCAAATCTTCTTTTTTTGTTTTCCTTATTCTCCATTAAAATCACCTCAAAACTATAATAATTATATGATTTCTCTATTTTCTAGTCAACATAACCGCTTCTTCAATAAAAAAGATGCGCTAAACACACATCTTAGTAACTATCTAGTTCTACTCTTTAATTGATATATATCTTCTTGAGTACTTTCATATTCTAAAGTAGATTCATTATTTGCTTTTTTCTTAAACAAAACATCCCAAACAGAATTAAACTCTCTAGAATTTGCTTTTATACTTTTTACTGTTTCTTTTGCTTTCCTTATAGCTTCTTTATCCTTCTTGTCTTTAACTAAAAGTTCACTAGAAGTTATAACGTAGAAGTTACCTCTTCCTTTTCTTCCTCTACTTTCGAAATCTAATATTTCTTCTGCTAAATTAACTTTAACAATATAAGTAGCATCTTCAATATATAATCTCTTCTTTACTAATTGATTAACTTCATAATTATATTTTTTCTTATCAATAAAATATTCGCTTATAGGAATTGGTTCACTCTTTTCAACCTTAATAACCTTACCATCAGTGTATATTATTGTCTTAATCTTATTATCTACTCTATCTATCATAGATGTACCAATTTTCCCATCATCATTTTTAGCAAATGCCGCAATTTGATACTTCCTATTTACTTCCTCTATTTCTATAACATCATAATTTGGTCCCGAATATATTTCAAATGCCATAAATTTCACTTCCTCACTAGCAATATTTTACCATCTCAAGTTTCTCCTTTCAACACAAAAAAATAGGCACCAATATATGCCTATTATCTTTTCATAAATAATTTAGAAAAACCATTAGGTTTATGTTTTTGATCAACTTTATCTATATACCTCAATAAGATTTCATCTAAGTTTTTTCCTTTTAATTTCCCTACTATATAAGAATTAATTAACTCTGGAGGATCTTCTTTATAGTATTGTTTTTTCAAATCATTAAATAATTCAGCATATAACTCGCCATATCCTCCAATATATCTACCCTTATGCTCTTCAATAGGAATAGGAGGATTACTCCAACCACATGTAAGTTGATATTTAAACCCTTTTATAAAATTAACATCAAAATTTTCCTTTTTTATTATGCATTCAGGAAGAACAGAGATTTCATTACTATAAAAACCAAACCCTTCTTGATCTACAAGTTCATCCGGAATATCACATCTTACAATAATTTCTCCAAACTTATAGACCATTGCTTTCGCGTGATCTGCATATCTAAAGAAATGCATATACTCAGTATTTTTTTTCATATTTAAAAGTGTTATTACCATACAATACATTTCTATCATTTTCATTAACATTAACACCCATTAATTGCTTCAATTCATAACTTGACATAACTCTATATAGAATCACTTTAATCACCGAAAAGATTATATCATTGATAAAACAACCTTTCAACAACGAAATATAGGCCCAAAAACTAATACTTCCAATTTTTAGAAATATGTGTTATATTGATAGGACCTAAGCAAAGAGAGGTAATAAAAAATGGAACAACAAATAGATTTAGATAAATACTTAATTATTGTAAGTAAGAATCACCCATTAACACCAGAAAAAGAAGAAATGTTAAAGGAAATGTTTAACTATGTTCCTTATAAAGATGAAGATGGAGAAAGTTGTTTAGAAGAAGAAACTTTCAAAGCATATACTGCACTTGTTAAACATATGAAGAGAAAATATCTTATAGATGTAGATGCCCGTTCTACTTGGAGATCTATTGAAACTCAAAAAAAGGTTATGGAAGAATTAAAAGAAGAATATGGTGAAGAGTGGGTTAAAAATCATGTAGCTCTCCCTGGTACAAGTGAACATCATACTGGATTAGCCTTTGATTTACGTTTCAAATGCCCTGTTATCCCTAAGCCACTAAGAGATAAGGCTAGAAAATTATCAAAAAAAATGGGAATATATCAAAAAACATTTAAAATCATTGAAAAAGAAGCAGTTCAATTTGGATTAATAAAAAGATATGATGACAGTAAAAAAGAAATAACAGGATTTAATGGTGAATTATGGCACTTTAGATATGTCGGAGTAGAACACGCTAAAGCTATGAGTGAACAAGGCTTATGCCTAGAAGAATACGTGAAACTTTTAAAAGATAAAAGTGAAAACAAAGAAAAAGTAAGCAGTCGTTAAAAAAGTTAGGAAACTCCTAACTTTTTGTTTATATTAATACCAAAAGAAAAAGGCCTTATGGCCTTATTTTTTTACATTTTTTATTTCTTGTTTAGCAACTAATTCATCGAACAACTTTTTATTCTTTGCAATTACCATTGCTACTTCATGACTTTGTAGTTTTGTTTTCTTAAACATATTTTCAAATTGCTCAGCTTTAGTAGGTCTACATTCTTTAATAACTTCCATTTTCGCTTCCTTATTAACTCTAGGATCTGCTAAAGAACCAACTTTCTTACAATCAAACTTCTTTTCAAAATTAATAGATTCTACTAACTCATCATCTCTTATAAAGTTAATAGAAAAACTATGAACTTCATAATCAAATGAAGACAAATAATCTGAACCTAAAAACTTATATTGAGCAACAACAAAGAAATTATCCGTAAATTCAATTCTTTCTTGTACTCTATCTCCTATAGTAAGAGTAGGCTTACCATCTTTAAGACAAGTAGCAAATGCCGCTAAATCATAACAACTTTTATAAAACTTAATATTCATCTAAATCACCTACTTCAATTATATTATAGAAATATATAAAATGAAAGAAGAAATTTTCATTCTAGAGCATTCAGTCTTATCTTTTATGCCACAAGCATACTTTTCATGAAAACAAAGTTTTTTCCAGCAATAAAAAAGATGCTAAATTTGCATCTTACTTTTTATTTAATTGTCTTTTTATATTGCTTTTATAAATTTCTAGTAATAACTCTACATTTATTTTTTCTTTATCACATTTTCCTTTTTTAAAAGGACACTTGCCTCCACAAATAAGTGAATACTCGCACTCTTTACATTCTTCATCATCTAACACTGTCTTACAAAACGATTCAGTTAACTCAAAGTTAAATTCACTTGTTTTAAAATCATAAATATAAGGTATATTATCGGGATTTGAGGAATATAACTTACCGCATAAAGATACTTTTCCATTTGGGAATACTACAAATGATTTCATTGATACAGTAGAGCATCTATAAATCATTATTTCAAATTGTCTAGGATAAGAAAAATTATAAGGATATAAATTTATAAACTCATAATATACAGGCAATATATCTTCCTCTTTTAAATCTACAAGTTCATACCTTTGACATTGAGGGCTTTCTAAAACATCATATTCTTTTTGAGATACTATTTTAGATGCGACAATATTTATTGAAGAATCTAAAGAGATAAGATTATCCAAGAAAGACTTAACGGTTTCATTTATTTTAGTATCTTTATTACATTTAAAATCTACTGTCAAAGAAACACCATTATTAACTACTAAAAGGCACAAACTCTTAAATTTTTCAAAATTAGACTTAGATTCCGGCTCACTATCATCTATAACATTACCTCTTAAATCATATGATAAGTAAACAGATTTACCGCCCATATCCTTAAACTCTTTTAATAATGATTCATTAACTCCATACCCATTTGTAACTAGAACATGTTCTTTTTTATCAAAATACTTATTTAGCTCATTGATGAACTTTTTAGTAATATCCCAGTTCTTATCTAAAGTAGGTTCTCCTCCAATAATAGTAGCGCTAACTTTATTTAAATTAGGAGTACTCTTCTTATAAATATCTACAAGATTTTTTAAATTATCTAAATAACTAAGATCAAAAGACTCTTTCATCTGACCTCTTATATTTTGAATTAAACAATAAGAGCAATTCTTATCGCAATTATAACTTGGAATAAATCTAACATTTAAAGTAGATTCTTTCTTATCATAATCTTGTTTTAACTTACTATATATTTCTTCTTTAGTTAATTCCTTATCAAAAAAGCCAATATAATTATTAGTAAACATCTTTACAATATTTTCATCCGGATTATTTATTTCTCTAAGACCATTTAAATAGTTTTCTCTAACTGAATTAGGTAATAATACTGGTTTAAAAGCATTTTTATTGTAACAAATAGATACTTTTTCATTAACTTCTAAAAATTTTAAATTTTGTGACAGTTTTAATACTTGATTACTTATTTTGTTCATTCATTGTATCTCCTATTGGTTTACAGAATCTTCCATTATATGTCTTAGTGAAATTAATAAAATTAAATCTACTCTCATTTTCCCATAACTCTTTTACTGTTTTATCTACAATATTACCTACAAAACTACTCTTACTAAATGGACAACAATAGACATCACCATTAACATCTATATCAAACTTAGTAGTACCAGCATTACATACCCATTTATCTTCACTAACAGTAGTTTCTCCATCTTCATCAATTTGCAAATCCTCTCCAGTATAAGCATTATGAATAAATCCCGCTATTTTAAGTTTTTCATATTCTTCTTGTAACTTCTTAACTGCTTCCATATAAACTTCTTTTTTAGGAACGATATCAATGTTATCTGCCCCTCTTCCAATTGGAGTCATCAATGAAAATTGGAATTCTAATTTATTATCTACAAAGAAATGCAATATTTCTACTAGCCTATGAACATTTAAAGAGTTAATAACGCAATTTATTACTATTCTTGCCCCATCTTTTTGTAAAAGTTTTATCGCATCTACTGTTCTTTTAAAATTACCTTTTCCTCTTAATAAATCGTGTTCTTCTTCTAATCCATCTAAACTTATATTAAATCTTCTAATATGACATTCTTTTAACCACTCATAGTTACTTAAAACTAATGTGGCGTTAGTAAATAAAGCTAAAGTAATATTCTTAGAATTAATATACTCAATTATTTCTTTTAAATCATGTCTAACAAATATTTCTCCTCCTGTTAAAGAGATTTCAAAAATATTTGCTTCTTCTAATTTATCTACGATTGATTTTATTGTTTCTAAAGGTAATTCTTTTTGTTTTGCTTCACTTTCACAAGTAGCGTAACAATGTAAGCACTTTAAGTTACATCGATCTGTTAATCTCCAAGATACTCTTAAAGGGAATTTAGACTCTTGTTTCCAATGTACAGCATCTTCTTTACTTTGAATTTGAGAAATAGCCATTAAAACCATCTTCTCCATAAAATAAATAGGAGCATTATATTCTTTAGCTAAAGTTTCTACTATTTCTTTAACACTAACTCTTTTATCTAATAATTCATAAACTCTAGTAGCAACATAGTTAGAGTAATAATAAACCCCGCTCTTTTTATTTTTTAAGATATATAAATCATCGTTTTCTTTTCTATAATCAATTAAATAGCCTCTATACATACTCTTACCCTACCAATATCTTTAATTTATTAGAATTGCCTTTCTTTTTCTTAGATGTTAAATCAACCATCTTACATGAAATTTCTTCCGCTGAAATTCTTCTCATATTAGGTATAGCATTACTAAACTTTTCAATATCCAAAAGAACTTCTTCAATATTATCTTTACAGTAAAAATATTGAGGAGCATTATTAACTTCACTAGTTATAACAACAGGAACAAAAAAGATGTCATTAAGATTCCCTTTGTAATCATTTAATATAACACAATCTAGTTTATCTTGATATTTAATTACTAATCCTTTATTTTCCTTTTGATCATCTATTACTAACACATTAAAATCACTAGATCCCATATTTTCTAATTTATCTTCTAAAAAGCCTTTTAATTCTATTTTACTTTGGCTTAAATTGCATATTTTTTTCATATACTTCTCCTTTGAATAACTAAAAAGCATAACAATTTAATAAAACTGTTATGCCTTTTCTTATTAAATTTTTTTTAAATTAACACTTGTCTCCGCCATTAGCGCAGCCACAGTTGTCTACTAATGCAACTTCTAAGTCTAAAACATCTTCAATTTTAATATCCATGTTATCACCTCTATGCACTAATGCTACCACAAAAGTGCCCTTTATTCAAGATATATCTAAGGTTTGTGCCTCTAAAACACTAGTTACTCTTTTCTATAAATAAACTATTATCAAAAACTAAACCTTTCAAATCAGCTTTTTCTAAAATTTCTTTAGTTTCTTCACTTATAAAATAAAAACCATTAATTAAATCTGTAATTCTAAAAAAGTGCCTTTCTATTTTCTTATTAAACTTTATATGATTAAAAAACATTATTCTACCACTAGAAAATCTAACAAAATCCGAATTATCATAATCAACGCAATCTTCTGCACCCAGTACATTTAAAATATAATAATTACCTTCTGTTGCTTCTACTTCACATGGTAAAAATTCTATCTCTCCCTCATTACAAATACTTTCTATAACTTCTTTTGCTCTTTCACTACAAATAGGAAGATCACTAAAAAATATATCTGCTACTGGAAAACTTACTTCTCTTTTTCTTGTCATTACAAAAGTTTGTGTTTCATAATTATCTTTTTGAGAACTGCCATCAAACTTGTCACGATAAAGTTCGTCGCCTTCTTTAACTTCTTCTTTTTTTAAAATATAATTTCTGTAATTTTCAGCATCACAACTTATTCTATAATACATGACTTATCCCCTTTACTAATTAACTATTAAAAGTATATCACACTTTCTTTCATTTTACTAAATAAAAAAGAGCCTAACTTAATTAGACCCTTGTTGTTTGTTTGGATTTTTATTCTTTAGTGATAATTTACCAAAAGTAAATATATAAACTATTTTACCTATCATAAGCACTATTTTATCGCAATTATCCAAAGCTACTTTTTTACCCATGGCTTTACCAAAGATAATTACACCTGCGATAACTGCACTAACCATAGATGCTATTACTACAAGTTGCATTGAGTCTGTTACTCCTTCAATAAGTTTAGCTGTAACAACTGCACCTGCGGCTCCTGATAAGATACCACAAATATCACCTAAGATATCTGCAATAATACTTGCAACCTTATCTGCATTATTAATTAAAATAATACTTTCTTTCGCACCTTTTACTTTTTTAGCAGCCATTGCTCTAAAAGGCACTTCCACTGCTGCAGTAACTGCAACACCAATAGCGTCAGTTATTATTGATACAAACATAAAGAACACAATAACTAAAATAGCTACTACTAAACTAGCATTACTCAATGCTAATTCACTAAGAAAACTAAAAGAAAATGATAAAAATAAAGAAACTGCCAAAACTATTAATGGCCACCTAAAATATTCCGTAAACACATTTTTATTCTTTTTCTTTTTCGATCCATCTTTTTCCATTTTTCATATCCTCTCATTACTTAATTGTTAATTACATTATATACTAATCTTAAATATTTACAAAGTAAAACGCAGCACGAATGCACTGCGTTATGTGAAGGTAATGAATTAAGTAAACCTTATGTCTTAGGTTCGGTCGAATTTCTCAAACTCACGCTTACCGTTACCAGTAGAGCAGTTTCCTATTAAGCAAGTTTACACACCGAATCGCCACTTAGTACACACTATAATCCTTAAAACATCTAAATAAATTTAACAGTCTAGAAGTTTTCCTTGACAGCTTTGACATGCTACTAGGATGTTTTGCAAATAAGATTTCATACAAAATCAGAATATAAAACTGGCCAAGTATTTATATTTGTCATACATGTAATCCCTCGTTATTCACTCAAACCAGGCTACACTGCACACATGTTACTGCAATGCAGGTTCTTCGCAGGGAGTGTAAACGAATCTACACCCATCTGCGTCTCCGCGATAGTTGGGTCGTATACTATATGCCGTTATAGTGCGCCCAAAAATCTTAACTCTCAGCACCCACCCCAGTTTGGGCAACCAAAGCAAGCACCAAGAACTTCATAGATGTGCCCTCAAACGTCTTAATACGTCTTCATAGCAGCAAAACTGACTAGAATACTGCACCTCCACAGTTTGGTATTATATCATATCTTTATTTTTTTTGCAAATCTACTACTCTCTATCTTTTCTTTACCTGATTTAAAGGTGTATATCCACCTTCATCTTCCAAAATATTTTTTACATCCTTCTTTATCTCATTATCTAATTGATCCATTTTATCCATACATGCAACAAGATTTTCTTTTGATAACGACAAATTATTCTCAAGTAAATATTGTTTTACTTCATAAGGCAAGAAAACACCTTTATGAACTATACAACGATTTTCCTTTAATCCTTTTACAATTTCTACAATCTCTCTAGCAAGATGTAACTCACCTTTTTCATCTAATGTATTTCTCTTATTTTCATAGTCCTTAATTAATTTATTAAGTTTTTCATCATAAACTTGAGGATATTTCTCTTTAAAGTCTAAAACAGCCTTTATTTCTCTTTCATATTCCGCAATTTTTAGTTTTTGACAAGAGATTTCGTGTTCCGCTAAAGATTTAACCTTCATATACTTTTTGTTATATGCAGCCTTAAACAAATTTCCAAAAAATCCAGGAGTTAATCTTTCATATGTTTTCTTTTGATTTGCAATGTTATCTTCGCAAATAGCAATTCTATTTTTCAAAACAGTAATTAGTTCTTTATCAAAACCTGATTTTGGAACATAATAGCCCTCTATTTCATCTTGACAAGAGAAACTAACATAATTTGCAATTCTCAAAAAATCTTTATAAAAATCAGATTTAAAAGTATCTGTTTTATGACAGAACCCTCTATCTTCAAATTCTTGAATAAGTTCTATTCTAGCATCTACATAGTCCATAACATCTTTATTTTTTTTAATCTCATTATATCTATTTTTTCTATTTTCACGAACACTCTTCACAGACTCTAAAACATCTTTTTTATCTTTATCACCTTTTATATAGATATTATCACCATCTATTACAAGTTCCGCCTCTTTTCTTTCTTCTTCCCATTCCTTTAAAGCATCACGATATTCTGTTTTTCTTTTTGATAAAAGTTTTTCAGTTTCATATATTTTATCTTTTATTTTATCAATTTTACTTTCAAGTTCTCTTACCTTATTATCTGCTACCATTTTTGAAGAAAGTCCAACAGTCATATTAACAGCCATTGTAGCCATACCTATGTTAGATACGCCTTCAGCCTCTCTTTTATCATTTTCTAAGTATCTTTTTTCGCGTTCTAAATCATAAATACTAGACTCTAAATCATCTATTTCATCACTAATTTTTTTGAGTGTTTCATACTTAATCATTTTAATCACCTTAATTTAATTATATCATTACTCTTTAATGATATATAGTATTTATTTAGTTTTTAACACCTTCATTAATTGACTTTTAATAATAATGTCTTTAAAATCAAAAATATGTAAAGATTAAAAGAGGTATTATATGAAAAAAGTTTTTATTTTTGATTTTGATGGAACATTTTATTCTGGTGAACACAAATTTGATAAGGTAACAAAAAATATCGAAGATAACAGAAGACAATTTTTAGCTCATTTATCAGATGAACAATATGAAATAATATGTAAAGAAAACCCTAGATGGTTAAGTGCTACTACAGGAAACGATATTGTTCGCTGTATGATTAGATTAATGAAAAAATACAAAGAAATGAATATCACAATCGATGATTTCTATAATTGGCAAAATGATTTCATTTATGACATAGTTATTGATACAAATCAAATCGTAGATAGTAAATTCATGGAAGAATTATGTTCGAATTATTCTGTATATGTTGTAAGTAATTCTTCTTTAAAACATATCTATTATTATATGGATAAAATTAATGTTAATACTAAATGGTTTAAAAAAGTAATTGGTAACGAATTCAAAAAAGAAGATCCATCAAAACAACATTATTATGAAGAAATTGTAAAGAAAGAAAATGCTCATCCTCACGATGTTTATGTATTCGGTGATAGTGTTGAATCAGATTTAACACCTGCTAGACACTTAGGAATGAACGCTTTCTATGTAGATAACGCTAAACATATTACTAAACTAGTAACAAGCGTATTAAATAACGAAATATAATAAAAAAAACCACAATCGTGGTTTTTATTTTGTCCTCTTTATCTTTTATTCTTTGATTCTAAATATTTTGAATAACCAAGTTTATCTGTTTTTTCAAAAATTTTTAAGCTTAAATCGTCTATATCTATATTTTTAATTTCTGATGTATTACTTACATCTAGTGTTTCCATGATCGTTTTCAAATAATTTAATATTATATATTTAGAATGCAATGAAGTTATTCTTCTTCCTTCTAACGCCGTTATTGATGATTTAAATGCCTTCTTTTTATATAGAGTACTATACTTTTCTTGTGCTCTGCTTTCTAAAGCAACAATCTCTTCATATGTATAATTTCTTTTTTGCTCATTTAAATAAGCAAGTGCACCTTCTACATATTGTTTTACTTCTTCTAGTAATAAATATACTCTCATACCATCATCTCCAAAAAAATTATATAATAACCGCCATCAAGTTTCAACTAAAAAAAGAGGTGCAATGCACCCCTTTCATTAGTATTTTATTTATTGTTCCACATGAGCATTTGGTTCACTATTAATGTATTCTTGAGGAACTTCTACCTCTGTCTCTGCATAATGTAATTCCATTCTCTCTGTTACAACTTTTTCATTTGCCTCATAATGATGTTTTTCAAATTCTACTAATCTATTATTTTCTATAATGAATACAACATTATGAGCTCTTGAACTACTAGTTTCTCCAACCCTAAACATCACTTCAATTCTTCCTTGTTCATCTAAACTAATTGATGGTTGATAGTTAGCTAAGTTCTTCCATTCATAGTAGAACATATTTCCATATCTTTCTTCCGAATTAGTTGTTTTAAAAACTCTTACAATCTCCATTCCTACATCTTGAACTTTTTTAGTATAGTAAGTAGCAACATCCTTGTCCCACATGAAGTTCATTTCATTTCCTTCAATAATTCTAGCTGCTCTATTATCAGCATCATTTTTAATTGTTTTTACTAACACAAATTCATCTCTAAGTTCATATACATAAATTCCTACATCATGATTGAATACGCTTCCTACTATCTTTCCTAAATCAATATCTTTTGGAAATACTACAGGCTCTTCTACATTAATTTCAAAGTATTGTGATGTTGATAATACTTTTTCAATAATTCCTGTTGTATTAGGATAATTCAAGAATCTCTTTAATGATATAATTTGATTTTCATTAAATAAGATTTCGATTTGTTCGCTTTTATAATTTCCATCTCCACGATTTGGAATTACGGCTTCTAACTTATAAATCTTCTCCTCTGCTGTATGCATTACAGAGTAATTTAACATATCTGTAGAAGATACTATTTTCTTTACTGCTGCATATATATCATATTGATCAAATTCATCTACAAATGTTTCTACTTTAGTATAGAATCCATCCTCATCAAACTTTTCATAATAATATTTAATATTTGCAGTTTCACTAAGTTGCTTAGAATACTTATGATATATTACTTCTCTATCATCATTTATTTCCTTCTTTACTACATGCATTAACTCATGATTATCACCATAAACTAAACTCTTTTCAAAACGTTTAGCTACTGATTCCCATACTTCTAAAACATTTACATTGCCATCTCTCATATTTTCTACTGCAGCAAACAATTCATTTCTAAATTCCATATTTTCTTCTTGCTCATTTTCTGCTTCATCAACCTTAGCGTATATACCATAAACCTCAATATCTTCTCTAACATTTTCAAACTTTCTATCCCATCCAACAAACTCATAACCCTTTAAAAGATGCGCTGCTCCTTCTGGAGCCTTAGCCGCTTCTCCATGTTTTACAAGTTGCATTGAAACTAGTTCGTTAAAACCATTAAAGAATTTGACAACATGTGCTCCTTCTGCATCTACTATTTTAACTTTAAATTTAGCTGATTGTCCTCTAAATAAAATTTCAAACTCATATTCACCAGCTTTATTTATTTGCTCTTGATAAGCATCTTTTAAAAGATTTGAATTTACTTCAATTGTCTCTTGAGTGCCATCTTCATAGGTAACTAAAGCTTCAATTCCTGCTTTATCAAATTCACCTATTAAAACAAACTCAGGGATTGATTTCTCATTAATTGCAATTGATTTAATATTTTGATCCTTCTGCAACGAACAAGCCGATATAACTAATGCAAATAACAAAACTAATACTACTCGTATAAAGCCACGCCTTTTCATAAATAACCCCTCCGTTTTTCACTAACTAACTATGAAATTATTCTAGCACTCACTTTTTTTTATTTATATGACTCTTAAAAAGGAAGTTTGAATTATGTGAAAAAAACTGGAATATTGTAAATTTTGTACTATAATTTAATTATGAATAACTTATAGGAGGACTAAAAATGAGAAATTTAACAATTAAAAGAGAGAAGACATTTGTTGCGTGTCTAGGTAAATTCAAAGTTTACATCGAAGATATTAAAAGTAATGAACTTACTATTAAAGGCACACCTTGTCGTAAACTAGGAGAATTAAAAAACGGACAAGAATCAACTTTTACAATCGACGATACTGAAGCAAAAATATTTGTAATTGCCGATAAAATGAGTAAAGAGTATTGTAATGAAATGTATAAAATTCCCGCAGGAACTGAAGATATTTATTTGAGCGGTAAACCTAAATTTAGTTTATCAGCAGGAAATGCTTTCCGTTTCAATAACAACACAGACTTTGAAGCATTAGAAAACAGAAATGAAGGAAAGAAAAAAGGATCAAATGTTTTACTAATTGCAATTATAGTTGGTTTCATTATAGGATTCATGATTGGATTAATGTAAGAAAAAAAGGACATTTTAATTGTCCTTTTCTTTTTCTGTTTTATTTTTCTTTATATTAAATAACAATCCAATTCCCATGATAACAACGAATAATATTAAATAAAATAATATTGGGAATGCGAATGTTCCATTTTCTTTAGCTTCTAAATAAGGAACAACCCCATGAGAATATATCGCAGCAAATATCATAAACACACAACAAATACATCCAACTATAGGAAGCACCATATTTTTCAATTTATCTTTTTTACCTTCTTTAATAATAAACATAATAAAAATAGGTAAATAAACTGCATAAGTAGTTACAATTGGAAGTTCTGATGAATCAAAACTAAATACTCCAAAAATAGGATTTTCTACTAAATTTGCTCCTACAAAATAGAACAACCAACAAGCACAAGCAAGAACTGCTACGACACCAGCATTCGCAGGCATATTAGTGTTCTCATCTACATTTGCCAAAGTTTTAGGTTTAGGCCCTAATCCACGAACAGCCAATGAATAAACCCCTCTAGTACATCCAAGCATTAAACCATTTAAAGTTCCCCAACAAGAAATAACAATAAAGGCATTAAGTATTGTTCCTCCTATTGAACCAAATAAATTAGTAAATGCTGTAGTAGCGCCTTTATTCATTAATGTCTCAGTATTTGCACCGCCTGTTAAAGATATAAAATATAAAGTATATACAACAATAATAATAAGAGTTCCAATAACTAAAGCCTTAGGAAGATTCTTTTTTGAATCCTTTAATTCTGAGTTAATTGTCGTTGCAATGATCCAACCTTCATAAGCAAACGAAGCTGCTACTATTGCTGAAAATATTGAATCAAATCTAACAGAACCACTAGATGATGCTTCACTAAAGGCATTAACAGTATTTCCGTTTATTAACCCAATTATTGTGCCTACTACTATCATAATTGAAATAGGAATTAATTTTATAATAGTTGAAGAAACATGAAATTTACCTGCTAACTTTGGAGACAAAACATTAAGTGCATAAGCCATAATTAAATACATACAAGCAAGAGCTAGACACAAACCTCCAGTAATATCACTACTACCAAACAAAACAAGCGTATATCTAGCACTAACCCACGCTAAAACAGAGGTCATCGCAGGAAAATAAATAATACTAACAAACCAACCTACAAAATAAGCATACTTCTTTCCTACTATCGCTTCTGCATAATCTACAATCCCATTAACTTTTTCATATTTAGAAGCAAAGTTTGCAAATGATAAAGCACAAATAATCATTACAACTCCACCAATTAAGAATGCTAAAACCCCAATCAACATATTTCCTCCAGTATCTACAAGAATATCTTGAGCCTTAAAGAAAATACCAGAACCAATAACAATTCCAATTACCATACATATGGCCATAAATAAGCCATACTTTTTCTCTAGTTTATTTTCCAAAACAAACCCTCCTTAATACATAATACTTATATTGTATAGATTATTTATAGCTATAACAATTTTTTGAATAAAAAATAATTTCAAAATCAATAAATTTGATTATAATTAAAAGCAAGCAAGGTGAAATTATGAAATTTGAAAGAAAAGAAAAAGATGATTATATTCAAATCGAAGCAATAGATAATAATGAAATAGTAGGTTTCATTAATTATAAATTTAAACGCAGTGGTAAAGTTTGGCTAAATAATATTGTTGTAAATAAAGAATATAGAACTAAAGGAATTGGATCAATGCTTCTTAAATTATTTGAAAACGATTGCATAGAACATTACATTAAAGTAGTTGAAGGCAAGTTCTACCCTCACGATGAAGAAGGAGATGTTGTTAAATCCTTTTATGAAAAACATGGGTATTCTATTTATAAAGATGGCTATGACACTGAAATTTATAAATGCAATTTAAAAATGAATGAACTAGAAACCAAAAAAACTAAAAATAGATAAGGAGATATAAAATGTTAAAATACAAAACTACAATGACTTTATATAATAGTCATTTTGATATAAATAATAACTTAACAGCTAAATCAATACTTGAAATATTTCAAGATGTCGCATCTATTCATGGTGAAGAAATAGGTGTTGGATACGAATCAATGCTTTCTAAAAATCTATATTGGGTTCTAAGTAGAGTTAAATTTGATATTCTAAGAATGCCTAAAATAAATGAAGAAGTAATCGTAGAAACTTGGCCTCATGAAAAAGGAAGAATTGATTTTGATAGAGATATGAAAATATCTAGTAAAGAGGGAGAAGTTCTAATTATTGGCACTTCTAAATGGTGTGTTATAAATAGTAGTACTAGAATGCTTGAAAGAACTGATAACATTAATTATATCGGAGAAATATTCCCTGATATAAACTATACTGATAAATTCAATAAAATAATTCTTCCTAATGAAGAAAAAAACTTTATGTTTAACCATAAAGTCCAATTCAGTGATTTAGACCAAAATCAACATATGAATAATACTAACTACGCTAATTTAGTATTAAACGCTTGTGAAAGAAAAACTATATCTCATTTTGAAATAAACTTTATTAATGAAAGTAAACTTAATGATGAGATAACTGTTTCACTAATAAAACAAGAAAATGAAGAATATGTAATAGGCACTAATAACGATAAAATAATATTTGTAACTTTAGTAAAATAAAAAGGACCTAAGTCCTTTTTTTGTTTTATCCTAAAGCCACATCTAATATCATCATTAAAGTAAAGCCTATCGCTAATGATATAGTAGCCCAGTTACTATGTTTTTTTGCTTGTGATTCTGGAATTAACTCCTCCACAACTACATAAATCATTGCTCCAGCTGCAAATGATAATAAATACGGTAATATAGGTTCTATATATTTAATAAGTAAAATTGTTATAATTGCAGCAATTGGTTCTACTATTCCTGACATCACACCTAATAAAAACGATTTAGGTTTAGATACACATTCACTCTTTAAAGGTAAAGATATAATTGCCCCTTCTGGAAAGTTTTGAATTGCAATACCTATTGCCAAAGTAAGTGCACCAGTAAACGTAATTAAAGCATTTCCATAATAAGCTCCCGCTAAAACAACACCTACTGCCATACCTTCTGGAATATTATGTAAAGCAACAGATATAAAAAGCATTGTTGCTCTCTTTAATTTTGACTTAACACCTTCTGGTTCCTCGCTATTAACATGTAAATGAGGTATATAAATATCAAGTATTAGCAAGAAAAATATACCTAATAAAAAACCTACTGCTGCGGGAACAAAAGAAAAATTTCCCATTCCTTCCGGCATATTAATTGAAGGAATTATTAATGACCAAACTGAAGCCGCCATCATTACTCCTGCAGCAAATCCTAGTAATATTTTTTCTATCTTTTCACTTAAAGTATTCTTTAAAAAGAAAACTAAAAATGATCCTAATATTGTTCCTAAAAATGGTATTGTGATACCAACTAATATTGTACTCATACTAAATTACCTTAAATATCTACACCAAATAATTGTTTAGCTAAAACACCAACACCGAATGAAACAACTGCTACAGTAACACTAATTATAGCCATTTCTAAGAATCTTGATTTGAATGGTTGACCTTGAGCAACAGAAGTATAATAAGTAAATACTGTAATAATAAGTAAAACGATACCAATCATGCATCCTAAAGCAACCATATAATTACTCAATAATAAATAAGGTGCAATTAATAAAACAACAGTAATCAAATAAGCAATACCTGTATATGCACAAGATTTAAATGCATCAGTTCTTCCTTCACTTCTTGCAGACAAGAATTCACTAGATGCCATTGAAAAAGTCGCTGATATTCCTATTATTAACCCTGATAAAGCAATCAGTTTTGTATTTTGCATTGCAAATGTAAAACCAGCTAAAGAACCAGTTAACTCAACTAAAGCATCGTTAAGACCTAGAACCATACTTCCTACATATCTTAATCTTTCTTCATCAAGCATTTCAAGTAAAGCTTTTTCATGCTCTTCTTCTTGTTGTCTTATAACAATACTTTCTTCAACTTCTTGTGCTAATAACTCATATTCTGATTGAGCATTCTCTTCGCCTTTTTCCATTAATTTAACTGCAAAAGTAAAGCCAAATACTCTAGCAATCATCGTATACTTTAAAACCTTTAATTTTTGAGGTTTCATTTCAAGACCCGTATAACTCTTCCAAATTTCATAATGGCTCTTTTCTTCTTTTGCTAAACGTTGTAAAGTTTTCTTATTATCTTCTCCTTTAGCAAACTTAGCTATTTTTTCATAAATAACACTTTCTGTTAATTCGCTTTGTTGCATCTTCTTTATAATAGACAATGCTTTACTAGATAATTCTTTTTTCATGTTTTTCCTCCTTCTTAATCAATAATGACGAATGGAATATTGTAGATCAAACCTACAGTTTCTTCTTCATTAACTTCCTTTATTAATCCATTTTTTCTTAAATCATTAATAATTTTTAATGAAATCTTTAATTTTTCATTACTTGTTAAAGAATACTCACTAAAATATGAAGACAAAGTAAAAATATTACCTATTTCTAAATTCATAATTTTCTCGGTTACTTCTTCAATTATCTTTTCCATATCCATCACCTTATTTTGATTATAGCACAGCCTAAAATTTTGTTAATAAAAAAAGAAGTCTTTTTAGACTTCTATACTTCATTCTATTTATTTTTAGTTTCTTCTTTTTTAAAAACTTTATTATACATTTTACTAAAATAATCATTAATCTTATCTGCATTTCTAAAACAATAAATAAATGCAAAGAAGCAAAAAATAACCGCTAATACAATAAGAGAAATCCCCCAAGCATTAAAAGGTATAACCTCGCCGCTCATAAATAATAAAGTACATCCAACTGTAGTAGCTCTAGTTAAAACTTGCATAATTAAAAAGGTTGGGAAATTAATTGGCAAAATACCGGCGATTGAACATAACAAATCATCTGGAAATACAGGGAACAAAAACATAAAGAATAATAATATTTTTTCTTTCCCATGCAATTTCTTCATCCATTTATCAGTTTCTTCTTTACCTCCAGACAACCAATTTATAAAAGGTCTACCTAAAGCTTTACCTAAATAAAATGCTACTATTGAACCTACCATTAACCCAATATATGAATATATAAAAGCAAGAATAGGCCCAAACAAATAAGACCCAACAATAATAGGAATTGTACTAGGAATAGGAATAAATGTAACCTGTAAAAAAGTTACTAAAATAAAGATAAGAGGTGCTATTGCTCCTGTTGAACTTATCGCTTCTTGCATTTCTGATTGACTAATTTGTGTTAATCCCAACTTTTTCAAAACAATATAAACAAGCACCAAAAAAACAGCCAAACCAATACCTGATGCTATTAATTTTTTTATTAATTTTTTTCTTTCATTTTTTTCCATCTTTAATCATTCTTTCTATTTATATTAAATCATTAAAGCAATATATTTATATTATTGCCATTAAACAAATAAATATTATTTTGAATTAACGTAGTTTTTTTTCTTTATATTTTTATATGGGACTACTTTATGAACTGGTAATTCCTTAGCAAGTTTAGTTATTTCTTTCTTTAAATATTCGCACATTATTTGTCTTTGTTCCTTTATATCAATTGAAGGATCATACTTAATTGGAGTCCCAAATACAATTGTTTTAATTGTCGCAGCATTATACATAGGAACAAAAGATAAACATTTACCTGTTTTATTATAATAAAGCTTTGCTACATCTACAAACTTATCTTGAAACTCACAAACTATATCATTAAAATCTTGATGACATTCAGGGAATATTACTACATTTGCTCCATCATCTAACCTTTCCATTGTATCTCTAAATGTTTTTAATAATCTTGTATCTTTATAAACAGCAATTGTATCCGCATGTTTTAAATAATAAGAACATATCGGCGCTATAACATAAGATAATATTTTATAAAACCAACGAATCCATTTAGGTTTATATGACCAAAAGTCTTTATAAGCATAAGATGGAACTTCCTTTAAATTCATCATCTCGCCGATACACCAAATGGCTTTATCAGTAGGAAAATAAGCCTCGCAAGCAAGTGGCCCATGAAGTTGAGCGTGATTTCCTATAATTAATGAAGGTTCTTCTGGTAAGTCTTCTACCCCCACAAAAGTTCTTTTCTTATAAAATAATTTTGCAATAGAAACGCTTAGTCTATAAAATGCTGGTTTCTTTTTATTTTTCTTTTCCATAACTACACCTCTACCTCTAATATATTAACATTTGACAAATAAAATTGCTTTTCTTAATGATAAATTATTAAATAAATTAACTCTAAAACAACAAAATGAAGAGGATAGAACAAATAGAAGAACCACTTCATATTTAACTTGCCTCTTTTACCAGAATATAACCCTAAAATAGGTAATGATAACAAAGCATAATATTGCTCCACGAAAGTAAACTTAGCTAAAAGAATTAACCCAATCCCCATTAAAATTAAATCTAAATAAAGATTATCTTCTTTACCTTTTTCTCTTTTAAATAAACTAGTAAGCACCGCTAATATAGTTCCAAAAAAGCCATAATCAATTTCAATAATTTTATTCAAAAAATATAAAGTAACAATAGATAAAATAAATAAGCTTCCATAAACATATTTGCTTTTATCCTTATTAAATAAACTCTTCTTAAAAAGTTGTAATAAATAAATAATAGGAATAGATATGGCTAAAGACATCAATGAATATATTTTAGTAGAGCCATCAAATACAAATACTCCTACTTGACATACTAAAGCAACCACAAATACAGACAAAAAATACTTTAACTTATTACTAGTATATTTACATCCCTCTGCTATCATAAAGGCAAATATAGGAAAAGATAATCTTCCAATTATTCTAAGCCACATACAATTTTCAAAAAACATATATCCGACATGATCAACAACCATACTTATTAAACCAATTATCTTTAAAACATTGCCACTTAAAAATCTTGTTTTATTATTTTCCATACACTCACCTCCCAAACAAAAAACTACCAAAAAGGTAGTTAAATTATAACAAACTAAAATTCAAGAAAAAATAAAAAGCTACTCTTTTTGAGTAGCCAATTTATTAATCTGTATAATTATCGAAATATCCTTGAACTAGTACTATTGGAGTTCCCTTATCTCCAGAACCACTAGTTAAATCACATAATGAACCAATTAAATCAGTTAATTGTCTAGGAGTTGTACCTTGAGACGCCATATTACCTACTAAGTTTCCTGTTTTAGCTTTAATACTGTCTTTAATAGCTTCTTTTAGTTTATCGCCACTTAAATTTTTAAAATCATTATCTGCTAAATATTTAAGTTTTAGTTCATTTGGAGTACCAATTAATCCATCAGTAAATGCTGGAGAAACAACAGGATCGGCTAATTCCCAAATCTTACCTTGAGGATCTTTAAATGCTCCATCACCATATACCATAACTTCAATATGCTTTCCTGTTAAATCATAAACTTTATTTTGTATACCGCTTACTAATTCAAAACAATCACGAGGGAATAATTTAATTTTATCTTCAGTAGATTTATTAGAACCTAGTAGCCCCCATTTTTCATTATATCCACTTCCATTTACTGAAGAAGTTAAAATATCATCTAATCCTAATACCACTTTAGCACCAGCAGCTTTTAAGATTCTCTTTGTTCTTGCTCTTGTATGAATATCACAAGTTAAAACTGTATCTGTGTAATTTAAAATAGCCTTAGCTTGGTTAGCAAAAACGATTTCTACTTCTGCTCCTGCTTCTTTAACAATATCAGCATAATAAGAAACATAATCTACACCAGTGAATTCATGCTTGTTTTCACCAAATAATTCTCTATATGTTTCAAGTGATAATACATCACTATATGGGTTAACGCCTTTTTCATCCAATTGATCATAAGTTAATAAAGCATTTCCAACTTCATCACTTGGATAACTTAGCATTAAAACAACCTTTTTACATCCTTTAGCAATACCTCTTAAGCATATTGCAAAACGATTTCTTGATAATATAGGAAAAATAACTCCTACTGTATCGCCACCTAATTTAGTTTTTACATCTGCTGCAATATCGTCAACAGTTGCATAATTTCCTTGTGCTCTTGCAACGATTGACTCTGTAAGTGCAACAACATCTTTATTTCTTAAAGAGAAGTTTTCACTTTCACACGCTTCTAGTACACTGTTTACAGTAATATCTACTAGATTATCTCCTTCACGAATAATAGGACATCTAATTCCTCTCGATATAGTACCTACTTTTCTTTCCATAGTTATTTATCCCCCCATCTTTAACTACATGCTAAGTATACAATTAATATTTTTTTATAACAATATTTGACCAAAAATAAATTAATTATTCTCTTAAGTCGAGATTTGCTTTATTTTTATTCCTTTAATAATATTTTTTATAAAGTAGTATTATGCTATGATAGTTTAGTAAAGGAGAGATATAAATGAGAACAATAATTTTAGCCTCATCAAACGAACATAAAATAAAAGAATTTAAAGAAATATTTTCAAATGACCAAGTATTATCTTTAAAAGACATTAACTATACTGAAGAAATTGAAGAAACTGGTGAAACATTCTTAGAAAACTCTTTAATAAAAGCAAAAACAATCAGCGCTTATTTAAAAGAAAAAAATATAAATGCTTCTGTTATTGCAGATGATAGTGGACTATGCGTAAATTCATTAAATGGAATGCCTGGAGTTTACAGCGCTAGATATGCTGGAGGACATGGAAATAACAAAGAAAATAGAAACAAACTATTGAAGGAATTAAGCGATAAAGAAGATCGTAGTGCTTACTTTATATGTTCTTTAGTAGAATATTTCCCTAATGACACTTATATTCATGTTGAAGGAAAAACTGAAGGATACATTTTAAAAGAAGAAACTGGAGATACTTCTTTTGGTTATGATTGCTTGTTCTTCTCTACTGATATAAACAAATGTTTTGGAGAAGCAACCGCAGAAGAAAAAAATAGCGTTTCTCATAGAGGTAGAGCTATTCAAAAACTATTAAAAGAAGAAAAATCTTTCTTAGGTAATTAAAAATGAAGTTTGATGTATATGTATCACCTATATGTGGGTTATGCTATGGCTCAACTACTGCTGTTAATAAAACTAAAGAAGTACTAAAAACAAATAAAAATGTTGTCTTATACAAAGAAATACTTCATAACAAAAACGTTTTAAATGAATTAGAAAAGAGTGGCGCTAAGCAAAAGGAAACATTAAGTGAATTAGAAAAAAATGACTACGTAATCATTAGAGGTCATGGCGAACCACTTTCTACTTTTAAATATTTAGAAGAGAATAACATCAGTTATCTTGATTGCACTTGTCCTAATGTAAAAACCATTAATCTTCTAGTAAAAGAAAAATCAGAACTTGGATATAAAATAATCCTAATTGGTAAATACGGGTTTAATAATAAAGCAATGCATCCAGAAGTATTCGCTACAATTGGTTGGTGCAAAGATAGTCCTATCCTAATTGAAGATGAATCAGAGATAAATAGTATTGATTTATCTTATGAAAAATATTATCTAGTTGTCCAAACAACATTTTCTAGAGATAAATCAGAAAAATATATTAATTTAATTGAAGATTTGATGAAAAAGAACAACAAGCATTTTGAATATAGAAATACTATTTGTAATGCTCAAAAAAACATCAATAAAGCTGCTGAAAAATTAGCAAAAGACATGGATGTTATGATTGTCATTGGAGGTAAACACTCAAGTAATTCTAAAGAACTATACAATAATATAAGCACTATCATAGAAACTTATTTTATCGAAAATCCAGAAGAAGTCTTAGATTTAATAAAAATATTTATCGAAAAAAAACATCAAAAAATAGGAATTACTGCTGGAGCTTCAACAATGAAAGAAGACGTTTTAAAAATAAAAGAACTGCTAGAAACAGCTAACTAAAATCAAACTTGTGAAGTTATTGATTTAAAAAATTTAATATTTTATAATAAGAGAAATTTAAAAGGAGGAGAAAGGCTATGAAGTTATTGAATATTTTGCTAATTATTATCTCTTCATTAGCCATGATTGCCTTTGTTTTAATAACATTCCTTAGAATAAAAACAATTAGAACTCAAGCCAAAAAATTTGGAATGAGAAAAGAAGTAACGGACCCATTATTATATTGGTTCTCTTATGTAAGTGCTTTCTTAATTATTGTAATAAAAATAATCATTTGGATTTCTATCGGAGATGAAATGACCACAAATCATTTAATATTTACAGAAATACTTCCTACAATTGCTCTTATAATCTTTACAAGAACAATAGGTCAATCAGTTATCCTAAGAGCGGAAAAAAGCATTTACGTTAATAACCTAGTAACGGAAATCAAAGACATTCATAAACTTGTAAAAAAAGATAATAAATGGACTTTATTTACCTCAACCGGGCAATATCCAGTAACATTAAGTAATACATCCGTTTATAAAATCGCAGATATTACAGGTGCTCAAATAGAAAAAGAAAATGAAGAAGAAAAAAAATAGTTACCTCTCGGTAACTTTTTTAATACTTATCAAAATTTATACTTGCTCTATAATCATCATTTATTAATCTTAACTCTTTATTAACTAAATCATATATTTCCTTATTATTCATTTCAAAATTATAAGGGACTAGTAAATCAAAACAAATAGTAGTTCTCTTCTTTTTATTTATTATCTTTAATTCGTGATAGCTTAACTTATCGCTAATCTTTTTAATAATATTTTTTAACTTATAACTAACTTCACTTAAAAGCTCATCATTCAATAAAATAGGATCTACGTGTATAACTAACTCTACATTATACGTTTTCTTAATCATTTTTTCTAAATTATCTACGATATCATGCGCGGCAATTAGAGTTAACGAACTATCCATTTCAGCATGTAAACTTATATATACTTCCCCTAAACCATAACTATGATATAAAACATCATGAACACCAATAACTTGTTCTTCTTTAGATATCTCCTCAACTACTTTATTTATTATTTCTTTATCTGGAGTTCCACCAATTAACTGATTAATAGTTTCTTTAATAATGAATACACCACTTATTAAAATATAAGCACAAACTACAATTCCTAAATATCCATCTATATTAATATTAAATAATTTCCCAATGAATAAGCCCACAACAATAACTGAAGTTGCAATTACATCATTAAGTGAATCTTTACTACTTGCTTTTAAAGACAACGAATCTATTTTCTTACTTGTCTTCTTATAGAAAAAACTCATCCATAATTTAACAAAAATAGTAACTATTAAAATACCAAAAGTTATATAACTAAATTCAACTATACTAGGATTAATGATTTTTTGAATACTAGATATTCCTAATTCTATTCCAATATATAAAATAATCGCCGAAACAATAAAAGCACAAATATGCTCCATTCTTTGATGACCAAAAGGATGATCCTCATCAGCAGGTTTGGAAGAAATCTTAAAACCAATAAGTGTAACAACAGAACTAGAGGCATCACTTAAGTTATTAAAAGCATCACTTATGATAGAAACACTTCCACTTAATATTGCTACAACTAATTTAGCAGCAAACAAAAAAGAATTCAAAACAATACCAACAATACTTGCTAACAAACCATATTTTTTAGCAACTTGAGGATTCTTTACGTCTTGATAATTTTTAATAAAAGTTTTATATAAAAAATTCATTCTATCCCTCTTCATTCAATATATTTCTTAAATATTCTAATAATTCACTTTCCTCATTAGAACACTTTTCTTCAATTACCGCATCTAATAACATATTCAAATGCTTACCTATTTTATTCTTTTCAATATTAAACTGCAACAGATTTTCTCCATTTACCGCCAACATTTTCAAATTATAACATTCTTCATTATTTAATATATTATTTAATAAATTATATATAATAATATCTTCTTTTAAGACTCTACTTTTAAATAACAGCAAAGTTTCAATATTTTCTTTACCGTATTCCCTTAATTTTCTTTTCAAATCTTTTTTATCATTTATAAATTTAATATCTTTATTTGCTAAATTATTATATTGGCTATCATAAAAAAACAACCTTTCTCTATCTTCAAAACTTAAACTATCACTAAATAAATGAACTCTTAAATTATCAAGTTCAAAAATATCTATTAATACATCTTTATACTCTTTTAAAATATTTATATAGTTTTTCTCGTTTAAAAGTCCTCTTAACTCTCTAAGTTTTGTTTCAAAAGCAATATCTTTTAAATATTTATAATTAGCATAAATTGCCTCTTTAACATCCTCTAAACTAAATTCTAACTTAGAAGCAAATCTTAAAGCTCTTAAAATTCTTAAAGCATCTTCTTCAAATCTAACAAAAGGATTTCCTATAGTTTTTATTCTTTTGTCTTCTAAATCATTTATTCCATCAAACATATCAACAACATTTTTCCCATCACTGCATAAAGCATTGATAGTGAAATCTCTTCTTATTAAATCTTCCTTTAAAGAAGTAGTAAACTCTACTTTAGAGGGTTTCCTATGATTTATATATTCATATTCTTTTCTATAAGTAGTTATTTCTATATGATAATCATTAAATTGGAACTTAATACTTCCAAGTTCCATAAAAGATTCTTCTAATTCATAATTACTAAATATTTCCTTCAATTTATTTGGAGTAGCACTTGTAGTTATATCGGCATCAAAATTTACTTTTCCTAGAAGTGCATCCCTAATATAACCACCTACAACATATGCTTCATACCCGTCTTTGCTAATCAAATTTAATACTTCAAGTATTTCATCTGCGATTTTAATGTTCATGTGCGCCCTCCTTTACAAATTTATTATATCAAATATAGTCAAAATCTTTGTTTTTTTTCTGCTTTTATGTCTCATTAAAATAAAATTCCTATAATAAGAGAAAAAATTTTTTTAAAAATATTTCCAAATTTCGTTAATTCAGAAACTTTTTTTCGCTTAGAGCGCCAATGAAAACCATCATGTTTTTTTTGCCAAAAAATTTTTTAGTCAAAAATATTGATTTTTATTTTTTTAAAAAAAGGTAAAAAAAAACATTGACCACATATATAGTGTTTGCTATGATTGGAATAGACAAAAGTTAGGAGAATTTATATGGCTGGGGAGAACATAAAAAATATCTTAAAAGATTTAGTTGTCGTCAAAAGAAGCGGTCAAAGAGTTGAGTTCAACAGCACCAAAATTGCTGTAGCAATCAAAAAAGCCTTCGACCAAGTTAGACCTATTAATTCTGAACCTGGAATTAATAAAGTTTACGCAGACGTTCTAAATTTCATCAACAACACTTACATAGATAGAAAGACTATCAATGTTGAAGATATACAAGATATTATAGAAACAAAATTAAAAGAAAACAATTTCACCGATGTTTATGAGGCATTTAGTGATTACAGAATTAGAAGAGCAACTTCTAGAAAAGTATTTGGTTTAAGACAACAACACAAATTTGCAAAAGCAATTGAACGTATTGGTGAATTCAAAAAAGATAGTACCCCAAATGAAATCCTTTTGGATTTTGGAAAAACCATATCATGTGAATATACAAAAGCTTTTGTTTTAGATAACAAGTATGTTAGATCTCACGAAGAAGGAAATTTATACATACATAACTTAGATTACTTCAATCTAGGTAAGTTATCATCAACTCACCCAATTTTTACAAAAGACATTAACAAGAGTTTCCCAAATGACTTAATATTTAATGCCTTAAATGTAAAACTAGAAATTGATGGTGAAATATGCATAGACGCATTAGATCATTTGTTACTACCTTATGTTAGCGAACAATTTAAAGAAGAATTAAAAAGCAATTTAAATAAATACTTAGATTTAACTGGATATTTAGAATATATAAATATCAAAAGAATCGAAGAAATCATCGATAAACAAAACAGTATTTATTTTGAGAAAACTTTATTTGATAACTTTATTCTTAACAAAAAAACAGAAGAAATATTCGATTTAGCTTATAGTGACAGTATGAAATACATAAAAAGTCTACTAGTTAATTCACTTGAAGTACTGCTAAACAATCTAAACAACAATTACTTAGAAAACAAAAAGTATTCAATTAGTTTAGGAGGAAATACTTCATTAGATGGAACATTAATAAATGAAACTTACTTATCTATCTTAGAAAAGATGGATAGACTAGAAAATATAACTACCATCTATAAAATAAGTAAAGATACCAATAAAGATTTATTAAATAAAGTAAGCGGTTTAATTATTGAAGAAAAAAACATTGCTTTAGCTAATATAAATACTAGTTACAATTTAGAAAATACCGAATACTTCAGTAATGGACACCGAGTTTATGAAAATTATGTTTATGAAGAAAACGAATCTACTGGAAGAATGATTGTAGCTTCTGTTTCAGTAAATATGGGTAGACTAGGGTTTAAGTACGAAAATAAAGATATCAAAGATTTCTACCTAGCTCTTGATGGTTGGTTAGAAATGGCTAAAAACTGCTTAGTTAATATCTTTGAAATCATTGGTGATAAGAGTAAAGATAATTACCAAATATTATTTAACGGAAATATCATTGATGACGAAAAGTTAGAAAGCAGTCAAAAGATCAGAAAGATTATCAAAAAAGGTGTTTTAAACTTAGAACTTGCAGGTCTAAGCGAATGTGTCTTAAATTTAGAAAAAGATGAAATAAAACAAAAAGAATTATTAGTAAGTATTATAAATTACGTAAAAGAACAGTGCATAAAATATACAAAAGAAACCAAAATGAATTTCGTTGTCAGCGAAACAAGCAAACGTCGTCCATTAAAGAAATTAATGGAATTAGATAAATCAATATATGGAATCAGAAAGAAAATCACCGATAAAGAACATTATTCAAGAATCGATAGTTTATTCGAATTCAAATCAAACAAAGAAGAAGACTTCTACTACATTGGAAAATATCAATCACTACTAACAGGAGGAAATTTAGTAATAGTAAATTTATCTAAGAGTAGTAAACAAAAAGATATATTAAACATTATTAATCATTTAATAGAGAACAATGTAGGTTTTGTTAAATTTGGAGGAAACAAATACAATTATGGAAATTAGTGGTTTTCAAAAATTAACATTGGTTGATTTTCCTGGACATACGGCATGTATAATTTTCACTCAAGGGTGTAACTTTAAATGTCCGTTCTGTCATAACAGTGGCTTGATTAAAGGTGCTAATGACTCAAATAAAATTGATGAGCAGGTTTTATTTGATTATTTAGATAAACGAAAGGGGTTGATTGATGGAGTATGTATTAGTGGAGGGGAACCACTATTACAGAAAGATATTGAACTGTTCATTAGAAAAATAAAAGAGAAAGGTTATAAAGTTAAATTGGACACTAATGGTAGCAAACCAAAAATATTGAAGAAACTAATTGATTGTAACCTGATCGATTATGTAGCAATGGATGTAAAAAACACTTTTTCAAAGTATGATGTTACTTCCGGAGCAAAAGTAAGTTTAGATGATATAAAAGAAAGTATTGATGTTCTTAAATCATCTAATATCGACTATGAGTTTAGAACAACTGTAGTAAAAGAGTTGCATAGTTTCGAAAATATTGAAGAAATTCTAGACTATCTAGGTCCAAGCGTTAAATTCTACATTCAAAATTATCGAGATTGCGATACAGTTTTACAAAAAGGATTAAGTGGGTTTAGCGATGCTGAATTACTAGAAATCGAAAAAAAATTAGAAAGAAGATATCCTAATGTAACAATTAGGGGGAGAGGAAAGAGGTAAGTTTATGTTTAAAGTAAGAAAAAGAGAAGGAAAAATAGTTTCATTTGAAATCAAAAAAATCACAGAAGCAATAACTAAGGCATTTGAAGCTGAGAATAAAGTATATGATGAAAACATCATTGATTTCTTAGCATTAAAAGTTACTGCTAATTTCGAAAGCAAAGTAAAAGATAATATCGTAGATGTTGAAGACATCCAAGATAGCGTTGAAAGCGTTTTAATTAGTGCTGGTTATGGAGATGTCGCTAAAGCTTACATCCTATACCGTAAATTACACGATAAAATGCGTAACATGAAATCTACAGTATTAGATTATAAAGATGTAGTGAATAGTTACTTAAATGTTACTGACTGGAGAGTTAAAGAAAACTCTACTGTTACTTATTCAGTAGGCGGATTAATTTTAGGAAACTCTGGAGCTATTACTGCTAATTACTGGTTAAGTGAAGTTTATGATAACGCTATTGCTGATGCTCATCGTAACTGTGACATCCACTTACATGACCTTTCAATGTTAACAGGTTATTGTGCTGGATGGAGTTTAAAACAATTAATCCAAGAAGGTTTAGGAGGCATTCCTGGAAAGATTACATCATCTCCTGCTAAACACCTATCAACTTTATGTAACCAAATGGTTAACTTCTTAGGTATCATGCAAAATGAATGGGCTGGAGCTCAAGCATTCTCATCATTCGATACTTATTTAGCACCATTTGTAAAAATCGATAATTTAACATACAAACAAACTAAACAATGTATTCAATCATTTATATATGGTGTTAATACACCAAGTAGATGGGGTACTCAAGCACCATTTACAAACATCACATTAGACTGGACTGTTCCAAACGATTTAGCAGAACTTAACTGTATCGTTGGAGGTAAAGAAGTTGACTTCAAATATAAAGATTGTCAAAAAGAAATGGATATGGTAAACAAAGCATTCATCGAAACAATGATCGAAGGAGATGCTAACGGAAGAGGATTCCAATACCCAATCCCAACTTATTCAATCACAAAAGACTTCGACTGGTCTGAAACAGAAAACAACAAATTATTATTTGAAATGACTGCAAAATACGGAACACCTTACTTCTCTAACTATATCAATAGTGATATGGAACCAAGTGATGTTCGTAGTATGTGCTGCCGTTTAAGACTTGACTTAAGAGAACTTAGAAAGAAATCAGGAGGATTCTTCGGTAGTGGTGAATCAACAGGATCAATTGGTGTTGTAACTATCAATATTCCTCGTATCGCATACTTAGCTAAAACAGAAAAAGAATTCTATGAAAGATTAGAAAACATGATGAATTTAGCTGCAAGAAGTTTAAAAATCAAACGTAATGTTATTACAAAATTATTAAATGAAGGATTATATCCATATACAAGAAGATACTTAGGTACATTCAATAACCACTTCTCTACAATCGGATTAGTTGGTATGAATGAAGCATGTTTAAATGCTAAATGGATTAAGAAAGATTTAACAGAAACAGAAGCACAAGAATTCACTAAGAACGTTCTTAACTTCATGAGAGAAAAATTGTCAGATTATCAAGAAGAATATGGTGATCTATATAACTTAGAAGCTACTCCTGCTGAATCTACTACTTATCGTTTTGCTAAGAAAGATAAGAGTTTATATCCTGATTTAATCACTGCTGCAAAAGAAGGAGAAACACCTTATTATACAAACAGTTCTCACCTTCCAGTAGGATACACTGATGATATGTTCGCAGCATTAGATATTCAAGATGAATTACAAACTCTTTATACTTCTGGTACTGTATTCCATGCATTCTTAGGTGAAAGATTAGAAGATTGGAAATCTGCTGCTAACCTAGTAAGAAAGATTTCTGAAAACTACAAATTACCTTACTATACATTATCTCCAGTATATTCAATTTGTAGAACTCATGGATATATTAACGGTGAAGTATCTACATGTCCTGACTGTGGTGCTGAAACTGAAATCTACAGTAGAATCACTGGTTACTACCGTCCTGTTAAAAACTGGAACGATGGTAAGACTCAAGAATACAAAAACAGAAAGAATTACGACTTAAGTTGTTCTTCTTCACCTAAAACAACTACAACTACTACAGCAACTTCAAGAACTTCAACTACAACTTCTGTAAGTGAAGATGAAATAATGTTATTTGGAACAAAAACTTGTCCTAACTGTAGAATGGCTGAAAAATTATTAGATAAATCATCTACTAAATTCAACTTCGTAGATGCTGAAGAAAAAGTTGAATTAACTAAAAAATACGGAGTAAAACAAGCTCCTACACTAGTAGTTATCAAAAACAACGAAGTTCAAAATATCGTTAATTTATCTAACATCAAAAAATATATTGAAACATTATAATAGGTATTAATATGTACGATGTAATTATTGTTGGATGTGGTCCTGCTGGGATGACTTCTGCAATATATGCTGCTAGATCCAATAAGAAAGTTTTAATTCTGGAGAAAGAATCAATCGGAGGCCAAATGGCCTCTTCTCCATTAATTGAGAACTATCCTGGATTTACAAGCATAAGTGGAAGTGAATTAGCTAATAATATGTTTGAACAAGTAGATAGTTTAAACGTTGAATTTGAATTAGAAGAAGTAAAAGAAATAATTGATGGAGATACAAAAAAAGTAGTAACAGATGATAACACTTACGAAGCAAAAAGCGTTATTATAGCAACAGGTTCAAAATATCGTTTATTAGGATTAGAAAATGAAGAAAACTTAATCGGTAATGGAATACATTTCTGTACTGCATGCGATGGATTCTTCTTCAAAGATAAAGTTGTTGCTATTATAGGTGGAGGTAACAGTGCTATTATAAATGCTCTAACTATGTCAGATATTTGTACAAAAGTATATGTTATTCAAAACTTACCTACACTTACTTGTGAAGGTGCATTAGAAAACAATTTAAAAGAAAAGAATAACGTTGAAGTTATTACAAACTCAACAGTAAAGAAAATAATTGGTGAAGACAAATTAGAATCTATTATTATCACTACTGATGGAATCGACTCTGAAATTACACTTGATGGAATGTTTATCTCAATTGGATTAACTCCTCAAAGTGAATTTGTAAAAAACATTCTAAAAACCAATAAATACGGTTATATTGAATCTAATAACTGTAAGACTGAACTTCCTGGAATCTTTGTCGCAGGAGACTGTAGAGATAAAGCATTTAGACAAGTAACTATTTCTACAAGTGATGGAACAGTCGCTGCTACTGAAGCTATTAACTACTTAAATAACAAATAAAAAAAGAAAACCTCTTATTTTTAATAACAAGAGGTTTTTTATTTATTCAATTTCGATAGTTTTTATTTTTGTTTCTTTATTATTTGTTTCTTCTTTAAAAGAAATACTAAGTACACCGTTATTATATTTAGCTTTTATTTGCTTTTCATCTACCTCACCAATATAGAAACTTCTAGAGCAACTACCCAAATACCTTTCTTGCCTTACATATTTATTATTAGAATTATTATGTTCTTCACTAACCTTAGCTTCTACAATTAAATACCCATTCTCATAGTTAATAGAAACATCATCTTTACTGTAGCCTGGAACTGCGACATCATAAAAATAAGTATTTCCTTCCTTTCTAATATTTGTTTTTAAAATATTAGAATTATTTAAAACAGGTAAATCAAAAAAAGTTTTAAGCCAACTGCCACTAAATAAATCATCATCGTTGTATCTTGTAAGTTTATTATTCATTTTATTTTCCTCCCATTTATAAGTATTAACGATTAAACAAAAGATAAACTATAAATTTAAAATTATATCAATATTCTTTTGTTTATCTTTACTTAACTCTACTAAAGGAAGCCTTAAACACATTGAATCATATCCTTTTTTTGACAAAACATACTTTATAGGAATAGGATTAGTCTCACAAAATAATATATCACTTAATTCCTTTATATATTTGTCTAACACAATATTTTCTATTCCTTTATTATAATCTTCAATTAATTCTTTCATATCTTTACCAAACACATGAGAAATCACCGAAATAACACCATCTGCGCCCACTTTTAGCATATCTAGTGTATATTTATCATCACCACTGTAAATAAGAAAATTTGGGTGTTTTTCTTTAACTTCTTTTACTATTTCAAAATCACTACTAGAATGCTTTAAACCTATAATATTTGGACATTCACCTATTAATGACAATAAAGTGTTTGTTTCTAATTTAACTACTGTTCTACTAGGAACATTATATAAAATAAACTTCTCATCTTTAAAAGTATCAGCAATCGTTTTAAAATGGTCATAAATTCCTTTTTGAGTAGGTTTGTTGTAGTAAGGAACTATCATCATTAAAGCATCATGTCTTAAGTCCTTAATGCTATTTATTAAATCTATCGTTTTATAGGTACAGTTAGTTCCTACATTTATAATTATTTCCACATTAGTTACTTCATTTGCTATTTCAATAATTCTTTTTAACTCATTTACGGTTAAAGAAGTTCCTTCTCCTGTTGTGCCCCCTAAAACTATTCCGTCACTTCCTTGACTCTCTACATCCTTAATAAGTCTTCTTAACTCTTCTTCATCTATAGTTTTTTCTTTGTTAAAAGGAGTTACTAAGGCTGTAATTAGTTTTGATTTCATTCAATCACCCTTTCATTTTAATTTATGTATAATAAAAAAATAGGTGATTAACTAATAAAAAAGGCTTCTAACGAAGCCCTTAATTTTATTGAGAATTAATTATCAATTCTAACCCGTTTCCATTATCTTCAATAGTTAATTTCAAGTTTTTATCATCATGACTAGTGATTGTATATGAATCATTTCCATATTCTAGTGTTATTGTAGTATCATCATAAACATAAATGTATTTCTCCCAATTTCCACTAACACTATTATAAAATTCAACTTCATATACTTCGCTAGAGAAACTTACAGCGCTAGTTGGATAACTAGAGTCAAATTTGATTACATGATCATAATATTGGCCTAAATCTAAATAATATGATTTGTATTCATTATCATAAACAAAATCACTTATTTGAATCTTTTGATTATCTTCTCTAAAATTATTTGTATCAATTTTAACAAGTGTAGTAAACAACTCTGTTATTGTGTCATTTTCATCATATTTACGCAATAAAGAATAAACATTACCGTCGGCATCATTCACGTCATTTGTATAATAGTAAGGATAACTTGACGAGATACTAGCTCCTTTAAGAAGATAAAACGCTCCATACTCATAACAATCTCTACCATCAAAATTTAAATACGTACTCATGTCTATAATACCATTTGATATAATGAAATATAAGTATGATCTATTTCCTACTGGAATAGTCACATAACCCTCGCTATCAGCATAGAATTTCATACCTGCCATATCATCAACTTGAACATAGTATCCTTTATGTAATTTTATTTTAATACTAGTTATAGAATCATCTTTAAATAAAACATAACCTGTATTTACGTTTTCCTCTGTTACAGTGAACGTATAGTTTCTACTTCCATCTTTAAATCTATATGTTGCTCCTACAGCCATCTCAAAATAAGCTACTCCTCCAATTAGTGTTGGCATTATTATATTATTTTCTTCATCCATAAGATAATGCCCTTCCCCTAATGAATTAACATAACCATATTCAGTTAAAAATTTAACTGAAACTAGAGAAATATCTGTATTTATAATTTGAGCAGGATATGTATATGAACCGCTACTATACACTAGTTTTTCCATAAATATAGGGAATGTATATGGTATAGTTTTTCCTTCATATTCTACTGTTCCTGAGAATATTCCTCCTCTAAATGATTGATCAATATATTCAGTAACTGTTTTAAGTTTTACGTTATCTTTATTATATAAATCAATGTAAACACTGCCTGATTCTATCATTACTAGTTCTCCACTAAATACTCCATTAGTATAAGAAGTTTTTTCTAACAATGAAAAATTAATATAACTAGTATCACTAATTTTACCTAACACATCATTCGTTCTAGCATCAACTTTAGTGATATCAAATGAAACTTCTACCATATTAGTACAATCAATTTGTGCTTGATAAGAAAAACCATCACTAGTAGTTGTAACACTTGCTAAATCATCTAAATATAAAGAATCACCATAATAACTATACAACAACAATCCATAGTCCTCTAAAGAACCATACAGACTACCACCATAATTAAATTCACCTGTTACTTTATTATATAAATAAGCCGAACTATAGCTACATGTTGTATTAAAATCTACATATCCCATATAACTTACATAGTTGTTGCCTACATCAATAACAACATTTTCATTAGTTGGTAATTCTTTCATGAAACTTCCACCATTATTTTTAATAACATAAATATAATAACTATCTCCTCCATCTATAACCGCATGAGTTGTAGTTGGATTTATATCATAATTTGATCCTGAAGCAACTAGTTCATTTGTTGTTTTAGAATAAATACTATAGTTGTAATAATTACCAATTATATCTATTAAAAATTGATTTTCTGTTAGAGCCATTGTAGAAATTTTAGCATTACCACTAACTAATTTTTCTTTCTTTAAACTTAGATTAAATTCTTTATAATTAGGTAAAGTAAACTTAATTTCATAATCACTTTCTCTAGATGGCAAAACCATTGAAAAAGTATTCTTTTTACCTACTACTAAGTTAGAGTAATTTAAAGGTTTTGATATTTCAAGTCCCTCTAAACTTTTCACTCCCTCTACTGTAATTTGAACTTTAGCATCTAGTTCCACACCAAACGATACATTCTTAGTAATTGTTTTTTCACTCATCTCATTTGTAGATACATAAACTGTAACAGTTTTTAAATCTTCATGTGACATAGTTATATATAAATCTTTTATAGATTCTATGTTATGAGTATATGTTTTGGTAGTTTCATTGTAACTACCAGTGCCAAAGTTACTTGAGAAAGTAGGAACAACCTCACTATCTACATTCAAAATAATAGTTCTAGGCTCTTTTATAGTAACACCATCTTTACTACATCCAACTAGCGAGATAACACAGACAAACAATAATAAATATTTAAATATTTTCTTCATATTATCTCACCTACCTATTCTCTACCAATACTTCTAATATTGGTTTTTTTGAAACATTATGACAAGCAATTAAAGCAAACATCAATGATATTAATGTATTGACAATAATTAAAGCACCAAATGCTACTAATATGTAGATTGGATTAAGAGATAAATTGATTGTTAGAATAGCCGCAGCATCACTTTCCATTATCATCTTAAATAGTAATGTTATACCATAACATATACCTCCACCAAATATTGCAGTCCAAATATATGACCTTTTAAATATTTGAAAAACTTCAACAAAGTACATTTTAGTTACTTCTTTACCTTTCATACCAATAGCTCTTATCATACCTAAATAATTTCTTCTAGATTGAACAGAATAATGAATTGTATTGTATAAGTTTAACAAAGTAGCAAAGAAAATCACTCCACCAAATATCGCTAATACAATACACGCATAAGTAAATACATTATAGAACATTCTATAATTCATAAATGTATCTTGCATATATGAATTAGTAACACTTTGATCTTCTGTCCCTGTTGCACCTTCTTCATACAAACCATTTACGACTGATACAGCATTATTTGCCGCGCCATATGATTCAAATTCAACTAGAGTTTTAAAAGAAATAATAGAATCTCCATTATCTCCATTTCTAACTCCCATACCTAAAGGAATAAATGCTAATCCATTTGCTTTAGCGCTCTTAGATAAATTAACTGGAGTATCCTTATAATAATAAAGAGTTCTTTGATATGAGTATCCATCTTCTGTTTCTACTTCAATTCTTATAATTTCAGGAATATAACTACTGTCATTAACGCCTAATACTGAATCTGTTGTAATCCAGAAATAAGTTTCATATTTATCTTCTTTAGACATATATGATTTTTGAGTATTCATTCTAACTTCAGTTTTATAAATAGTTGAATCAAAAACACCAATAATTTTATAATCTTTTAAAATACTTACTGGAATTCCTTCAAATGGTTGTATAGACGTATTATTGGCTTCAGTTAAAGATGTTGTCGTATCATATGAACTTTGTAAAACATAATTTATAGTTATATTTTTATTTAAAACGTCTTCTACTGTTAAATTGTAATATTTAAGAATATTTGATGATATCATTATCTCTTTTGCAGAATTACTAGAAAATTCTTTTCCTGCATATAAAGGGCTATTTGATACACTATAATCGGCTTTTAAGAAAATACTATTACCATAATCTTTATCAATAACTGTAATTCCTACTTCATCAGATCTATAATCTTCTGTGGTCCCTAAATCATAATCTAAAGAGAACGTTTTATCTCCTATAACAACTTCAAAAGGAGATAATTTTTTCATGTTATTAATACTTTCATCCCATTGAGTCATCGAATTACTAAATGTATATTGATTGTATTTTATAATATTTTCTACACCTTTTATTTCAGAAATTTTATCTAATTTTTCTTCTTTCATTGTAGTTATAGAATAACCTTCTTTAGCATCCTCATTTGAATAATCTATATTAAATACTCTAATTGAAGGATCTTTATTTACTTCCTTATTTAAATCCAAATGGAATGCAATAACAATAAATAATAAAGGCATTAAAAGAATTAAACCAAAACTTATTCCTCTTACTGTACTTCTAGTTGTTTTCTTTCTTGCTTTTAAGCTTATTTTAGCTAATCGTTTATAATCTTTACGCTTCATATTATGCCACCTCACTTATAACTGCCATTGGGTCAGTTTTTGCAATCTTAGACATACTTCCTCTAGCAAACAACAAAGTAAAGAAGATAAAGAATATTAGAACAATAATTGGTACATAAATAGGTAAACTAAAGATTATTGAATATTCAATACTATTTAAATAAGTAGCAAACATTGAACTTAACAATAATTCGTTTAAATCTCCTACTATTCCTTTAAATAAGAATACTGTGCCAAAAGACAATAATACTCCTAAAACAATTGTTGTTATAGATTCTAATTTAATTGTTGACTTTAAGTCTTTTTCATTTAAGCCTAAAGCTTTTAATAAACCAATAAACTTCTTATTTTTGTCTACTGATATCATTATTGTATTAGCCAAAGAACCAATTGATAATAGAATTAAAACCAAACACAAAAATGAAGCAAATCCGATTATAATTGCTCCTATTAAACTAGACATTTTTAAATCATCTAATGCATAACAAGAAACATTCTTCCATCTTGGATCGTTATTAGGAAGAGTATCGGATAAAGCATTTACTAAACCATCCAATTTGTCAGTTAATTCACTACTATTAAAATTAGTTTTAGTGACATTATGATAATAATCTAAAGATGTATAATAAAGACTTGGAACATTATTAATTAAATAAGCAGCATCCGCAATAATAGGTGCACTACTTGAAACTAAAGATTGTTCATATGATTTTTTATCTTCATCCTCTTTTACCTCAAAAATGCCTACAACTTCAAAAGTAAGATTCTTTACATTATTTTTAGAACTATAATTTTCTTCAATTGTATAAAATTCAAATGAATAATTAAATGAAGTTCCAGGTTTCAATAAGTTTCCTGTTGAATCATAGTATTTTTGAGCATAATCAGCAGATACCAAAACCTTATTAGTATTAGAATCTAACGGATTAACATTTCTACCCTCTAAAATTTCAATGTTTCCAGAAATAGGGAACTTATGTTCTTGCACAACAATTGAATTTCCCATTGAATTGTAACCATACTTCGAATATTGAATTAAATCTTCATATTCTTCTAGAATACTAGGCAAATTACTATACGCATTAACGTCTAAAAGTTTAACAGGACCGTCCCCATAACCATAGTTATTATAAGTTACATATATTGCTTCTCCAGACTCTTGATAATACTTTCTTATTATGTTTTGCGTGTTGCTTGAAAAAGATATACCAATACACAATATAACCATTATTAACAACGAAATAATATAAACAATAATCGTAGTAAGGATGGACCTCGATTTATTATTCTTTATATTATGTAATGATATCTTATATCTATCAAAAGATTTCATTAATTAAATAACTCCTTATATTTACTCATATAACTTGCTGTTGCAATTCCATCCTTAATTTCAATTATATTATCAGCATTTTTAGCATCTTCCATGTTATGTGTTACTAGAATTACTGATTTACCTTTTCTTACGATTTCTTTTAATAAATTCATAACTTCAGCACCATTTTGGCTGTCTAAGTTACCAGTTGGTTCATCTGCTAAAACAATATCCGGGTCACTTACTAAAGCTCTAGCAATACTAACTCTTTGTTTTTGTCCGCCTGACAATTCTGATGCTTTCTTATTAACTTTTTCTCCAAGACCTAATTCATTAATAATTTTTAATGCCTTTTCTTCTCTAGTTTTCTTATTTACTCCAGCAATAGTTAAAGGCATAGCAACATTCTCTAATACTGTAAATGTTGGCTCAAGATAGAATGATTGGAAAACAAAACCTGTTGTTTCATTTCTATATTTAGCCAAGTCATTCTTATTCATTTTATTTAAAATTAATCCCTTAGACTCAATAGTTCCACTAGTAGGACTATCTAATGCCCCAATAACATTCATTAATGTTGATTTACCGCTTCCTGATTTACCAAGGATCGCAGTAAATTTTCCTTCTTCAATTACTAAATTTACATCCTTTAAAGCATGAACCGCACCTTCACCTTTGCCGTATATCTTATTTACATTTCTTAAAATAATCATATTATTCTCCTTCCATCTAAATATATTAATTAATATATTTACAGTACAATTATAAAACAATAAATTTATAAGTAAACTGATATTTCTTTTTTTTGCACATTTAATATATTCAATTTGTAATAAGTTAGAGAAAATGATAAACTAAAATATATAAGGGGAAGTGACTAAAATGGCTAAAATAGATATCTTTAGGCTTAATGAGCGCATTCAAAAGACACTAAACAAGCTGCCAGTAGAAGAACTTGTCACTTTAACCGCGAGTGAATTACATGAAATTTGGAAAAAAACAACTTATATAAAAGATGATAAAGGAAATGTTGTTTTAGACGAAAAAGGCAATCCTAAACAAGTGGAAAAATGGAAGAAACTAGACCCAACTGAATCTCCAGAAGAAAAGAGATATGTAGATATGATTTTAAGGGATCCACGTTTCTTGACATTACCTTACGTTAGAAAAAATGAAGATAACTCAATAAGTATTGATATTGCTAAAATGAAATATTCTCAATTATCACCTCATTGGCAAAAAGAAAACAAAGAAGCTGCAGAAGTGGCGGTAGAATTAACACTAGATAACTATGTATATCTAGCAGATCCTGCTCAAAGAGAAGTTTTAGTAAATGTTATAGGTTCTGCTATTCACTTACTATGGAAAAATAGACCTGCAAATGCATACGCTAAAGGAACTGAATTAGGTAATAGATTTAGTAACATTTCAAAAGAAGAACAAATGAAAGATGTGCGTCACATATTCATTGCCGAAAAATCAATTGCTTACATTTCTCAAAGACTAGGAATAGACGATGAACTTAAAGAAGTGGAGCAATTAAAAAGCACACCTAAAAAACCATAAAAAAAAGGTTTCTAATTAAATCTTAGAAACCTTTTTATTTTTATAACTATTTACTTTCTTCAGGTTTAGCAAGTAAATCTTTTATTGAAGCATTTACTCTTCCTTTTTCATCGATTTCAGTAACTACTACTTTAACAACATCACCGATTTTTAATACATCTTTTGGAGATGCTACTCTTTCGTGTGATATTTTTGAAACGTGAACTAATGCATCGCATCCTTCGAATAATTCAACGAATGCACCAAAGTTTTCAAGTCTTACTACTTTAGCATCATAGATTTCTCCAACTCTTGCTTCTTTAGTTAAACGAGTGATGATTGCTAGAGCCTTATTAATTGGTTCTCTATCAAGGTGGTAAACAACAACTTTACCTTCATCACTAATATCAATCTTAACGTTATCGCATCTAGCAATAATATCATTGATTGTTTTTCCTCCAGAACCGATTACATCTCTAATCTTATCTGGGTTAATTTGCATCATTCCAACTTTTGGAGCATATTTGCTTAATTCAGGTCTAACTTCGCTAATAGCACTCATCATGTTAGCCATGATTTCTTTTCTACCAACTTTAGCTTGTGCTAATGCTTTTCTTAAAATTTCTTCGTTGATACCTGTAATTTTGATATCCATTTGTAATGCTGTAATACCTTTTTCAGTACCAGCAACTTTGAAGTCCATATCACCTAAGTGATCTTCCATACCTTGAATATCAGTTAGGATTGTATAAGGAGCACCTGAATCGATAGGTCCATTAGTAATTAATCCCATTGCAATACCTGCAACTGGAGCTTTAATTGGAACACCTGATGCCATTAATGCCATTGTTGAAGCACAAATTGAAGCTTGTGAACTACTTCCGTTAGATTCTAAAACTTCACTTACAACTCTTATTGTATATGGGAATACTTCTTCACTAGGAATTACTTGACGTAATGCTCTTTCCCCTAATGCACCGTGTCCGATTTCTCTTCTACCAGGACTACCCATTCTTCCAACTTCACCTACTGAATAAGGTGGGAAGTTATAGTGATGCATGAATCTCTTTGTTTCTTCATCAGTTACGTTATCAAGAATTTGTTCATCACCTTGAGCGCCTAATGTACATACTGATAATACTTGAGTTTCACCTCTAGTAAACATTGCACTACCATGTACTCTTGGTAATAAATCTACTTGAGAGTTAAGAGGACGAATTTCTGTAATAGCTCTACCATCAGGTCTAACTTTATCTTCAGTAATTAATCTTCTTACTTCTGCTTTTTCAATATCATGTAATACATCTTTAACTTGCATTAAGATATTTTTCTTTTCTTTGTCATCTTTGTATTCTTTTTCTTCATATAAAGCAACAACTTCATCATTGATTGCATCAATAGCTGCATATCTTTCAAGTTTACCTTGAATTTTGATAGCTTCTAATAATCTATCTTTTGCTCTAGCTTCAACATCATTTCTGATCTCTTCGCTTACTTCATATAATTCGATTTCTCTTTTTGCTTTTCCTACTTCTTTAACGATTTCTTCTTGGAAAGCGATTAATTCTTTAATCTTTTCATGACCGAACATGATAGCGCCAAGCATATCTTCTTCGCTTACTTCTTTACTACCTGCTTCAACCATGTTGATTGCATCTTTAGTACCAGCAACAGCTAATTCGATGTCACTCTTATCCATTTCTTCAACTGATGGGTTAACGATATATTTACCATCAACTCTACCTACATAAACACCAGCGATAGGACCATTAAATGGGATATCACTTACACATAATGCTAAACTTGCACCCCACATAGCAGCCATTTCAGGAGTTGCATCCTTATTAACTGAAAGAACTGTATTAACTACTTGAACTTCATTTCTGAAACCTTCAGCAAATAAAGGTCTAATAGGTCTATCAATTAATCTTGCTGTTAATGTAGCGTGTTCACTTGGTTTTCCTTCTCTTCTTAAAAAACTACCAGGAATTTTACCAACTGAATATAATTTTTCTTCAAATGTAACAGTTAAAGGGAAGAAATCTGTATCCTTCTTCTCACTACTTGCTACAGCTGTTGATAAAATAACTGTATCATCATATCTAACTAAAACAGAACCATCAGCTTGTTTAGCCATTTCTCCTGTTTCAACTATAATTTTTTTACCTGCAAATTCTTTTTCAAATACTTTCTTTGCCACTCTCTTTCACCTCACCATCTAATTTTACAACACTTATCGCTTTTATTCAATTTATTTAATATTATAATATTAAAAATAGCAAAGAAAATCTTAATGCCCTAACCCACTTAATAAAAATTATAATTGAAATAGAGCAAACTCAATAATATAATATAGTCATGGAGTTGGTAATCATGGAATTATTAGAAAAGTTTGCCCCTAAAAATTATAATGCACTTAGCCGTGAAGAAAGGATTGAAGCAATAAATCAATTGGCTAAATATTTCTTCAGAAAATTAAATTTAGAACCTGTTATTGTTACATTTGACACCCTAAGCGAAGAAAAAACTGTCGGAGGAGTCTTCATGAAAGGAGTTCCTGCTTTTATTTGCTTAAACAGTTTCTTTGTAGATTACTCATTTGCCGAAAACAAATTTAGAAGTGATTTAAATTTAGAAGTGTTTCTACCATACTTTTTAGTCACAACTATTGCCCACGAATGCTACCATTATTATCAATATGAATTAGTAAATGATTTAGTTCAAGAAGAAGAATTAACACCTAATCAAAAAGATAAAGCTTATCTTTATTTTATAAGTTTATACGAAAAATTATTTTCTGCAATTTGTGAGGAAAAAGGAATATTACCCGAAGATGATTTAACAAAGAAAGAAATATATACGCTTTCTCCTGCTGAAGTAAGCGCTAATGAATTTGCTTCTGATGTAGTAACAAGTCTAGCAGCCGTAGATGAATTGTCTAACTATTTATATTACACATACTATATTAGTCTTATGGATGCAGATGTAAGAAAAGATATTGAGGAAGAGGTTATAATGCATGATTTAAATGTTGCTTTAACTCTTTTAAAATATAAAACACAAACTGCTGTTTCAAAGGGAAATTATTTAGGCATTGATCCAGATGAATTAGAAAAATCAATCCTAAAACAAATAGACAAAAGAAAAGAAACAAAGTCCAAAAAAGGAAATTTATCTGGCGCAGAAAAATTATTAAATAAGATATCAAAGAAATAATTGAAAAATCTCCAATAATAGTATATTATTGCATTGTTATTTAAAAGGATGATGTTATGTACTATTTAAGAGATATTTTAGGCTGTATAAAAAAAGCAGATGAAGATTACAATCTAATTGAAGAAGGAGACACAATTGCCGTAGGTGTAAGCGGAGGAAAAGACTCTGTTTTGCTTTTATATGCAATGAATGCTTATAAAAGAATGTGCGAAAGTAAAAAGAAGTTCGACATCGTTGGAATTCATATTGAAATGGGATTTCCTAACATGGATCCTAGTCCTATGGTAGAATGGTACAAAGAACAAAACATCCGTTTTGAAATAGTTCCTTCTCATGCTTATGAAATACTACAAGCAAATGTCCAAAACAATGGTAGACTTCCTTGTTCAATTTGCTCTAAAATAAAGAAAGCTGTTGTTATTGAAGGTGCTAAAAAGTTTAATTGTAATAAAGTTGCTTTTGCTCACCATAGCGAAGATGCTATCGAAACTTTAGCAATGAACATGATATTTGGAGGTAGAATTGCTACATTTAAACCTAAAATGTACTTAGATAGAAGCGAAATAACATTCATTAGACCTTTTGTATATGCTAGAGAAAAATTAATTGTAAAATCTGCAAACAAATTAAATGTCCCTATCGTTACTTCAACTTGCCCTAACGATAAACATACAGAAAGAGAAAATATGAAAACAATGCTAAGGGATTTATATAAAAAATACCCAATGGCGGAAGACAACTTCCTATTAATGTTACATAATCTAGATAAATTAGATTTATGGGAAAAAGAGAAAAAGAAAGAAGAAGATGAAGCACTTTAATTAGTGCTTTTTTTGTATAAAAAAAGAGAGTTATTTATTATGTAACTCTCTAATGATTTTCTCGATTTTTTCTCCTTTTTCATAACTATCATCTAATGCGAAAGCTAAATCAGGAGTTCTTCTAATAGTTAATTTCTTAGCTAAAGCTGTTCTAATTGGAGTTTTATACTCTTTTAGTTTTTCTAACTTTTCTTCTCTATTTTTATCTAAGAAACTAACGAATATTTTAGCCCATGAATTATCATCACTAACTTTTACTCTAGTAACTGTAACAATTCCTAAATTATCAGCTTTTAATTCAAATTGAATAATATCGCTAATATATTTTTGGATTTGAACAGCAAGTTTTTCTTGTTTTAATTTTGCCATTTATAATCCCACCTAATACTATTTTTTATCTTTTTACTTCTTCCATTACAAATCCTTCAATATGATCTCCTTCTTTTAAATCATTAAAGTTTTCAATCATAATTCCGCATTCATAACCTGTTGATACTTCTTTAGCATCATTTTGGAATCTCTTAAGTGAAGCAAGTTTACCTTCATAAACTACTACACCATTTCTTAATAGTCTAACACCACAATCTCTTTTGATTACACCACTCGTTACATAACTTCCTGCGATTGTACCAACTTTAGATACTTTATAAAGTTGTCTAACTTCAGCAAGACCTGTAACTACTTCTTTGTATGTTGGTTTTAACATACCTTTCATAGCAGCCTCAATTTCTTCAACCAAAGCATAAATGATTCTATGTAATCTTATATCAACACTTTCTTCTTCAGCTTTTGCTCTTACTGAAGCGTCAGGTCTAACGTTGAATCCATAAATAATTGCTTTTGATGCACTAGCTAATAAAACATCAGATTCCGTAATTGCACCAGATTGTGCTCTTATAACATTAATCTTAACTTCATCATTACTTAATTTTAATAGTGATTGTTTAACAGCTTCACTTGAACCATCACTATCAGCTTTAATAATGATATTAATAGTTTGAACATCACCAACTTTAATTTGGTTATACAAATCTTCTAAAGATACACTTGTGTTTCCACGACGATCTAATAAAGTCTTTTCTGTAAGTCTCTTATCTGCTACTTCACGAGCTTTTTTCTCATCTTGGAAAGCCATAAATTTATCTCCAGCACCTGGAACTTCATTTAAACCTGTAATTTCTACTGGCATTGAAGGACCTGCTTCTTTGATAACTTTACCTTTATCATTTCTCATTTGTCTAATTCTACCAAATACAGTACCAGCAACAATACTATCACCATGTCTTAAAGTACCATTTTGAACTAATAAAGTTGCAACAGTACCTCTACCTTTTTCAAGTTTAGATTCAATTACTGTACCGTAAGCATAACGAGATGGATTTGCTTTATATTCTTGAAGTTCAGAAAGAACTAAGATAGACTCAAGTAATTCTTCGATTCCTTGACCTGTTTTAGCACTTACTTTACAGAAGATATTCTCTCCGCCCCATTCTTCACTAATAATATCAATTTCACTTAATTCACTATATAATCTTTCTACATTAATTCCTGGTTTATCCATTTTGTTAACTGCAACAATAATAGGAACACCAGCTGCTTTAGCGTGATCTATAGCTTCTTTAGTTTGAGGCATAACACCATCATCAGCAGCAACTACGATAATAACGATATCTGTAATTTGCGCACCTCTTGCTCTCATAGCAGCAAAAGCTTCGTGTCCTGGAGTATCTAAGAAAGTAATCTTTTTACCATTTATTTCTACTTGGTAAGCACCTATACTTTGAGTAATACCACCAACTTCTCCTTCAACAACTCTAGTTTTTCTAATTGCATCTAAAAGAGTTGTTTTACCATGGTCAACGTGTCCCATAATTGTAACAACAGGAGGTCTTTCTTTTAAATCTTTTTCATCATCTACGATTTCTAATTCTTCAAAATTTTCTTCACTAACTTCTTTTTCTATTTTTATGTCATATCCGTAATTTAAACAAACTAATTCGGCTAAAGAAATGTCTAAATCAGAGTTGATGGTAACCATCTTACCTTCCATGAATAAAAACTTAATAACTTCAGTAGCGCTAACACCTAACTCTTTAGCAAGGTCTTGAACACTTTTACTTCCTTTGAAAACAACAACCTTTTCACCTTCATTTTTTTCAGTATGTTTCTTATCAAAATTAGAAGTTCTTTTATCATAATTTGATTTATTGTTTTTCTTCATTAGAACCACCTTCCCTTTCTATATTTTCTTTAAATTTTTTAACTAAATTATAATCTTTAATTCCAACAGAACTTACTAAGTCAACTCTTCCAATTGACTTAGTAATGCTCTCTTTATCAAAACAAACTACATATTCACAACCATAAAAGTTGCACTTATCAATAATCTTCTTTTTTGAGTTATCACTTGAATCACTTGCTACTACAACCAAATGCACTTTTTTACCTTTGATGTCTTTTAAAAGTGTCTCGCCATAACTTATTTTTCTTGCACAAGCACAAATACCTAAGGTACTTAACGCTTTATTCACTAACTAATTTCCTAAGTTCATCATAAACTTCTTGGTCAATTGTGCATTCCAAGGCTCTACCTAAACTATTTTTCTTGATAGCAACATCAATTGCCTCATTACTCTTTTTTAAGTATGCCCCTCTTCCATTAGCTTTACCTGTTAAATCAACGAAAACTTTACCTTCGTTATTTTTTACAATTCTAACAAGTTCTCCTTTAGGAAGTCTTTCATTAGTGGCAACACATTTTCTTAATGGAACTTTTTTCACTACTAATTAGTCCTCATCATAGTATTTGTCATACTCGTCGTAGTCAACGTTATCATAGTAGTCGTCATCATCAACATCATCTTCAAGTTCTTCTAACTCAGCATCTGTATAAATAGGCATATATGATCTTGCCTCTTCATTTTTCTTCTTGATATCTTCAAGTTCTTTAGATGAAAGAACAGTTCTTCTAACTTCCTTTTCATCCTCTTTCTTTTTCTTACCTGTTCCTGAAGGTCTTGTTTCTTCTTTCTTAGAAGGTTTAACATTATCTTCTTTAAGGAACTTAGGCATTCTTAAAGGTTTTTCTGTCTTTGTCTTAACTTCTTCTTTAACTTCAGTCTTAACTGGTTTTTCTTCAACCTTAACTTCTACTTTTACAGGTTCTTCTACAACAACTTTAACAGGAGTCTCTACAGTTTCTTCAACAACTTCTTCAACAACTTCTTCTACAACTGGAGTTTGTTTGTTATACTCGTAGTTTGCTCTAGCTTGTTCAACTGTTGTATACTCAACACCTTCTGCTACAGCGTTAGTTAATGTCTTAATATCAATTTTGTAACCAGTTAATGCAACTGCTAAACGAGCATTAATTCCTCTTTTACCAATAGCTAATGAGAAACTATCATCTTTAACTACTGCTATTGCTGTTTTAGTTTCTTCATTTACTGCTACACCAACAACTTCAGCAGGTTTTAAAGCTTCAGCAATATACAATACTGAATCATCATAATAGTTAATTACATCAATTTTTTCACCTAAGATTTGGTTAGAAATCTTTTGAATTCTTAATCCCTTTTGTCCAATACAAGCACCTGTAGCGTCTACATCTTTATTTCTTGAGAATACAGATACTTTAGCTCTATCTCCAGCTTCTCTTGAAATATGTTTGATTTCTACTGTACCATCATAAATTTCAGGAATTTCGTTTTCAAATAATCTCTTTAAGAATCCAGGAACAGTTCTAGATACTACAACTGGAGCACCTTGAGCACTCTTATCTACATCTACAACGTATACTTTAACAGTTTGCCCTGATTTGAATGTTTCACCAGGAATTGTGTGACTCATTTTCATAATAGCGCTACTTTTGCTACCAATGTTAACCAAAACAAATCCAGGCTCAACTCTATCAATAATACCAACGATGATATCATCTTTCTTATCAATGAATTTGTCATACACTTCTTGTTTTTCAAATTCTCTTACTTTTTGGAAAAATACTTGTTTAGCTTGAAGAGCAGCTAATCTAGATAAAGTTTCTGTATCTACTGGAATTTCTAAAACATCTCCAACTTTAATGTTAGGATCTTTTTCTTTAGCTTCATCCAATTCAATTTCAAATAAGTCATCTTCAACTTCTTCAACTACATTTTTCAATTCATACATTTCAATTGTACCTAATTCACCATTAATGTCTACTCTACATAAAACATCTGGATCAATGTGCTTTTTATAAGCTTTTTCTAAAGCTTCCTTTAAAGCATCAACAACAACTGCTTTAGTCATACCTTTTTCTTCTACAAATTCTTCTAAAGCATTTAATAACTTTTTAGCATCCATTTTTACTTAATTTCCTCCTATTAAATCTTATATGTCAAATGAGCTTTTTCTATTATCTTAAATGGGATGTCAACAACCTTAATACGACCCTTAAGATTAATTTCTAATTTTATTCCTTCATCAGTTACTTCTTTCAAGTATCCAACAAGTTCATCATATCCATTAACTAATTCACTAGTGTCTACTAAAATGTACTTATCGATATTAGCTTCGTAGTCCGCTTTACCATTAAAGCATTTTTCTCTACCACTTGAAGCAACCTCTAAGTAATATTCTGATGGAATAGGATCTTCTTTATCTAACAATAAAGATATTTTTTCGCTAGCTTCAACACATGTATCTAAATCCATTACATCATGTTCTTTTTCCAAGAAAATTCTAAGATAATTTTCATTATCTTCTTTTTCATACTTTAACTCATAAAGTATCAAGTTCATCTCTTCTAAAACCGGCTCAATAATCTTCTTTAGCTTCTCTTCTAATGTCATCTTAACCCCCCATTTAACAACAAAGAGAGGGTTTTCCCTCTCTTCAACGCCAATATTTTACCATGCATTACTTGATTTATCAAGTATTATTATACTTTATATTATTCATTTAAGCCTATCTTTTTATATTGACTTTTGGTGTTCTTGTCTCCAACGGTTTTCTCGCATCTCTTATACCCGTTAATTCCTTAATTATTGTCATATATTTCATATACTCTTCTTCCGTAATTCTTTCTTCTCCAGCAAAAAAATGAGAACCACTATATATAGAACAATCATCTATACTTTTTTTATAAAAATCTTCTGGCGGTTCAAACATATATTTGTTCTTAATAATCTCATCCATAAACTTTTTACTATAGAAGCAATAACCATAGTCAATAGCCTTGGTCTTTTCCGCTCCATCTTCGTGACCCCTAGGAAAATATCTGTCCCCAACAAAACATCCAGATGGATACATACCTTCAGTATATAAATATTGCATAACTAGACCTACTCTAGAAATACGTTTCTCATAAATAAACTTCAATTTTTCTATCTGCTTTTTTAATATATCTCTTTCTTTTGGATACTTAGAAAGAAATCTTTCTTCATCTATAATCTTAGCTTTTCTTTCAAACTCTTTCTCACCAATTTTTGAAGAAAATCTTGTTCTTGCCACTAAAATCATTCCATCCGCATCAAACTTAAAAAACACTGCCATAAAACTCACCACTAAATATCCAATTTAGGCATACTAGCTTTGTATACTGGGGCATAAGACATACGATGATGTTTTGTAATCCCATATTCATCTAATGCTAATAAGTGTTTCTTTGTTCCATATCCCTTATTATTTTTAAAATCATACATAGGGTATTCTTTATCTAACTCAATCATAATATCGTCACGAGTTACTTTAGCAATGATAGAGGCCGCTGCTATAGACATAGATAAAGCATCACCTTTAATTAAGGATAACACAGGTTTATCAATTCCATCTAATTTAACTGCATCAACAAAAACAGCATCGCAATTATCTCCAACTAATCTTACGATTTCTTCCATTCCTTCTTTTGTAGCTCTTAAAATATTTAATTTATCGATAGTTTCAACATCAACAACATTAACCTTAACTTCTAAAGCATTAGCCATTATTATATCAAACAGTTCTCTTCTTTTGCTATCAGTTACTTTTTTAGAATCATCTATTTCTTCATTATAAAAGCCTACTGGTAAAACTACTCCTGCAATTACTAAAGGACCAGCAAGAGGACCTCTACCTGCTTCATCAATCCCTAATATTCTTTTATAACCTTTTCTTCTAAACTCGTCCTCATACTCTAAAGATGCCATAATCTACACCTGGCCTTTCCACACACACTTTACCAATAATACCTTCTTTAAATTCTTTTAATAACAAATATTTTGCCTTATCAATATCATATTCCCCATTGCTTTTTAAAAGTTTTCTTCTTGAACAAATATTTTCAAAAACATTATCATCAATTACTTCCAACTCATATCTTTTCCTTAATTCATTAGGATAATATTCTTCTAAAAACTTATAACAAATTACCGCTAATTCATCTAAATTTAAAATTTCTTCTTTTATAGTACCTACTAGGGCTAATTTAATACCTATGTCCTTACTTTCAAACTTAGGCCATAAAACGCCTGGAGTATCTAATAATTCTATATTTTCTGTCTTAACCCATTGTTGTGATTTTGTAACACCAGGTTGATTACCAGCTTTCGCAGCTTTTCTTTTAGCTAACTTATTAATGAAAGTGGATTTACCTACATTAGGAATACCTACAACCATTGCTCTAACTGTTCTGTTTCTAATTCCTCTTTTAGCATCTCTTTCAAATTTAGGTTTCATTAATTCATTACATGCATTAACAATCTCTTTTAAATTAAAACCATTCACTAAATCTTGTGCTACAACCTTAACTTCATTATTAGTAAAATGATTAATCCATTCCTTAACAATATTAGGGTCCGCATAATCTTTTTTACTCATTATAATAAGTCGAGGCTTTTGAATATTAACTAATTCCGGATTTCTACTTGATAAAGGGGCTCTAGAATCAACGATTTCTATTATCATATCAACCATTTTTTGCTTTTCATATATTTCCTTTAACGCTTTAACCATATGGCCTGGAAACCATTGTACATTCATTCTTCCACCCTCTTTCAAACTTAATTATCTTATTTTACTGTTGTTGGCCAAATTAGCTTTAAGCCTTTACATGCGCCACTTTCACTAACAGATTTACAAGTTGCAAATTTTAATAACCCTACACCTTTAATTTGACTCTTTTTAATAGGCCCAAAATATCTAGAATCTGCTGATTTACCATGAACTCTATTATCTCCTACAACATAATACTCATCATCTTTTAAAGTACATTCAAACGTATCATTATAGTAAGGAGTATCAGTTTGAGCAGCTAATTCTTCAGGAATAAAATCTTGATCCACTTTTTCTCCATTAATATAAAGAACACCTTTTTCAAATCTAACAGTTTCTCCCGGCAATCCGATAACTCTTTTTACCAATCTTTCTTCATAACCTTTCTCTTCAAAAATAACGATATCAAAACGATCGATACCACCAATTTTATAAAATAATCCATCTGTTATTGCCTTATCTCCATTTGTTAAAGTTGGTGACATTGAAGAGCCATCAACCATAACACTAATAAACACAAAAGAAGTTAAAAGTTTAGCCACTATCAAACATATAATAATCATATAAGCAAAATTAAATTTACTTTTATGTTTCTTATAAAACGCTTTTACTGGATTAGTTTCTTCTTCAACTTTTGTTTCTACAACTGGTTCTTTTTTTTCTTCAGTTTTTACTTCTTCAACTTTTTTATTTTTCATATTCTTACCTTCTTTGTTTTCTTATTTCATCTAGCATTAAACTAGCCTTTTTTACAAAATAATCATCTTCATAATATGCTATACCAAACTCATCTAACATACACACTAATTCATCCACACTCTTATTATTGTTCTCTAATTCTAAGAATAATCCAATATCAGGAATGTATTCAAGAAATATATTTGTTCCATTCATTTCGTACTCCAAGCATTCTTGCTCCACAGTAAAACATTCTTTATAACCAATAGCCTCAAACAAATCATGGGTTTTATCCATATCAACTATAGGGCACGAATATTTTTTACACTCTATTATATTTCCTTTTTCATCATGCTTTTTATCTTTATAGATTAATACTTTTTCAGGTTGAGAACTCTCAACTTCTCTTAAAATAATTGCTTGTGATAATATTTGTAAATTGGAGTCTTTATTTATATCAGCATCATTCTTAACTAAATAAGTATCATTTAAAACAAAACTAGTAATTAATCTAACACCTTTATTAACAAAATTAAGTTTAGTTTCATCTAATCCCCATTTAAGTTTAACGGTAATTTCATTTTCTTTTTCCGTCATATTATCACCCATATTAATTATATAATTTATATAAAAAAAAAGGAATGCTTAATTCCTTTTTCTTCTTATTAGTTAGCTTCTTTAATTCTAGCGGCTTTACCAGATAAGTTACGAATGTAATTGATTTTATTACGACGTACTTTACCTCTTCTTACTACATCTAATTTAGCAATTACTGGTGAGTTAAACATAAATGTTCTTTCAACTCCAACTTGGCTTCCTGAAATCTTTCTAACTGTGAAAGTTTTTGAAACGCCTCCGCCTTTTACAGAGATTACTAAACCTTCGTAAATTTGAATACGAGATTTTTCTCCTTCAGTAATTCTAACATGAACCTTAACTGTATCTCCTGATCTGAATTCAGGGATATCTTTTCTAAGTTGAGTAGCTGTAATTTCGTTTACTAAATTCATGTTCATAGCGACATCCTCCTTTTTCGTATCTTAAGTGTTCATCAAACTATGTGAGCGGACCACCTGCAGCATAATGCTCGTATATAATACCAAATAACTTTTACTATTTCAAGTAGTAAATTGGTTTTTTATAAAAAAGTTCTAGTGTTACCTAGAACCTGTTCTATTATCAGCTAAGATTTGATTTGTATCAACTTGATAATATCCATTTATAACATCTTGTTGTACACCAAGCAATCCATATGCTTCTAATCTATCTCCATTATCTTTATTTTCTGAGTTAACATTAGTAGTTATTGTTAACATAACTTTTTTATCTATTTTTTTTACATAATAATCATAACTAACGATTAAAGGTTTTCCTCTACCTTCTGTTGGATACAAATACATAGTTATATATCCAATTAGTCTTTCACCTTCAAATCTAGGCCAGCAAGTCATATCATCATTACTAATACCTTTTAGCCATAAATTTATGTACTCTTTACTACAATTAGTACTGCTTCCTAAAGATACACTGAATTCATTTCCTGATTCTTCGAATTCATATCTCTTTCCTTCTTTTGAAGTAATTCCGTTTTCCCTTCCTAAATTAATTTTTCTTTGGAATGCTTCTGGAAATTCATCCACAAATTTTTGGATAACCTTTGTTAAAGTTGGTTCTCCTTGGTACATTATACCTAACGCGTTTTTATATTTTAGTTTCATGTGCCATCCTCCATGTACGCTTTTATTCTATCACAGAAAAAAACGCATTTCAATTGAAACTTTTTATTGCACTTGCAATAATATATAAAACAAAGAAATTGAGGTAGAGTAAAACATGTTAGTAAAATTGTATCCTAAATTATTAGAAAACCCTTTAATAAAAATAATTAGAAAATGCTTAGATTCAGTTTGGGCAATGGTTTTAATTATAGGTTTAGCTGCTATTTCTAATGTTTTTGGCTTAGAAATACCAGTTTATTACATGTACACTTTAATGATTACCTTAGCGTGTTTATTTTGTGATGATTTATTATGTGCTTTCCCAATGTCTTGTTGTAGTTACATGACATTTTCAAAAAGTAATAATCCTTTATCAAAAGAACAAACTTCAATTTTCTTAGAACAAAGTGCAATAACACATATGATAATAATAGGAATCACAATATTCATATTTATCTTATCAAGAGTAACATTTGAACTAATCACGGATAAAGAAAAAAGAAAAGTACCTAAACTATTTTATGGATTCTTTGCTTTAGGATTAGCTTATATTCTTGGAGGACTGTTCTCATCAAGTTATAGTTTACAAACGGCAATATTCGGTTTAATACAAATTCTTGCTTTAGGATTTACTTACTTCTGTTTCTACTATACAGTTAATTGGAAAAGAGTTAGTGAAAACTACTTTCCTCTCCTATTTACTCTTATTGGAGTACTAATGTGTATCGAAATACTATATATGCTTATTGATGCTGGTTTATTCGTCACTGATGGAGCATTCAGTAGAAGTAACCTTTATACCGGATGGGGACATTATAATAATGTAGCTTCAGCAATGATTTTCTGTATACCTGCACCATTCTATTTTGCTTGTACTAAGAAAAATGGATGGATTTACTCTTTAATAGGTACTGTATTCCTAGTTTTCTTAATCTTTAATCAAAGTAGAAACGGTATGCTTATGGGATCTATTATATATGCAATTTGCGCTTTATTAACTCTAATAAAAAGCACCGGTAAAGAGAAAATTAAAAATCTAGGTTTATTCGCCTTCTTATTTTTATGTTTAGTTGGAGGCTTTATTGTATTTAAAGAAAAAATACAAGACATCTTTGCTTCAGTTTATAAGGCAGGAACAGATGACAGTGGAAGAATAGAAATATACGAAAACGGTTTAAAACAATTTAAAGAATCTCCTATTTTTGGTAAAGGCTTCTATGAATGCGATGCTTATCGTTGGGGTGTTACTTATCAAACGGGGGACTTTTTACCACCAAGATACCACAACACTTATGTTCAAATTTTAGCATGTTGCGGAATTATAGGTATACTTGCATATTTATTCCATAGGTTCCAAACACTAAAAATGCTATGGAAAAACAAAAATCTAGGAAACATGATTATTGCAATAACATTATTAGGATTTGTTCTTCTTTCTTTATTTGACTGTCACTTCCATAATTTTGGTCCAGGATTCTTGTATTCAGCATTATTAATATTATCCGAAAAAGTTTATTGTAGAGGGCAAAAAAAAGACATTAAGCATTTAAGCTAATGTCTTTTTATTTTTCCTTTTAACTAATATTATACTCATAGTAATTATTGTCCCTACAACAACTATTGAAGAAGCAATAATTGTCCATAGCACGATTGCATCTTTTCTTGCTAATTCTTTTTCTAATTCATCTAATCTTGCAACATAATTTTCATGTTTAGTTTCCCATTGTAAGATTGCTTCTTGATATGTTGAATTGGCTTGAATTTGCTCTAAATCAGATTGCGTTAGACTATTTAACAGTGCCGTCATTTGCTCTATTAAAACAGCCTTTTCTTCCTCATTTTCTGTTTCTTCAAATAATGCAGTTAAATTCTTAATTTCATCTATTTTACCTGAAACTGAAGTAATTACCTCTATTTGTAGTGTTTTATAACCGCAATAGTTTCTATTACTTATAATAGTTTTAACAAGATATGTTCCCGAAACAACTTCATTAACTTCAACTAAGTTACTACCTTCAACTTTATAATAAACATAATTTATATCTACATCATATTCTTCAACGCTAGCAACTACACTATTAATTTCAGTAGCAATTACAACTTCATTAACGGACTTATTGAAACTGATGTTTTCAGAAATATCAACCTTAGTTATTTCAAATTCTACTGTTTTACTTCCTTTATAATTAAGATTATCAATAACAACATTATATACATAGTTACCTGCGTTAAGTGCCATTTCAACTTCTTCCTCATCACAAAGTAAACTTTCATTAAAGAATACATATTGATAATCAGAAGGAAGTTCTGCTCCTGGCAAGAAGCCTAAAGTATTATATTTAGAACTATTATTACTAGGAATATTATAAATAGTTATTTGATCACTAATATCCTTTTTATCCACAAAAATATTGTATGTTGACTTTGTTCCTTTTTCGAATTCATATGCATGAGTATAAACGATATTTATTTGTAAAATATAGTCTCCCGCACCAGAAACTGTTTCAACTTGAACATATTCACCAGTTGTTACATCAAGCATTGTTAAAACATATTCAAAACTATTATCATTAGCACTCATATTGTAATTAACAATGTTTTCTCTCCAATTAAAAGGCACAACATTTAAACTTTCATCATAAACATAACTTGTTACAATACCTTGAATCGAGACCATACATTTTGTAACTACTAATTTACCATAAATAATATTCATATTGTAATTACTATTAGAAGCTTTAACTTTTATAGTATGAGTACCACCACCGAAAACAGTGTCATAGTTTTGTTCAGTTAAAGTTATTCCAGATTGCATTTCTATACTTAATTCGATATTTAAATTATCATTTTCTGAAATATCTCCTGAAAGAATCTCATATCTTATAAGCGGCTCTAATTGGCTCCATGTTGTATCACTATCAACTTTAACATCATCCGCGGCAATTGTTATAGGTCTTTTTGTAATCTCATAAATTGAATAGTTTTCATTTGAATATCTTGCAGTTAATTCATAGTTTACATTACCTAATTCTCTAGCAACTATTTCATATATACCTACTTTTCTTTCTAACGGGCAATAAACTTCAAATACGTCATCTAAAGTTTCTCCACTTGCTAATGTTCCACTTATTAAATCAACTTTAATCTCTTCATATGCATCACCATATACACTAGTGGCGTCACTTATAGCAACCTCTATTTTTCTAGGAAGTATTGTATAAGTAGATGTTATCTCTTGAATATCATAATTGTTTGATTTATTTTCAAAATAAATTGTATATACACCAGCATTATTTCCTTCATCTCTATAAATTCTTACGATATCATCATATTTATCATCACCTACAAGAGTGCCAACAATTAATCTAGAAGTTAATGGTTGATGAGCTTCACCATAAGTAATTGTAATCTTACTAATATCAATAGTTAATGGACGTTTACTAATTTCATATGCATCTTCTTCACCAATAAAAGTAACTTCATAGTTGCTATTAGAATTAGTTCCAGTAACATCATAATAACCAGCTTCACTTCCATCTTCTTTTTCTAACGAAATAAAGTTATATATATTATCTTTACTAGAAACATTACCTTTATATGTGAACGTTAATATATTTTCATCATTTCCAAATACTGAAGAAACTTTATCTATTGTAACTTCTAATTTAGCTTTAGTTATAGAATAATCTACAGTTATTTCTCTAACTAACTCATAGTTTGAAATACTAGTTCCTACTAGTGCTCCATTTAATGTATAATCACCTACATTTACAGTGCTATTAACGGCTCTAACTGCAATATCATCACCCGAAACACAGCCTACTAAAGATAATGTTGGTTGCTTAAAATTACCATCATATACGAAACTAATTGAATCATACACAAAATCAATTTCTCTAGCAGCTACAACAATTTGAGCATAATCATTATATGTAACATTATCTACTGAAACACTAACCTTATATGTGCCTCTATTAATAATCTTAGTATCACTAGAATTATTAATGACGTACTCAAATTTTTCAACACTTTCTCCAGTTTCTAATAGTGAAACAGAAACATTTACTAAAATCTCTTTACCATCATATATACTTTCGCTAATTACTTTATCTTCTTTAATAAAAGTAACTTCAACTATATAATAATCTTTATCTTCAACAACTACTAGGTCGCAAGGAATTGACTTCTCTACATAATAATTTCGAGATTTTATAGTCGCGTAAACCTTATATTCTCCTACGCCATATGTAGCACCATCTTCTACACTAACTTGATTATTACTAACAGTTGCAACTACATCGTTTCCTTTTCTTATTTCATAAACAATAGTTGGGTTTAAACTTCCGTTATTTTTGATTGTATATTCAAAGAAAACATCTTCTCCTACTTCTGATAGTTTTAAATAACGATAAGGTTTTACTTCCAATTCAACTTTCAGAGCTTCAATTTCATAAATTTGAGTAGTAAATTCTAAGTTGTAATTAACAGCATCTTCACCAACTAAAGTTGCACTAACACTATAATTTTCTCCTACATTTACTGATGTAGCAGTTGAAGTAACAACGCTTACATCATCACCTTCAACATATTCGCTAATTGCAAATGTTGGTTGTTGTTTTTGACCATTATAAACGAAACTAACACAATCAACTGTAGTCTTTAAAGTTTTCTTAGTAACTTTAATTGTGCCCGCTTGGCTATATACAACATCATCAATTGCAACTTCAACTATATAGTCTCCTACATTTCTAATAGAAGTATAACCATCACTATTTTTTACAGCAACAGTAAAATCACTAACTGATTCACTTGTTTCTGAAATAATTACACTTACTGTAACATCAATATTAAAGCCATCATATTCAACTGTTTTATTAACTAAAGTTTGCCCCTTTTTAAATTCTACTACAACACTATAATAACTATTATCTTCTACGATTTCTAAATCTCCTGCAATAGAAGAAATAACATTAAAGTTATTTTCATCAACTAGAACATAAACCTTATATTCTCCTACTCCATATACTTTATTTTCTAAAGTAGTAACTTCACCGTTTACAACATAAGCTATTTCTTCATCACTAGCATTACAAATCACATAAGTTACATTACCAAGAAGAGTCTTATCTACACTTGAGACAAAAGTAAAATCAGAAATATAATCTTTGTTAGATTCCATTATATTATTATGTTTATTTACCTCTAGAGTAACATCTTTTTTGGCAATACTATATGTAACAAGACTAGTAGATAAAACATAGTTACTAACACTCTCGCCCTCTAAAGAAAGCATTATCTCATAGTTTTCTTTAGCGTTAATAGTTTGTGGTTCATTTGTTTTAATTTGCACATCATCTTCACCAACTACATCATTTAAAGTGAATGTAGGATATTGAACTTGACTATTATATACAAATGATAAGTTGTTCGCACTAGCAGTTATAGTTTTCTTATTTATTTCAATATTGCTCTTTACAGAATATGATCCAACAGAAACAATTACCTCGTATTTTTTAGCATCTTTAATTATCGCTGTAGAAGATCCGTTAATAGTTTTACTATATGTAACAATAGCATTCTCATCATCATTTACTTTAGCATCTACAACTACTTCAATTGTTTTAGAATCATAATAAAGGTCTCCACTTACAACTTTATTGTCCTTAGTAAAACTAATTGTAATTGTATAATAATCTTCCGGATTTAAAATATCAAACTTACCTGGAGTGGCTATTATTTCATAGTTAGCTGAATCCACAACAGGATATACTTCAAAATCATATCCTACTGCATACAATTCATCATTAATTACACTAACTTTCTTATTAATTACTTTTGCAACTACTTCATTATTTTTCTTAATTTCAAAGTTAATAGGTAAATCTAATTCACTAGTATAAGTAAACTCAATATCATTAGTTTTATTCGTAATCAAAACATTTTTATGATCCTCAACATTAACTTCTACTGGTAAAGGATTAATTACATATACAGCTTCATTTAAAACATTTAGTTTATATCCTTTATGAATACTTTCTGCATAAATGCTATATGTACCTACATCACTATTTTGAGCATCACTTCTATATAAGACAATTATATCTTCAATACTATCGCTATTTACTGGTAGAGAATCTTCTCCAACTAATTCCATAGTTAAAGTTTGCTCTTCATCTCCATAAACTACTGTTTTTATATCATTTAGTTTAATACTTAATTCTTTTTGTTTTATTGAACTAGGAATTAAGTTTTCATATACATAAGTTTTTCCTAAATACGAACTTTCAAAAGTGAATCCTACTGTTATGTATGGTTCCTCATTAGAAATCATATATCCAGTAGTCGTTACAGTAACCGTCTTAGTATTATTACCATCTAATGTCTTTACATTTATAGTCTTACTAGTATCCCCATAAGTTACTTCGCCAACAACAACATCACTTCTTCCTACAAACTCACTAGCATATTCATGTGGTAAATAAGCGATAGTAAATTCTTTGTCATCGTTATTTAAACATGCATCTCTATAAGAGACAAATTTTGAATACAAACTAGTTGTAGCACTTACAATGTCTTGAGCATTTACTAAATCGGCATGTTCCTCTAAATATTCTTCGTATTTTGCAGGAACAACAGTAAGTTTTATTACATCATCAATAATAAATGTATCATCTGTAGATACATATTCTACTTTACTCATTGCACTATTTGGATAAAGAATATATCCCTCAGTTAGCGTAGGATCTTTAACACTCACTGTAATAGGAGTACTATTCCCATAATAATAAACTTTCGCAGATAATCCAAAAGATTCATTCGATATCTTTGTATATTCTTCTTCTAAAAACTCGGTCTTTTCTACAATATTATCTAGCAAAATAGGTCCATTATATAAACCTACAGATATTTCATGTCCCGCAGTTTCTTTCTCTTTCCCTACTGTATAATAGTAGAAATTTTCCCCTTTACTAAAGTGATAAGTAACAACAACAATTCCATTTACATCACTTACAAAAGTATTTCCACCTACTCCAATAGTAACTCCACTTGTATTACTGTTAATATAGTAAGAAACATTAGCTACGTACTTATTATTTTCCCATTTCAAGATTCTTCCAGTTAAAGTTAAGTTAAGTTCAATTTCTAAACTTTCACAATGAGTTCCTGGACATCCATTAGCACTTGTTACTGCAAAACTTTCAAGAGTAAATGTATCAGTAGAATAAGCTTTATACGTTGTATTTCTTTCAATATTAATATATCCAGATAAACCATAAACTCTAGGCGTCAAAGTAAATATAGTTGTATTATCTCCATATTCCCCTTTTCCTCCATCTGTTATAGTTACACTAATAGAATCTCCTTGATTGAAATTTTTAGCATTTATAGTAGCGGTGTTTGTTGTATCCGTTGTTTGAATAATACCCGCAAAAACAGCGCCATCATTAATATTCATTGTTCCATTAACAATTAACACACCATTTTTATTAAAGCCATATTGTTCTAATATATTTGAAGGAGGATATTGTTTCTCACTCATATTACCTTGAATAAGAGCATCATACACTAATAAACCACCATCAATATTTAAGGTTCCGCCTTTTCTAACTTCAACTATTGCTCCTGGCATGATTTTGAAGAATCTATTTTCAGGAATATGAATAGTTCCTCCATCCATTACAATAAAATTATATACATACGAAAAGCCAAAATATTTTCCTACAGAACTAACTTCACCATATATACTAGCGTTCATGCTGAATTCTCCAGCGACAATTTCACCATATACATGAATTTTATTAACCCCAAAATCACCTAAATGAATATCAGCAGAATATAATTTGGTATCAATAACTTTAGAATCATCATAGATCATTTCTAACTTGCTTCCGGTTTTCATCTTTATTGCGGCTTGATTGCTACAATTAGTGTCGTTATTACAAGCAGCAATAATTGTTCCTGTTTGAGTGTTTATCATAGAAAGAGCCCACAATGAAGCATATCCATAGACAGTCGTACCGTAATTAATTACTCTTTTACATTGAATATTTGCTGTTGCAATTTGAGCAAAAGGTAAATGCCCCCCAGATGCCTTATATAATAATTGAGTGTTTTTACCACCAGCATAATCATTAATCATCATTGGCTCATATAATTTAGAACCATTATTGGCATTTAACACACCTTTACCAGAAATAAGTCCATATGTTCTTAATGTACCATCAAGATTTATTATGCCATTATTAACTATTTGTGAATAAGCCCCTGAAGTATGTCCTTGAGCCGGTCTTTGATGAGGATAGTGTTGTATACCACCAACAGCCAAAGCTCCTTTGATAGTTAAAGTAGCACCTTCATTTACAGTTAGAGTTAAATATAAATATTTGTCCGGATCACTCCATGAAAGACGAACGCCTGCTGTTTCTTCCGTCCCGTTTTTAGTTTCGCTTGTGCTATTTGCTTCATATGGCAAAACTAAAGTAATATTTGATGGGATTGTTATGTTACCTGTAATTGTATAATTAGCACCCAAATAAAGTTTTGTTTCTCCACTTGCTAAGGCATCTTCTAAAGTTTCATATATTTCAGTATTGAAATCAGAACCATAGAAACTTGTTATTTTTTTTCTTGTAACAGCCCTTATAGTTACTGATTTATTAGCAACTGTATATTTATCCGCCTCATAAAGAACATCATCTATTTTGTAATTAAGAAAGACATATTTATAAACATCAAAATTAAATGATGCGGACAAATCAATAATATCCCCAGTTTCAACTAATTGTGAGATGCTAACGGGGGTTGCACCTCCATCACCAACAAAAGTAACCACATAACTATTCAAAAAAGGAACTTGAATAGTTACATCTTTATCTTCAACTTTATAAGTAGAACCAGCAACCTCTACACCATCTAATAAATAAGATGTAATATCTCCTTCTTGTTTTTCAAAGAAACTTATTAAATTTATTTCTTCACCAACTATATATTCATATGTACCGTAATCTAAATGCACATCTCCAGCACCTATTACAACATAAGTTACATTCGCTACCAATTCAACTTTAGCGGTATATTTATAAGTTCCACTTGTTGTTATTTTTTGTTCAAAAGATCTTGCACCATTTGCTACTAATTTACCACTACTATCATACCAACCAAAGAATTTGTATCCTTCATTTAAAGTTTTTAAACTTATTGTTGCATTTGTACCACTAGAAAAATAACCAACACAAACCTCACTAGGAGCCTCTATTGCCCCACCACTAGGATTACTAATGCTTGTTGTAATTGTAACTTTTTTTTCAAACATGCCACAACTAGCCGCAGAAACATTACTTGAATTATTTATAATAAAAAAAGAAAAGAATGCAAAAAGCATAAAAAACACCGATTTAAAATTCAAACATTTTTTATTTTTATTCATATATCATTCTCCTTTCATTTATTGTTTTTATTTTCTAATTAACCAAGAGTAAGCACTACCATCTGCTAATGCATTACTTTGAATTTCATAGTTTATATTGCTATCACTACTATATGTCATAAAGCGGAAGTTTTCCTTACCTGCCGCAAAGTAAATAAGACTAACTCTATCTCCAAAATAAGATAAAGGTACTTCAAATGTATTTAAAGAATTAAAGTTATCGCTAACACCACTAGTGTCAACCCAGCTATAGTTCTTTCCTCCACCATAGAAAACAATCGCACCATTTATATAGTCATTTCCTTTATACTTATAAACAACCTTGTTTCCAGGATTTTGAACATTGAATTTACTTAATAAGTTAGAAACATTTAAATCAAGTCCAATTGTCTCTAATAAGTTTGTATCTCCCTCAATTAAAGTACTACTATCTATTTTACTAACTTCTTTCCAGTCATAGAACCTTACATCACCTTGCATTTTTATTCTTGCTGGATATGAAGTTCCTGCAACAGCTCCCCAACCTAATTCTGAGAACTTATAACTTCCATAATCATAACCATGTAAAGCAAGTCCTGCAAATTGACTTTCAAAACCTACACAGAATAATCCCGCTCCATAGAATACACTATCTTTTAATGTTATATCCGTCATTAAATAATTATCTACAAAATAATCATCTCTATTACTAGTAGTCGAATAGTTACCTCCTGTAGAATTTTTAAAATAAGGAGCTGCATGATCATAAGCACTTGAATCTTCTGAAGGTAATACTAACTCTTCTCCATAAACTGATTCATTTCTTAATATTTGATTGCTTCCAACTTTCAAAATAAACTCACGTCCATAACTTAAAATACAGTTACTTATTGAAACTTCAATTTTATAGTTATTAGGATTTTGTTCTATTTTAGAAGCATCACTTTCATATGCTGTTCCATATATTCTAGCAACAGTTCTACCATTATTAACACGACTATAGTTAAGACTAAAGTTATCACCCACAACTTCTAAAACAGTGCCTACATTATCTAATTTACCTAAATTAGTTTGACCCGCAGATGTTATAGATGAATCTAAACATCCTTTTAGTTCAACATTAGTAATTGTTATATTATCTTCCTTTACTAAGAAAACAATATTATCTTGAGCTTTAATTTTGGCGTTACCATTTGTTGAATTACCATATTTCAAAGCAAGTAAATTTAGTGGACCACTAAACACTGAATAACCATATCTATCAGTTGCCTTTGTAATGTTATCTCCATTAATAGCAAATCCGTTACCATAAATATTATTAGTTATTTCTAAGCAGTATCTAATTTTAGCGTCTTCTGAATGACCTGTCGCAACATAGTAAGATTTATCTGCTGTTGTATCCATTTGCTTTGTTGCAACATTATTTAAATATTCAATATAGTTATCTGAATTTATACCATCAGCTAACATTATATCTTGTCGTAAAACTATTTGATTATTGTTTTGACTAGCAACCACTAATTGATTGTAATCATAAACATTAACCGCATCTGCAATACAGTTTATTTCAAAAGATGCACTAACAGATGTTTGCAATTGTTCATTATAAATGCTTTCTACAGTAATTGTTACTTTACCATCAGATAGAACTTTTATTACCCCATTTGCATCAACTGTTGCTACTGAAGTATTATTACTGCTCCATTTAAGTTTATCATAATCAATTGTAGCCTCTGCTCCAACAGCACTAGCAGCTTTAATACCAAATCTGTAAGTACTATCTACCTTAACCCCATTTTTATACTCATATTTACCTACAATAAACATATTTTCTAAACCAAATGTTTTTGCAGCCTCAACAATACCTAGAGAAACATAAGGATCTACCACAGTAAATTCAATTGCAGGAGAAACACTTATTAATTCACCACCAACATATAGTTTAGCAGTTATATAAGATGTACCTTCTTCTCTAGCTTTTCCTACAGCTTCATTATCTCTTGTATTAACTGAGAAAACGCTTGTATTAGACGATTCATAACGAATATCATAGCTTTCGTCTAACCCAACTACTACAGCACCAAATAAAACATTAACATTAGATTTAGCAAATGTCGTTTTAGCTGTAGAAATAGTAAGCGTTGGTTTTTGCTTCTTGATAGTTAAAGTTCCTAGTTCAACACTTCCCGCTTTAACTGTAAATACATAATCTTTTTCAGGAGCATTAAGCTTTAAAACAATTTTAACGTTGCCTAAATTATCATCAGAATATTCAAAAGTAACACTCTTAATATATTGCTTATCTTCCTCTAAAATATCGTATGATAATTCTCCAAGAGTACTATAACCAACATATGAGAATGGTATTGTTTTAGAATCCACAGCAATTACTTCTTCAGACTCATTAACTCCACCAGAGAAATTTAAAACATTTTCTTGTCCATTCCCTTCAACTGATACATTGAAAGTTAAAGTATATGTAGTATCAATGAAAGTGTTAGTATTATTATCATATTTGATTCCTGAAATAGTTGCAGTAACTTCACTTGTTCCAACGAATAAACCAGTAACTTCACCAGTATATTTATCTACTTTAATTTTGTTATTACTAGCAGTATAAGTTATTTCTCCAATAGCATTCGCAGGAAACAAAGAATAATCAACTCCAGGAGTAATTTTCAAACTTCCACCTACTACTACAGTTAAATTTTGATTTATTTGTTGAGCAGAATTAATCTTACTACTATAGAAATTAATTTGAACACTGTCTTGTCTTCCACCATCTGCAGTAGCCACAACTCTAACGCTTCCTGTTTCTTTAGCTTCTACAACACCATCATTTGATACTGTTATACTAGAAGGAATATTACCTTCTAAATCAGTAATTGTATATGTAACATTTTTATTTGTTGCTTCTTTAGGTTTAACTGTAGTTTTTAATTCAACAAAATTACTAGTTTCACTTACATCAACAAACAATATTTCTTCGCCTTCAATCTCAACACTTGTCACAGGTACATCTACCATTATCGCAGCCATATCAATAGTGGTTACCATTGAAAAGACTAATAACAAAGGTATTATAAACATTAAAAGTATCATTTTAGTTGTTATTTTTTTCACTACAGTTCACCCCCTAAATCAAATTATTTTTATTTATACTCAGTCATATAATATTCATCTTCTATTTTTCTATGTAAATAATAGTAAGATAGTAGTAATGAAATTATTGTTATTATAAAGACAAATCCAATAGAAATATACGCTGCTTTTAATTCACTATATTTTAATCCGATAATTACAGATAACACCATCGCACCACCTGCTGCTACAACTGCCGCAAATAAGCCGCCTAAGATAATCGTAGACATATTACTATTACCTTCTGTAATCTCATCTTGCTCATTACTAGGGAAACAAGGTTTCTTCATATCTTTTCTAGTCGCATAAGAAATTTGAACAAGCGAGAATAAGAAGCCTAAAACAAAGACAATTACAAAATACAAGAAATTAATAAATCCTGTAACTAATAAAACTAAACTACTAGCAAATACCGAAACAAAAGAAACCAAACTACAGAAAATAACCTTTGCTTTAACAATTTGATTAATAGTTAATGGCATTGTCTTCATCATTGAAAACATTTTTCCATCTCTACTTATATTTGTCGCACAGAATGTATTAGTTAAAATACTTAACATAAATACTGAAAATATAGCAATCGCATAATTACAATTTATAAAAGTTAATGTTTGAAGCGTTGTTTCTAACGAAGTCGCACAAATATAAACCATAAACGGTAAAGTTATTGCCATTGCAAAATATTGAAATGCATATGTTGGAGTTCTTAAAACAATTAAATACTCCTTATACAATAAAGTTGCTAAAGGACTACGTTTCTTTAGTTTTGCTTTATTATGATAACTCGAACTTTCTCCTTCTAATTGGGCTTGAATTATATTTGTATAAATCTTTTTGATAATAAAATAAGCAATAGCCATTGCTAATACTGAAACAACAAATACAGCAAGAATGTTCAAAACTAAACTCTTTCCTACAAGCATATTTGTAAAGAAAACACTTGGGTATAACCAAGAAGTTAGTTTTCCAATAGAATTCACCGTTTGCAAATCAAAAACATATTGGATACTTCCATCTCTAATAAGACTACTAAATGTCTTTAAAAAATATCCATATCCCCAGAAAAAGACAATTACAATAACAACATACATTAAAAGTAGTAACCAGAATTTAGAACAAATTTTCTTAATTAAAGGAATAAAAGGAACTGATACTAAGGCTGCTAATGAACAAGATATCATTGGAAGCAAAATAGAAATTAGTGAAACTAAGAAGTAATAACCAACACCACCTACAAAAGTTGAATTCAAATCTACAACTATTGTAAAAGGTAAAACAACAAACAAAGTTGATATAAATTGTGATATATAAACCTTTAATAATTTGTAAATAAAAATAGAACCCGTATTAACAGGCTGATATATCAAAACATCATTATCCTTTGCACTTACAAGTACACTATAAACCTTTTTAACGCCCATTATAACGTTAACAATAAACACTAAACTAAAGCCAATAGTTAATAGTTCTGTTGTTCTATTCAAACCATTTGCTAAATCTCCAAAGTTCGTTCCAACATACATTTCACTTAAATAATTGAACACAAAAACAAAAGAACCATAAATAATTGCTAATAAGAAAAATGAAGAAAGGAAACTTAAGATGTCTCCTTTCTTAAATGATGTAAAAAACTCTTTAATGTCTCTTTTGAATAGTGATTTTATAAGTTGCACAAATCTTCACCGAATCTTTCGATAAAAGCAGTCTCCAATGTTTTACCTGGATTTTCTTTTAAAAACTCTGCGATATTAATATTTGCAACAATCTTACCTTGATCGATAATATAGGCTCTATCACATGTTTTCTCTATTGCATCTAAGTTATGAGAACTGTATAAAACAGCATTACCTGCTTTTTTATATTTATACATATATTCATGTAAAGCCTTCGCAGTTTGAGGATCTAATCCTGTTAAAGGCTCATCTAATAACCATAGTTTAGGATTATGAACTAAAGAAGCCATAAGACAAATCTTTTGTTTCATACCATGAGAATAAGAAGAAATTAAGTTATTAATCTTATCTCCTAATTTAAATATCTTTTGCATATCTTCTACTCTTGCTTTTCTATCTTCTTCACTAACTTGATGAAGATCAGCAACAAAGTTAATATACTCAATGCCAGTCATCTTTTCAAACATTGCTCTATTATCAGGAACATATCCTAAATTCTTTTTAGCATTAATAGGATTTTTCTTTATATCAAAATCGCAGATTTTTACATTACCTTTTTCAAAAGGAAAAAAACCAGTTAAGCATTTAATAGTTGTAGATTTACCTGCACCATTTTTACCCAAAAGTCCTACTATTTCACCTTCGTAGCACTCTACATCTACACCTTCAATAGCAAACTTATTTGATTTACCGTAGCGTTTACTTAATCCGCTAATCTCAACAACTTTTTTCTTATTACTTTTAATTGCCATCTAAATCCCTCCAATGTTTGAAAATATCTATAGATATAACTCCAAGGGTATTATAACACAAAGTTAATTTATAACAATACTAAAAATTTTTTTTGTTATTAATTTATATTTAATATAAATTTAAAACATTCCCTTTTTTTACACATAAAAAGGGAGAAAACGTATCAATTTTCTCCCCTTTTTATCACTCTAACTCAATAGCTACTATATCAATAGTTCCTAAAACATCACTGTAAAACTTATTCATTACTTCAATTACTTCTTCTTTACTATTAAATCCCATTAGTTTAACATCAAGAGAATTAACTAGTTCATCTAGTGTTTTAAAGTAATGTAATGCTTTTATCTTTTTGTAAAAATAATCTTTGAAATCAGGTCTTTTCAAAAAGCATATTTCATTTCCTACTTTTAACAATTTTCTCTTTTCATCATTCATTCTTAATTCATAAATCTTTTTTCCATCTTTGATTAAATTAAAATATTCTTCATCCATTCTTAGCGAATGCACTGTTATTCTTTCATTTTTCTTAATAGCTTCCATTTCCCATCTTCCTACACGATTTTCTTTTATTTCCTCTAGCAATTCTTTTTCTTCTTTATTAAATTCATAATTATTTAACAGTTCTGGTCTTCTTTCAATTGTCGCACGTAGACTTTCTTTTAATCTCCATTTATTAATTGCTTCATGATTTCCTGTTAAAAGAATTTTAGGGATTTCTTTACCTTCATAAACTCTTGGTAAAGTATATTGAGGATGCTCTAATAAACCATTTTCAAAAGATTCTTCTAAATGTGATTCTTCAGTGATTGCTCCATCTAGTAAACGAATAATTGAATCCGCTACTACTAATGAAGGTATTTCTCCTCCAGTTAAAATATAATCGCCAATACATATTTCTTCATCAACATAATCAAGAACTCTTTCATCAATTCCTTCGTAGTGACCGCAAAGCAAGATCAAATCTTTCTTTGCTCCCGCTAACTTTCTTGCTCTTTTTTGATTATATTTTTTACCTCTACTAGAAAGGAAAATAACTTTGCTGTTTTCTGTTTTCAAATCCTTTATTGCTTTAATCAAAACATCACATTTTAAAATTAATCCAGGACCTCCACCAATTGTTGTGTCATCTACTCTTTTATTCTTATCTTCACTATAATCACGAATATTTACAGTTTCCAACTCTACAATTTCTTTTTTTACTGCCTTATTAATAATTGAAGTTTCCTTAAAACTTGTATAAAACTCAGGGAATAAAGTTAAAAAGGTTATTTTCATAATAACCCCTCCAAATTTCTTAAACAAATTTTCTTATTTTCTACATCTACACTTTCAATAAACTCATCAACAAAAGGCACTAAAACATTAACATTTTCGCCTTTTACTCTAATTATGTCTTGAGCTCCGTTATCATTAACTTCACTAATAACGCCAACTTTTTTAGCATTATAATAAACTTCCATATTCATTAATTGATAATAATAAAAAGTATCATCGTTTATCTTCTTTAATTCATCACCATCAACCATTAAGTAACATTCTTTTAACGTTTCTGCATCTTCAATTGATGTAATTTCTTTGAATTTCAAATAAATAAATTTATCGTTTTCTCTAAAAGATGATACCGTTAAATTAACGTTCGTATTTTTCTCTTCATTAACCGCCATTAAAACGCTATTTTTCTTATATCTTTCACTAATAAAATCACTAGAATTTATTACCTTTACTTCGCCTTTTAAGCCGCATGTATTAACGATTTTCCCAACGATTACTTTATTCATAAAATCACCCTTTCAAACTATCTACTATATCCTTTAATTCTTTTACAAAAACATCTAATTCTTCTTTAGTTGTTAAATGAGATAAAGATATTCTTAAACTGTTTTTACTAATTGTTGCATCCTTAGTAACCTCATATATCGAAGTACTATAATCCTTACTTCTAGAAGAGCAGGCACTTTTTGTAGATATATAAATACCTTTATTGGATAGCGCATTCATTATAACCTCTCCACGTTTATTATTAAAGTAAATATTTAAAACGTAAGGAGTAGAATCAACTGGACTATTAACTCTCAAACCATTAATAGTGGTTAATTTTTCTAATAAATATGTCTTTAAATCTTTAACATAGTTATAATGTTCTTCCATCTTCTCTAAGCCTAACCTTAAACTTTTAGCAAGCATCATATGACTTGCCCAGTTTACAGTTCCCCCTCTTGCTCCATTCTCTTGTTGACCACCACTCATTAAAGGAACTAAGCGAACTTTTTCTTTCTTAACTAAAACAGAACTACCTTTTAATCCGTAGAATTTATGGCTTGAGAAATTATAAAGATCTGCTAAGTTATAATTTAATTTTTCCTTACACATTGCTTGAGTAGCATCTATATGATATAAAGCTGTAGAATTTTCTTTTATTACCTTAGAAATTCCTTCAATATCTTGAATACTTCCCATCTCATTATTTACTGCCATTATACTAACTAAAATAGTGTCTTTTCTTAAACTGTTTTTTAAATCATTTAAGTCAATTTTCCCATCTTCTTTTACATCCAAATAAGTAACTTCAAAGCCAAACAATTCCTCTAATTGCTTACATGAATCCATAACACTTGGATGCTCTATTTTTGTTGTTATAATATGTTTTCCTCTATTTTGGTACGCAAAAGCAACTCCCTTAATTGCCGTGTTATTTGACTCTGTTGATCCAGAAGTGAAAATAACTTCATTTTCTTTACAATTAAGTAAGTTTGCAATTTGCATTCTTGCTTTTTTTAAAAATGTTCCAGCTTTTGTACCCTCTTCATGAATAGAATCGCTATTACCATAATTAGCCTTTAAAAGTTTATAGTAACTTTCTATAATCTCTTCATCAATTGGTGTAGTAGCCGCATAATCTAAATATATTTTATTCATCTTTATACCCTTTTTTCTTCATTATATCTTCATAATATGATGGATAAACTTCTTGCAAAACTTCACTAACACTATCAATAGCGAACTCAAATTCTCCGTTTTCAAAATGTATTTGCGCTCTATTAAGAACTTCATTTACATTAGAGAAACTACTACGATATTTATTAGTAAACACAATAATGTTTTGAGCCATTTGATACATATTCAAACTATTAGTCATTTCTCTTAATAATTTTTCTGCTTTGTTCATTAAAGTTTGACAACTGAAATTAACTTCACTAACATCTACTGGTTTAGTAGTAATTGTTTTGTTGATTGATTGAATTAAATCACACACAGTTTTGTACTCTTCTTCATATATAACAGATAAAGTTTTATGATTTAAACCTAACATTGTATTGTAAAGAGTTGTTAATTCCATGCTGTAATTGTTTACTTTCTCATATGAATATTCTGTATCCGTTTTTAAAGAAACTATGAATGCTTGATAAGCATTTAGTTTTTCTTCTACTTCTCCACCAAATTCTGCCAACTCTCCCATCTTAGTAGTTAATATAGAATAAGGTTGTTTTGTCGCAGAATGAATATAAGCATCTAATTCCATTTTAATTCTATTTAATATATGAATTTGTTTTTCTAGAATTCCTAGTTCTGTATATTTTTCTTCTTTAATCAAGAATACATCTTTAATACTATTAGTATCTCTTTTTGCTTTTAAGAATCTTTTTCCTAAAGCATCAATTGTTTCATACACAGTATCAATATATTGATTGAAAGTTTCTTTAGCGTTAACTTCTCTTTCTAGAGCTTCATTTAAACTTTCAATTTCATACGCCACTTCTTTAATTGAATCATTTATATCCTCATAGTTAAATGAAATAAATCTTATTCTTATTTCATCTAAAGAACTTTTGATTTTTTCTTCAATAGTTGAAGCCTTAATACTAAATAAAGGATACCCTTCTTCTTTCATTCTTTGATATTTACTAACAGCTTGTTCTAATCTTCTTGGCAGAACTTGCATACTAAAAGATACGATTTTAGGCATTCTCTCTAAATGATCTTCATAAAAAGCAATATCATTTTTAAGTTCATTAATAATTTCTTCAGATTCTTTGTAGTAACCATTTTCTAATTTAGTTTCTAATTTAGTTATTGTCTTTTCTACCTCATTAACTTTTTCTTCAAAAACCTTACCACATACAGATAATTCTTCTTTATGCTCATAAAAACTGGCTTTTAAAGTTCTAAATCTTTCCTTTAAAGGCACTACAACTTCTCTTAGTTCATCTTCTCTTTCTGTTATCTTTGATATTTCTTTATCTAATTCAATTAGTTTAGTCTCATAATCTTTAATAGATACTTCAACAGCATCCATTTCCTCTTTAACTAACTTAACTTCTTTACTAGAAATTAAAACATCAATTCTATTAAATTTAGAATCCATTTCTAAAGCATAGTCATTAAGTAAATTGGTGTACTTTTCACTTATTTCATTGTAAATATCAACATATTCTTCATTATTAGCGCTGATGCTTTTAATCTTATTAATTTTGGCACTTATATTTGAATTTTTCAATGAATCGAATTTTTCTTTCAAACTAGTAAACATTTTTCTAGCTTTACCACTTTTGCTAAACAACATAAAAAACACCTCATTTTCGTATAAATTATAACATTCTTTTTGCCTTTTTTAGATATAAATTCCAATTTATTTAATAAATAATAATTTATTATATTAAAAAGTAAACTTTATAATTGACAAAACCCTCTAACTCGTATATTATTGTTTTGCATGTACTTGCAGCAGACAAATACTTTCTGTTTGGAGTTATTGACTTTAGGATTTAAAGTAACCTACGCTGAAGGGCGAAATAATTAACAATAACAGCCAGGAAAAGGAATTTGTACACTTTGTAAGTTTTGCAAAATAAACTGACAAAAGGAGGAAATTATTAATGTCACGTTATACAGGACCTAAATGGAAAATCTCTCGTAGATTAGGATTTTCAATTCTTGAAACTGGTGATGAATTAAAGAAACGTCCATATGCACCAGGACCTCAAGGAAAAAACAAAAAGAAAAAAATATCTGAATATGGAAAACAATTACAAGAAAAACAAAAAGTTCGTACAATGTATGGAGTAAACGAAAGACAATTTAGAAAAACTTTCGGTTTAGCTAAAAAGTCTAACGAAGTTACTGGTTCTCGTTTCTTAGTATTATTAGAATCAAGATTAGATAACATCGTTTACAGAATGGGTATTGCTCGTACTAGAGATGCAGCTCGTCAATTAGTTAACCACGGACACATCTTAGTAGATGGTAAGAAAGTTGATATCCCTTCATACACTTTAAAACCAGGACAAACAGTTGGTTTAAAAGAAACTTCAAGAAACTTAAAAGTTGTTAAAGAATCTTTAGATATTCTTCAAACAATTCCAGCATACGTTTCATTTGATAAGGAAAAAATGGAAGGTACTTATACAAGATTACCTGAAAGAGCAGAATTATCACCTGAAATCGATGAGTCATTAATCGTTGAATTCTACAACAGAAAAGACTAATCAAGTATCAATATTCAGCATTATAAAAGGTATTCAATTCGAATACCTTTTTTTATTTCCTTTTTGATAATAAAAAAATTAGGATTTCTCCTAATTTTTTATTTACTTAGCAATTATAGTAATCGCATCCGTTTTAGCACTACCGTCAGTAGAATTAACATATACTGTGATAGAACCTTTAGAACTAAATATTACAGCACCAAACTCATTAACAGTAACAAAAGACTTACTTTCATCGTATGCAAACGAAACTATCTTCCTAGTCGCATCATCTGGATCTACTCTCCATTCAAGTTGATATGAAGTTGGATTATCAGGATCATCTACATATGTTATTACTACATATTTAGTACCATCCGGAGAAACTTTAATATCTTCATTAATATAATGGACACCACTAACATATACAGTTTCATTAAATGTTTCAATCTTTAACCCAAAGAAACTAACAACTACAATAGCCAATATATATACTATTCCTATTAATACAATAACCGATTTCTTCATACTACTTACCTCTCCATATAATATAATTTAATCTTATTTAGAAGCATGTATAGTCTAAATAACATTAATGCTATACCTATTACTAATAATTTTATATAAGTGATAAGATTAGGATTTTCTACTAAAAGGAATAAAAACATACCAAATGTTACAAAAGCACCTAAGAATGCTATTACTGTAGATTTTGTTTCATTAGGATTGCTATCACTATTACCAATAGTTGCATATAACTCTGTTTGAGGATTCATTATATCTAACTCTGCACTATAGAATAAATGAGCAAAGTAGATTGCTACTGTAGATATAATTAATATTAGACAGTTGCCAAAACCTAAGGCTGTATTTTCTAATAACACAAAGAATGTAGCAGTAAACGCACCTAGCATAAATAATGTATTAAAAATCAATTTAGAAATTAATAAAGGTTGATATTGAGTTGGTTGAACCTTTATTAAGTAACTACTTCTTCCATCTCTAGAGAACACACTAGCCGCATAATAGTTACTAGTAAGCGCTATTAATAATATAATTAAAACATTAAATGCTATAGTCATTGTATTACCTAACATTCTCGTATTCATTGCCGCAAAAATCTTATTTAAGAAGAAGATTAATACAGGCATTGAAATTAATAATCCTATATTAACAAAAAGTCTTTCTGGTTCCCTAACATTTAACAAAAATTCAGTTTTAAATGTAGATATTCTTTTAGGCATAACTTTATTTGGTTTAGCCTTAACCTTTTCTTTACGATATTCAAATGGTTTACTTGCCATCTTATAGAATAATGGTTTAACCACTACAAGTCCTATAGCAAGTAATGAAATTAAGAATAATATCATAAATAAGAAAGTAGTAAAGTGAGTTGAAGTAAAGAACACTCCAAAGAAGTTTTTCTTTATTCCTGCCACCATAGTTACAATCTTATGGAACACATTAAAATCTACAACAAACTTTTTAAGGAAATCTTGAATCTCCCAGAATGTAGTTCCCCAAGTACCTATTAAATCAATATTTTCAGGAATCAAGCCGATTAATCCAACTACTGAAAAAGTAACCGCTCCAATTATAGCAATTAAAGAAACTAATTGAAGTCTCTTATATTGCCTAAAGAAATTATAGAACCACATTGTTGGTATTGATAAAATAGATCCTATTAAAACTGGTATCATTGAAATAAATATAAAACAAATAAACACCCAGAAATAATAGAACATACCATATGCACTTATGATTCCATATGCTAAAAACATTGGAACCATAAATGACATATTTCTAATTAATTCATAAATATAAAACACTATTAATTTAGAAAAATAAACTTGAGTTGGTAAACAAGGTAAAGTAAGTAACACAGGATTATCATAAGAATAATACATTCCCTTAGTAAGCGATAATGTTGCCGCTACTGTAGATATAAGTAACATTACAACAAATACTACTGTAATTACACTTATAGGAATTACATCAATTAATGAGAACAATGATAGGAACTTACATAAGAATAAGATTCCAAAGCAAAGTGCAACAATTAAAGCAAACTTTAATATTCCGAATATTACACTACTTAAAACAGTCTTTCCTCTAAACTTTCTACCTCTCAAATTTAATTTTTCTTTTAATTGCATTATAACTAAAGTCATCAAGTTCTTCATAAATTACTCTCCTTTAGTTTCTTCTACAACTATTTCTTTTTCACCAATATTTTCTAAGTAGAAATCTTCAAGATTAATTTTCTTTTTATCTAAATCTTTAACTTTAACATCACATAAAATATTACCTTTTTTAATAATAGCGATTCTATCACAAATCTTTTCTACTACATCAATGATATGTGATGAGAAGAATACTATATTACCAGCTTTAGCGTGCTCCTTCATACACTCTTTTACTTGATAAATACTTGTAGGATCTAATCCTGTTAAAGGTTCATCAAGAATCCAAACTTTTGGATCATGTACTAAAGCAGCCATAATTGTAATCTTTTGTTTCATACCATGAGAGTATGTTTTCATTTGATTATCAAAAGCACCCTCTAATTGGAAGTTAGTAACATAACGATTAATTCTTTCATCTCTATCTTCTTTACTAACACCATATAAATCTGCAATATAGTTAATATATTCTCTACCTGTTAAGTTTTCATATAAAGCATAATGGTCAGGAACAAATCCGATTTCTTTCTTAGCTTGTACAGCTTGTCTTTTTACATCATAACCACAGATTTCAATACTACCACTTGTAATAGTTTGAATACCTACGATACTCTTAATAATTGTAGATTTACCTGCACCGTTAGGACCTAAGAAACCAAATATTTCTCCCCCATTTACTTTAAAAGATGCATCCTTAACAGAGAAATGTTTATTTGTACCATATTTTTTTGAAAATTTCTTTAATTCTAAACAAGGTTTATTATCTCCACTCATAGGTTCATCTTCACTCCTTCCTTGAAGCAAGAATGATAATTCTCTCTTCAATCTTCTATAATCTTTTTCTCTCGCTCTTCTATCTTCATTTAAATCCCAAACTTGGAACAATTGCTCATACACAAACCATATAGCAAGTGATATAAAACAATACACAACAAAGAATAATGATTGATAAACTGGATAGAATGTTAACGTTAAATCATTAACCTCAAAACTTACAACGAAGTTTCTTGTATTCTCCGCCCATCTTCCTAGTTTATCCACTATAAAGTCACTATTTAAGAAGAAGAAATCTACACTTCCATAATTACTAAACCATGCATTAATAACCAAAATACAAACAAAGTAAACTACGAACGCAATCATTGAATATACCCATTGTTTTAATTTAGGTCTTTCAAATAGTTTTAAAGCCACTAGTAGTACGGGCATAAAGAATGCGCAGAAATGGTTAACCCAGAATATAATTACAGACGTTTGAAGAATACTCGAATCTGCAGAAGTATTTGGCATTAACATCGCAAGTAAAGCACCCATTACATTTATAAAGAACGTGAAATAGAATAATCTATTCATCTTAAATATTAAACATATAGGAATTATAAACATTGCTGTATTACATAAGTGCAATGGCCAACTTAGTGGATCTGTTACATTTGAAAATCCATAATTATTTAGATAAGTCCACATAGTGGCCAAACTTAAATAAATCATTGAAAATCTTCTAATCTCATAACTCTTATTTCTAAGTGCTAAACAAATTAAAATTGGAATAACAAAACTAGCATATAGCATTATTCTGTGTTCAGGAGTAAATCCATCAAAATCCAATCCATTGAAAGATTTAAATCCTACAAATCCTTGCAAAAAATATGCAGGTAGTACCGCTATTAAAATAGGTACTATAGATAACAATAAATTTTTAACTTCTATTTTACTAATTTTAAAATAATCTTTTCTAAAAAATAAAGCGCCTAAATATGACATCGAAATAACAATTTCAATTATCAGCAATACTAATCTAAAATCAAACTCTACAAAAGCATTAGTTCCTATAATAGAAACACCATACACATAGAAAAATATACCATTTAGCAACATATTAGGAACCGCAACAAACTTCAATACGTTCTTTACTGTATCTATCTTAAAGAATGAATACAACGTAATTAATAATATGCTTCCATATGTCACCCATATAAGGATAAGTCCAACCATTGTATTAAATACATTGTCCCCAAATGGAGAATACATATTTAATCCTCTAGTTTCCGCTATGGCTACATCACCCATCATATATCTAATAAACATTAGAACAAACAATGATACAGACACAACCTTTAAAACTAAATCCTTTTTATTTTCAAACTTTTTTAATAAAAATTTAAGACCAAATATTCCCGCTATACTTAATAGAAAGACTAATACATAACTTAACACAAGCATTAATTGTATTCTCCTTTCCTTTGTATAATATAAAGTTGCTTAGAGATATTTTTCCCTAAGCAACCTCATTTATAAATTAATTACTAGCTGTATCGTAGTATCCTAATGTAATACCCATACCTAAATAGTAGATTCCTAAATAATCACCTTTGTATAGGTTGTTTCCATTATCATTAAGCGAGAAGTCTACCATATTCTCACTATATAAGAATCCAAATCCACCTTCTGTTGATTGGAATACAGGAGCAGCATTCATAATTTCTTCAATTGCTGCTTGAACATTATCAGAACTACTTACTTGTTCATCATAAGTAGAAACTAATTGATATAATAAGCTAGCACCATCCATTTGCGTATCTAAATAAGCAAGTGCAGCTTCAATATCATCTGGAGTAGGATTTGTAATTGATTGAGCAGTTAAATATTGATTAATTCCCACAACAACTGCTTGATAATCAGTTCTTTTTGTTTCGATAAACGCACCTAATGTAGCTGCAGAATTAACCCCGAAACCTTGTTCTAGAGTAGCTTTCATTTCAGCATTCTTAGAAATTGTTTCATACATTCCAGCTAAAACTCCACCTTTAACTAAATCTTGAATAAATGGAACTTGAGCTAATCCAGTTTTTAATGTATTCATATTGTCATCAAATTTACTAACGATAACTTGATTGTTTAAAGTAATACTTCCTTTTGCTGCTTTTGAACCATTAACAACAGCATCGAAAGATTCTCCTCCTGCCATTGTAACAGCTACTAAGTTCATAGCAGGAATTAAAGTTCCTTGAGCATTTGGAACCATTTGAACATAAGTTTTATCTTTTCCGCTAAATGTAGCAGATAATGCAGCTAGGAATGTAACTGTATCAGTTGCCCCCATAGTAGCGAACCAAGATTCGTGTCCTGTTACATAAGATTCCATAACACAGTTTTCTCCAATATTTAATTCTGGTGCAAGTGAATCAATATACGCATTATTTGCTTCATCACTTCCATATTCTTCTACATCATGGTGTTGAAGAATTGCTAATGGACCACCAGATCTTTTAAATTCACTATTTGTAACGTTCACAACTCCACCCCATACAAATAATGAGTTTTGATATGAATCGTAAGCTTTAGTATGATTAATATTCATAACAGTTTTAGCTCTGTTATCTGTCATTAAATTCAAGAAGAATGTTCTCATTAAACTGTTTTCGATGTTTGCAGTATGATTTTCAACTTTTAACATGATCAATCCAGCGATACCAGCTGTTTTAGTTTCATCTTCACTTCTATTAGCATTACCAATGAAAGCCGCATCTCTAATATAACTATTAACTGGATATACTAATTTAGGGTCTGAATTTTCAACACTATAAAGTCTAAATGCTGTAGCGTGGCTTGTTTGACCAGCTTTAATATTAGCTTTAGGCAATTGAGAGAAGTCAACTGTATAATAGTTACCATAGAAAGTAAATGTTTCTCCTGCATCTACTTTATGAGAATATAAGTCCGCATAGTCTTTAATATAAGTTGTGCCACTTACTGTTTCAAAATAATTAGCAGGTAAATCATTTGCAGTAACTGTAATGTTATTATGTAGAACAATACCATTTACATCCATAGCTGCAATGCCATTATTTGCTAAGAATGTTGTTGCATCTTCTACTGTTTGAATATCAGTATCACGAGCAAAGTTAGTCATAACAACTAGTTCTTTAGCATTTGTTACATTATAACCATCTACAACTTCAACTTCGATTGATGTAGTGAAGTCATTAACAGTCAATAATTGTTCTTCTGTTAACCAATAAGGTCTAACTTCTAATTTATAAGTATTTCCTATTGCTGCTTCAGTAAAATCATATGTTTGATTAACATCATCTACAACAACATGAGCAGTAGCGTCTTCCAATAATTCAAATGCATCTGTTCCTTCATCTTTTAAATAAACATTAACAACACTCTTGAATGCATTGATTGTAATTAATTGATCTTGATCATTTAATGCAGTAATTTTAGGGAAGAATGTGAACTTATTGTCATCACCTACAACATAAACCTCATTCTTAACATAAAATTCATTTTCTGCATTTGTTTGAGTTCCTTTTGCAGAATCTCTTAATACTAGAGAAGTTGGTTTTTCAACTCCATAGATACCATATAATTCATCTTCATTATTTGTTACTTTTAATGTAACAGTTATTGTTTTTTCTTTATAAGTGATAGTTACATCATAATTACCTACATTCTCTGTACTAAACTCACTTATAGTTAATTTATCTTTACCAACTTCTTCAGTTGATTCATCGTTATATTTTGCAATAACTTTTAATCCGTCAAAAGAAAATTCACTGTCTTCTTTATAAACATATTCAAGTGTACCTTCTTTAACTTTTAAACTTGTAATTTCTTTATCTCCACATCCAGCTACTAGAGTTATTACCATAAATAGCATTACAAACATGGAAATAAACTTTTTAGATTTGTTTTTCATGTTTTTCCACCTTTCATATTTCCTTAAAAATTATAATTTAAATTAGATTTAAAATCAACAAGCTTTTCTATTCTAGCAACCCCTCAGTTTTAAAAGAATATAGGAATGAATTGCAGCTGTCCAACCTATTTTCTTCAACCACATTATTAGACTTTAAACTTATTGAATCTATAACGTGATTTTTCAACCCATCACGCCAAATAAATTCGAAATATTCACCAATCAAACTAATGACTTCACTAAACATATAAACAGCATTTATTCCTACAGTAATTGATAATATATTTGTCAATTGTTCTATTTGAATTGTAACATCTTTAATGTTTGACACAGGTAATATATTAACACCATAAACAGTTAAAGATTGCGTTATCACTAACGAAAATATCGAGAAAGAAATAGCGATTACAAAGTAACTAATTAATGTCTTGATAAAAAACGGTTTTCTATCGAAATTAGTAAGCATTATACTCCTCCTTTCTCCACTAGGATTTTACAGGTTTTATAGAAAAATTTTAATACAAAAAAAGCAAAAAATCTATCTTTTGTCGAAAAAAATAAAATTAACATAAAAAAAGCGCTATTTTAAGCGCTTTATTTATTAAATAAATAAAATCTTTAAGAAGTTCTTCTTTCCTTTTTTTGCCAAAATATAGCCGTTTGATAAATCATTTTCACTTACTGTATAGTTGAAATCAGTAACCTTAACATCATTCAAACATAAGCCGCCTTGTTGGATTAATCTTCTAGCTTCAGACTTAGAAGGAATGAAGTTTGTTTTAACAACTAAATCCATTACATTAATTCCTGCTTTTAATTCATCCATTGTTAATGTAGCTTCAGGAACATTATTTAAATCTGCTTTACCACTAAATAATGCTTTCGCTGCTTCTTGAGCCTTATCAGCTTTTTCTTTACCGTGAACTAATGCAGTTAATTCATAAGCTAAGATTTCCTTTGCTTTATTTAATTGTTCACCTTCCCAAGTTTCCATTTTAGCAATTTCTTCTAATGGAACGAACGTTAACATCTTAATACATTTTAATACATCGCTATCATCAACATTTCTCCAATATTGATAGAAATCAAATGGAGTAGTTTTGTTTTCGTCTAACCAAACTGCTCCTCCTGATGTTTTACCCATCTTTGTGCCATCGCTTTTTAATAAAAGATTGATAGTCATAGCTTCAGCATCTTTTGCTAGTTTCTTTCTAATTAACTCAGTTCCTCCTAGCATATTAGACCATTGATCGTCTCCACCGAACTCTAAATTACAATCATATTTCTTAAATAAATAATAGAAATCATAAGATTGCATAATCATATAGTTGAATTCTAAGAAAGATAAACCTCTTTCCATTCTTTGCTTATAACATTCAGCAGATAACATTTTATTAACTGAGAAACAAGCTCCAACTTCTCTTAATACATCAATATAGTTTAAATTAGCTAACCAGTCAGCATTATTTAAAAGAAGTGCTTTTCCTTCACTAAAATCAATAAATCTACTCATTTGTTTTTTGAAACAATCAATGTTATGGTCGATATCTTCTTTAGTTAACATCTTTCTCATATCAGTTCTACCTGAAGGGTCTCCAATCATTGCAGTTCCTCCACCTACTAAAGCGATAGGTTTATTTCCTGCCATTTGAAGTCTTTTCATCAAACATAAAGCCATAAAGTGCCCTACATGTAAACTATCTGCAGTTGGATCAAATCCAATATAGAAAGTAGCTTTACCATTATTAACTAACTCTCTTACCTTTTCTTCATCTGTTACTTGGGCAATTAAACCTCTTGCCACTAATTCTTCATAAATACCCATTTTTATCCCCCTTTTTTCAATAAAAAAACGTTCCACTTAGGAACGTAAAATACGCGGTACCATCCTAATTTATAGATTACTCTATACACTTAATTGACTATTAACGCTAGTTAAACGTCTTTACTTTTCATAAAGAACTCCAGGGTGTATTTCAATACATATTCTTATTAGTTTTCACCAACCACTAACTCTCTACAAAGACTCTGTATTTACTTAGTCCTATCAACGTTTTTTAATAAGTTATCATATTTAAATAAAATAATCAATGTTTTTTACTAGCACTTTTCTTCTCTTCTTTAATCGCTAGTTTAACACTCTTTCTAAATTCTTTTTCATGTTCTTTATCAAAAGCGATTATTTGAGTACAAAACTCAATTTTATTTTTAAGCATCATATATCTTTCTTTAGATATTTCCCTACAACACTCATAATAATAACTGCCCTCTTTATGTAAAGTAGGCTCGTGAAGTTTAACAAAATCATGACCAAAATTAGCTTGGCAATACTTTAAGGCCTGCTCATAAGTAATACCACCACTATCGTAATCTCCACCTTCAACGTAGGTGTAATTTTCGCCATTAATATAATAGTATATGTTCATAGAGTTGTATTGTGATAAGTAGACGTCAAAAGACACCTCTAACTCTCCGATTTTTCTACTACTTAAATCCCTCAGTTCACTAGAAAGTGCTCGCACTTTCTCCCTTTGCGAACTTGGCAAGTGACGCATAAATTCATCAACATCCATCACTTTAACATCTTTATCAAAATCTATTTTAGACGAACTTTCTGATATATATACTTTTTGTCCGTCGTTACTTAATCTAAAAAGCAGTGCCATAACAATCACTTCTTTCCGCTTTAATCTTAGACTCTGATGAAATTAGTAAATTTCATTTATCAAAAGGCATAATTTAAATCTCCTCTATTACCCATTCCACATATTACGCATACGTTGCATAGTTTTTTGAGCATTCTTTCTATCATCTTGCTCTTTTTGTTTCTTATATTTTCTTTCTCTTTCTTCCATAATCTTCTTGTGCATTTCTTTTTTCTTTTGAATGCTAAGTTTTTGTTCATTCTTAATTTCGAATTCTCTCATCTTAGCCTTTTCCATCATTGTATATAATATTGGTTTTAAATCTTGTGTTTCAACTTGTTTTTCAGTCAAGTAATATCCTTTATCTGTAAAACTATTTTCAAACTTCATATTAGGATTTGAAGAGAATTTTAAATTTCCTGCAATTCCTAATTGTTGGTTAATCTTAGAGTTGAATTCTTCTAAACAATTCTTTCTTTCATCTAAATCATAACCCTTGTATTCTTCACATAATTTTTCAAATGCTCTTTCATTGCCAAAATTATGTATTACAAGTTTTTCTAATTCATTCTCGATTTCATCATTTGTTATTTCAAAGTCAAGATCATCATCTAACTCGATTTCATTTTCTTCCATTAAGTGTTCTAAGTTTTCATTTAACTTATCGAATTCTGCTTGAGTAATTTTCCCTTGTTCTAGAGCCTTTTCCATTTCTTCTCTATACTTCTCAATGTCTTGCTTAATTTCTTTGTCATTTTCACCTTTTGGAACAAATCCAACGATTTCTCCTTGTTTATTCATTTGAGGCTTAAATGGGAAAAGTTTTAAACTGATATCAGCTTTATTAAGGATTTTCTTTACTTCTTCCATTTCATCTAGAACATCCTCAACCTTTTCGTAAGCCTTTTCCATTTCCTCATAACTCAAGTCATCGCGTGCGTTATCCATCATAGGGACATAACCTAGTCTCCTCTTTAATCTTGCTTGTTCCTCTTTAATCGCATCTTTTTTAGCCATCTCCACAAATGGCGCAGTTGACTCCCAAAATGAGCCTAATGATTCTACTTTGTTATTCATAACGCATCACCTACTTATCTTAATTATAAAATAATTAATGAAAAACGACAAGAATAATGTTAAATACCTCACAATTTTACACAAATTTATGTCATTTGAACTATTAAATGGTTCAATATAAAATAATCAATTCCGCATTAAATAGGCATTTAAATCTAAATTAAGGGTACAAATATTTTTTAACTTTTACCCATTTTATTTATTTTTCGTCAATTATATAATGTTAGTGTAACCGAAAGGAAGTGTAAAAAATGAAAAACATTTACAGACAAATCTTATTAAACAAAAATATATTATCATTAGATATTACTAGCAATAGTAACACTAAAATCAGTAATGCCGAACTAGGAGGAATGTTACTTTCATTTTCTTCTGTAGGTTTTACTTTAGACAAAGAGTCTATCAATTTATTAAAAAACTATTCAGCAGAAGAGTTAAAAGACTTCTATCTTAACTCTATGAATCTTTTAAAAGAAGCAAAAGGCGATAACGCTAATCATGTAGTATTCTACAAAAACTTCCCTAACATCGAAAAAATGAGTGAGTTAGAGTACGTTTTACATGCAGTTCTACATTACTTTACTGTTAGCGAAAACAGCTATGGTTATATGCCTAGTGAAGTAAAAAAGAAAGTTAAAAAACATTTAAAGGAAAAGACACAACTTACTACTTTAAAAGTTTTAACTGAAGAAGAATGCAATAAAGTTTTAATAGCTTACACAAACAACATGTTTGAATCAAAAAAAGCTATTCCTTTAAACGCACAATACGCTTTAAAGCAACTAGTTAGCGACTTCTCTTATTTCATTTCTCCAAATGAAATTCCTTTCAAAGAGAACCTAGCTTTCTACTTTAATTGTATGAGCACTTTTGCTAGAAATTTAGGCGTTAGTGAAGGCACTCTTCTTTCAAACATCAATTTAGGTTTCATCAAAACTTCAACTGATATTTTAAGAGTTTATGCTGCTATTTCTGGTGGTGATATAACTCTTATTAAAAACACAAAATTTATGAGTTTAAACAGAACTGGAAGAAAAGTTTTATTAAGAAAACTAGAGGAAATTGCTAGTAAAAATGAAGGCACTATCGACGATATGGCAACTCATGATTTCTTATGGAAAAAAGCTTTAGAAAAATTACATATAGGTGACTATAGTAATGTTTTTCCTAATGCCTATAAAGTTGCTACTTTATTAAGAAATGATGAGTATACTACTTATAATGCACTTGTAGTTAAAGCATATAAAGAAAAACACATCGTTGAGTTATTAAGACTACTTAGTACCAAACCTGGTGTCTTTGCTAGATCTTTAGACTATGTAGTTAGAAACTTAAGCGAATACTCAAACGTTACTATTGAAGCTTTTGCTAAAGTAGCAAACAAAGTTTCGACTTCTTTATTAATACAATTATGGGAGTTCTATAAAAACAGAAATCTTTACGATACAAGAATTTTCGTTGTAAAAGGTCCTTTAAATAGTTTTGTTAAAGAAATCGAAGATAATAGAGAAATCATTTCTGAAGAAACAACAAACAAAATCATCGAAGTATTAGAGAATGCTCTAAAAGAAAATTTCTCTAAAAAAGCGATGATTGAAGATGTTTATTTAGATGAATCTATGAAAAACTACATGGTTCCATCAAATAACAGAAACGCTTCAGGTGGTTATCGCACATTAACATTTGGTTCAAGAGTAAAATTAGAAGCATCTAAAAAACCTGTGCTTCGTTTCTTTACTCATTGGAAAAATGCTAAAGACAATAGAGTAGATATTGACTTATCTGTTCAACTTTATGATAAAGACTTCAACTTAGTTTCTACTTTAGCATGGCACAACATGCATGGTGGAGCTAACTTTAACTCTTATCATTCAGGTGATATCACAAGTGCTCCTAACGGGGCTAGTGAATTCATTGATTTAGATTACAAAGCTGCTAGCAATTTCGGTAAATACGCAATTGTTTGCAACAATGTTTTCACAGGTCAAGATTTCGCAGACATCCCTGAATGTTTCTCTGGAGTAATGCTTAGAGAACAAAAAGGTAAAGTTGGTGAAATATTTGAGGCCGATAAAGTTAAATGTAAATTTGATTTAACTCAAAGGGGTTCTTCTCAAAACTTAGCATTTGCTATAGATTTAGAGACTTTAGAGATGATCTGGTTAGACTTCCCTTATACTCATAGTCAATGCTATGCTGTCGCACAAGCCTCTAACTTATCCCTTGTAATGGTTCTAAAAAGAGCATTACAAAAACGCATGAGTATTTATGAGTTAGTAATGCTTCATAGAAATCATCTTGATTTCACAAAAAGCAAAACTAAAGCAAAATATCTTATAAGTGATAGTGAAAAGGCAACTTTAACTCCTTATGATATTGAAAAAATATCCTCTGAGTGGTTATAAAAACTTTTGGCTTATTATTAGCTTACTTCTATCTGAGGAATAATGCTTATAACGAAAGTTATAGGCATCTATTAATAGCAATAAACTCCCCAAAAGTTTATAGCATAAAAAGATCGGCTTACTGCTTACTTACTTCTATTATCCTGTAAAGAAAACTAGTAGCAAACTCTCCGATCTACAAAAAAAAGATTAAGGCTTATAGACTACTTACTTCTAACCATTTAGCAAACTAGTGTCTAACTTTCCTTAATCTTTTTCATTTAAACGATGTTAATTATTTTCTTCAGGTTTCATTAATGAAGAAATTTTATTAGAAAGAAATTTAATATGTTCTTTTATTGAATTTAAGGCGTCACTAGTTTTATCCTTAATATCTTTAATTGTCAAACTGTCTACCTTATGCATAAGTTCTTTATAACTTGATTCTAATTCCTTTTTATATTTTTGTAGTTGCTCCGGTTTTAGTTTCTCCAAAGCTCTCCCCATATCTTTTTCAATCTTCTTTAATTTTCTTTTTAAACATTTAGTTTTTTGTTCTACCCCATTTGAGTTTCCATAAAAATAAGTTATCCCCACTCCTACAGCAATCCCTAGAGCAAAACAAAGCATCTTTTTCCCTGACATAAAAACCTTCCTTTTTTATAATAAATAATCTTTCTTTTTAACATCGTCACATTTATTATTTGCTTATTTTTAAAATTCATTATTCCAATAAAAAAAGTCTTCAAAATTGAAGACTCTAAAGGCTAATTCCTACATAGAATAAAACTATTAAACCTATATCTAATAATAAAATTATTATGTTAGTTGCGCTCCTTTTTTGGGTTAGCCCTACAATTGCAAAAATAAGCATTCCAATTGGTACAGCAAGTGCATAAGCAAAACCTATAACAAAGAATAAAATCATGTATACTAAAAACAAAACTAAAACTAAAACATTAATAATTAAATCTAGGGCAAAAGCCACCAAAATTAATATCGCTAATATAATGTTTAATAAAACACTTTGCGACATATTGGTTGTAATTAAATTCACAAGATGCATGCCGAACAATCCTGTTATAACATCCATGTTACCGGTAGCCCATTCGTTAATTGCTACATTAACTTTAAAAACATTCATTAAAGCGGTCACAGTCATTACTAGTATCGATATTATAGAAAAGATATTAGTTTCTATTCCTAATGAACTAGATAATTTCCCTAGTGCTCTAAACGGTTTAGCAAGAAAAGAAAATATTACCTCAAAAAATTCAACTAACAACTTAAACGGACGCGCTATGGAACGCATTATTTTTTTCCCCAACGATGTATGGCGCTTAGATTTATAAGGCTTTTCTTTTTTTATAATTTTGCCAGACTTAACTTTTTGCTCTTTTTCTTTCTTATTATTTACATTAAATATGCTATTACTACTTTTTTCATAAATAATATGCACTCCACATTTTTTTGGAAAAGCACCACTCTCCACCTCAGTACCCTCATATATTGAAACATAAGTTAAGTTTTTACATTCGCTAAAAGCCCCTGAAGCAATACGTTTTACACTTCTTGGGAAACCAATTTCTTTTAATTTAGGGCAATCGCAAACATCGCTAGGGATTTCTGAAATTTGAGAATTACCATGGAATTTTAATGACGTCATTTCCTTCATTCCGTTCAAACTACCTTTTTCAAGAGTTTTTAAGTTTCTAGGCAAACGCAGTCTCTTGATTCCACTATCTCCACTAAAAGTTCCCGTTTTTATCTTTGTAACAACATCAAAAACATAAAAATCACTGACTGTAATTGCTTTTTTCAATCCATAAATCTCGATAGCGTTTGGTGTAGGAGACGTATATTCATAGATACTTAATTCTGATTTTGCTGCATTATCAAGAAGATCTTCACCAGTTAATTCTGTTTTAATAACCGCCTTTTTATTATCATCTTTCTTCATATCTTCACTTACTTCAGGATAAGTTATTTTTTCAAGTAATTCATCATTTATAGAGTATTCCTCTAAATCAAATGTATTAAAATATAGTTTATAATAATTACCTCGCATTTGCTTCTTATCATACGATTTAATGAGCAAGAAATCATTATAAATTTCAAACCTTACATCTTCCTCACCAACGAAACTACCAAATTCAATTACTCCGTTTTTGTAAACTTTCATTCCTGTTCTATCTGGAGTTTGAGCAGTGTGCTCTGCATATCCAAGATAATCGTAATCTTTATATTTTCTACAGCAGATTCCACCAAGTCTATCATCATCAACTTCCCCAAAATATAAACTTTCATCATCTATATAATCTATCGCATAACCATCTAATCTACATTCATAAAATGCATTATGCAATTTCCCACGCCTATCTTCTACGTAATCTTTCCAATCATGTGCCTTTACAAAGTCGTAGTAATTATAATTGGTGTTGTTCATCACCTCTGAATTCGTTATAAAAGTCGGCGATTGAGCACCACCCCTATATATGTAATCATTACCAACTTGAATTATTTTTGCTGGTGCTACTCCTTTGTGTTTATCCTCATATGGCATTAAAAACATTCTTACAAACGGATATTTAAAATTCCATCCAACTTTCTTTTCGATAACCGCAGTTCTCTCTTTTTCCTCTAAGTTTCTATATTCTAAACAAAATAAACCTTTTTTAAACGATAAAACTCGATGATTAAAATCCCCGTAATCATTATATTGAGAAATGTAATAAGTGCCATCTTTTTTTAAAATGATTTTAAATTTTACTTGTTTTCCATATTCATTTGTATTTGAAAAAACAATATCCTTCTCATCATTAAACTCTATACATGGGCCATAAGCAATTCCTCTTTCATAGTAAGTTAATTTCCCAGAATTACCCCTTGCTAAAATAGTCATTCCATTTAAAGTGTCTTTATACACCTTTTCACACATTACAAAGCTGTAATTATCGAGCCTATATAACCCAGCTCCACAAGGAACTCTTTTTTCATTTTCAACCGTTATCTCCCCAAAATAAGTCATATTTTTATAAGTCATTTTCCTTACTGGATGTTTTATTGTTACTGACATATTATTACCCCTAAACTATTAATAATTTCACAAAATAATTATAAGTTTTTTAATCTTTTAAAACAAGGTTATCTCATCAATTTTGCTTCTTTAGTTTCTATGATTTTATTTTGTATGTCTTTCATGTTTTTAGAACTCATAAACAGATACACACAATCTTTAAAATTTGACAATAACTCTGTTTCTTTTTCATCTATTAATCTTATTCTATTTGAATATAACATTAAGTAAGTTTCATCAATATCTATACCTTCTTCTTTAACAGAACTTGAAGGAAACGGTAAAACATAACAAGAATCTGCAAGTTCTAAAGCAGCAGCTATTTCACTAGCAAACTTATAAATTCTAGAGTATCTATCTCCCCTGAAAAAAGCGATTACTTTCTTATTAGGATATTTTTGTTTACACGCTTTAATTGTTGCTCTAATCTCACTTGGATGATGAGCATAATCATCTATATAAATACAATCATTTATAATTAATTCATTAAATCTCCTTTTTACTCCCTTAAACTTTTTCAAACCATTCTCAATAATGTCTATATCTAAATTCAAATACAAACCTACCGTTATTGCACTTAAAGAATTATAAACCATGTGATGACCATAAAAAGGTAAACTTATTCTTTTAATAAAGGCCTTATTATAATACAAATCATAACTTATACCAGTTACATCTTCGACAATGTTTTGAGCATAAACATCATTCTTATCACTTATTCCAAATTTCATCACATTATCTAATTTAGATAAATATAAATCATCTCCATTAACGATAACTTTCTCTTTAGCTTGTTTAGCAAATTTATAAAAAGCATTTATATAATCATCTTCCGTTTTAAAATAATCTACATGATCATAATCAATGTTATTAATTAAAATAATATCACTTGAATACTTCAAAAAATGTTCTTTCTGCTCGCACGCTTCAAAAACAAAATATTTACTATTGTCTCCTATATGCGCACTCCCATCACCAATTAAATAACCACAATTATCTACTTCATTTAAAATATTCATTACTAGTGATGTCGTGCTGGTTTTACCGTGACTTCCACACACAGAAATACTAAAGTAATCTTTAATAAACTCACTAATAAATTCATTATATTCATACCATTTATTTTCTCTTTTTGCTTTAACAACTTCTTCATTATCACTATCAATAAATTTATGACCAATTATTACAATATCTTCTTTATTTATATTATTTTTATTAAAAGATAAAATAGGTATAGTTCTTTTATTTAATTCCTCTTCCGTAAAAATATATTCCCCTACATCACTACCTCTTACTTCATGGCCTTTATCCTTTACTAACATTGCTAAAGAAGACATACCACTTCCTTTAATTCCTATAAAATAAAATTTCATCTAATCACCATTACAATATATGCATTATCTTTTTTCTTAATTTATAAAAAATAAACAAACCACCTACATCATTTTTATTTTCTTTCATATGTTATATTAAGAAAGGAAGTGAAAATGATGAATAACAAGCCAAACACTAGTGATCCAAGCAAAAAGAAAAAATGCAATTGTGAAGATAAAGTTGGTCCTAAGCCTTTTTATCCATTAAACAATCAAACAAATAAAACCAAATAATAAATTTTAAATATTTTTCTAAAGTTTTTAATTTTATTGTCCCTTTAAATATCTCCTTATTTTTCTTTATTCTTATAATAAAAAAGAGGCATATGCCTCTTAAAAAGTATACTTTTATTTGTAATATATTTATTCGCCTTTACTTATATATTCATAATTAAATTTAAATAATTTTGAGGGTCTATACCCTCCTTTTTTTTCGCTATATTTATTAGTTTCAATTACCATTTCATTTATTTTCCTTCTGAAGTTAGCTTTTAGTAATTCTTTATCTAAAATAATTTCATAAACTTGTTGAAGTTCACTTAAAGTAAAATATTCATTCATTAAGTTAAAAGCAATATCAGTGTACTCTATTTTATTTCTAAGTCTTTCTATTGCATAACCAATTATCTTACAGTGATCAAATGCTAAATCACCTTTATCAATGATTTTAGTTGTTCTTTCCTTGTGACCATTTACATAAGTTTCTGTGTTTTCTATTTCACTAGTAACCACTATTTCATCACTTGTTAAAACAATCTTATATCTATCAACTGTTTCTCTTTTCTCTTTATTAACCGTTCTAGAAATAAGTTTATAATCGATATTAAACCAACGAGCGTCACTTGCATCATCTCCTGCTTTAACATTAACCTTATCACTATTAACTAAAGCCATATACGCACTACTTATAACTCTCATTCTAGGATCTCTATTTACATCACCATAAGTATATAATTGTTCTACATAAACATTCTCTACATTAGTTTCTTCTTTTAACTCTCTTTTAGCGCCTTCTTCTAAAGATTCATCCATATTTACAAACCCACCAGGAATTGCCCATTTATCTTTATAAGGATGTCCTCCTCTTTTTATTAATAATAAAGATAATTTTTTATCATCCAATTTACGATAGTTATCACTTTTCTTATTAAAAATAGTAAAAATTAAAACATCTACAGTTACTGAAGGTTTTTCATATTTAGAACTGTCATATGTTTTTAAAAACTCTTCTTCTGTTAATTCAACCATTAATCTCACCTCATAGTATCTTTTTGTTATTATCATAATAACCTTAAATACTTAATATTGCAACATTAAAGATACCTTAATAAAATTAATATCTTCTTTTGTATACAATTTATATGATATAATGATTTTATAAGTGCTTATAGGGGTGATATATATGATTAATTTGCGTAACCGTAAAGAGTTAACTTTATTTTCTGTAGTTACCCAACCTTTTACAACACAAAACACTTTGAAACCTGGAGACTTTGTTTCTCTTAATTTAACATACCCTTTTGAAAAAGAATTATATGATCAAAAATTAAAAGCCTTAAAGAATTTAATTGACGATAAAAGAATCATTAGTGAAAATAATCATTTTAATATTGCTTTTAACCTTGATGCTGGCATGCCTGGAACTTATAAAGATTGGAAATTTGTTCTTGATTATGCAAAAGAACACAATATTGTAATTAAACTTAATTCCGTATATGCTTGTTCTCCTTCTGAACTTGAACAATACCTTGAGAAATTTACTAAAGTTAATGAAAATGGTGAAAAAGAACTTATTTTTTCAAGACAAACAACACTAATAGAGAACAATCCTTTCACTCAAACTAAATACGATAATTTTGAAGAATTAATAATAAAACAAGGTTGCGAAATAAATGATGACTTAATAGAATCCGCTAAAAGTGTTATACCAAATTTAGAAAACAACCTTCTTGCGCTTACTATAACTAATACCGATGAATTTGGTAAAGATCAATTAAGAAAAGCAAAAGAATTAGTTGATTTCTTAAAGAAAAATTACCCAGATAGAAAGTTTGATATTTGCTTCTATTCTAAGCACTACTATTACAACAGTGAAGAATTTAAAAACCTATTGTTCTTAGAGAAATATATAAAATTCAATTACTCTAAAGATTATAGTCTGAAATTTTATTCTGGAAATAATATCGTAGATAAAGAACAAATATTACACGCTAATTCAATTATAAAAACAGTAGCTAATCAATTAAAGAAAAGCAATTTATCACCTTATGAAAAACTTATTTACGTTAGAAAACTTTTAACCGAAAAAGAATATAACCTAAAAAACAATTCAGCCCAAGATTTATATAGTGTTTTAAATTCAAATCAAATGGTATGTGTTAGTTATTCTTTAATATTCGAAGCTATATTTGAAGAACTGAATGACCCTAATATTAAAGTTGTTCATCAAATATATCAAGACAACGATGAAAACTCAATATTACACGCTTTAAACAATGTATATGTAAACGATGAAAAATACAATATTGAAGGCTATTACGATGTTGATTTAACCTCATCTCCATCAAACTTATTATCTAAATTCATGGTGCCTACTGAAGATACATTTAATATCACTGCTACTAAGAAAAGAGTTAAAGTAGACTACTTTAGACATAGCACCTTATTAGATAACAAAAGAACATGTTACTTTAATAAAAACATAGATGAACACGATAGAACAATTAACAACAAAACTATAAATAACACTTTAAAACATTTAGATACCTCACTTGGAAGACAAGCTCTAACTAAAGCACAAAAAGAACATACAAGTTTATTTGAAGCTATTTGGGAATGTTTAGATGCTAGTAAACCTATTCCTCTTGATGTGACAAAGCAAGCACTTGAAACAGTATCCGAAAAATGTTTTAAAATGAATAAAGAAGAAGCGAAAGAATACGCTTCTAATGTAATGTTTGAAACAATATTTAATTCCATATTTAATTATGATCGTCAAAACTGTAAAAACAGTTTTGCTACAACTAGTTTAAATATCCAGAATGGAAATGTTAAATCAAACGAAGCAATCACTACTAGGAGATAATCACATGAATAAAAAAATGTTTAAAAAGATTGCTCATCAAGCAAATATAAAAGTAGATAGTTCATTAAGTTCAACATTAGTAGCAAACACAATAAAACTATTCCAAATTAATGAAACCTACTACGCTTTTCAAATAGATAAAGATTTAAATAAAACCTTAATTATTGAAACTCAAAAAGAAAATGATGTTTATAAAGCAATAGTAAAACACTTAGGTATAAAGTTAGATAAACGCGGGGATGTACTTAAAACTGATAACACAAAAAAAAGAAGCTAATTTGCTTCTTTTTTATTTTATTCTAACTCAAACTTGCCTGTATACAATCTATAATAAGTTCCTTTTAATTTCATTAATTCTTCGTGATTTCCTCTTTCAACAATTCTACCTTTTTCCATTACCATAATGACATCTGAATTATGAATAGTAGATAGTCTATGAGCAATAACAAAAACGGTTCTTCCTTCCATTAGTTTAGCCATACCTTCTTGAACTAGTTTTTCACTTCTTGTATCAATTGAAGATGTAGCTTCATCTAAAATCATTGCTGGAGCATTTGCTACTGCCGCTCTTGCTATTGATAACAATTGTCTTTGACCTTGAGATAAAGAGGCACCATTGTTAGTTAATACAGTATCATATCCTTCTGGCAATCTAGTAATAAAATCATGAGCATTAGCTAGTTTAGCAGCTTCAATACATTCTTCATCAGTTGCACTTAATTTACCGTAACGAATGTTGTCCATTACTGTTCCTGTAAATAAGTTAACTTCTTGTAAAACCATACCAAATGATTTTCTTAAATCTTTTTTCTTTATTTTATTTACATTAATACCATCGTATCTGATTTTACCATCTTGAATATCATAAAAACGATTTATTAAGTTTGTAATAGTTGTTTTACCAGCGCCTGTTGAACCTACTAAAGCAATTTGTTGACCAGGTTTGGCGTGTATTGATATATCATGTAAAACCATTTTACCTTCAACATAACCAAAATCTACTTCTTCTAAAACTATTTCACCTTTTAACTCTTTATAAGTAGTAGTTCCATCATCCTTATGATAATGTTTCCAAGCCCATATACCATCTTTATCTTCTGTTTCGTTTAATGTTCCATCTTCATTTCTTTTAGCCCTTACTAAAACTACATATCCATCATCAACTTCTTCTTTTTCATCTAATAAGTTAAAGATTCTACTTGCACCCGCTAGACCCATTGCAACCATTGCAACTTGATGTGATACTTGACCAACTGTATGTGAGAATTGTCTAGATAAACTCAAGAAAGAAATAATAATTCCTGGAGTTAAAACTGCTAAACCTCTTAAAGAAATATTTTTAACTTCATACATAGCTAAGAATGCTCCAACAAAAGCAATTAGAACGTACATAATATTTCCTATGTTTCCTAATATTGGCATCAAGATATTAGCAAACTTATTAGCTCTTTGGCTATCTTCATATAATTTTTCGTTTAGCACATCAAACTCTTTTTTAGATTCTTCTTCATGACAGAATACTTTAATTACTTTTTGACCTTTTATCATTTCTTCAACAAAGCCTTCTTCTTTTGCTAAAGATTTTTGTTGTTCTACCATGTATTTAGAACTTGCTCCGCCTATTTTTTTAGTTACTTTAAGAATAGCAAATACTCCTATAATAACAACTAGAGTAAGCCATAAACTAAACGATATCATCACCGCAAATATTACTGTAACAGATATTGCAGACAAGAAGATATTAGGCAAACTTTGTCCTACTAGTTGTCTTAATGTATCTGTATCATTTGTATACGTACTCATTATTTCACCATGTTGATGAGTATCAAAATATTTAATTGGCAAACTTTCCATTTTATCAAACATTGCTGTTCTAAAACGATGTAAAACGCCTTGAGTCACTACAGCCATAATTTGATTGTATATAAGAGTACACGCAACACTAAGGCTATAAAGCACAATAAGTTTTACAATAACACCATATAAATCTGCTTTAACACTTTCAAATCCAGTAGACATACCTGGAATTATAATGTCATCTACAATACTTTGAGTAAATGATGAACCAACAGCTCCTGCCGCACCACTTACAAGAAGACATAAAACAACCAAAGCTAATTGAACTTTATAATATTTAAAAACAAACTTCATTAATCTTTTAAAAGTACCTTTTGGAACTTTTACTTTAGGCATACCCATACCTCTACGCATCGGCATTTTTCTTTCAGCCATCTTACTCACTTCCTTTCTTAGAAGACTTAACTTGTGAGTAATAGACTTCTTGATATATTTCATTAGATTTTAATAATTCATCATGTGTTCCTACGCCAGCGATTTTACCGCCTTCTAGGATAACTATTTTATCTGCATCTTGAATAGAAGATATTCTTTGAGCAATTATAAGTTTTGTAGTATCTGGGATTTCTTCCTTAAAGGCCTTTCTTATTAAAGCATCTGTTTTAGTATCTACCGCACTAGTAGAGTCATCTAGAATTAAAATCTTAGGTTTCTTTAATAGTGCTCTAGCAATACATAATCTTTGTTTTTGTCCACCTGATACATTTGTACCACCTTGCTCAATATAAGTGTCATATCCTTCACTAAATTTAGATACAAACTCATCTGCTTGTGCTAGTTTACAAACTCTAACAAGTTCTTCATCACTTGCCTCTTTATTACCCCATCTCAAGTTTTCTTTAACAGTTCCTGAAAATAAAACATTCTTTTGAAGAACCATTGCTACTTCATTTCTCAATGTCTCTAAATCGTAATCTTTTACATTAATTCCACCAACTTTAACAGTACCTTCGCTAGTATCAAACAAACGAGGAACTAGTTGAACTAACGTAGATTTAGAAGAACCAGTCGCACCTATAATTCCAACTGTTTCCCCTGAATTTATTACTAAATCAATATCTGATAAAGCATATTTATGAGCTTGTTTTGAATACTTAAATGAAACATCTTTAAATTCTATGCTTCCATCTTTTACAACCTTAACACCATTCTCTGGACTCTTTAGGGCTACTTCATGGTCTATAACTTCCGCTATTCTTTTCGCAGAAGTAACGGCCATTGATAACATAACAAAAATCATTGAAACCATCATCATTGAAGAAAGAATTTGAACACCATAATTTAGTAAGGAAGATAACTTTCCTGGACTAAGTTCTGAACCTACTGTTTCGATAATTAATTTAGCACCCAAGAATGAAACAAGAAGAGTTGCAATATTTGTACATACATTCATAATTGGAGAGTTTAAAGCAATAAGTCTTTCGGCTTTTATAAAACTATCTCTAACATCTACTGCTGCTTCATTAAACTTTTCTTTTTCAAAATCTTCTCTTGCAAAAGCTTTTACGACTCTAATACCACTAACATTTTCTTGAACTGAATTATTTAAGTTATCATATTTCTTAAATATCTTTTGGAACAATGGATTAACAACCTTAATAATCATAAACAACAAGAATAAAACAATTGGTAACATCCCTAAGAAAATAAGCGCTAATCTCACATTAATAGTTAAACTCATAATGAATGAGAAAATAACCATTAGTGGCACTCTTATAACAATTCTCATACACATTTGATAAGCCATTTGAGTATTACTAACATCTGTAGTTAATCTTGTAACTAATGAAGATTGAGAAAACTTATCTACATCCTCAAACCCATAATCTTGAATTGCATAATATAAATCATGTCTAAGATTCTTTGCAAAACCACACGCTGCAACTGAAGCGCATCTTCCTGCCATAATACCACAATATAGTGAAGAAAATGCCAATAAGACTAGTGTAAATCCATATGTAAATAAAGTCATTACACTTTCCTTTTCAATACCATCTATAAGAAGAGCCATAATAAAAGGAATAATACATTCAAGTATTACTTCTGATGTTGTAAAAATAATAGTTATAATTGACTTCTTCTTATACTCTCTTACACTTTTAAGTAAAGTTTTAATCATTACTTTATACCCCCTAATCACCTTTTCAATTTTTTATTTCTAATATCACATTTATATTGAACAAGGCCACCCTCATCACTTATTAATTTACCATTAAATTTCTCTATTGTTTTGATTGATGCTTTATTCCATTTTTCAGCAGAAATAAACAACTCATTAATGCCTCTTTTTGCTAAATCAGGACCTATTAATTGTAAACCTTTTAAAGCATAATGATTGCCACGATGTTGTTCTTCTATTTCATATGATACATTTCCAAAAATAGAATCATTTTCACCATAAAATCTAATATTACCTACATATTCATATGTGCTATGTTTAAAAAGGTTATATTGACACGCTTGAGTAAAAGGATCTCTATCCTCTACATACAAATCCAAAGTATCACTTGAAATTACAGGCTTATTCTTCATAGCAAAATCAGTTCTATATAGAATATCTAGTTGACTATTGATTTCATTATATTCTTTCTTTAATGCTGCTTGATTTTCTCTTCTTTCTCTTTCATATTTCGCAGACTCACAATCTGGATCATCAAACATCCAACTAACATCAAAATAAATGAATTCCAATTTATCTGAAAGTTCTTCTAGTCTTTTAGTAAGTTGCTTTATCTTCTCTTCCATAAAATCACCTTTTATAACACTTCTCAAATTATATAATTTATATAAATTAAAGTAAATATATCATTGTCACTTTAATGGTCATAAAAGTTCAATTAAAGGAAAAAATAGTATATAATCTTTTATTAGAGAAATGAGGTATATTATGAATATTTTTTTTGTAAGAGTAACACAAACAGGATGCGCCTTATACATAAGAATGTTAAAGGAACCTAAACAAGAACTATATATAGGAGACGATTCTACTTTTAAATTAATAAGAGTGCTAAAAAAGAAGCAATTAAAGAAAGTTTTTATCGCAACTGATAAGAATATCGTTAAACTTAACTTAATTGGTTATTTATTAAATACATTGACTGCGAATAACATTGAATATTGTTTATTTGATGAAATTGAAAGTGACCCAAGTATTGAAACTGTAGAAAAAGGCTTTAATTTATATAATGAAAATGATTGTGATTCTATTATTGCGATGGGCGGAGGAAGTGTTATGGACTGCGCTAAAGCTATTGGCGCTAGAGTAAGTGACCCAAAAAGAAGTATTTTAAAATTAAAAAGAATCGTTGGAGGAGTTCGTAAGTTTACAGTTCCTTTTATGGCTATCCCTACTACTTCTGGAACAGGAAGTGAAAACACTTTATATGCCCTTATTACTAATAAAGAAACTAAAGAAAAATACCCTATGTTTAGTAATAAATACATTCCAACATATGTAGCCTTAGATGCTAACTTAACAGTTAACTTACCTTTAAGTATTACTGCATATACTGGAATGGATGCATTAACTCATGCTATTGAAGCGTATGTAAGTACTGCTAGTAAATATTTTAAAAAAGATAAAAACGAAGCACTTGAAGCTTCTAAGTTAATATTTAGTAATATTGAAAAAGTTTACAACGAACCTACTAATTTAAAATATAGAGAAAATATGGCTGTTGCTTCTTATAAAGCAGGTTTAGCTTTCAGAAGAATAAGTATTGGTTATGTACATAACTTCGCTCATAGAATGGGAGAGTTCTACCACGTACCTCATGGTTTAGCAAACGCTATCATTCTTCCTTACATTCTAGAATTCATGCTTCCTACTGCCAAAAAGCAATTAAGTGAAATAGCTCTATTCTCTAAATTAGGAAATGAAAGTGATGATGAAGAAACACTTGCTAAAAAGTTAATAGATAAAGTTAAAGAAATAAATAAATTAATGAAAATCCCTACTAATATCAAAGAGATAAAAGAAGAAGATTTCCCTGTTCTAACAAAAAGAATTTTAAAAGAAAGTTATTTGTGTGGCAACCCTCGCTTAATGAATAAAAAACAATGTATTGAAATGCTTAATCTTATAAAAGGTAACTAGATGAAAAATAAACAATCTGCTTTAATTATTTTTCTTTTAATTCAGTTGTATTTATATTCAATGCTTATTTGTTTTAGTAAATACTTCAATCCAAGAATACTGCTAATAATTAGTTCTTTACTTTGTGTTATCATGACCGGTTTCCTTTTCTGCAAGACAAAAGATTACTACATCATGCTAATAGCAATCTCTTTGTCCTTCATATCAGATTTATTTATAGAAAATATGCCTGTAGTAAGTTTCTTTATTTTAAATATAACTCAGATATTATATTTATGCAGAACCTTATTAGATAGTGAAAATAAAACATTTAACATTACTACTAGATTAGTAGCAATACCTATATGTATTTTTATAGGATTTATGCTTTTACAAGATAGAATGGATCTACTTGCTATTTTATGGATTATATATACAGTTAATCTATTTATAAATATTTTATTTGCTATTAAAGAAATAGGTTTAAATAACTTCTTTCCTATTGGCTTACTAGGATTGTTTATTTATTCTTCATTAACGATGTTTTTAGCACTAGAAAACTACACAATCATAAACGTTCCTTTCATAAATAGTTTAGCAAACATACCTTTCAATATCAGTTTAGCTTTTTATATACCTGCTCAAATTATATTAACTTGCAGTGTATTCACAGTTAATAGACGTTGCTTTAGCAAAATTAAAAATGAAGAAAATTAAAAAGTCACCGAAGTGACTTTTTTTATTTTACATAACTTGCAGGTTTTCCAGGTAAATCTTCAATTATAGCAGTATACTTACCTTTACATCTAATTTTAAATTGCCCAACACCTTTTAAATATTCAGCATGTTCAGGTGCAAATCCTTTTACAGATTTAGCAATTCTATGAACTCCATTTTCATCAATATATTCAAAAAATATTTTTTCAAATGAAAGTCCAAAATGTCCTACATCAGTAAACTTAACTTTCTTAGGAATATACCTTCCTATTGTTTCATACGCATCAGGATCTCCTAGTAATTTTTCTCTTTCTTGTTCATATATATAATCTCTTACCATGCCATACAAAATCCATCCACCGAAAGCAAAAAAGACTAATGACATGATAATTGTAGATCCTTCTAGTGTTACCGAAAATTTAACTGCTAAATATAATGGTAATGCACCACATAAAAGAGAAACAGCCCCTACAAAAAACAAAACTATTTTAGGGTGTTTTATTGTTTTTACTTCTATTTTCATAAATACTCTCCTTATCTTTCGTTATAATAGATGTCTCTACCAGGAATATCTTCAATTATCGCACTGATTTTACCTTTACATCTTATTTTAAAAGTTTCTTTTTGTTTCAAATAATCTGCTTGTTCTGGAAGTAGACTAAGTATTGACTTAACTACTCTATGAACACCATTTTCATCATCATAATCATATATAACTGTTTCAAAATAAGTAACATGACTATTAACTGCTGTATAACCATTATTCTTTACAGCTATAAATGTCGCAGTTGTTTCAAATGCATCAGGATTAAAAAGCAAACGATTATGTAATGAAATTAAAATTGTTCTATAAATCCATATAACATATAAAAGCGCTCCAACCGCTGTTAAAATAACACTTATGGCTAATGGCAAAAGATTATATAAAATGTCACCTTGATTTATTATAACGTAACAAAACAACCCACCAAGCCAAAAGAATATAGTAGCACAAGCAAAAATAATCCATGGTTTATCATTAGCATTAGGTGCAGGTTTGCTCATAAAATACCACCTCTATTTTCACTATAACATTTAATTGTTTTTAGTTTAATAAAAAAGTCTTATTTTTCAATAAGACTTGTCATATCATCTAAATGTAAATGTAATTGATTTTTCATTGCTTCTGTTTCTCTTTGAAGTTTTCTCCAGCAAGTGTAACACATAGCAACATAAGTTTCATCTCCACCGATAACGATTTCTTCCCCTTCAGTTACTAATTCACCATTAATCATTCTTGCATTAACAGTAGCGTTAGCACCACAACTACATAAAGACTTGATTTCTGTGATA
>JBGVRX010000001.1:0-10470 GCA_045128835.1 Bacilli bacterium | reverse complement strand
TCCTTGCATAGATAATATATCATAAATATTTTTCTATGTCAAACTATTGCTCCAAATTTTCTTTATAATTTTTTTCAATAATTTTATCAAAATAATTATATATGGATTTCAATAGTCCATTATTATTATAGTATTTACTATTTAAAATTATTCTTCCATAAAATAATTTTGTAATATCATGTTTTACATTATTCTTTACACCTTCACTACTTACTATAATATTAAACATATATAAAGTATAAGTAATTTGTCTTATTCTAGAATTAGAAAGTTTAGTATTTCTATTTTCTTTTCCAATACCACACTCTTTTAAATAATTAATAACTAATGTATCAACTCTATGAAGATTATCTTTTTTATCTAAGTCACATAGTACACAAGAATTATGCGCAACAGCATTTCTTAATTTATTTACTTCTCTTAAAATAAATATATATTTATTATCTTCTAAATTATAATATTTAGTAAAGAAACCAAAGAAATTAATTAATTCACCAAATGTTATTATCTCAAGAAATTCCCATATAGGTATATTTTCTATTTTAGTATCCTTATCTAAATCATATTTAGAGAATATTTTTTGATAATACTCATTTGTTACCTTCTTTCTTATACTCTCATGAACTCTTTTAGGTCGTTCTATATCATTAAAATCCTTTTCTAAATATAAATTAACGATTTTGTAACCATCTTCTTCTAATATTTCCTCAATAGTATTTAATATTCTTATTTTTAGATAATGTTCTATATCAATTATCATTTTAAATAATACTAATCTAGTTCTATAATCTATAATAGATAAATCTTTTAAATATGCAAAATCTAAATCAATATATTTTCCTTCTAATTCACCACATTGGTATTTAACAAAATTATTTTTATAAGATGTAACATTATAATAATTATTATTTTCTCTCAAATATGTTTCAGCATCTTTTTCTAAGCAACATTCAAATTTTATATTTTTATTTTTTAAATACGGAACCATATCAGATATTTTCATCATTGGCCTTAATACTATATCTTTTCCACGCATAATTACCTCCTGTCTAGATTTTTTAATAGATAATTATATTTTATCATAAATATTAGTATATTTTTACTTTAATTATTAAAAAAATTAAGATTCACATCATTAATGACTAATCTTAATCTTTTACTTATTTTATTATTTTTTTACTTTCTTTAAAACTGAATTTTCTGTATTAACTTTTCCTTGTATATTTTTAGAAACAACACTTCTTGCTAAAGTTATGTATTTGTTCAAAGCATTTATAACGAAATTTTTATCCTTTATTGTTACTTTATGTTTTTCACCATAATGTTCTCCAAAAGTTTCATTTCTTAAATTATATTCAATTCTTGTTAAACCAGATTCATCATATTTTTCAAAAGCGAGTTCTTCCCCATTTTTATCAAAATAATGATATACATCTATCTCATATAATGTATCTGTTGGAATATGTAAATTCAAAACAAAACCATCTTTGCTTCTTATAGTTGAAAATACAACGCCACTTTCTTTATCAGTAAGTGTAAACCAACTTTCGTCTTCTAGATAACCATAACCACAAACGATAAATTTGCTATCATTTATATCATGAATATTATTAGCAAATGGATTTATCATATTATCAAAAAGTTCTATTTGTTTTCTTAATTTAAAATCTAAATAAGTATTATTTGATAATAATCTTTTGAAATATTCTTTTCGGTTATCTCTATCTAACATCCAATCATAAATATTAAGTTGTGGACTAACATTTTCTAATATTTTTTTATAAATTGAATCTAAAATATTTTCTAATTCATTAGGATTGGTTTGCTTTTTAGAATAATAATTTTTTGTTTCAATTAAGTATGCTACTAATCCTTCTATGGTATCTATATGATATGTATATGTATCCCCTGTTGGTATATAGTTTTCATTATTTCCATCAACTCTTATTAGATATTTATTATTATCATATTTTTTATATATTAAATTTGCTAATTCTTTTGGTGTTTTTCCTTTAACAATAGTAAAGTATCTGCCATCGTGATAAAAAGTTAGATTCCCAACTGTATAACTATCACTTTTTTTATAACCAAAATACTCCATAGTTTTATCCAATTCAAATTTATTCATAACAAAACCTCACATTTAACAACAATTATTTTATCATAATATTTTAATATTGTATACCTATCTATTTGTGCTTTTATATAATTTAATGGCTTCAATTATATACTGTTCAATATATCTTTTATCTCTCTTAACTAAATCAAATGGTAATACACTTATTATCTTTGATTTATTAAAAGATATCTTTTCATGTTGATTTCCTTTTTCTTCTAACAATATTTTATCCACGTCATCGAATGTTAATAATTTCTTTGAACCAAGTTTTCTTATTCTTATTGCTTGTGCATGGCTTGGAGTTGTATCTTCATATGTTATTGCTGAATATACTATTTGTTGTTCTTGTTTAGATAAAAAAGATAATTCTACTGCAGGCAATAATCCCATAGTTAAATTATGTTTTTCTTTTATTTTTCCTATGTTATCAACTATTTCTAATAAATCAGGTATTAAACAAGTTAATCTTATATATCTTTGAATTTGCCTTGCACTATCATTGCTTTTTTCTGATAATTTTTCATCACTTCTTAACTTCGTGTCATAATGGCACGAAGTCTTACCTTGATGTTTCAGTGCATCCATTTTCATTTTATAAGAAAATGCTTTTTCACTTGGCAATAGTTTCTCTCGATACATATTTGAATCTACCATATATATAGTTGCTTCATCATCATTTAGCTCTTTAACAATTGTATCTATTTCGTTTAAACCTAATATTTCATACACTTTCTTCCTTCTGTGTCCAGATAACAATTCATATCTATTATCTTCTTTTCTTCTTACTACAATAGGGACCAATAATCCATTTAGTTTTATACTTTCTACTAAAGTATTTAATTCATCACCTAACTCTACTTTATATGGATGCTTCTTAAAATCATCTATTTCACTAATTTTAATTTTTATTATTTCATTCATTACTATCTTCCTTTACTTTATAATTTATCTTCCATTCAAAATATTCTTCATAATTAACTATCATTTTTTGTTTTTTATCCCTCATAGTATTCCATTCGTCAAAGAATAAATTAATTGTTTCATCATTTGTTCCTAAATCAATTCTAATTTTAGGAAACATTTCTTCTAACCATAAAAGAAAATACAAAATATCTGATACACTTTTAAATTCATATTGTTTAATTAAATTATCATTTACTAAAAGTATCTTAGATAATTCTTGTAATCTGGATTTGCTTTGATTTCTATCCCCTTTTTCATACCTAGTTAAAGTTCTTCTTTTATTTTCTCCAGTTATTCCTAAATCATCTGAAACATTATCCTGAGTTAAATGCCTAAAAATTCTCACAAATTTTATTCTTGATCCTTGTGATAAATCATAAAGTTCAGGCCTTAAATATATTCGATTTCGCATTGTCTCACCTCCTTTTTTCCTGTCGCAAAAAAACATGAAAAAAGCTGAGATATGCGACATTAACCAATATCTTAGTCTAAATTTCAAATTTTACATTAATTTTTAACACATAATATTTAAATTAAAATTTCACTCAAAAACAAAAAAATCCTAGATTTTTCTAGGATTTTTGGTTATAAATTTTAATTAATTATTTATTCCCGTTATTGATTGCAGCTTGTGCAGCAGCAAGTCTAGCAATTGGAACTCTGTAAGGAGAACATGAAACATAGTTTAATCCTACCTTATGGCAGAATTCAACTGAAGATGGATCTCCACCATGTTCACCACATATTCCAAGTTTTAAATCTGCTTTAGTACTTCTACCTTTATTAGCAGCCATTTCAACTAATACACCTACACCATTTTGATCAATTCTAGCAAATGGATCAGTTTCATAGATTTTATTTTGATAATAAGAATCTAAGAATTTACCTGCATCATCTCTAGAGAAACCAAATGTCATTTGTGTTAAGTCATTTGTACCAAAACTGAAGAAATCAGCTTCTTCCGCTATTTTATCAGCAGTTAATGCAGCTCTTGGAATTTCTATCATTGTACCAATGTGATATTCAATATCTGAATTTTTTTCTTGTTTAACTAATTCTGCTGTTTCAACTACAACATCTTTAACAAATTTAAGTTCTTTTACTTCACCTACTAATGGAATCATAATTTCAACTGTAATATCATATCCATCTTCTTCTTTTACTTCAATAGCAGCTTCCATTAAAGCTCTTGTTTGCATACGAGCTATTTCTGGATAAGTTACAGCTAATCTACATCCTCTATGTCCCATCATTGGATTAAATTCATGTAATTCATTACATTTTTCTTTTAATCTTTCAACTGTTACATTCATATCATTAGCTAAAGCAATAATATCTTGTTCATTAGTTGGTAAGAATTCATGTAATGGTGGGTCTAAATAACGTACTGTCATTGGTAAACCTTTTAATTCTTTATACATTGCTTTAAAATCACCTTTTTGGAATGGTATTAATTCATTTAAAGCACTTTCTCTTGCTTCTACTGTTTCAGATAAAATCATTTTTCTGATTTTTGGAATTCTTGCATCATCAAAGAACATGTGTTCTGTACGACATAATCCAATGCCTTCTGCACCTAATTCAACAGCTTTTCTTGTATCTCTTGGATTATCAGCATTTGTTCTAACTTTTAATACTCTATGTTTATCAGCCCATGCCATAATTCTTCCAAAGTCACCTGTTACAGTAGCTTCTTTAGTTGCTATATCACCTTTATAAATTTTTCCAGTAGTACCATCTAGAGAAATATAATCTCCTTCTTTAAATGTGTATCCACCTAATTCAAAAGTTTTATTTTCTTCATTCATTTTGATATCGCCACAACCAGATACACAACAAGTACCCATACCACGAGCAACTACTGCTGCATGGCTAGTCATACCACCACGTACTGTTAAAATACCTTGAGCAGCTACCATACCTTCAATATCTTCTGGAGTAGTTTCTAAACGAACTAAAATAATTCTTTCACCTTTACCACCAGTACCTAAAGCTTTAGCTTCTTCAGCTGTAAATACTACTTTACCAGCTGCAGCACCCGGACTAGCTGGAAGTGCTGTTCCAATTACTTCTCCATTTTTTAAAGCTTCAACATCAAATGTTGGATGTAATAATTGATCTAATGATTTAGCTTCAATTCTAAGTACTGCTTCTTCTTCTGTAATCATTCCTTCATCTACTAAATCACAAGCAATTTTAATAGCTGCAGGAGCAGTTCTTTTACCATTACGAGTTTGTAAGAAATATAATTTACCTTCTTCAATTGTAAATTCCATATCTTGCATATCACGATAATGATTTTCTAATTTATTAGCTAATTCCATGAATTGTTCATAACATTCTGGCATATCTTCAGCTAATTTAGTGATAGGTTGTGGAGTTCTAACACCAGCAACTACATCTTCACCTTGAGCATTAATTAAATATTCACCAAATATTCCTTTTTCACCAGTAGATGGATTACGAGTAAATGCTACACCTGTACCACTTGTTTCTCCTTTATTTCCAAATACCATTGATTGAACATTAACTGCTGTTCCCCAATCACCTGGAATATCATTCATTCTTCTATATACAATTGCTCTTGGATTATCCCATGAACGGAATACTGCTTTTACTGCTCCCATTAATTGTTCAACTGGATCTTGTGGAAATTCTTCCCCATTCATAGCAGTTCTATATACTTCTTTAAATCTTCTTACTAATTCTTTTAAATCTTCAACTGTCATTTCAGTATCGTATTGAATTCCTTTTTCTTCTTTTAATTCATCAATGATTTTTTCAAAGAAACTTTTTGGAACTTCCATAACAACATCTGAATACATTTGAATAAATCTTCTATATGAATCATAAGCAAATCTAGGATTTCCTGTTTTTGTTGCAAAACCTTCAACTGCTTCATCATTTAAACCTAAATTTAAAATTGTATCCATCATACCAGGCATTGATGCTCTAGCACCACTTCTTACTGATACTAATAATGGATCATTAACATCTCCTAATTTTTTACCCATTTCATTTTCTAATTGGTGTAAATTAGCAAATATTTCTTCTTGGATTTCTTTTGATATAACTTCTCCATCTTTATAATATGCTGTACAAGCTTCTGTAGTAATTGTAAAACCATTTGGAACTGGTAATCCTAAACTAGCCATTTCAGCTAAGTTAGCACCTTTACCACCTAATAAGTTACGCATATCTTTGTTGCCTTCTTTAAAAGCATAAACATATTTTGTCATAATATCCTCCTTATAGTCACAAAATAATTATACCATGGAAAACACTTATTTTTACCATAATTTACTATTATTTTATATTTTTATAAGAAAAAGACTGAATTTTATTAATTCAGTCTCTATTTTATCTTTTAACAGTATAAGAAATAGAATATGCATGACTTAAATCTTGTCCACTATAACTATTTATTACTTTTGTTTCTCCTGCTTCTATACTTGCTCCTACAAATCCTTTTAGTGTTGTTATTTCATTTCCATCTTTATCCATTACTTTTATTTCAAATTCTTTTAAGTATTCTGTTTTATCTGATGTATTTGTTACTGTTGTTTCTAATAATGTTGTTCCATTCTCATATACTAATGAAGTGTTTTCCATTTTAAATGATTCTACTACTTGATCTTTTACTACTCCTTCATTTGTATTTACTTTTGCTTCTTCTTTTGCTTGACTTTCTTCTTCTTTTTTTTCACATCCGCAACCAGTTACTAAACTGATTGCGAATATTCCCATTAATATTATTTTTATTGTTTTCATTTCTTTACTTCCTTTCTTTTTTATTGTGTTAGTGAGACTAAGGTGATTCTAGCATATCCATGTCCTGAGCGTTGGCCATTTGACATTGCTCCACCAGTTACTCCACCGATGTAACCAGAGCCACCACCGCCTCCGCCGCCTCCAGCAGTAGAGCCTACAGAGTTTCCTGCATTAGCGTGACCACCAAAGTATCCTCCTCCTCCTCCACCCGAGAAGGCATATGAAACATCATATAAACTAGGACTGGATTGTGTTCCTCCTTGCCCAAATGCATTTCCCGTAGTTTGAGTACCTCCAGAACATCCATATCCAGTATTACCATTCATTACAAGATTGGCACCAGAACCTCCAGTAGCTCCACCACCTGTTCCACCGTTAGAATTAGCAGAGATATTATGAAATCCTCCTGCAGCTCCTCCGCCGCCGCCAGCAACAATCAATATATTGTTTTTATAAGATGATAATGATGATAATAATCCTGTTCTTGTTGCTATATGTGTGGCACCGCCGCCACCTCCACCACCTTGTCCAAAAGCTGGTACATAATAAGCATTACCACCACCATTATATCCACCAGAAACTAAATATGATGGATAATCACTATCACCATATTTTGTACTTCCATATTTATTTGATGGATTGCCTTGTCCACCAACAACAACATATAATGTAGAGTTTTTATTAATAGTTACATTACCATATGAATAACCACCATATCCTCCAGTAGCACTACCTGAAGAACCACCTTGTGCTCCCCATACTTCTAATTTGTATGTTCCGCTACATGGTACTGCAAATGATTGTACTCCTCCTGAGTATGCATAATTCCATACTTGTCCCGCACTATATGCACAGAATGCTGTTGATGCTATTGTAAATTGTGCTCTTGCTGTTCTTCCTGCATTATCTTTTACCCATACTTGATATGTTCCTGCAGCTGAAGCTGTCCATGTTGTTGAACCATTTGTTGTTACATATGATGTATAACTTGGCTGACTTATTGTTGATTGATTTATTCCATATCCTACTGTTCCTATATTATCACTTATTGTAAATGTTGCTGTTTTTCCACTTACACTTACTGTTACTGTTGGATCACTTGTATCTATCATTGTTGTTTGATAACTACTTGGTGTTCCTGGTACTCCTAGTGCATTCACACCTCTAAAGTAAATATATCTTGTTCCATTAGTACTTATACTTACACTCTTTACTCCTGCTGCTAAATTTGTCCATGTTCCATTACATCCACCTGTTGATGTACTTATACAATATTGATAATAACTTATTGGACTTACTGATGATGATTCTGTTGATACACTTATCGTCTTAGCTGTTTGTGACCATGAGCCACTTCCTCCAGTTATTGTAGGAGCTCCTGGTGTATCAGTATCTACCATTGTTGTTTGATAATTACTTGGTGTTCCTGGTACTCCTAATACATTTACTCCTCTAAAATAAATATATCTTGTTCCATTATCACTTATACTTATACTTTTTGTTCCTACTGGTAATATATCTGTCCATGCTCCATTACATCCACTTGTTATTCCACTTATACAATATTGATAATAACTTATTGGACTTGCTGATGTTGAATCTGTACTAACACTTATTGTCTTAGCTGCATTTGACCATGATTCACTTCCTCCTGTTATTGTAGGAGCAGTTGGTATACCTGTATCTATCATTGTTGTTTGTGTTCCAGATAATGGTCCAACTTTACCATTATTTCCAACACCTCTAAATACTATATATCTTGTACCATTTGTACTTATTGATACACTTTTTACTCCACTTGCTAAATCTACCCATGTCCCGGCACATGTATTTGGTGCTCCACTTATACAATATTGATAATGATGTATTCCACTTGCTTCTGTTGATTCTGTTGATACACTTATTGTTTTTGCTGTTTGTGACCATGTTTCACTTCCACCTGTTATTGTTGGTTCTGTTGGTGTTCCATCTGATACATTAGGTACATTATATGTTGATGATGCATATACTCCTGAATTTCCATCTATTGTTGCTGCTGTTAATGTTCCTACTTTTGTAAATGTAATACTTGGTGTTGTACTTGTTGTTTGATACCATGTGTTTGCTACTAGTGTTGTTACAGCACTTGAACTGCATGTTCCTGGATTTTCACTTGTTCCACATGCTGCTGTTACTGTACCGCTTGGTACTGTTGCTGCTACACTTGATTTAAAGTAGTATTTTGGACTTGCCATATTTGTATTTGTATATGTTATTTTGATTGTTCTTGATGTTGCCCATGTATATCCACTTGTTACTGTAGAACTTGCTTCTGCTATTGCAGGATTTTTTATCCATACTGCATATAAATTTATTGATGGTGAATTTGTATTTATCCAGTTATCTGATACTCCTGATGTTAATGTATATACATATTCTCCAGAAGTTGATGTTCTCCATCCACCTATCGTATATCCACTTCTTGTCCAGCCTTTTGCTGAGAATTTTTGTCCACTTACTCCATATGTAAATGTTTGTTGATGTGTTGTTGTATCACTTGCACTTGTATTTCTATAGAATGTTGTTACTATTTGTTTTCTTGCATATCTATATTCTACTACTGTACTTCCATCTGCTGATACTGTTACATTTTGTGTACTTGGACTTGCAAATCCTGCATATGTTTTTACACTTGGTGTTGTTGTATAGTTTGCTGTTGCTGTTTTTGTTTCTGTTTCATATAATGTGTAGTTTGTCATATCTGTATTCATTTGATAATGTTTTACAGTATATGTTACTTCTTTTGTTATTTTACTTATTTCTCCTGTTGCTGCTCCACTATAGTTTGTTCCATCATATGTTAATGCATATAATGTTCCTACTTCTGTTGCATATTCATTATATGTTACATTTACATTTCCACTTACTTTATACCATGTATTTGCTTCTAATGTTGTTGTTGAAGTTATATTTGTACATGTTCCTGGTTTATCTCCATTTCCACATGACTCACTTACACTTAAACTACTTGTTCCTTTTCTTGTTGTTTTTACAAAATACTGTGGACTTACTATATTCGCATTTGAATATGTTATTTTTAATATTTCACTTGTTAAGTATCCATTTACTGGTGTACTTGGTGTCTTTTCATAAGCTATACTTGGATTTGTTATTCCTAGTGTACTATCTTTTGTGCTTGCTTCTTTTGTTTTATTTACTCCATTTGTACATCTTACTTTAAATTCATATTCTTTATTTGAACTTAATCCTGTTATTGTATAACTACTATTTAATCCACCATCATACCATTTGTTTCCATCACTATATTCATATTTTGTGATTCCTGTTTCTGAATCACTACATACAGCTGTGATTGTTACTCGGTCTGTTTTTTCTCCACTTATACTTAAGCTTACATTTGGTGCTGTTGTATCTATTTTACTTATTTCTCCTGTTGCTGCTCCACTATAATTTGTTCCATCATATGTTAATGCATATTGTAGTGTTACAATTGATGTGAGACTTTTATATATAGTAAAAAAGCAATAAGTCTAGTAAAATGTAATTTGAAACGAAACATTTTAATTAGAAAGGACTTATCGCTATGACAAGTATATCACATTATCCACATAGTTTAA